>NZ_JBIRZD010000011.1:0-273033 GCF_044390505.1 Streptomyces sp. NPDC018947
TCAACCCCATGATCGCCGGAGCCGCCATGGCCTTCTCCTCCGTCTTCGTCGTCGGCAACAGCCTCCGACTCCGCACCTTCACCACCACCCACTGAGCAGTCCCCGCGAGGGGTGAGGGCGGGCCCGACGGCCCGCCCTCACCCGTTTCTCGCGCTCCGGGGGCTCATTGGCGGCTGACCGTACGGGTCACGCCCGCGACGATCGTCGTCGCCAGGATCCAGCCGGTGAGGATCAGGCCGTACGACAGCCACTGGTACCAGCTCTCGGGGGCGAACGCCGTCTCCTGGCCGAAGCTGATGACCGGCAGCAGCAGGTCGAGGGTGTAGAAGACGGGGTTGAACTCGGGGGCCTCGTCCGCCTTGACGGGGCGCGGATGCTCCATGCCGTAGGCGATCGACCCGACGGTCATGAGGGACAGCAGCCACAGGGCCGCGCGCAGCGGGCGGAAGCCGTAGCCGACCGCGGCGTCCTGGACGTACCCCCACACCTTGCCGTACCAGGTGAGGCCGGCGCGTCGGCGGCGCTGCTTGGCGAGCTGGACGAGCCGGGCCGCGTCGTCGTCCCCGACGTGGCGGTAGGCGGCCGTCAACTGCTCGTAGCCGTACGGTTCGTACCGGTCGCCGTCCCGTTCCAGCATGGGAAGGCGGCGCTCGGCGGGCTCGTGCGGGGCGAGCACGGTGTACGTGAGATTGCCCAGGTGCACCTGGTCCGGGAGCATCTCCGGTTCGAGGGTGAGGATCTCTATCTGGGAGCGCCGCAGGTTCAGGGCGCCCCGGACGCGTGGCCCGCCGCGCAGCCAGAGTTCGCCGATGACGCTGCTGCTCGCCCGCAGTGCCGTGTCGCCCGGATTCGACAGGCGCGCGTGGAGCAGGTCGAGGCGGCCCGCTATGCGCGAGCCGCGGAGCTCGACCCGGCCCCGCGCACGCAGGCACCGCGCCCGCACATGACCCCCGACCTGGAGGTTCTGCGCGTCCAGCGCGGTGCCGCCGGGCCGGTCGAACTCGGCGTCCTGGAGGTTGATCCGTCCGGTGACCATGGCGCCGGTGAGCCGAACCTGGCCGTGCGCGCGCATCTCCGGTGCCCACAGGTCGTCGCCGATCGACGCCTGGTTGAGCTGGAGCACCGGCTCGGAGTCGTCCGGCGCCGTGAACCGCGCCCGCTCCAGGAACAGCGCCCCGGAGATCTGCGCCCCGCCGAGCCGCACCGGCCCGCGCACCCGGCAGTCCGTCATCCGCAGCACCCCCTCGACCCGCAGGGTGGCCGCGGTCAGGCCCGGCAGCAGGGACCTGCTCAGATTGAGCTGGCGCAGATGGGCCCCGTAGAGGTCGGGGGCGTTGTCGAAGTGGCAGTGGCTCAGCCGTACGGGGGCGTCGACCGTGGCGTACTTCAGGTCGAGCACCCCGGTGATCCGCGCCCCCGTGATCTTGAGGGCGGCGATCTCCCCCTCCTCCTGCGGAGCCCTGAGCAGCAGTGCCCGCAGCACGCTCGCCCTGACGGTCCGCTCGGCGCCCCAGGTGTCGCCGGGCTCCGGGGCCTCGTCGCCGTCGGCGCGGAAGTCCACGGACGAGCCCCGCGGGAAGGCTCGCCAGACGCGCGTCTCGGCCGGCGTCAGATCGTCGGTATCGCTCACGGCGGGACTCTGACGTGCGGTGTTCGGGGTGTCAACCGCCGGAAACGACAAGACCGTTCCGCCCGACGGGGTCGGTACGGAACGGTCCTTCGGAGGCGTGGGCGCGACAGCCGCCCACGCTCAGGCCCTGACGGACTCGCCGGCCGGGGTCGCGGGGTCCTCGGCCGCGGACGCCGGGCGGCCCCGCATCAGTACGGCGGTCAGCAGTCCGCCGACGGCCGCGACGGCGGCGGCGCCGAGGAACGCGGCGCTGAAACCGTCGGTCAGCGCGGGCAGATCACCGATCCGGTCCGCGCCCCGGGAGGTGGCCAGCGCGGTCAGGGCGGCGAGGCCCAGCGCGGAACCCACCTGGTAGGTGGTGTTGACGATGCCGGAGGCCAGGCCGGCCTGCTCCTGCGGGACGCCCGAGATCGCGGACATCATGGCCGGGATGTAGGCCAGCGACATGCCGGTCGCGGCGACCAGCGAGGCCGGCAGGACGTCGACGGCGAAGGTGCCGGTCGGTTCGACCGCGGCCAGCCAGACCAGGCCCGCGGCCAGGACGAACAGGCCTCCGGAGATCAGCGGCTTGGCGCCGAAGCGGCCCAGCAGGCGGGCGGTGATGAGGGTCATGAAGAGCATCAGCAGACCGGTCATCGGCAGCAGGGCGGCGCCGCTGGCGAACGCCCCGTAACCGAGGACCTGCTGGAGGTAGAGGTTGAGGAAGTACCACATCGGGATCCAGGCGGCGCCCAGCAGCGTCATCGCCAGGTTGGACACGCCCAGCCCCGGAGTGCGCCAGACCCGCAGCGGCATCAGGGGCGTCCTCACCGACCTCTGGACGAGGAGGAACAGGGCCAGCAGCACGGCCGCGCCGAGGAGTTCCAGCACCGTCTGGCCGGCACCCCAGCCGACCTCGGGCGCGCGGACCACCGCGAACACGGCGAGGGCCAGACCGGCGGTGACGAACGCGGCGCCGAGGACGTCGACCGAACCGCGGCTCGGCGCGACGGCGGGCAGCAGCCCGGTGGCGGCGAGGGTCACGAGACCGATCGGGACGTAGATGACGAAGACCCAGGGCCAGCTCGCCCACTCGGTGAACACGCCGCCCAGGAAGACGCCCGCGGTGCCGCCGGCGGGGGCCGCGGCGCCGTAGAGGGCGAGTGCCTTGCCCAGCTCCTTGGGGTTCTGGCCGAAGAGCATCATCAGCAGCGTCATGGAGGCGGGCGCGATCAGCGCCCCGCCCACGCCCTGCACGGCGCGGCCCACGACCTCGACCCAGGCGGTGCTCGCGGCGGCGGCGACCACGGAGCCGGCGATCAGCACGACCCATCCGCCGGCGAACACCCGCCGCGCGCCCAGCAGATCGGACAGCCGGCCGCCGAGCAGCAGCAGCCCGCCGAAGGCGATGACGTACGCGTTGAAGACCCACTGCAGATCGCCCTGGGAGAAGCCCAGGTCACGCTGCATCTCCGGAAGCGCCACCCCGATGATCGAGGTGTCCATGATCACCATGAACTGAGCGGCGGCCAGCACGGCGAGTGCCCACCAGCGCCGCGGATCGGCGGTTGACATGGCTTGATCCCTCCCAACGACATGGATACCCCCATGGGGTATCGCTCAGGTGGACTGAACGATATACCCCCCTGGGGTATTCCGAAAGGAGGGGGAGGCGATTACCTCCGAGCGGCGGGCGGCCTCGAGGCCCGGCGCGCGTTCATCCGTGCCGTCGTGCGTTCCGGCCCGACCGCCGCCGCACCGTGAACAGGCCGGCGAGGACGCCGAGGGCCCAGGCGATCAGCAGCGCGCCCCACAGGGGCATCGTCACCATCGGGACGAGAAGCCGGATCTCGACACTCGCGTCGTTCTCGAAGATGAAGATCAGGGCGATCGCTGTGATCACCGCGAACGGCAGGAAGCGGCGGACGCCGGGGCGCGAGAGGAAGGATCCGTGCGCCTTGTCCGTCCTGGTCCGAGTCATGGGGTCTCTCCATCGTGTTCCCCCCCCCCGCATCCAGCGTCCTCTCCCTGCCCGTGGCCCGCCACCGAGAGGACGCGGCGGGCCGGACGCCGCCTGCGGCCCGGCGCCGGCCGGGCCGCACGCGGGCCGGTCGGCCGGCGGCACCCTCAACGCGTCTCGCGGCCGTGCGGATCGCCACCCCGCTGCACCACGCACAGGGCCCAGATGACGAAGCCGGAGATGGTGATCATGACGACGGACCACACCGGGTAGTACGGCAGGGAGAGGAAGTTGGCGATGATCACGAGTCCGGCGATGGCGACTCCGGCGACGCGCGCCCACATCGCCGTCATCAGCAGCCCGACGCTGACCGCCACGGCGACGGCGCCCAGGGCGAGGTGGACCCAGCCCCAGCCCGTGAGGTCGAACCTGAAGACGTAGCTGGGCGTGGTGACGAAGACGTCGTCCTGGGCGATGCCCATGATGCCCCGGAAGACGTCGAGCAGTCCGACGAGGAAGAGCATCACGGCAGCGAAGGCGGTCAGGCCGGTCGCCCATTCCTGCCTCGCGGTGTGCGCCGGGCGCGGGTGTACAGCGGTCATGTCGGGCCTCGTTTCGTGGGTGCGGTTGCTGTCAGTGGGCAGAGGTGCCGGTGCCGGTGCCGCCCGTGTGGGCCGCCGGACCGTGACCCGTCAGGACCAGTTCCTTCGCCCTGCGGAACTCCTCGTCCGTGATGCCGCCCCGGTCCCGGATCTCGGAGAGCCGGGCGAGTTCGTCGACGCTGCTGGACCCGCCGGCCGCGGTCTTCCTGATGTACGCGTCGAACTGCTCCTGCTGCGCACGGGCCTGCGCCACCTCACGGCGGCCCATGTTCTTCCCGCGGGCGATCACGTAGACGAACACGCCCAGGAAGGGCAGGAGGATGCAGAACACCAGCCAGCCGGTCTTCGCCCAGCCGCTCAGTCCGTCGTCCCGGAAGATGTCCGCGACGATGCGGAAGAGCAGGACGAACCACATGATCCACAGGAAGATCATCAGCATGGTCCAGAAGGCGCCCAGCAGCGGATAGTCATACGCCAGGTAGGTCGGTGCGCTCATGTCCGTCCTCCGTTCCGGGCGGGGCCCGGCCGTCGTTCCCCACCGGACTTCAGAGTGGTCACGGGGCGCACCGCGTGGCATCACCCGGCGAGGGTGAGTGTGCTCGCCGCGACGGGACCACCCGTCAGGGGTGATCCGCCGACGCCACCGGGCGGTGAGGGTGGGAAGCGGAAACGACCGGCCCACCGGGCTCGGACACGGCGAAGAGACGTGCGGATGAGCGATACGGACACCGACGGGGGACAGGCCCTGGCGGGGGCGGACGGACTCCGCGCCGGGCGGGGCGCCGCCGCCGTCGCCCTCGCCCGTGCCGCGTTCATCGCCGCCGGCCTCGTCACCGCCTACTACCTGCTGCCCCTGGACGAGCACCTGACGGCCGGCGCGTCCCTGCTGCTGGCGGGCGGCCTGCTGGTGGTCCTGCTCGTGTTCGCGTGGGAGGTGCGGGCCATCGCGCGGTCCCCCCATCCGCGTCTGCGGGCCGTCGAGGGCCTGGCCGCCACGCTGGTGCTGTTCCTGGTCCTCTTCGCCGTCGCCTACTACCTGCTGGCCCGCTCCGCGCCGGGCTCCTTCAGCGAACCGCTGACCAGGACGGACGCCCTGTACTTCACCCTGAGCACGTTCAGCACCGTCGGCTACGGGGACATCACGGCGCGCTCCCAGACCGGGCGGGTGCTCGCGATGGTGCAGATGGCGGGCGGGCTGCTGCTCGTCGGCGTCGCCGCCCGAGTGCTGGCGAGCGCCGTGCAGACGGGACTGCGCCGCAAGCTCCGGGAACCGCCCGCCGGTGCCGGTCCCGACGAACCGGAGGCCGGACCATGACCGTACCCAGCGCCTTCACCGCCTCCCTGCCGCCGGCCGAGCGGGCCGCGTACGGCAGGAAGGCGCGCAAGCGGGCCTCGCGTTCGTGCCACGGCTGGTACGAGCCGGCGCAGCGGCGCCCCGACCCGACCGGGATCCTGGAACGCCAGTCCGCCGAGCGCGTACCCGCCCTGGTGCCGATCCGCTACGGCCGCATGCTGGAATCGCCGTTCCGCTTCTACCGGGGCGCGGCGGCGGTCATGGCGGCGGACCTGGCCCCCCTGCCCAGCAGCGGACTCCAGGTGCAACTGTGCGGCGACGCGCACCCGTTGAACTTCCGGCTGCTGGCCTCGCCCGAGCGCCGCCTGGTCTTCGACATCAACGACTTCGACGAGACCCTGCCCGGCCCCTTCGAGTGGGACGTCAAGCGGCTGGCGGCGGGCCTCGTGATCGCGGCACGGGAGAACGGCTTCTCGCGCAAGGAGCAGGACGGCACCGTACGGGCCTGCGTGCGGGCGTAACGGGAGCGGATGCGCGAGTTCGCCGGCATGCCCACCCTGGACATCTGGTACGCCCAGGACGACGCCGACCACCTGCGGGCGCTGCTGGCGGCGCGGGCGGAGGACGAGGCGGGCCACCGCCTGCGCGAGGCGGCCGCGAAGGCACGCACACGGACCCATGAGAAGGCGTTCGCCAAACTCACCCGCGTCACGGCGGAGGGCCGGCGCATCGCACCGGACCCCCCGCTGATCACCCCGCTCGGGGACCTGACGGCCGAGCGCTCCGAGGCCCGCCGTGAGGAGCAGCTGCGGTCCCTCGTGGAGGGCTACGCGCGGACCCTGCCGGTCGAACGCCGGCACCTGCTGCGCCACTACCGGCTGGTGGACATGGCCCGGAAGGTGGTGGGCGTCGGCAGCGTCGGCACCCGCTGCTGGGTGCTGCTCCTGCTCGGCAGGGACGACGACGATCCGCTGCTGCTCCAGGCGAAGGAGGCCTCGGAGTCGGTGCTGGCCGCCCACACGGGCGGTGAGCGTTACGGCAACCAGGGCCGCCGGGTGGTGACCGGGCAGCGCCTGATCCAGACCACCAGCGACATCTTCCTCGGCTGGACGCACGTCACCGGCCTCGACGGACAGGGCCGGGACTTCTACGTGCGCCAGCTGTGGGACTGGAAGGGCATCGCGCGGCCGGAGACCATGGGGCCGGAGCTGCTCTCCCTCTTCGGCCGGCTGTGCGGGGCCTGTCTGGCCCGGGCGCACGCCCGCTCGGGCGACCCCGTCGCACTCGCCGCCTACCTGGGCGGCAGCGACCGCTTCGACCGCGCGCTCGCCGAGTTCGGCCGGTCCTACGCCGACCAGAACGAGCGGGACCACCAGGCTCTCGGCGCCGCCCGCAGCGCGGGCCGGATCGAAGCGCGACACCGGTGAGAGCGGCGGAGGGCGCGCAGGCCGGTCCGCGTCACTCCGGGAGCTGCCGCATCTCCAGGACCCGCAGCCCCAGTGACTGGCAACGCGTCAGCAGACCGTACAGGTGGGCCTCGTCCACGACACTGCCGAACAGCACCGTCTGCCCGGACATCACCACGTGCTCCAGCTCCGGGAACGCCTTGGCCAGCGTCTCCGACAGGTGTCCCTCGACTCGGATCTCGTAGCGCACGGGCGGTCCCTCCACCGGACGGGCTCGGGACGGCGTCCACGACCCGGCGCGGACGGAGTCCTCTGTGCCGATCGTCCGTCCCCGAGCCCCCGGGGGCCTCACCCTGGGCAGGTGACTCGCGGCGGCCACCGCGCCGGCGCGGTCCCTCAGTGCGTCAGGGCGATCTTGAGGACGACGATCACCAGGCCGAGCAGCACGTTGACCGACGCGGTGGCGGCCATCAGCCGCCGTGAGGCCCCCGCGCGGTGGGCCGCGGCGACGGACCAGCCCACCTGCCCGGCGACGGCGACGGACAGCGCCAGCCAGAGGGCACCCTGGACGTCCAGCCCCAGCAGCGGGCTGACGGCGACGGCCGCGGCCGGCGGCACGGCGGCCTTGACGATCGGCCACTCCTCACGGCACACGCGCAGGATCACCCGCCGGTCCGGCGCGTCCCGGGCGAGGCGTGCGCCGAACAGCTCGGCGTGGACGTGGGCGATCCAGAACACCAGGCCGGTGAGCAACAGCAGCAGGACCAGTTCGGCGCGGGGGAACGAGCCGAACGAGCCGGCGCCGATCACGACGGAGGCCGCGAGCATGGACCCGTAGACGCCGCCGGTGTAGTCGGCGTGCGCCCGGTGCTCGGCCCGGCGCTCCCGCCGCTGTGTGGCCCGTCGGGACCCGGTCGTGCCTGAGGACACCAGGGTCTCCCTTCCCGCTCAGCCGGTCGGACCGGTCGTTCCCGCCGGGTCGGCGTCGAGGCCGGGGCCGGGCGGCGGCCGGACCGCCCGGGCGGTCGGCAGAGGGGCGGTGACCAGGAAGCCGGCGAGCGCTACGCCGCCCGTGGCCAGGATCGCCGCCTTCAGCCCCTGCAGTTGGGCGGAGGCGTAGGAGTCGGCGACGGCGTCGGCCTCGGCCGGTGGCAGACCGGCCCGCTCGGCCGCGGTACGCACCTGGTCGGTGGAGACGAAGGTGATGCCGGCCTCCAGGCGGACTCCGACCTGGTCGCGGGTCGCCTGGGACAGCCGCGGGTCGTCCGCGACCTGGGTGGTGAGGGCGCCGGCGAGCGCGCCGACGAGGATCGAGCCGATGAGTGCGGTGCCCAGCGCCGAACCGAGGTTCTGGGCCGTGAACTGAAGCCCTCCGGCCTCGCTGCGCTCGTCCTCGCCGACGTCGGACTGGACGATGTTGCCGAGCTGCGAGGCGAGGAGGCCGACGCCCACGCCCAGGACGGCCATCGCCCCGGCGAACTGCGCGTCGTCGATGACCGGGTCGATGGTGGCGAGCAGCCACACGACGGCCGCCACCAGGACCACCAGGGCGAGCCGCACCACCCTGCGCGGCCCCACCCTGCGCCCCAGCGAGGAGCCGCACAGGGAGGTCACCAGCATCGTGGCGGACACCGGCAGCAGGCGCAGCCCCGTCTGGAAGGCGTCGAAGCCCTGCACCACCTGGAGATACAGGGGGATGGCGAAGAACAGACCCAGGAGGATGAGGTTCTGGCCCAGGAGCGTCGTCAGCCCGGCCCGGAGCACGGGCCTGCCCAGCAGGGCCAGGTGCACCAGGGGGTCGGCACCCCGGCCCGTACGCCGCCGCTCCCAGAACCGGAAGGCGGCCAGCACGACGAGTCCGGCGCCGACGACGAACAGGGTGGGGGAGAAGCCGAGGACGGTGAAGGGCGGGTTACGGGGTTCCACCCAGCCCCAGGTGCTGCTCTGCAGCACCCCGAGCACGCCCAGCCCGAGCCCGGCGGCGGAGAGCACCGCCCCGACCCCGTCGAGCCGGGGACGGCGCCCGGCCGGAGCGGGTGCCGCGATCAGCCGCCGGCACAGCAGCACGGCCGCGACGACCACGACCTCGCCCGCGAACACCAGCCGCCAGGAGAGGTACGTCGTCATCCAGCCGCCGAGCATCGGGCCGACCGCGATCCCGGCCCCGGCGAGGCCGCCGACGACCGCGAAGGCGACGGCCCGGTCCCGCCCCCGGTAGGACTCGGCGACCAGGGCCGCCATCGCCGGGAGCACCATGGCGGCCCCGAGCCCTTCGACGACGGACCAGCCCAGCGTGAGGACCCACAGCGTGGGCGCCACGGCGGTCACGGCCGACCCCACCCCGTACACGGTCAGCCCCGCCAGGAACACGCGGCGCCGTCCGAAGATGTCCCCGAGCCTGCCGCCGATGAGCATGAAAGCCGCCATGACCAGGGCGTACAGGGTGATGACGGCCTGGATGGCGGTGACCTCGGTGTCGAAGTCCTCGACCAGTTGGCTGATCGACACGTTCATGACGGAGGTGTCCAGCACCATCAGGAACTGGGCCGTGCCCAGGACCGCCAGGGCCCGCCAGTGCTTCACGTCGTCTCACCTCCGCGGGTCGGCCCGGCGCGCCGGGGCACGCTTCCCCTATCGCACCCCGGCGGTGGCGCCGTGTGCCTCACCCCTCGCGGGGGAGGTCACAGGAGGCCGAGGCCGCGTGCCCGGCGCACCGCCTCGTTGCGCCGGTTCACGCCGAGCTTCCGGTAGGCGCTCTTGAGATGCGTCTTCACCGTGTTGACCGACACGTACAGGTCGGCGGCGATCTCCTCCGTGGACATCATGCGGGCCAGCCGCCGCAGCACATCGCGCTCGCGTCCGCTCAGCTCCACCGCCACCAGGGGCGGCGGACCAGGTTCGGGCCGGGGTCGTTCCCCGCGTCGCCGTGATGGCTCGGCCACGAGCCAGCCCTCCGCCAGTTCGTGCAGCGGGTCCGTGGCCAGCATCGGCCGGAGCCACTCCCCGGCCCGGAGGAAGGGGCGCCGCAGCCGCTCGCGCCGGGCGTCCAGCAGCGCCCGCGCGACGAGCCTGCGGGCGGTCGCCTCATCGCCCGCCTCCGTGGCGGCCCGGGCCTTCACCAGTGCCGCGCCCACGCTCACCACGGGGCCGGTGCGTCCTTCGGTGCGGATGCTGTCGAGCAGTTCGACGGCCGCCCGGGGGCGTCCCGCGGCGATCTGGAGGGCCGCCGCCTCCACCGCGCACACCGGCTGGTCCCCGGAGAAGCCGCGGAGTATCCGGGAGGCTTCGTCCGGCCGGTCCTCGGCCAGACGGGCGGCGGAGCGGACGAGTGCCGCGTGGCCCTGCGCCCAGGGCGATGCCACGGCGGCGGGGACGGCCGGGTCCGCCGCCTCCACGGCCGCACCCGCTTCCCCGCTGTCGAGCAGCAGCCGCGACACGGCGATGGCCCGCCCCGCCGTCGGCACCGGATCGTGTTCCCTCGCCGGGAGCCGGGCCGTCTCGTCGAGCAAGGTCCGGGCCCGGTCCAGTTCGTGGCGGTCGACGGCCACCGCCGCCAGGACCAGCCGGCCGATGCCCGCGCCCGGTGGCCGGGGCAGCCCCGCCCGCTCTCCCTCCGACACAGCGGCCATGGCCTTGCGCTCCGCGCGGCCGAGCCAGCCGTTGAGGTAGTCGAGCAGGGCCAGGTGTCCCATCGCCTCCACCCGCGGCAGCACGGTGGCGGCCCCGCCAGGAGTGCCGGCCGCCGTGGTCAGGACAGCACGCGCGTCCTCGAACCGCCCGTCCCACAGGCGTGCCGACCCCACGTGCGTCAGCAGGAGGGCCGTCAGTTCCGGGTGCTTGCCGAGCAGAGGGGCCGGAAGCTCCCGCACCAGCTCCTCGGAGGCCGCGGCGGCCTCCTCGGCCCGGGCCGGGCATCCGGTGAGCCGGGCCGCCAGCGCCTCCAGCAGCGTGCAGCTCAACCGGACCGGTGCCAGGTCGGGAGCGTCGTCGGGCAACCGTTCCCGCGCCCCCCGCAGCCGGGCCAGGCCGTGACCGAGGTCGCGCCGGGCCAGGGCGCGGGCCGCGCGTACGACGTCGCTCGCCGGACTCCCGGCCTCCGGCCCCATGCCGGCGAAGAGCTCGGTCAGGTCGTCGGAGCGCAGGCCCGTGAAGAGCTGGCCGATCGCGAGGTCGTCGACGAGGGCGCCGGCCGCGAGGTCCCAGTCGCCCCCGGCGGCGGCGTGGGCGAGCGTCTCGGGGAGGAACCCGGAGCGGCGCAGCCACCGCGCGGCCCGGCGGTGCAGTTCCGGCTCCACACCGGGCATGCGTTCGCGCAGGTGGGCCCGGAGTATCTCCCGGAAGAGCGGATGCAGCCGGTACCAGGAGTGCCCGAGCCGCTCGATGAACGCGTTCTCCCGGTGCAGCCCGGCGAGGAGGGGGGCGGCGTCGGTCCGCAGGGTCAGGGCGTCGGCCAGGCCCGGACAGAAACGGTCCAGGACGCTCACGCGCAGCAAGAGGTCCTGGGTCTCCTCCGTCCTGCCCTTGAGGACCTCGGCGAGCAGGAAGTCCGCGACCGTACTGTGGTCCGCCTCGAACTCCTTCAGGTAGCGCTCGGGGTCGGTGCTCTCCCGGGCCGCCAGGGCGGACAGGCGCAGACCGGCGGCCCAGCCCCGCGTTCGCTCCACCAGCGCGGACGTGGCGTGCGCGGGCAGACGCAGGCCGTGCAGTTCCAGCAGCGCGCCGGCTTCCCCGGGAGTGAAGGCCAGCTCCGCGCCGCGGATTTCCGTCAGCTCGCCGGCGGCCCGGTACCGGTGCAGCGGGAGGAGCGGTTCGGTACGGGTGACGAGGACGAGGCGCAGTCCCCGTCCGGCGTGGCGCAGGACGAACTCCAGCTCCTGGGCGACCTGGGGAGCGGTCATCCGGTCGTACTCGTCGAGCACGAGGACCACGGGACGGTCGCGGGCGTCCAGCTCGGCGGCGAGCGCGCCCAGCAGCCCGCGTCCCACGCCCCCCGAGTCCGCGGGGGTACCGACGGCCCCGGCGGCCCGCGCGCCGCAGGCCCGCAGGGTTTCGAGGACGTAGGCCCAGAAGACCCCGGGCCGGTGGTCTCCGGCCTCCACGGTGAGCCAGGCGACCGGCAGCCGCAGACCTGCCGCCCAGTCGGCCGCCAGCAGGGTCTTGCCCGCCCCGGCCGCGCCGTTGACCAGCGTCAGCGGTGTCGTGAGTGCCTGGTCGAGATGGTCGACGAGCCGCTGCCGCCGCAGGAACGTGGCAGGCCGCGAGGGCAGGGCGAACCGGGTGCGCAGGAGGGGGTCTCCCAGCGGGTCGGTGTCGGCGCCGGCCCCGGCCGGTTCCCGGGCCGTGTCGTCGCTCGCGGCCACGGCCTCACCCCCGCGGTCCGTCGGCGTACTCGGGCCGGAAGGGACGCAACTCGCCCCCGCCCGGCCGGACGACGCCGTAACTGCTCTCCGGCACCTCGTTCCACGCGCCGGGCAGGTCGCCCAGGGGCTCCGACACGACGAGACGGGTCTCGTCGGAGAGGCCACGCAGGAACGACACGTCCGGGTGGAGCGCGCGCAGGGCGTCCACCCTGGTGCTGACGAACAACGAGCGCGAGCGGCCCTCACTGGAGTAACGGAAGGCCCACACGCTCTCACCGTCGGTCACTGCGACGGTCATCTGCAGCGGGTGCGGGACGCCGTGCGCCTCCGCCGTCGTCTCGACCAGTCCCGCCATGCGCGCCACCGCACCGGGCGGGTCGTCCGTCAGACCGAAGGTGAGGGCGAGGAAGAACATGACCTCGGAGTCGGTGGAGCCCTCTATGCGGGCGTACCGGGCCGGATCGACGGCCAGGGCGAGGTCACGCCGGAGTCGGCGGAAGTCGCTGATCACCCCGTTGTGCATCCACAGCCAGCGACCGCTCCGGAACGGGTGGCAGTTGCTCTGCTGCACGGCCGTTCCGGTCGAGGCCCTGATGTGGCCGAAGAACAGCCCCGAGCGGGTGTGGTGGGCGACCTCCTGCAGATTGCGGTCGTTCCAGGCCGGGCCGACGTCCCGCAGGACTGCCGGCTCGGCCATGTCCCGCGGGTACCAGCCGATGCCGAAGCCGTCGCCGTTGGTCGTCTCCACGCCCATGCGGGAGTGCAGACTCTGGTCGATCAGGGAGTGCTCCGGCTCGAACAGGACCTGGCTGAGAAGGACGGGTGTACCCGAGTAGGCGATCCAGCGGCACATGGCGACGCCCCTTTCGGCGGCGGTGACGGCGCCTTTGTGGTGGGCCCGGCCGCGGACTCCGCCGTGGCCCGGCGCACGGGGAGCGTCGTCCCGTACCTGCTGCCAGTATCGCCAACGGCGGCCGGCGCGGCACGCCGACGAGGGGGCGGTGCCCACCGCACCCCGGGACGCAGGCGTCCCGACGCGGTCAGACGGCCGCGGCCGGGCGCGGTTCGCCGTGGAAGACCTGCCGGGCGTGCCAGTCCCGGTGAGCCGCGGCGACAGGGCGTGCGCCGGGCCGCGGGCCGACGAGCGGCCGGCCCGCGAGGGCGGTGACGTGCTCGCGGGCGGCGGCGCTGTGACCGACGAAGCGCTGCGAGACCAGGACGCGCCGGTCGTCCCCCACGCCGAGGACGCCCTTGTCGAAGAGCTTGTGGTGCAGCGCGCACAGGCACAGCCCGTTCTCGACCTCGTCGGGTCCGCCGAACGCCCACCAGCGCACGTGGGCGGCCTCCAGCCCGACCGGCACCGCGCCGATCCTGCCGTCGTACCCGCAGAAGGCGCACCGGTACTCGTAGGCGGTCAGCACCAGCTCCCGCATTCGCGGGTCCCGCCGCCTGCCGCGTACCGCCGCGAGCCGCCCGGCCGGTTCCGCTTCCAGGCCGACGGCTTCGCACAGCTCCCCGTGCAGGGAGGGCGGGAAGTGCAGGTCCAGCAGCAGGCGCGCGATCCTGCCGAGCAGGTCCGGTTCCCGTCGCAGCGCCGCTCGCAGGTCCGGCGCGAGCCGCCCGGTGGCACCCGTCTCACGGAGGTCCCGCACCCCGCTGCCGGGGCTGCCCGGCCCTCGATCGGTGCGGACTTCCCACACGCCGTCACCGACCAGGTGGTGGAAGGGGTACGCGGGTGTCGTCCTGTGGGGCGGCCCGTACTCGACGAGCAGGCGCTGGAGGTCCCGCTCCACGGCGGTGTACCGCAACCCCCCGTCGGGGTCCTCCCGGTACCGGCCGAGCGCGTACAGCAGCAGAAGTGGCTTGTGCGGAGCGCGCGTTCCCCGCTGGGTCCACTGCCTCAGCCTCGCGATCCGCTCCAGCCAGTCCATGACGGCCGATCGTAGACGCACCCGCCGACAGGCGTGCGGGCGCCGGCCGACAACCGCGCCCGCGGCACGGGGGAGTTGGCCGGCTCCACCCGGTGTCCGGCCCGACGGCCCTTGCCCCGCACGGAAAAGGGCGAGGCCCGAAGACCCCGCCCGCTGCCGCTGCGCCCGTGACTCAGGGCCACACCAGGCAATAAGGCTGATGCCCCGCCTCGTGCAGCCGGTGCGAGAAGTCCTGCCACTCGTGCAGCAGTTGGTACACGTTGAACGCGTCCCGCGGGCCGCCCCGGTCCGGGACCGTGGACCAGATGAAGGCGGCCGCGCCGACCGCCTCCTCGCCGATGCCGCGCAGGGGGTCGACGACGGTCATCGGGAGCTTCACGACCGCGTAGTCGGGGTGCAGGACGACCAGTTCCAGCGGGGGGACCCGGTGCAGGGGCACGCCCTCGATGCCGGTGAGGACCATCGCGGCCATCGTCTCCGGCTTGATCTTGGTGAACATGCCGTTCATGCCGAGCTCGTCGCCGCCGAGTTCCTCGGGGCGCATCGAGATCGGGACGCGGGCCGCGGTCGCGCCGTCCGGCGCGCCGAAGTACTTGTACGTCACCCCCACCCGACCACCATTCCCGCTCCCCGCCCTCGGCCGGTCGACCCGCCGGTCGAGCCGGTCGGGCTCGATCGGCGCACCGTGCGCGTGCCGTGTCTCGCGTGCTTCGGCCGTTTCCTCCGCCTCGCGTCGGTGCCTGCCCCGCCGGGCACGTCGGGGACCCAGATCGTCGGTCCCCTCGCCCAGTCCGCCACCGCGATGCATATCTCCACCCGACTGCTTTTCTAGGACGCGTGGCGCCCGCCGCGCAACCCGATCATCGTGTCAGTGACCTCCCCCACGGCCGCCCGCCGAAACGTGCGGTGAAACATATGTCTGTCCATATGTCCGCAGGACGCCGGCAACCTCTCTCCACGCCGTCATCGTGAGCTGCGTGGACGGGCTCCAGTCTGGCAGACGACACGACGTTCGGGCGGGTTGTCTACCCTGAATGAGGTCACCCTGGGCAACCAGAGTCCGAGAAGTCGGAGAAGGTCGAGAAGGTCGGAGAAGTCGCAGGTCATGAGCGAACTGGCATATCCATACGAAGCACCGGCCTCGCAGGCTCTGTTCGACCGCGCGGCGGCCGTCACGCCCGGCGGTGTGAACTCCCCGGTGCGGGCGTTCCGCGCCGTGGGCGGCACGCCCCGGTTCATGGTGTCGGGCACCGGGCCGTACCTGACGGACGCGGACGGGCGTGAGTACGTCGACCTCGTCTGCTCCTGGGGTCCGATGATCCTCGGCCACGCGCACCCCGAGGTGATCGCCGCCGTGCAGGAGGCCGTCGCGCGCGGCACCTCGTTCGGCACGCCCGCCGAGGGCGAGGTCGCGCTCGCCGAGGAGATGGTCGCCCGCGTCGCGCCGCTGGAGCAGGTGCGACTGGTCTCCAGCGGGACCGAGGCGACGATGTCCGCCATCCGGCTCGCCCGCGGCTTCACCCGGCGCACCAAGGTGATCAAGTTCGCCGGCTGCTACCACGGCCACGTCGACTCCCTGCTCGCCGCCGCCGGCTCCGGCGTCGCCACCTTCGCGCTGCCCGACACCCCGGGCGTCACCGGCGCCCAGGCGAGCGACACGATCGTGCTGCCGTACAACGACCTGGAGGCCGTGCACGCCGCCTTCGCCGCGCACCCCGGCGAGATCGCCTGCGTGATCACCGAGGCGTCCCCGGGCAACATGGGCGTCGTCCCGCCGCTGCCCGGCTTCAACCAGGGCCTCAAGGACGCGTGCGCCGCGAACGGCGCACTGTTCATCTCCGACGAGGTCATGACCGGCTTCCGCACCAGCCGCGCCGGCTGGTACGGCGTCGAGGGCGTCGTGCCCGACCTGATGACCTTCGGCAAGGTCATGGGCGGCGGGTTCCCCGCGGCCGCGTTCGGCGGGCGCGCCGACGTCATGGCGCACCTCGCCCCGGCCGGCCCGGTCTACCAGGCCGGCACGCTCTCCGGGAACCCGGTCGCCACCGCCGCCGGCCTCGCCCAGCTCCGGCTGCTGGACGACGCGGCGTACGCCAAGGTCAACGCCGTGTCCGAGCAGATCCAGGGCCTGGTCACCGAGGCGCTGAGCAAGGAGGGCGTCGCGCACACGCTGCAGACCGCCTCCAACATGTTCTCCGTCTTCTTCACGGACCGGCCGGTGCGCGACTACGAGGACGCCAAGGCGCAGGAGTCCTTCCGCTTCACCGCCTTCTTCCACTCGCTGCTCGCCGACGGCGTCTACCTGCCGCCGTCGTCCTTCGAGTCCTGGTTCGTGTCCACCGCCCACGACGAGCGGGCCGTCCAGCGCATCGCCGACGCCCTTCCGGCGGCGGCCCGCGCGGCTGCGGAGGCGACCGCGTGAGCACCGGGGACAAGCGGGACGACCTGACCGTCGTCCACGTGATGCGGCACGGCGAGGTCGAGAACCCGACCGGCGTGCTCTACGGCCGCCTGCCCGGCTACCACCTCTCCGAGCTGGGCCGGCGCATGGCCGACCGGGTCGCCGAGCACCTCGCCTCCCGCGACGTGACGTACGTCGTGGCCTCCCCGCTGGAGCGGGCGCAGGAGACGGCGACGCCGATCGCCAAGGCGCACGGCGTGGACCTGGACACCGACGAGCGGCTGATCGAGGCCGACAACGTCTTCCAGGGCAAGACCTTCGGCATCGGCGACGGCGCGCTGCGCCGGCCGGCCAACTGGAAGCACGTCGTCAACCCGTTCAAGCCGTCCTGGGGCGAGCCCTACGTCGACCAGGTGGTGCGGATGATGGGCGCGCTGACCGCGGCGAAGGACAGGGCGCGCGGGCACGAGGCGGTCGTCGTCAGCCACCAGTTGCCGATCTGGATCCTGCGGTCGTACGTCGAGCGGCGGCGGCTGTGGCACGACCCGCGCAAGCGGCAGTGCACGCTGGCGTCCCTGACGACGTTCACGTTCCAGGGCGACCGGATCGTGTCCGTCGGTTACACCGAGCCCGCCCGCGACCTGGTCCCGGCCCACCTCCTCGCGGGGGCCAAGCCGGTGAAGGGGCAGGGCAAGGCCTTCGGGGCCTGACGGTTCCGCGGCGGGACGGCCGCCCCCGGCCGCGCACCCCGTTACGGAATCCGCACAAATATGCGGAACCCGCACGTTCGTCACGTCCTCTCACCGAGTGACCACCAGAGGACGTGACGAACGAGGTTGCGATGCGCACTTCCACCCGCACTCTCACCCGCAGGGGGATGCTCGGACTCGGCGCGGGCGCCGCGGCCGCGGCCGGGCTCGCGGGCTGCGGTTCCCACACGTCGTCGGGCGGCTCGCACCAGGCGGCCGGTTCCGGCGCCCGGCCCTCGGCGTCCGCCTCCGGCAAGCCCCCGGCGCGGCCCATCGGCGACGGCTCCACGGCGTACACGGGCAAGCAGCCGCACCAGCCCGAGGCGCCCGTGCCGCTGGAGCCCGGCCAGACGCCGCCGCAGTTCGTCGTCTTCTCCTGGGACGGGGCGGGGGAGGTCGGCAACGGGCTGTTCCCGCGCTTCCTGGACCTCGCCCGGGAGCACGGCGCGCACATGACCTTCTTCCTCTCGGGCCTGTATCTGCTGCCCGAGTCGAAGAAGCGCCTCTACGACCCGCCGAACAACCCGCGCGGCGCCTCCGACATCGGCTACCTCACCGACGCCCACATCAAGGACACGCTCGCCGGCGTCCGCCGCGCCTGGCTGGAGGGCCATGAGATAGGCACCCACTTCAACGGCCACTTCTGCGGCGGCAGCGGCACGGTCGGCAACTGGACCCCGGCGCAGTGGCGCAGCGAGATCGACCAGGCGAAGTCGTTCGTGAAGCAGTGGCGGACCAACACCGGCTGGACGGACCTGCCCCCGCTGCCCTTCGACTACGACAAGGAACTGGTAGGCGGCCGCACGCCCTGTCTGCTCGGCCAGGACAACCTGCTGCCCGCCGCCCGCGAGCTGGGCTGGCGCTACGACGCCTCCTCGCCCGGCGGCCGCCAGGTGTGGCCGGTGAAGAAGGACGGGATCTGGGACCTGCCGTTGCAGCAGATACCGTTCCCCGGGCACTCCTTCGAGGTCCTGTCGATGGACTACAACATCCTCGCCAACCAGTCCCTCAACTCGACCAAGGCGCCCGCCCACAACTACCCGGGCTGGCGCCAACAGGCCACCGACGCCTACATAGCCGGATTCAAGCGGGCATACGAGACAAACCGGGCACCCTTCTTCATCGGCAACCACTTCGAGGAGTGGAACGGCGGCATCTACATGGACGCCGTCGAGAACGCCCTCGAACACATCGCGCGGGAGAAGGAGAAGGGCGGTGACATCCGGCTCGTCTCCTTCCGCCAGTTCACCGACTGGCTGGACGCGCAGAGGCCCGAGGTGCTCGCCAGGCTGCGCACGGTCGAGGTGGGACAGCGTCCGGCCGGTGGCTGGAACGCCTTCCTCAAGGAGGCCCCCGCGAGCGGCTCCACGGCCCCGGCGGACGCCGCCTGAAATGCGGGTTCCGGTCCGCGAGGGGGGTGCCCAAGATCCCCGGAACGGACATGCGAAACTTTTCACATGAGTGCCGCCAGCCGCGCCCCCCTGCGCTCGAACCGCACCGCCAGAGTCCGCCGTCGCGCCGCCCTGACCACCGGCGCCGCCGTGGCAGCGCTGCTCGTCTCCGCGTGCGGGTCGGGAGGGACGTCCGGCGGAGGCGGCCAGACCGGGTTCATCACCGGCTCGGACGGCATCTCCACCGTGAAGAAGGGCGAGCGGGCCGACGCCCCCGACCTGTCCGGCGAGACCGTGGACGGCGGGCGGTTCTCGCTCGCGGACCACAAGGGCAAGGTCGTCGTCCTCAACGTGTGGGGCTCCTGGTGCCCGCCCTGCCGCGCCGAGGCCAAGAACTTCGAGAAGGTCTACCAGGACGTCAAGGACCAGGGCGTCCAGTTCGCCGGCATCAACACCCGCGACACCTCCACCGGTCCGGCCCGCGCCTTCGAGAAGGAGTTCGGGGTCAGCTACCCGAGTCTGTACGACCCGACCGGCAAGCTGATGCTCCGCTTCGAGAAGGGCACCCTCAACCCGCAGGCCATCCCGTCCACCCTCGTCATCGACCGGGACGGGAAGGTCGCCGCGCGCACGCTCCAGGCGCTCAGCGAGGAGAAGCTGCGCAAGATGCTCGACCCGGTCCTGGCGGAGAAGTGACGTGAGCGCACTGTCCACGCTCGCCGCGACGGGCAGCAACGGCACGGTGCTCAACGGCGCCCTGCTGGTCGCGCTGCCCATCGCGCTGCTCGGCGGCCTCGTCTCCTTCTTCTCGCCCTGCGTGCTCCCGCTGGTGCCCGGCTACCTCTCCTACGTGACCGGCGTCACCGGCACCGACCTGCAGGAGGCCCGGCGCGGGCGGATGGTGGCCGGTGCCTCGCTGTTCGTCCTCGGCTTCACGGCCGTGTTCGTCTCCAGCGGCGCCCTGTTCGGCTTCTTCGGCGAGACGCTCCAGGACAACCGGGGCGTACTGACGAAGGTGCTCGGCGTCTTCATGGTCCTCATGGGCGTCTTCTTCATGGGCCTGATGCCCTGGCTCACCCAGCGCGAGTTCCGCTTCCACCGCAGGCCCGTGAGCGGGCTGGTCGGCGCCCCCGTGCTCGGTGCCCTGTTCGGCATCGGCTGGACGCCCTGCATCGGCCCGACGCTCTCCTCGGTGCTGATCCTCTCCTCCCAGCAGGGCACCGCCGGGCGCGGCGCCATACTGACCGTCGCCTACTGCCTCGGCCTCGGCCTGCCGTTCGTGCTCGCCGCGGTCGCCTTCCGCAAGGCGCTCGGCGCCTTCGGCTGGATCAAGCGGCACTATGTCTGGGTGATGCGCGTCGGCGGGATCATGATGATCGCGACCGGCCTGCTGCTGCTGACCGGCGCGTGGGACAGCATCGTGCAGGACATGCAGACCTGGTCCAACGGCTTCACTGTGGGGATCTGACTCGATGAGCACGACTTCGAAAACCGGGTCGGACAAGACCCCTGCCGCACGGCCCGCCGAGGGCGGCGACGAACAGGAACTGGGCGCCGCCGGCTCCCAGCTCTCCACCGCCCCCCGCGAGGAGGCACCCAACCTCCCCGCGCTCGGCGTCGTCGGCTGGATCCGCTGGTTCTGGCGGCAGCTCACCTCGATGCGGGTGGCGCTGGTCCTGCTCCTGCTGCTGTCGCTGGGCGCGATCCCCGGCTCGCTGATCCCGCAGGAGGGCATCGACGCCACCAAGGTCGCGGCGTTCCGCGAGGACCACGACCTCCTGGCGCCGGTCTACGACAAGCTCGGCCTCTTCCACGTCTACAGCTCGGTGTGGTTCTCCGCGATCTACATCCTGCTGTTCGTCTCCCTCATCGGCTGCATCGTGCCGCGCACCTGGCAGTTCGTCGGCCAGCTCCGCGGGCGTCCGCCCGGCGCGCCCCGGCGCCTGACCCGGCTGCCCGCCTACACCACCTGGCGCACCGGGGCCGAGCCGGAGCAGGTCCGCGAGGCCGCCCTGGCCCTGCTGAAGAAGCGCCGGTTCCGCGCCCACACGGTCGGTGACGCCGTCGCCGCGGAGAAGGGCTATCTGCGGGAGGCCGGCAACCTCGCCTTCCACGTCGCGCTGATCGTGATGCTGATCGCCTTCGCCTGGGGCCAGCTCTTCAAGTACGAGGGCAACAAGCTGATCCTGGAGGGCGACGGCTTCTCCAACACGCTGACCCAGTACGACGACTTCAAGTCCGGCAACCTCTTCGACCCGGACCACGACCTGTCGCCGTTCAGCTTCTCCCTGAAGGACTTCCGCGGCACCTACGAGGCGACCGGCCCCAACCGCGGCACCCCGCGCATCTACGAGGCCAAGGTCGTCTACAGCGAGGGCGCCTACGGCAAGGACAAGGCGACCACCATCAAGGTCAACGAGCCGCTGGAGGTCGACGGCTCGAAGGTCTACCTCACCGCCCACGGCTACGCGCCCATCGTCACCGTCAGGGACGGCAAGGGCAACGTCGTGATGGACCGCGAGGCGACCGCGCTGCTGCCGCTGGACGCCAACGTCACCTCCTCCGGCGCCATCATGGTCCGCGACGGCTACCGCAACGCCAAGGGCGTCAAGGAGCAGCTCGGCTTCAACGCGTTCTTCCTGCCGACCTACGGCGGCGAGGGCAGCGCCATGTTCTCGTCCTTCCCGGCGCTGCTCAACCCGACCCTCGCGCTCTCCGCGTACCACGGCGACCTCGGCGTCGACGCGGGCATCCCGAAGAGCATCTACCAGCTCGACCGGACCAACATGAAGGAGTTCAAGGGCGCCGACGGCAAGCTCTTCAAGCAGCTCCTGAAGCCCGGTGAGACCATGACCCTGCCCGGCGGCGCCGGCACGGTGACCTTCGAGGGCGTCCAGGAGTGGGCGAACTTCCAGGTCACCAGGCAGCCCGCCAGCGGCTGGGCGCTCGGCGGCGCCGTCGTCGCCATCCTGGGCCTGGCCGGCTCCCTGTTCATCCAGCGCCGCCGCGTGTGGGTGCGGGCCGTCGAGGGCCCCGACGGCGTCACCGTCGTCGAGATGGCCGGTCTCGGCCGCAGCGAGTCCGCCAAGGTGCCCGAGGAACTCGGCGACCTCGCCGGGATCCTGTACGAACGGGCGCCCGGCGCCCCCGACCCCGAGACCCCCGAACCCCCCGTAGTACCTGCCGAAGGGGCTGAGAAGTGACTCTCGCCGCCGCCACACAACTGGCCGCCGCCACCAACGAGGATCTGGCGAACCTCAGCAACACGCTGATCTACTCCTCGATGGCCGTCTACACGCTGGCCTTCTTCGCCTACATCACCGAGTGGCTCTTCGGCAGTCGCAGCAAGGTCGGCCGCACGGCCGCCGCGCTCACCGCGCAGACGGACGCCAAGGCCAAGGCCGCCCCGGCGGTCACCGTCAAGAAGGCCGGCGGCACCGCCGTACTGGAGCGGCCGGAGGTCGTCGTGCGCGCCGCGGCCGGCTCCCGTGACGTACCCGACGGGCCGGGCGCCCACGGCGGCACCGAGAAGGGCGACCTCTACGGGCGCATCGCCATCTCGCTCACCGTGCTCGCCTTCGCCCTCGAGGCGGGCGGTGTGCTCGCGCGGGCCCTGTCGGTGCAGCGGGCGCCGTGGGGCAACATGTACGAGTTCAACATCACGTTCACGACGGTCGCCGTCGGCGTGTACCTCGCGCTGCTCGCCCTGAAGAAGAACGTCCGCTGGCTCGGCCTGCCGCTGACCACCACGGTCCTGCTGGACCTCGGCCTCGCCGTCACGGTCCTCTACACCGCGAGCGACCAGCTCGTCCCGGCGCTGCACTCGTACTGGCTCTACATCCACGTCTCCACGGCCATCTTCTGCGGCGCGGTCTTCTACGTCGGCGCGGTGGCCGCGCTCCTGTACCTGTTCAAGGACTCGTTCGAGAACAAGCTCGCCACGGGCGGCACACCCGGCCGCTTCGCCAGCTCCGTGCTGGACCGCCTGCCCGCCGCGGCGTCCCTCGACAAGTTCGCCTACCGCGTCAACGCCGCCGTCTTCCCGCTGTGGACGTTCACGATCATCGCGGGCGCGATCTGGGCCGGCGACGCCTGGGGCCGCTACTGGGGCTGGGACCCCAAGGAGGTCTGGTCCTTCATCACCTGGGTCGCCTACGCCTGCTTCCTGCACGCCCGCGCCACCGCCGGCTGGAAGGGCCGCAAGGCCGCCTACCTGGCCCTGCTCGCCTTCGGCTGCTGGCTGTTCAACTACTACGGCGTCAACATGTTCGTCGGCGGCCTGCACTCCTACTCGGGCGTGTAGCCTCCGCGGCACCGGCAGGGCCGGCCCGCATGACCCAGGTCACGCGGACCGGCCCTTCGCGTGCGCGTCGACAGGGGTCCGGTCGTGAGCCGACCGCCCCTCACCGCTCCCCGGCCCGCACCGACCGCCAGATCCGTTCCGGCAGGACGCGTGCGGCCTCGTCCAGGTCGATGTCGCCGAGGGTCAGCCAGCGGCGTGCCGCGCCGACGACGGGGCCGAGTACCAGGGACTCGATCAACGGCAGGGAGAGGGGCGCGAGTTCGCTCTTGTCGACGTGCCGCTGGACCCAGTCGGCCAGCGGGGTCAGGCGGGCCTCCTGGGCGTCGCGGAGCTGCTCGGCCCGGGTCATGCCGAGGCGGTCGGCGCGGGACGAGTGCAGCAGCCTGCCCGCGTCCGGGTGCTCCCGTACGAAGGCCAGGTACGCGCGCACGAGGGCGCGGACGCCGGTCCGGGCGGTGCGCGAACGTTCCAGCGCGGTGACCATCTCGCCGAGCAGCCGCTCCAGCCACCGCAGCAGCAGCGCGTCGACGAGGCCGTCGATGCTGCCGAAGTGGTGGTAGAGGCTGCCGAGGCTCACTCCGCTGGCCCTGGTCACGGCGCTGACGGTCAGCCCCTGCTCGCCGGCCTCGCCGTACACCCGCAGAGCGGCGTCGAGGAGAAGCTCGGCGGTGGCCTCACCACGTTGCTGCTTGGGACTCATGAGGCGACCGTTTTCTCCGGGGGGACCGTGACGACCAGCGTCGCGGAACGATTTTCTAGAAAGATCTTTCAATCCGGGCGGGTGATGGTACAGACTGGGATGCCTGTCCGGACCCGGGACCGTCCGTGCGGCCCGGGGGGAGCGTACGGCCGCCGGGTCCGGGCAGGACCGGGACGCCCGCGTGGACGGTCCGCTCAGTCGCCCTTGGGGTCCTCGTCCTTGTCCTTGTCCTTCTCCTCGTTCAAGGACTTGAGGAACTCCGGGTTGTCGTCCGGGGCCACCCACTGACGCCCGCCGCCGCCCCAGGGCGCCGCGCCGGCCGGCTGCCGCTTCTTGCCCGCGATGATCCAGGAGATCGACCCGACCAGCGGGAACAGCAGCACGAGGATCGCCCACAACGGCTTGGGCATGTGACGGATGTCCTCGTCCTTCGTGCTGATGCAGTCGATGAACGCGTAGACGCTCAACGCCAGTGGCACGAGGAACATCAGCACCCGGAGCATGGGGCCTCTCCAGCTCAAGCGGTGGACGGGGACGCGTCACGGCCCCCAGGTACAGGGCCAGCGTAACCGCTCGGGGATACTGGACGGCATGGCTTACGACGATCTTCGCTCCCTGCTCAGGGCTCTGGAGCGCGAGGGCGACCTGAAGCGCATCAAGGCCGAGGTGGACCCGTATCTGGAGGTCGGGGAGATCGTCGACCGGGTGAACAAGGCCGGCGGCCCCGCCCTCCTCTTCGAGAACGTGAAGGGCTCGGCGATGCCGCTGGCCATGAACGTCTTCGGCACCGACCGGCGCCTGCTCAAGGCCCTCGGGCTGAAGTCGTACAGCGACATCTCCGACAGGATCGGCGGGCTGCTGCGGCCCGAACTGCCGCAGGGCTTCGTCGGGATGCGCGAGGCGTTCGGCAAGCTCGGCGCGATGACGCACGTGCCGCCGAAGAAGGTGAAGTCCGACAACGCCCCCGTCCAGGAGGTCGTCCTGCACGGGGACGACGTGGACCTCGACCGGCTGCCCGCCCTCTTCACCTGGCCCAAGGACGGCGGCTCCTTCTTCAACCTCGGCCTCACCCACACCAAGGACCCGGAGACGGGCGTCCGCAACCTCGGCCTGTACCGGCTCCAGCGCCACGACAAGCGCACCATCGGCATGCACTGGCAGATCCACAAGGACAGCCGCAACCACTACCAGGTCGCCGCCCGGCGCGGCGAGCGGCTGCCCGTCGCCATCGCCTTCGGCTGCCCGCCCGCCGTGACGTACGCCTCCACCGCCCCGCTGCCCGGCGACATCGACGAGTACCTGTTCGCCGGCTTCGTGCAGGGCAAGCGCGTCGAGATGGTCGACTGCAAGACCGTGCCGCTCCAGGTCCCCGCCAACGCCGAGGTGGTGCTGGAGGGGTGGCTGGAGCCCGGCGATATGCTGCCCGAAGGGCCCTTCGGCGACCACACCGGCTTCTACACGCCGCAGGAGCCCTTCCCGGCCCTGAGGATCGACTGCGTGACCATGCGCAGGCGCCCGCTGCTCCAGTCCATCGTCGTCGGCCGGCCCCCGACGGAGGACGGCCCGCTGGGCCGCGCGACCGAACGGTTCTTCCTTCCCCTGCTGAAGATCATCGTCCCGGACATCGTGGACTACCACCTCCCCGAGGCGGGCGGCTTCCACAACTGTGCGATCGTGTCGATCGACAAGAAGTACCCCAAACACGCCCAGAAGGTGATGCACGCCATCTGGGGCGCGCACATGATGTCCCTGACCAAGCTGATCGTGGTCGTCGACTCCGACTGCGACGTCCACGACCTGCACGAGGTCGCCTGGCGCGCGCTCGGCAACACCGACTACGCCCGGGACCTCACCGTCGTCGAAGGCCCGGTCGATCACCTCGACCACGCCTCCTACCAGCAGTTCTGGGGTGGCAAGGCGGGCATCGACGCGACGCGGAAGCTGCCCGAGGAGGGGTACACGCGCGACGGGGGCTGGCCGGACATGGTGCTGTCCGACCCGGAGACGGCGGCGAAGGTCGACCGCCGCTGGAAGGAGTACGGACTGTGACGTCGGCTTCCGCCGCGCTGCCGCGGCAACCGGGGCGCACCAAGGCGTTCCTGCGCCTGGTGATGATCGAGCACTCGGTGTTCGCGCTGCCCTTCGCCTACATCGCCGCGCTCACCGCGATGTACGAGTGGGACAGGAACATCCACTGGGGCCGGCTGCTCCTGGTCACCGTCGCCATGGTGGGCCTGCGTACCTTCGCGATGGCCGTCAACCGGATCATCGACCGCGAGATCGACGCCCGTAACCCGCGCACCGCCCACCGCGAGCTGGTCACCGGCGCGATGTCGGTCCGGCACGCCTGGACCGGCGCGCTGGTCGCCGTCGTCGTCTTCCTCGGCGCGGCGGCCCTGCTCAACCCGCTGTGCCTCGCCCTCGCCCCCGTCGCCGTGATCCCGATGGTGGTGTACCCGTACGGCAAGCGGTTCACGAACTTCCCGCAGGCCATCCTGGGGCTCGCCCAGGCGATGGGTCCGGTCGGCGGCTGGCTGGCGATCAGCGGCGAGTGGTCCTGGGACGCGGTCATCCTCGGCCTCGCGGTCGGCGTCTGGATCGGCGGCTTCGACCTGATCTACGCCTGCCAGGACGTCGAGACCGACCGCAGGGTCGGCGTGAAGTCGGTGCCGGCCCGCTTCGGCGTCCCGGCGGCCATCTGGGGCGCCCGCGCCTGCCACACCGTCACCACGGCCCTGTTCGTCTGGTACGCGCTGGCCACCGGCGCCGGTGCCTTCTTCTGGTTCGGCCTGCTGATCGTCGCGGGCGCGTTCGTCTACGAGCACACGATCGTGCGGCCCACCGACCTGTCCCGGCTGAACAGGGCGTTCTTCTCCGTCAACGGCTTCATCGGCATTGCCCTGTTCGTGTGCGCGCTGCTGGATCTGCTGGTTCGGGGCCTCACGGTCTGAACAGTCCGAGCCTGCGGATAGGCTCGACATCATGAAGCCAGGACAGACGCAGCGCGCGCCTTGGATCGTGGGGGTGTCGGGGGCATCCGGTACGCCGTACGCGGCGTCGGTGCTGCGAGCGCTCCTCGCGGCCGGCGAGAGCGTCGACCTGGTGGTCAGCCGGGCCTCGCGGCTCACCCTGCTCGACGAGACCGGCATCTCCTTCCGGGACGCCCACTGGCGGCACGACCTGCACGCCTGGCTGGCCCGCGGAGCCGACGGCACACCGGACACCTTCGACGTCGACCTCGACGGCGACCGGGTGCGGTACTGGAGCGCGGGCGACCTCGCGGCCGGGCCGTCCTCGGGCTCGTACCCCGCCAAGGGCATGCTGATCGTGCCGGCGTCGACGGCCTGCGTGGCCGGGGTCGCGCTGGGGCTGTCGAAGGACCTGCTCCAGCGGGCGGCGAGCGTCTCCCTGAAGGAGGGCCGCACGCTGGTCGTCGCCGTGCGGGAGACCCCGCTGGACGGCCGGACCCTGCGGCACCTGGTCGCCCTGGACGACGCGGGCGCGGCCGTGGTGCCCGCCTCACCGGCGTTCTACGCGGGGGCGACGCACATCCAGGACCTGGTGGACTTCGTCGCCGGACGCGTACTCGACGCGGCGGGCGTGGAGCACCGCCTGTACCGCCGCTGGCGCGGCGAACTCGGCTCGGGGGCGCGCCCCGCCGGCTGAGCACCGGGTGCCGGCCGCGGCACCCCTCGGCACCACCTCCCCCCACGTATCCCCAGACCTCTTCAGCGGAAGGCTTCGATCGCATGGACGCGGTGGACAGGCAGCTCATCCAGGCCCTGAGGGAGAACGGCCGGGCCTCCTACGCGGAGCTGGGACGCCTCGTCGGACTGTCGGGACCCAGCGTCACCGACCGGATCAACCGGCTGGAGGCGGCCGGCGTCATCACGGGCTACCGGGCCACCGTGGACTCCGCGTCCCTCGGCCTCGGCGTCACTGCCCTGATCGGCATCTCCCTGTCCGACGCCGCCGACCACGAGGACGTGGCGCAGCGGCTGAAGGACCTGCGGGAGATCGAGGACTGCTGGTTCATCGCCGGCGACGACTCGTTCATGCTCAAGGTGCGCGCGACCGACGTCGACGGCCTGGAGAGCATCATCCGCCGGCTGTCCGGGACGCGGGGCGTCTCGCGGACCCGTACCACCATCGTGCTCTCCACCAAGTGGGAGAACCGGGTGGGCGAGCTGCCCGAGGAGATGTAGGGCACGGGGCGTACGGTTTACGGAGTCTGATCGGAAAGAGGTATCGCATGGACGCCGGGCTCAAGCGCGAGCTGGAGGAGAAGGTGCGGGCGGGCGTCCGCCTGACCCGCGAGGACGGCATCGCGCTGTACGAGTCGGACGACCTGGCGTGGCTCGGCGGCCTCGCGCACGAGGTGCGGACGCGGAAGAACGGCGACGTCGTCCATTTCAACGTCAACCGGCACCTCAACATGACCAACGTGTGCACGGCGTCCTGCGCGTACTGCTCCTTCCAGCGCAAGCCGGGGGAGAAGGACGCCTACACGATGCGCATCGAGGAGGCCGTCAAGCTCGCCAAGGAGATGGAGGGCGAGAACCTCACCGAGCTGCACATCGTCAACGGGCTGCACCCGAGCCTGCCGTGGCGCTACTACCCGCGCTCGCTCAGGGAGCTGAAGGCCGCGCTGCCCGGCGTGTCGCTGAAGGCGTTCACGGCCACCGAGATCCACCACTTCGAGACGATCTCCGGGATGTCCGCCTCCGACATCCTCGACGAGCTGATCGACGCCGGTCTGGAGTCCCTGACCGGGGGCGGCGCCGAGATCTTCGACTGGGAGGTGCGGCAGCACATCGTCGACCACCGCACCCACTGGGAGGACTGGTCGCGCATCCACCGCCTGGCGCACGAGAAGGGGCTGAAGACCCCGTGCACCATGCTCTACGGCCACATCGAGGAGCCCCGCCACCGCGTGGACCACGTGCTGCGGCTGCGTGAGCTCCAGGACGAGACGAACGGCTTCCAGGTCTTCATCCCGCTGCGCTACCAGCACGACTTCGTGGACATGAAGGACGGGAAGATCCGCAACCGGCTCCAGGCGCGGACGCAGATGGCGACCGGAGCGGAGGCGCTCAGGACCTTCGCGGTGTCGCGGCTGCTCTTCGACAACGTGCCGCACGTCAAGGTCTTCTGGGTGATGCACGGCGTCCAGACGGCGCAGCTCGCGCTCCAGCACGGGGCCGACGACATGGACGGCTCGGTCGTCGAGTACAAGATCACGCACGACGCGGACGACTTCGGCACGCCGAACAAGCTGACGCGCGAGGACCTGCTCGACCTGATCCGCGACGCCGGGTTCCGGCCGGTGGAGCGGAACACGCGGTACGAGATCATCCGTGAGTACGAGGGGCCCGACCCGGCGCGGCGGGACACGCCGCAGGCGATGCGGGTGTGAGTCCCCGGTCGTCCTGCGGCCGCCACCGGCCCGCGGCCGGCATCGGATCCGAACCGCTCCCAGCGGGTACCCGCACCGCATGGCCCCCGAGGACGACTACACCGCACAGCCCTTCGTGCCGGAGCGCGGCGGCCTCGCCGCACTGCGGGAGGCGGCCGCCGGGTGCCGGGGCTGCCCCCTGCACCGGGACGCCACGCAGACGGTCTTCGGCGCCGGCAGGGCCGACGCGCGCCTCATGCTCGTGGGAGAGCAGCCCGGTGACCAGGAGGACCGCCAGGGCAGACCCTTCGTCGGTCCCGCCGGCAAACTCCTCGACCGGGCCCTGGCCGAGGCCGGCCTGGACCCGGCGGACGCGTACGTCACCAACGCGGTCAAGCACTTCAAGTTCACGCAGGCCGAGCCGCGCAAGCGCCGTATCCACAAGGCGCCCACCCTGCGGGAGATGACGGCGTGCGGGCCGTGGCTCGCCGCCGAGCTGGACCGGGTGGAGCCCGAGCTGATCGTGGTGCTCGGCGCGACGGCCGGCAAGGCGCTGCTCGGGTCGTCGTTCCGGGTCACGCAGGTGCGCGGCACGGTGCTGGAGGAGGAGATCCACGGGCGGCCGGAGCGGCTGGTGCCGACGGTGCACCCGTCGGCGGTGCTGCGGGCGGACGACCGGGAGGGGGCGTACCGGGGTCTGGTCTCCGACCTGGAGGTGGCGGCGCGGGTCTTGTCGTGAATCACACGGGAGACCCGGTCGGTAATAGCTAATATGGATCAGTGTCCCTTACTTTCACACTCGACCCCGCCCTGACCCCCGAGCTGCGCGACGGCGTCCTCGACCTGTGGGCGGACGTGACCAACGCCGGCGGCTCCGTGGGCTTCGTGCCGCCGGTGAGCCGCGAGGACGTGCGCCCCGAGCTGGTCAAGCACCTGGTGGCCATGGCCGAGGGCCGTACCCGGCTGCTCGTCGGGCACGACGAGGAGGGCCGGGTGGCCGCCACCGCGTTCCTCGCCTTCAACACGCACCGGCTGATGAGGCACTGGCTGTGGCTCTACACGGTGATGGTCCATCCCCGCCACCAGGGCCGCGGTTACGGCCGGGACCTGATGGCGGCCGCCGCCGACGCGGCCCGCGGCTGCGAGGGCATCGAGGCGATCCGGCTGACCTGCCGGGGCGGCGGCGGACTGGAGCGGTTCTACGAGTCCTGCGGCTGCAAGGAGGTCGGCCGCGTGCCCGGCGCGATACGGGTGGCGCCCGGCGACGACCGGGACGACATCACGATGCTGCTGCCGCTGACCTGAACGCGGCACCCCGCCTGTGGTGCCCCGGTCGCGGCGTGCTTCACTGGACGGTGCCCTTATGGGTACGTTCCGGTCACCCCCAACGGAAGAGTGGATTGAGATGCTCCGCTACACGCTGATGCGCCTCGGAGTCTTCGCGGGCTGCCTCGTGGTCGTCTGGGGCCTCGTCTACGCCGGCGTGTTCCCGCGCGGTCTCGGCGACTCCAACGGCATGTGGATCATCCTGCTGTCCCTGCTGCTGTCCGCGCCCATCAGCTTCGTGGTCCTGCGCAAGGAGCGCGACCGGGCCTCCGTGCAGGTCGTGCGGCGCGTCGACCGCATGAAGGCGAACCTGGAGGCCAGCCGCGGCCAGGAGGACCTCGCCGACGACGCCGCCCGCGCCCAGGGGCAGACCTCGTAATCCGCGTCACGCTCGTACGCGCCCCGGTTTCCGAAATCGCAGGAAACCGGGGCGCTTTGCGTTTTACGGGCAGGAGTGCTCTCCAGCCTCTCAAAGATAGGCTTTGAGAGACTCAAAGCATCGGTGTTAAAGTCATACGCATGAAGTCAGCAGCCGCGCCCGCCACACCGCCGAGCCTCGCGCTCGTGGCGCGCCTGCACGTGGACCTCTGTCGGTGCGCGTCCGCGAACTGTCGGCCCTGACGTTCCCCCTGACGTTCCCTTTCCGATCCCGTCGTTCTCCACGTCAGCTCTGCGCGTCCGTCCCCGCGTCCCGTCCCCTTACGGAGCCTGTCCGTGTCCTCACCCGTGAAGTTCAAGGTGCCCTTCTGGGCCCAGATAATCGCCGGCCTCGTCCTCGGCGTCCTGCTGGGCTGGCTGGCCCGCAGCCAGGACCTGTCCTGGCTGGTCACCACCCTGGACAAGATCGGCGGCACCTTCATCGGCCTGCTGAAGCTGGCCGTCGCCCCGCTGGTCTTCTTCGCGATCCTCGTCTCGATCACCAACCTGCGGAAGGTCAACAACGCGGCCCGCCTGGCGTCGCGCACCCTTCTCTGGTTCATGATCACGTCGCTGATCGCGGTGGCCATCGGTCTGGTCATCGGCCTGGTCACCAACCCCGGCGCCGGCACCGGCCTCACGCCGGCCGACGGTGCCAAGCCCGAGCACACCGGTTCCTGGATCGACTTCCTGACCGGCATCGTGCCCACCGACGTCATCACGCCGTTCACCGAGCTGAACGTCCTCCAGATCGTCTTCATGGCCGCCGTCGCCGGTATCGCCGCGCTCCAGCTCGGCGAGAAGGCCCAGCCGATCCTCAACCTGAGCGAGTCCGTCCTCGAACTCCTCCAGAAGGCCCTGTGGTGGGTCATCCGCCTGGCCCCCCTCGGCACCGTCGGCCTCATCGGCCGGGCCATCGCCACCTACGGCTGGGACCTGATCGGCAAGTACGCGACCTTCACCGCGGACATCTACGTCGGCTGCGCGATCGTCCTGTTCGTGGTCTACCCGGTGCTGCTCGCCACCGTCGCCAAGGCCAGCCCCGTGCAGTTCTTCAAGGGCGCCTGGCCCGCGATCCAGCTCGCCTTCGTCTCCCGGTCGTCCGTGGGCACCATGCCGCTGACCCAGCGGGTCACCGAGCGCCTCGGTGTGCCGAAGGAGTACGCGTCCTTCGCCGTGCCGTTCGGCGCCACCACCAAGATGGACGGCTGCGCCGCGATCTACCCGGCGATCGCCGCGATCTTCGTCGCGCAGATCTTCGACATCCAGCTCGGCGTCGGCGACTACCTGCTGATCGCGTTCGTGTCGGTGGTCGGCTCCGCCGCCACGGCCGGCCTCACCGGTGCCACGGTCATGCTGACCCTGACCCTGTCCACGCTGGGCCTGCCCATGGAGGGTGTCGGCCTGCTCCTGGCGATCGACCCCATCCTGGACATGATGCGCACCGCGACCAACGTCGCCGGCCAGGCCCTGGTCCCGGTGATCGTCTCGGCCCGCGAGGGTCTGCTCGACCGCAAGGCCTACGACCAGGCGCACAGCTCGCCGCTGGACGAGCAGGAGCAGGAGCAGCGGGACGCGGAGCCCGTCCCGGTCGCGGCCTGACCGCGCGGCCGGCCGAGCACGGCGAACGGCGTCCGGACGTCCCCACGTCCGGACGCCGTCCTGCGTACGGGCGCGGGGACCGTACGCTGATGCGCATGGGTGTGGGCAGGACCAAGCGGATGCCGCGGGCGGTACGTGAGCAGCAGATGCTGGACGCGGCGGTGCGGATCTTCGGACAGCGCGGGTACACGGCGGCGTCGATGGACGAGATCGCCGAACTCGCGGGCGTCTCCAAGCCGCTGGTCTACCTGTACCTGAACTCGAAGGAAGACCTCTTCACCGCCTGCATCCGCCGCGAGGCGCGTGCGCTCACCGAGGCCGTCCGCGCGGGCGTCCGCCCCGGACTGGCGCCCGACGCGCAACTGTGGTCGGGACTGCGGGCGTTCTTCACCCACACCGCCCGCAACCCGGACGCCTGGGCCGTGCTGCACCTTCAGGCCCGCACCCACGGCGAGCGGTTCGCCGCCGAGGTCGCGGCGATGCGGGAGGAGATCGTCGCGTTCGTGACGCAGCTCATCGCCGCCGCCGCGCGCGACGCCCACCGGGACCCGGGGCTGCCGGAGCGGGAGGTCGCCGGGCTCGCCGAGGCCCTCGTGGGTGCCGCCGAGTCGCTCGCCGACTGGGCGGGGGCGACCGAGGGCGTCACCGCGAAGCAGGCGGCGGCCACCCTGATGAACTTCGCCTGGGCCGGCCTCGGCAACCTGATGGCGGACCGGCCCTGGTCCCCGCCGGAGGGCGCCGACGCGGACGCGGTGGCTCAGCCCGCCGGGTAGGGGCCGGCCTCGCCGGTCAGGTGCGGCCGCCCGTCGGTGCCGCGCAGCTCGAACCGCCCGCCGCCGGCCCCGTACGTCACCGTCCCCGGCAGGAGCACCGGCGCCCGGAAGACCGCCCGCACCACGGCCGCCGGGGGTGCCCCGTGCTCGGCGAGGCAGCGGGCCACGGTCCACATGCCGTGCGCGACGGCCCGGGGGAAGCCGAACAGCCGGGCGGTGAGCGGGTGCAGGTGGATCGGGTTGCGGTCGCCGGAGGCGGCACCGTAGCGCCGCCCCAGGTCGCCCCCGAGCCGCCACTCGGCCCGCACGGGCAGCGGCGGCCCGTCCTGCCGCGGGTCGGCCGGGGAACCGGCGGGCTGACCGGCGGCGGAGCCGTGCCCGGGCGCGCGGTGCCGCGCCAGATAGGTGCTGCGCGACTCCCACACCAGGTCCCCGCCGGTCCTCAGCTCCGTCACCACGGCGGCCTCGGTGCCGCGCCGGTGCGGCAGCAGCGCCTCGACGCGCACGGCGAGTTCGTACTCCCCGCTCGCCGGGAGCACCGACCGCCGGGTGATGCCGAGGGAGGTGTGGACGAGCCCGAGCAGCGGCAGAGGGAAGTCCCGGCCGCTCATCAGCCGCATGGCCAGCGGGAAACCCAGCACGTGCGGGTACGTGACCGGGAGCGTGTCCGCCCCCGCGGGGAAGCCGCACACCCGGGCGTAGGCGGCGAGCCGTGCCGGGTCGGCGCGCAGGCCGGGGACGACGAGCCGGGTGCGCGGGAAGTCCGCGTCCGGGCTGGGGCGGCGCAGGGGCGACAGCAGGGCGCCGCGCGCGAGGAGCGGCGCGAGGGCGGGGACACCGGGCAGCGTGGTCGTCGGGGGAGCGGCGGGGGTCATCACGCCCCCAGCAGGCTCTGGCCGCAGACCCGTACGACCTGGCCGTTGACCGCGCCCGAGGCCGGGTGCGCGAGCCAGGCGGTCGTCTCGGCGACGTCCACCGGCAGCCCGCCCTGCGCGAGGGAGTTCATGCGGCGGCCCGCCTCGCGGATGAGCAGCGGGACGGCCGCGGTCATCCCGGTCTCGATGAATCCCGGCGCGACCGCGTTCACCGTCACCCCGTGCTCGCCCAGCGCGCGCGGGGCGAGGGAGCGGACCATGCCGACGACGCCCGCCTTGCTCGCGCCGTAGTTGGTCTGCCCCGCGTTGCCCGCGATGCCGGCGATCGAGGCCGTCGCCACGATCCGCCCGCCCCGGTTCAGCGCGCCCGCCGCGAGGAGCGCGTCGGTGGTGCGCAGCACGCTCACGAGGTTGACGTCCAGGACGGAACTCCAGCGCTCGGCGGGCATGTTGACCAGGCGCCGGTCGCGGGTGACGCCCGCGTTGTGGACCAGGACGTCGAGCCCGCCGGGCAGGGCGGCGGCGATGCGCCCGCCCGCGTCGGGGGCCGTGACGTCGAGGGCGAGGGCGCTGCCGCCGAGGCGGTCGGCGACCTCACGCGCCTGGCGCTCGGCTCCCGGCACGTCGAGGACGACGACCTGCGCGCCCTGCCCGGCCAGCGTCTCGGCGACGGCCGCGCCGATGCCCCGCGCGGCGCCGGTGACCAGGGCGGTGTGTCCGGCGAGCGGGCGGCCCCAGTCCTCGGGGGCGGTGACCTCACCGGTCCCGACCTCGATCACCTGGCCGCTGACGTAGGCGGAGGCGGGGGAGAGGAGGAAGCGGAGGGTCGACTCCGCGGCGTCGGCGTCGGTGAGCCGGACCAGGTTGACGGTCCTGCCCCGCCCGATCTCCTTGCCGAGCGAGCGGGTGAAGCCCTCCAACGCCTGCTGCGCGGCCGCCTGGTGGTGGTCGGCGGGGTCGAGCGGGGCGCCGAGCACCACCACCCGGCCGCTCGTGGCGACCGTCCGGACGACGGGGTGGAGCGCCGCGTGCACCTCGGTGAGCGTCTCGGCGTCCCGGACGCCGGTCGCGTCGAGGACGACGGCTGCGGGCCGGCCGGTGCCGTCGGCGCCGAGGCCCGTGCGGGCGAGGACCGGGGCGACAGCGGGGTCGGCCGGGCCGGCCGTCAGGTGCAGCAGGCCGCCGGTGAGGCCGGGGTGCCGGTCCGAGCGGCGGATCAGCTCCGCGGGCCGGGGCAGCCCGAGGCGGCGGGTCAGGAAGCGGCCGGGAGCGGTGCCGGTGAAGCGCAGATAGCGGTCGGCCATGGGTGACTCCAGCTCCTGACGGGGACTGAGAACAGCGCTGACTCTGCAGTAAGGTTACCGGAGGTAAACCCTTGGCACCCTTGTCGATGCAGCGCCGCGGATGAGGAGCAGATCGAGATGAGCCCCCTGAAGCCGCCGCGGACCCGGCGTGTCGCGGTCCTCGGCGGTGCGCGCGTCCCCTTCGCCCGCTCCGACGGGCCCTACGCCACCGCCTCCAACCGGGAGATGCTCACCGCCGCCCTCGACGCCCTGGCCGAGCGGTACGCGCTGACCGGGCCCGGCGAGGTCGGCGAATTCGTCGCCGGGGCCGTGCTCAAGCACGCCCGCGACTTCAACCTCGCCCGCGAGACGGTCCTCGGCTCGGCGCTGGACGCCCGCACGCCCGCCTACGACATCCAGCAGGCCTGCGGCACCGGGCTCCAGGCCGTGATCGCCGCCGCCAACAAGATCACCCTCGGCCAGACCGAATCGGCGGTCGCGGGCGGCGCCGACACCGCGAGCGACGCGCCGCTCGGCGTCAACGACCGCCTGCGCCGCATCCTGCTGGAGGCCCGCCGGGCGAAGACCCTCGCCGGCCGTGCCAAGGCGCTGGCGAAGGTCCGTCCGGGCCATCTCGTCCCGGACGTCCCCCGCAACGCCGAGCCCCGCACCGGGCTGTCGATGGGCGAGCACGCCGCGATCACCGCCCGCGCCTGGGGCATCAGCCGCGACGCCCAGGACGAACTGGCGGCGGCGAGCCACCAGCGGCTGGCGGCGGCCTACGAACGCGGCTTCTTCCAGGACCTGGTGGTCCCCTTCCGGGGCCTGGACCGTGACCAGAACCTGCGCCCCGGCTCCACGGTGGGGAAACTGGCCGCCCTGACGCCGGTGTTCGGCCTGTCCGGACCGAACCCCACGATGACGGCGGGCAATTCGACCCCCCTGACGGACGGCGCGGCGACGGTGCTGCTGGCGAGCGAGGAGTGGGCCGGGGCGCGGGGCCTGGAGCCGCTCGCGTATCTGACGGCGTACGAGAGCGCGGCCGTCGACTTCCCCCGCGGCGACGTCGCGGGCGGCGAGGACGGCCTGCTGATGGCCCCGGCGTACGCGGTCCCGCGGATGCTGGAGCGGGCCGGGCTCGGCATCGAGGACTTCGACCTCGTCGAGGTCCACGAGGCGTTCGCGTCCCAGGTGCTGGCGACGCTCGCGGCCTGGGAGAAGCGGGGCCTCGCCCCCGTGGACCGCACCCGGCTGAACGTCGCCGGCTCCTCCCTGGCCACCGGCCACCCCTTCGCGGCCACCGGCGCCCGGATCGTCGCGACGCTGGCCAAGCTGCTCGCCGAGCGCGACCGGCCGGGGCGCGGCCTGATCTCCGTCTGCGCGGCGGGGGGCCAGGGCGTGACGGCCATTCTGGAACGAACGTGACCTACCCGCAGGTAACCCCCAGGGCTGCACCGTCCCGGCGCCGGTCCGACCCCGAACCCGCACCAACTCCCCACGCGTGCCCCGTACGATCCCGGAGCTGACCGCCGGTAACCCCCTGCCGGGCCGAATCCCCGGGGCCCGGCGATGAACGCCCCGCCGTGCGAGGCACGTACGTCATGCAGCGAAGCGGTCTCGCCGCTGCACGTCCCAGGAGCCGCCCGTGTCCACCCCGCTTCCCTCCTTCGCCCCCTCCGCCGCGTACGCCGACTCGCCCGGCCCCACCCTGGTGGAGCCCGAGACACGGCGACTGGACGGGCACGTGCGGGAGGCGTACGTACCGCCGCTCGCCCCGCCCGTGCGGCGCGGCTCCCTCGCGGACCTGCCGTTCGACAACGCGTCCGCCGTCCCGGACTCGGTGGTGCTCAGCCGCCGGTCCGGCGACGGGCGGTGGAGCGACGTGACGGCGGCCGAGTTCGCCGCCCAGGTGCTCGCGGTGGCCAAGGGGATGATCTCCGAGGGCCTGATGCCGGGCGACCGCGTGGCGATCATGGCGCGGACGACGTACGAGTGGACGCTGCTCGACTTCGCCGCCTGGGCCGCCGGCCTCGTCACGGTCCCGGTCTACCCGACGTCCTCGGCCTTCCAGGTCCGCTGGATCCTCCAGGACTCCGGCGCGGTCACCCTGGTCACCGAGACGGCCGCCCAGGCGGCGGCCCTCCGCCCCGAACTGGACCGGATCCCCGATCTGCGCCACCTGTGGATCATGGAGAAGGGCCATGTGGAGCGGCTGGCCGAACTGGGTGAGCGGGTGCCCGACGCCGAGGTCGCCGTACGCCGCGGCGTGCTCGGCCCCGCCACACTCGCCACGCTGATCTACACCTCCGGCACCACCGGCCGCCCCAAGGGCTGCGCGCTGACCCACGGCAACTTCTTCGCCGAGGTCGACAACGCGATCGAGCTGCTCTACCCCGTCTTCCGGGCGAGGTCCTCCGAGGAGCCGTCCATCCTGCTCTTCCTGCCCATGTCCCACGTCTTCGGCCGCATGGTCGCCGTGGCCTGCGTCCGCGCCCGGGTGAGGCTCGGCCACGCGCCGAGCCTGAAACCGGAAGACCTGCTGCCGGACCTTGCGGCCTTCCGGCCGACCTGCCTGCTGACGATCCCCTACATGCTGGAGAAGGTCTTCAACAGCGCGCGCGCCAAGGCCGAGTCGGGCGGCCGTGCGCCGCTCTTCGACCGCGCGGTCTCGGCGGCGGTGCGCTACGGCGAGGCCCTGGAGTCCCGACAGACCGGCGCGGGCGGCGGCCCGGGACGCTCCCTGCGGACCGCCCGCTCCTTCTACGACCCCCTCGTCTACCGCAAGATCCGGGCCGCGATGGGCGGCCGGGTCCGGTACGTGATCTGCGGCGGCTCCCCGCTCGGCCGCCGCCTGGCCGCCTTCTACGCCGGTGCCGGCATCGAGATCTACGAGGGCTACGGGCTCACCGAGACGACGGCGGCGGCGACCGTGACCCCGCCGCTGAAGCCGCGCCTCGGCACCGTCGGCTGGCCGCTGCCCGGCACCCGCATCCGGATCGCCGCCGACGGGGAGATCCTGGTCGCCGGCGACCAGGTCCTGCACGGCTACTGGGACCCGCGGGCGGGCGGCGTCGTCCCGGCCGCCCCCGACGGCTGGTTCCCCACCGGCGACCTCGGCAGCCTGGACGACGAGGGCTACCTGACCATCACCGGCCGCAAGAAGGAGCTGCTGATCACGGCCGGCGGCAAGAGCGTGGCCCCGGCCCCGCTGGAGAACTGGCTGCGCCAGCACCCCCTGATCTCCCAGTGCGTGGTCCTCGGCGACCGCCGCCCCTACGTCACCGCCCTGTTCACCCTCGACCAGGACGGCATCACCCACTGGCGCCGCATGAACGGCAGGCACCCGGTGCCGCCGGAGCTGCTGACCGACGACGAGGAGGTGCGGGCCGTCCTCCAGCGCGCGGTGGACGAGGCGAACAGGCTGGTCTCCCGCCCGGAGTCCATCCGCCGCTTCGCCGTCCTGCCGAGGGACTTCACGGAGTGGGAGGGCCATCTGACCCCCTCGCTGAAGCTGCGCCGCGAGACGATCATGCGGGACTTCGCGGACGTGGTGGAGGCGCTCTACGAGGGGTAGGCGGCGCGGGGCCTCAGCGGCGGGCGATCAGACAGGCCTGCGGGACCTTCGCGGAGGTGTCCTGCTCCTGGACGCGCACCGTCCGCGACAGCACGGTGAACCCGGCCGCTTCGAGCAGCTCCGCCATCGGTTCCGGCCGCCGCCGCTGGAAGTCCAGGGCGACCCGGTGGCCGAAGGGGCGCTCGGGGCGGAAGGGCTCGTCGCCGACCTGGAAGGCGAGGAGCAGATGGCCGCCGGGGGCGAGCACGCGCCGCAGCTCCGCGAAGAGGTCCGGCAGCCGGTCCCACGGCGTGTGGATCGACGAGTACCAGGAGACGGCCCCGGCGAGGGCGCCGTCGGGCAGGTCCAGCTCCAGCATGGAGCCCTGCTCGAAGCGCAGGCCCGGGTTCTCGCGGCGCGCGATCTCCACCATGGAGGCGGAGAGGTCGACGCCGAAGACACGCAGGCCGAGCGAGGCGAGGTGGGCGGTGACCCGGCCGGGTCCGCAGCCCAGGTCGGCCACCCGGCCCTCCGGTCCCACCAGTTCGGCGAAGGCGCCCATCAGCGCCCGGTCCAGCGGGGCGCCGTCGAGCACGGTGCGGAAGTGGGCCGAGTAGTCCTCGGCGATGGTGTCGTAGAAGGTGCGGGTGGTGTCCAGGAAGCCGGTGTCGCGCCGCGCGATGTCGTCCGTCATGGCGCGGACCCTAGCGGCAGGCACCGACAACCGGATTTCACCGGGAATTCATAAAGGGCAGGAGCCCCGTCACCGGAAACGGCGCGGGGCTCCTTGGGTACTGCTGTCGATCAGACAGGAGTGACATTCTCCGCCTGCGGACCCTTCGGGCCCTGCGTGACGTCGAAGGACACCTGCTGGTTCTCCTCGAGGGACCGGAAGCCGGTCGCGTTGATCGCGGAGTAGTGGACGAAGACGTCGGGGCCGCCGCCTTCCTGGGCGATGAAACCAAAGCCCTTTTCGGCGTTGAACCACTTCACGGTTCCGGTAGCCATAAGCCCTCCTTGGGCTCAAAGGGTTGCCCTGCTCCAGAACCAGCAAGTGTGAAGACCGATCCGCACAACTGCATATGTCTGAGAATGACGAGAGCCCGCGGTCACATGCTCCGCAGGCTCTGTACTGCAAGGGAAACCAAACTGCAACTTGCTGTGAGCCTAGCACGCGGGCCCCCGGGCGCAACAGAGGTCAAGATCACTTCACCCGAATGTTTGAACGTCTGTGTCATTCGGCTGACGCCGGGGGGTGCCGCCGGACGGCCGGCCGGAGAGGGCTAGCCTCACGATGTGGACAATTCTCGCACCCGGCCGCGCGTCGGCCACATTCAGTTCCTGAACTGCATGCCTCTGTACTGGGGGCTGGCGAGAACGGGAACACTCCTCGATCTCGAGCTGACGAAGGACACCCCGGAGAAGCTCAGCGAGCGACTGGTGCACGGCGACCTCGACATCGGACCGGTCACCCTGGTCGAGTTCCTCAAGCACGCGGACGAGCTGGTCGCCTTTCCCGACATCGCCGTCGGCTGCGACGGCCCCGTGATGTCGTGCGTGATCGTCTCGCAGGTCCCGCTGGACCGACTGGACGGCGCCCGGGTCGCCCTCGGTTCGACCTCGCGCACCTCCGTCCGCCTCGCCCAGCTCCTGCTGGCCGAGCGCTTCGGCGTCCAGCCGGACTACTACACCTGCCCGCCGGACCTGAGCGTGATGATGCAGGAGGCCGACGCGGCCGTCCTGATCGGTGACGCCGCCCTGCGCGCCAACATGATCGACGGGCCGCGCTTCGGCCTGGACGTGCACGACCTGGGCGCGCTGTGGAAGGAGTGGACGGGCCTGCCGTTCGTCTTCGCGGTCTGGGCGGCCCGGCGCGACTACGCCGAGCGCGAGCCGTTCATCGCCCGCAAGGTGCACGAGGCCTTCCTCGCCTCCCGCGACCTCTCCCTGGAGGAGGTCGGCAAGGTCGCCGAGCAGGCGGCCCGCTGGGAGGCCTTCGACGAGAAGACCCTGGAGCAGTACTTCAGGACCCTCGACTTCAGCTTCGGCGCACCGCAGCTCGAGGCGGTCGCGGAGTTCGCCCGCCGGGTCGGTCCGACGACGGGCTTCCCCGCGGACGTGAAGGTCGAGCTGCTCCGGCCCTGAGCTCCGCGCGGCCGGGCCACTACCCTGCTGGAAGGTTCCGGCGTACGGGGGAGGGGTGGACCTATGCGGCCGCTCGATGACGACGAACCCACCGTCGTGGGGCCCTACCGGCTGCTCGGCCGTCTGGGCTCCGGAGGCATGGGGCGGGTCTACCTGGGCCGCAGCGCCGGCGGCCGGACGGTCGCGGTGAAGATCGTGCACCCGCACTTCGCGCTCGACGAGGAGTTCCGCGCCCGGTTCCGCCGCGAGGTGGAGGCCGCCCGGCGGGTCGGCGGCGCCTGGACCGCGCCCGTGCTCGACGCCGACCCCGGGGCGCGCGTGCCCTGGGTCGCCACCGCCTACGCGGCCGGACCGCCCCTGTCGGCGGCCGTCGCGGACGTCGGCCCCCTGCCGGCCCACACCGTACGGGCGCTCGGCGCCGGTCTCGGCGAGGCGCTGGCCGCGGTGCACGAACTGGGCCTCGTCCACAGGGACGTCAAGCCGTCCAACGTCCTGCTGACCCTGGACGGCCCCCTGCTCATCGACTTCGGCATCGCCCGTGCCACGGACGGGACCGCCTCCCTGACCTCGACGGGCGTCTCGGTCGGCTCGCCCGGTTACATGTCGCCCGAGCAGATCCTCGGCGAGAAAGTCACCGGCGCCGCCGACGTCTTCTCCCTCGGCGCGGTCCTCGCCCACGCGGCGACCGGCGAGCCGCCCTTCCGCGGGGACTCCTCGGCCGCCCTGCTCTACCAGGTCGTGCACGAGGAGCCGCAGCTCGGCGCGCTGGACGGCGAGGTGCGCGAACTGGTGCGCCGGTGCCTGGCCAAGGAGCCCGGCGCCCGTCCCGCGCCCGGTGAGGTGGCCCGGCGGCTCGCCCCGGACGGCGCGGCCCGGCTGGTCGCGGGCGGCTGGCTGCCGGGAGCGCTGGTGGAGCAGGTCAGCCGCGGCGCCGTCCGGCTCCTCAACCTGGAGGCGGCGGGGGAGGGCGGGGCGGCACCCGAGGCGGTGTCGGGTCCGGTGGGGTTCACGCGGTCGTCGACGGCGGGCGGGGACGCGGTGCCGGCAGCGCCGGTGACTCCGGCGGCCGGACCCGCGGGGGGCGTGTTCGGGCCGCCGCCGGTGATGCCGGGGGCACCTGGGGCCTTCGGGGTGCCGGGTTCCTTCGGGGCTGCCGGCCCCTCCGCCCCTTACGGGGCCTCCGGCCCTCACGGCACTTCCGCCGAGCCCGCCGCGGCATCCGGGGCTCTGGTCGCTCCGGGCGGTCCCCCCGCGACTCCGTCCCCGCCGGGACACACGCCCCCGGCGGCTCACGTACCTCACGGGACCCCGGCGCCGGCCGAGTCCCAGGCGCCTCCCGTCACCCTGCCCGGCCAGAGGGACGGCGAGCGAGGTCCCGGCAGGCTCTCCGTGCACGTGGCGGCCACCTCCACGCGGGTCGGCGACGGACGCGGGCGCAGGCTGAGCTGCAGCGTGGCCCTCGCGGTGGCCGGGGCGATGGCGGCGGTGACGGTCGGCTCGGTGGTCCTGTTCGACCTGCTGCCGGGCGGCCACCGCGACACCGCGGGCGGCGGCGACAGCGGCCCCGCCACGCACTCGCCGTCCGCCCCGAGCAGCGACCAGAGCAGCGACAACCCGGGCGCCGGCGGTTCGGGCGGCGGGGACGGCGGCACCCCTCCGCCGTCCGGCGCGGGTACCGTCCCCGCCGCCTACCTCGGCACCTGGGAGGGCCCCGGCACCGCACTCGACGGCCGGCTCCCGGTGGGCACCTTCCGCATCACCATCGAGAAGGCCGCCGTCGGCGAGGAACTGGGGCGGCTGCGCCAGACCGACCGGCTCGGCGGCGTGTGCGTCGACGTGCTGACGCTGGAGCAGGTGACGGAGAAGGAGATCGTCGCCGGTTCCGTCGGCGCCGAGGACAACCACGGCGGATGCAACCAGGCGCCCACCACCGTCCGCTTCACCCGGGCCGGGAACGCCCTCGACTACACCTCCGAGAGCGCCGAGTCGGGCAGGCCCGAGGCGCGGCTGACGAAGGTCGGATAGGTGGAGCGGAAGCGACGCCCGCCCGGTGGGGCGCCGTTACTGTGTCGGCCACCGTCCACGGGCCGCCGGCCGTCCGGGGGCCGACGGGGAGGGAGTGCCGGGAGATGAGCGTCGAACTGCTCGTCCTCGTCGTCGCCGTGCTCTGGGGCGCGGCGACCGGTGCGCTGCTGCCACGGGCGGCCTACCGCTTCTCCGCGCCCTCGGGCGAGCCGTGGCGCGACACGTGTCCGGCCGGCCACCCGCTCCGGGGCTGGCTCGGTCCTGCACGGTGCGCGCGGTGCGCACACGGCGCGGTGCCGGCCGGGACCGCACCGGGGCCGGACCGGGCGGGCGCGCTCCCGGACGACGCGGGCGAGGGTCCGGTGCGGGTGCCCGTGACGGGGGGGTACGGACCCGGCGCCGCCGGTCCCGTCCTCGTCACCGCCCTGGTGTGCGCCGCGCTCGCCGCCGCCACCGGGACCCGGCCCGAACTGGCCGTCTGGCTGCTGCTCGCTCCGGCCGGCGTGCTGCTGACGGTCGTCGACCTGCGGGTGCGGCGGCTGCCCGACCCCCTGACCCTCCCGCTGGCCGGCGCCGCCCTCGCCCTGCTCGGCGTCACCGCGCTCGTGCCCGAGCACGCCGGGGAGTGGACCACCGCCGCGCTCGGCACCCTCGCGCTGGGCGCCGGCTACTTCGCGCTGTTCCTCATCAACCCCGCCGGCATGGCCTTCGGCGACGTCAAGCTCGCGCTGGGCGCCGGCGCGGTCCTCGGCTGGTACGGATGGCCGACGCTGATGCTCGGCACCTTCGCCGGGTTCCTGCTGGGCGCGGTCTACGGGGGTGCCCTCGTCGTCGCGGGGCGGGCCGGGCGCGGGACGGCGATCGCCTTCGGGCCGTTCCTGCTCGGCGGCGCGTTCCTCGGCGTCCTGGCGGGCGCGTACGCGGCCTGAGGAAGGCCGGGCGAAAGTGCTGGCGTACGCTGGGCAAGTCCGTCCACAACCCTTGTGAACCTTGCGAAAGGGACGCCGGTGACCGAGAAGGCCGACCTTCAGCCCATCCTCGACCGTGCCGCCGCCGGTGGGCGGATCACCCCCGAAGAGGCCCTCGCCCTCTACCGCGACGCGCCCCTGCACGCGCTGGGTGCCGCCGCGGACGCCGTGCGCAGGCGCCGGTACGCCGGCACCGAGCACATCGCGACGTACATCATCGAGCGCAACATCAACTACACGAACGTGTGCGTCACGGCGTGCCGGTTCTGCGCCTTCTACGCCGCGCCCAAGGACACCGCCAAGGGCTGGACCCGCGACCTCGACGACATCCTGCGCCGCTGCGCGGAGACCGTCGAACTGGGCGGCACGCAGATCATGTTCCAGGGCGGCCACCACCCGGACTACGGCGTGGAGTACTACGAGAAGCACTTCGCCGCCATCAAGAAGGAGTTCCCCGACCTCGTCATCCACAGCCTGGGGGCGAGCGAGGTCGAGCACATGGCCCGGATCTCCGGCGTGTCGGTCGAGGAGGCCATCACCCGCATCCACGCGGCCGGGCTCGACTCCTTCGCCGGGGCGGGTGCCGAGCTGCTGCCCGAGCGGCCCCGCAAGGCCATCGCGCCGCTCAAGGAGTCCGGCGAACGCTGGCTGGAGATCATGGAGATCGCCCACAACCTGGGCGTCGAGTCGACCTCCACGATGCTGATGGGCACCGGCGAGACCAACGCCGAGCGCATCGAGCACCTGCGGATGATCCGGGACGTGCAGGACCGCACCGGCGGCTTCCGCGCCTTCATCCCGTACACCTACCAGCCCGAGAACAACCACCTGAAGGGCCGCACCCAGGCGACCCTGTTCGAGTACCTGCGGATGATCGCCGTCGCCCGCGTCTTCCTCGACAACGTCGCCCACATCCAGGGCTCGTGGCTGACCACGGGCAAGGAGGTCGGCCAGCTCTCCCTGCACTACGGTGCCGACGACCTCGGCTCCATCATGCTGGAGGAGAACGTGGTCTCCTCCGCCGGTGCCAAGCACCGCTCCAACCGGCTGGAGATCATCGACCTGATCCGCAAGGCCGGCCGGGTCCCGGCGCAGCGCTCCACGACGTACGAGCACCTCGTCGTGCACGACGACCCGGCGAACGACCCCGTCGACGAGCGGGTCGTCTCCCACATCTCGTCCACGGCCATCGAGGGCGGCACGGCCCACCCCGAGCTGAAGCTGCTCGCCTCCAACTGACGCCGCCGTGCTGACGATCCACGCCGACTCCCGGGGCCGGGCGCTCGCCGTCGAGGGCGAGGGGATCGCCATGGCGGGCCCGCTGGAGGAGCTGACCGCCGCCCACCCGCGCGCCCGGGTGCGGCAGTGGCCCGGCATCCTCACCCCCGGGCTCGTCACCCCGTACGGCAACGAGCTGCTGGAGGAGTGCTACCACCCCGATCCGCGCGAGGCCGACGAGCTGGGCACCGAGCCGCTCACCGGTGAGGCGCTCGCCGCGCTGGCGCCGGACGAGGCCCGCTGGGGCGCGAGCGCCCGGCGCGGACTCCAGCGCATGCTGGCGCACGGCACGGTGGCCGTCGCCTGCGAGGGACTGCGCATCCGCGCGGTGCGGGACGCCCTGCGCCGCTCCGGCCTGGGCGTGGTCGGCAAGACCGGCCGCCCGGACGGGGTGCCCGCGCTGGACCCGTACGCCTCCGGCCACCCCGTGACGTTCGCGCCGCCGAGGGAGGCGGGCTCCGCCGCCCGGTTCGCCGTCTTCGACGTCCCGGACGAGTCCGCGCTCGCCCGCGCCGGGGCCCGCAGTTGCGTGGCGACGGTCGTCGCGGGCCGACTGGTGTACCGGCGGCGCTGAGCCCCGCCGCCCGGCGCCTGCCGGACGCCGCCGCGCGGAACGGGCCGGGGCCCGCGCCGTGACGCGGCCCTGCAACAATGGGCGGGTGACCCGCGCTTCCCTGAACAAGCAGCCGCACGAAGTCGCCTCGATGTTCGACCACGTCGCGCGACGGTACGACCTGACGAACGCCGTGCTCTCGCTCGGGCAGGACCGGGCGTGGCGCAAGGAGGTCGCCAGGGCCGTCGACGCCCGGCCCGCGCAGAAGGTCCTCGACCTGGCCGCCGGCACCGCGACCTCGTCCCAGCCCTTCGCCCGCGCAGGCGCCTACGTCGTGCCCTGCGACTTCTCCCTCGGCATGCTCCAGGTGGGCAAGGAGCGGCACTCCTGGATGCCGTTCACGGCGGGCGACGCGACGCGGCTGCCGTTCCGGGACGACGTGTTCGACGCCGTCACCATCTCCTTCGGGCTGCGCAACGTGCAGGACACGGACGCGGCGCTGCGCGAGATGTACCGGGTGACGCGGCCCGGCGGCCGGGTCGTCATCTGCGAGTTCTCGCACCCGACCTGGGCGCCCTTCCGCACCGTCTACACCGAGTACCTGATGCGCGCCCTGCCGCCGCTGGCCCGCGCGGTGTCGTCCAACCCGGACGCCTACGTCTACCTCGCCGAGTCCATCCGCGCCTGGCCCGACCAGCCCGCCCTGGCGGGGCTGCTGCGCAAGGCGGGCTGGTCGAAGGTGGCGTACCGGAACCTGACGGGCGGCGTCGTGGCGCTGCACCGGGGCTTCAAGGAGAGCTGACCGGGGCCGTCACAGCTTCAGCCGGTAGCAGTGCCCCTGCTGCCGGGACTCCGGCGTGGTGAAGACCTCGGCGAGCCGCATGCCCAGCCGCTCCGTGACCGCGATGGAACGGGTGTTGCGGGCGTTGACCATCGCCACCACCTCCGTCACGCCCGCCGCGCGCACCCGCTCCAGGGTCTGCCGGGCCGCCGCGGTGACGTACCCCTTGCCCCAGTGCTCCCGCCCGAGCCGCCAGCCGATCTCGATCTCGCCCCGGGGCCCCCAGTCCTGCGGCCAGGGCTGGGCGCCGGTGAAGCCGACGACCCGGTCGGACTCGTCCACCATGGTCCACAGGCAGAAGCCGCGCTCGGCGTCGTGCCGGCGCTGGCGGGCGGTGAGCTCCTCGTAGACGGACAGCTCGGCGGACCTGCCGCCGTGGAACTCCATGACGTCCGGGTCGTCGAAGGTCCGGTGCCAGGCGACGGCGTCCTCGTCGGTGGGGACGCGCAGCCGTACGACAGGCAGAGCTCGGTTCACGGGGCAGCCCTTCAGCCGGGGGAACGGTGACGCTGAATAGACTGCCCATGTCCAGTGCCCGTCGGCACGCAGATTTTCGAACTCTGGGGAGATCCCGCCGTGACCGAGCCCCTCTCCGACAACACCGCCGATGTGATCGTCGTGGGCGCGGGGCCAGCCGGCTCCACGACCGCGTACCACCTGGCCAAGGCCGGGCTCGACGTCCTCCTGCTGGAGAAGACCGCCTTCCCGCGGGAGAAGGTCTGCGGCGACGGCCTCACCCCGCGTGCGGTGAAGCAGCTCGTGGCCATGGGCATCGACATCTCCGAAGAGGCGGGCTGGCTGCGCAACAAGGGCCTGCGCATCATCGGCGGCGGCTCGCGTCTCCAGCTCGACTGGCCGGATCTGGCCTCCTTCCCCGACTACGGACTCGTCCGCAAGCGCGACGACTTCGACGAGCAGCTCGCCCGGCAGGCGCAGAAGGCGGGCGCCCGCCTCTACGAGCGCTGCAACGTCGGCGCCCCCGTCGTCGACGACCGCACGGGCCGCATCACCGGCGTGCACGCCAAGCTGGGCGAGGACAAGCGCGAGGTCACCTTCCACGCGCCGCTGGTCGTGGCCGCCGACGGCAACTCCACCCGGCTGTCCCTGGCGATGGGCCTGCACCGCCGCGAGGACCGCCCGATGGGCGTCGCGGTGCGCACGTACTTCACCTCGCCGCGCCACGACGACGACTACCTGGAGTCCTGGCTGGAACTGTGGGACCGCCGCGGCGCCCAGGACCGCCTGCTGCCGGGCTACGGCTGGATCTTCGGCATGGGCGACGGCACCTCGAACGTCGGCCTCGGCGTCCTCAACACCTCCGCCTCCTTCAAGGAACTCGACTGGCGCGAGATCCTCAAGGCGTGGTGCGCCTCCATGCCGGAGGACTGGGGCTACACCCCGGACAACATGACGGGCCCGATCCGCGGCGCCGCACTCCCCATGGCGTTCAACCGCCAGCCCCACTACACGCGCGGGCTGCTGCTGGTCGGCGACGCCGGCGGCCTGGTGAACCCCTTCAACGGCGAGGGCATCGCGTACGCCATGGAGTCCGGCGGGATCGCCGCCGACGTCATCGTCCAGGCCCACGCGCGGGCCACGCCGGCCCAGCGCGAGACCGCCCTCCAGCGCTACCCGCGCGTTCTGAAGGACACCTACGGCGGCTACTACACGCTGGGCCGCGCCTTCGTGAAGCTCATCGGCAACCCGAAGGTCATGCAGATCGCCACGCAGCGCGGGCTCACCCACCCGGTGCTGATGAAGTTCACCCTGAAGATGCTCGCCAACCTGACCGACCCGACGGGCGGCGACGCGATGGACCGCATCATCAACGGTCTGAGCAAGGTCGCGCCGAAGGCCTGACGCACGCCGAAAGGCCGCAGCCCCCGAGCGGCTGCGGCCTTTTCGTACGGGTCCGAGGTGTCCGGACGCGAGCGTCAGAGCACGCGCACGGCGCCGCTCGGCGGGTCGTACGACAGCGACTGCTTGACGACACCGCTCGACGGGTTCTGCGCGCCGACGAACATGCCGTCGCCGACGTAGACGCCGACGTGGTACGCGCTGCCCGCGCCGCCCCAGTACAGGATGTCGCCCGGCTGGAGGTTGCTCAGCGACACCTGGGTGCCGGCGGTCGACTGGTCCTGGGAGACGCGCGGCAGGTCGATGTTGACCTGCTTGAAGGCGGCCTGCACGAGGCCGGAGCAGTCCCAGGAGTTGGGGCCGGTGCCGCCGGAGACGTAGGCGTCGCCGACCTGTGCCTCGACGAAGGAGACGACGGCGGCGGCGGAACCGGTGACCGAGGTCGAGGTGCTGACACCGGCCGTGCTCCCGGAGGAGGAGGACGACGAGGAGCCGGTGCTCGCGGAGGCGCTCAGGGTGGCGCGCTCGGCGGTGCGGGCGGCGCGCTCGGCGGCTTCCTTGCGCGCGGCCTCCTCGGCCTTCTTCTTGGCCTCCGCGGCCTTCTTCTTGGCCTCGGCGAGGTCCGCCTTGGCCTCCTTGGCCGCCTTGACGGCCGCCGCGTCACGCTCGGCGCGCAGCTCGTAGTTGGCGGCCGCCTGCTGCGTGGCGTCCGCGGACTGGGCGACCTGGGCGGCCAGGTCGGCCGTCAGGGTGGGCAGTTCGAGGGTCTGCGTCACCGGCTCGGCCGCGTTCGCCGAACCCGACGCACCGGCCACTGCCAGGGTGCTGAGGACGCCACCGGCAACTCCGGCCCGCATCGCGAGGGTCGATGCGCTGCGGCGGGGCTTCCGGTGGCTGCGTATGTGAGCGGTGTGGGACATGGGTACAAGCGGTATCAGGAGCTCCTCCATACCTTCAAGAAACGTGTCCTGCGCCACAGTTGCTCAGCCGGGTCCCTGAATCCCGGGCGTGTCGCCCTTTATTGACGCCGTAACGGACATTGCGGACCGGTCGTGACCCACCTGTGATCACGGGCTTTGATCGTTTCGCCCGAATTGCCCCGCGCCTACCACTTGTTGAGGCAGTTGGCCAAGCCCGGTTCTCGGACACCTCTCATGAATGTGGCGGAGGTCACGGAACGGTTACCCGGCCCGCCGCGTCCCCCGCGCGGATCGTCGGCCGGGCCGCTCGTGAACGCGTGCACACGTCCACATCGCGCCCCCGCCGTCCCTCCGAGGTGTGAACGGCGTCCACTATCAAGAGATCAAGTCCAGCACCAATTTGCATGCACGCGAAGCATCTTGATATTGAGACGGGCTCTCGCGGACCCCTCTGGCCAGCGATGACGAGAGAAAATGTCACCTCTGGTGATCAGATGAACGCTTCCCGTGTGAAGATCACCGCTCATCCGACTTCATGATCCTTCGTCAGGTGGTGGAGATCACAAAGCTTGTGCAATACCCCGTGTCGCAGATCACAGAGCGGCGGGCATAAGATGCGAGGCAGTTGGGCTTGTGACCTGCTTCACATGTTCGCGATCTTCGCCGGGATCAGCGGGGTTCGCGGGGCTGCTGGGGCGGCTGTGAGCCCAGTGCAACCGCCAGCAGTCAGTGCCGACTGAGAGGAGCGAGGAGCGGTGAACGCGTATGCGCCCATCCTCGTACTGGGAGCCCTCGGGGCAGGCTTTGCGATCTTCTCCGTGGTCATGGCCACGCTGATCGGTCCGAAGCGGTACAACCGGGCCAAGCTCGAGGCCTACGAGTGCGGCATCGAGCCGACCCCCACGCCGGCCGGCGGCGGGCGCTTCCCCATCAAGTACTACCTGACGGCGATGCTCTTCATCGTCTTCGACATCGAGATCGTCTTCCTCTACCCCTGGGCCGTCACCTTCGACGCCCTGGGGATCTTCGGGCTCGTGGAGATGCTGCTCTTCGTGCTCACCGTCTTCGTCGCGTACGCGTACGTATGGCGGCGCGGCGGCCTGGAATGGGACTGAGGGGCCTTTAGTCATGGGACTCGAAGAAAAGCTGCCGAGCGGCTTCCTGCTGACCACCGTCGAGCAGGCCGCGGGCTGGGTGCGCAAGTCGTCCGTCTTCCCCGCCACGTTCGGCCTCGCGTGCTGCGCCATCGAGATGATGACCACCGGCGCCGGCCGTTACGACCTGGCGCGCTTCGGCATGGAGGTCTTCCGCGGCTCGCCGCGGCAGGCGGACCTGATGATCGTCGCGGGCCGGGTCAGCCAGAAGATGGCGCCGGTGCTGCGGCAGGTCTACGACCAGATGCCGAACCCCAAGTGGGTGATCTCCATGGGGGTCTGCGCCTCCTCGGGCGGCATGTTCAACAACTACGCGATCGTCCAGGGCGTCGACCACATCGTCCCGGTCGACATCTACCTCCCCGGCTGCCCGCCGCGGCCCGAGATGCTGATGGACGCCATCCTCAAGCTCCACCACAAGATCCAGAACTCCAAGCTCGGCGTGAACGCCGAAGAGGCGGCCCGCGAGGCGGAGGAGGCGGCGCTCAAGGCCCTGCCCACCATCGAGATGAAGGGGCTGCTGCGGTGAGCGACGCGAAGAACACGAACGGTGACGCGAACGGCGTGAACCCCGAGAAGCAGCTCTCCGCGGAGAACCTTCCCGGCCAGCGGGGACAGGGCGGCGAGGAGATCCGCGTCCAGCGCGGCATGTTCGGCGCCGACAACGGCGGCGACACCTCCGGCTACGGCGGTCTGGTCCGCTCGGTCCGTCTCCCGGGACCGGCGAGCAGGCCCTACGGCGGCTGGTTCGACGAGGTCGCCGACGAGCTGGAGGGCGCCCTGGAGGAACAGGGGCTGCTGCCCGAGAACGCCATCGAGAAGACGGTCGTCGACCGCGACGAACTGACCTTCCACATCGAGCGGGAGCACCTGGTCCGCGTCGCCCGCACCCTGCGCGACGACCCGGCCCTGCGCTTCGAGCTGTGCACCGGTGTCAGCGGCGTGCACTACCCGAACGACAAGGGACGCGAGCTGCACGCCGTCTACCACCTGCGCTCGATCACCCACAACAGGCTGATCCGCCTGGAGGTCAGCGCCCCCGACGGCGACCCGCACATTCCGTCGCTGTTCTCCGTCTACCCGACGAACGACTGGCACGAGCGCGAGACGTACGACTTCTTCGGCATCGTCTTCGACGGTCACCCGGCCCTGACGCGGATCATGATGCCGGACGACTGGCAGGGCCACCCACAGCGCAAGGACTACCCGCTCGGCGGCATCCCCGTCGAGTACAAGGGCGCCCAGATCCCGGCTCCGGACCAGCGGAGGTCGTACTCATGAGCACGCACACCCCGTCTTCCGCGTCGGCACGCGAGACCACCGAAGGCACCGTCTACACCGTCACCGGCGGCGACTGGGACGAGGTCGTCCAGACCGCGGCCCGCACCGACGACGAGCGCATCGTCGTCAACATGGGCCCCCAGCACCCCTCCACCCACGGCGTGCTCCGGCTGATCCTGGAGATCGACGGCGAGACGGTCACCGAGGCCCGCTGCGGCATCGGCTACCTGCACACCGGCATCGAGAAGAACCTCGAGTACCGGACCTGGACGCAGGGCACGACGTTCGTGACGCGCATGGACTACCTGACGCCGTTCTTCAACGAGACGGCGTACTGCCTGGGCGTCGAGAAGCTCCTCGGCATCGAGGACCAGATCCCGGACCGGGCCTCGGTCATCCGGGTCCTGCTGATGGAGCTGAACCGGCTCTCCTCACACCTGGTGTGCATCGCCACCGGCGGCATGGAGCTGGGCGCCACCACGATCATGATCTACGGATTCCGCGATCGTGAACTGATTCTCGACATCTACGAGCTGATCACCGGCCTGCGGATGAACCACGCGTACATCCGCCCCGGCGGACTCGCGCAGGACCTGCCGCCGGGCGCGGTCGACCAGATCCGCGCGTTCGTGAAGAAGATGGACAAGAACCTCCCGGAGTACGACAAGCTCGCCACCGGGAACCCCATCTTCAAGGCCCGCATGCAGGACGTCGGCTACCTCGACCTGGCCGGCTGCATGGCCCTCGGCGTCACCGGCCCCGTGCTCAGGTCGGCCGGCCTGCCGCACGACCTGCGCAAGACCCAGCCGTACTGCGGTTACGAGACGTACGACTTCGACATCCCGACCGCCGACACCTGCGACTCCTACGGCCGCTTCCTGATCCGGCTGGAGGAGATGCGCCAGTCGCTGAGGATCGTCGAGCAGTGCCTGGACCGGCTGGAGCCCGGCCCGGTCATGGTCGCCGACAAGAAGATCGCCTGGCCCGCCCAGCTCGCCCTGGGACCGGACGGACTCGGCAACTCCCTGGACCACATCAAGAAGATCATGGGCACGTCCATGGAGGCCCTGATCCACCACTTCAAGCTGGTCACCGAGGGCTTCCGCGTCCCGCCGGGACAGGCGTACGCGGCGGTCGAGTCGCCCAAGGGCGAACTCGGGGCGCACGTCGTCTCCGACGGCGGCACCCGCCCCTACCGGGTCCACTTCCGCGACCCGTCCTTCACCAACCTTCAGGCCATGGCGGCGATGTGCGAGGGCGGCCAGGTCGCCGACGTCATCGTCGCGGTGGCCTCCATCGACCCCGTGATGGGAGGCGTCGACCGGTGACCACCTCTTCTTCGGAGCGGGGCGTCAGCCTGGGCATGCCGGAACTGCCCGCGCCCGCGTACCCGGACGACGTCCGGGCCCGGCTGGAGGCCGACGCGCGCGAGGTCATCGCCCGCTACCCGGACTCCCGTTCCGCGCTGCTGCCCCTGCTGCACCTCGTGCAGTCGCAGGAGGGGCACGTCACGCGCACCGGGATGCGGTTCTGCGCGGACATGCTGGGCCTGACCACGGCCGAGGTCACCGCGGTCGCCACCTTCTACACCATGTACCGGCGCAGGCCGAGCGGCGACTACCAGGTCGGCGTCTGCACCAACACGCTGTGCGCGGTCATGGGCGGCGACGCGATCTTCGAGTCCCTCCAGGAGCACCTCGGCGTCGGCAACGGCGAGACCACCGACGACGGCAAGGTCACCCTGGAGCACATCGAGTGCAACGCGGCCTGCGACTACGCCCCGGTCGTGATGGTCAACTGGGAGTTCTTCGACAACCAGACCCCGGCGAGCGTGCGCCGACTCGTCGACGACCTGCGCGCGGGACGGCCGGTGACGCCCACCCGCGGTGCGCCGCTGTGCACCTTCAAGGAGACGGCCCGGATCCTGGCGGGCTTCCCCGACGAGCGGGAGGGCGCCGTCGAGGCCGGCGGCAGCGCGGGTCCCGCCTCCCTGGCCGGGCTCAGGCTGGCCAAGGGCGAGGCGCCCGGGGTGCGCGTGGTGCACCCGCGGGACGGCGCACCGCACGACGTGCCGCAGGACCGGGCCGTGCACGACCCGTCCCCCACCGAGCACCTCAGCTCGCACGACGCGCCGCAGGACACATCCGCATCCGATCCCGCCCACCCGTCACCCACCACCACCCGTGACGGAGGGGCTTCGCCCCGCCCCTCCGATACGGCCGGGCCCGCAGCCGAGGAGGGGGAGTGATGACCTTGGCAGCCGAGATCAAGGACACCAGCCCGGAGAAGCTGCTCGCACCCGTGCTGTCGGCCTTCTGGGACGAGGACGAGTCCTGGACCCTGGACGTCTACCGGAGGCACGAGGGGTACGAGGGGCTCCGCAAGGCGCTGGCGATGTCGCCGGACGACCTGATCGCCTACGTCAAGGACTCGGGTCTGCGCGGACGCGGCGGCGCCGGCTTCCCGACGGGGATGAAGTGGCAGTTCATTCCCCAGGGGGACGGCAAGCCCCACTACCTCGTCGTCAACGCCGACGAGTCGGAGCCGGGCACCTGCAAGGACATCCCGCTCCTCTTCGCGAACCCGCACAGCCTCATCGAGGGCATCGTCATCGCGTGCTACGCGATCAGGTCGTCGCACGCCTTCATCTACCTGCGCGGTGAAGTCGTCCCGGTGCTGCGGCGGCTGCACGCGGCCGTGCGCGAGGCCTACGCGGCGGGCTTCCTCGGCGAGAACATCCTCGGCAGCGGACTCGACCTCGAACTCACCGTGCACGCGGGCGCGGGCGCGTACATCTGCGGTGAGGAGACCGCACTGCTCGACTCGCTCGAAGGCCGCCGCGGCCAACCGCGGCTCCGGCCCCCCTTCCCCGCCGTCGCGGGCCTCTACGCGTGCCCGACCGTGGTGAACAACGTCGAGTCGATCGCGTCGGTTCCCGCGATCCTCCACAAGGGCAAGGAGTGGTTCAGGTCGATGGGCAGCGAGAAGTCCCCGGGCTTCACGCTGTACTCGCTCAGCGGCCACGTCGCCACCCCCGGCCAGTACGAGGCGCCGCTCGGCATCACGCTGCGCCAGCTCCTCGACATGAGCGGCGGGATGCGCCCCGGCCACCGGCTGAAGTTCTGGACGCCGGGCGGCTCCTCCACGCCGATGTTCACCGACGAGCACCTCGACGTCCCCCTCGACTACGAGGGGGTCGGCGCCGCGGGTTCCATGCTCGGCACGAAGGCACTCCAGTGCTTCGACGAGACGACCTGCGTGGTGCGCGCGGTCACCCGCTGGACCGAGTTCTACGCCCACGAGTCCTGCGGCAAGTGCACGCCCTGCCGCGAAGGCACGTACTGGCTCGTGCAGTTGCTGCGCGACATCGAGGCCGGCAAGGGCTCGATGAGCGACCTCGACAAGCTGAACGACATCGCCGACAACATCAACGGCAAGTCCTTCTGCGCCCTCGGCGACGGTGCCGCCTCGCCGATCTTCTCCTCGCTGAAGTACTTCCGCGAGGAGTACGAGCAGCACATCACGGGCCGCGGCTGCCCCTTCGACCCGGCCCGGTCGACGGCCTGGGCCGACCACCGTACGGAGGTGAACGCATGACTGTGACCACGAGCGCTCCCTCCGGCGGGGGAGAGCCGGCCCTCCCCCCGGAGGACCTCGTCTCGCTGACGATCGACGGCATCGAGATCAGCGTGCCCAAGGGCACCCTGGTCATCCGGGCCGCCGAGCAGCTCGGCATCGAGATCCCCCGGTTCTGCGACCACCCTCTCCTCGACCCGGCCGGCGCCTGCCGCCAGTGCATCGTCGAGGTCGAGGGCCAGCGCAAGCCCATGGCGTCGTGCACCATCACCTGCACCGACGGGATGGTGGTGAAGACCCAGCTCACCTCGCCGGTCGCGGAGAAGGCCCAGCACGGGGTGATGGAGCTGCTGCTCATCAACCACCCGCTGGACTGCCCGGTCTGCGACAAGGGCGGCGAGTGCCCCCTGCAGAACCAGGCGATGTCGCACGGCAACGCCGAGTCCCGCTTCGAGGGCAGGAAGCGGACCTACGAGAAGCCCGTGGCGATCTCCACCCAGGTGCTCCTCGACCGCGAGCGGTGCGTGCTGTGCGCCCGCTGCACCCGGTTCTCCAACCAGGTCGCGGGCGACCCGATGATCGAGCTGATCGAGCGGGGCGCGCTCCAGCAGGTCGGCACCGGTGAGGGCGACCCCTTCGAGTCGTACTTCTCCGGCAACACCATCCAGATCTGCCCGGTCGGCGCGCTCACCTCGGCGGCCTACCGGTTCCGCTCCCGCCCCTTCGACCTGATCTCCTCGCCGTCCGTGTGCGAGCACTGCTCCGGCGGCTGCGCGATGCGCACCGACCACCGGCGCGGCAAGGTCATGCGCCGGCTCGCGGCCGAGGACCCCGAGGTCAACGAGGAGTGGATCTGCGACAAGGGCCGGTTCGCCTTCCGGTACGCGCAGCAGCGCGACCGGCTCGACACGCCCCTGGTGCGCAACGCGGAGGGCGAGCTGGAGCCCGCCTCCTGGCCCGAGGCCCTGCAGATCGCCGCGCAGGGACTGCTCGCCTCGCGCGGGCGGACGGGCGTGCTGACCGGCGGCCGGCTCACCGTCGAGGACGCCTACGCGTACAGCAAGTTCGCGCGCGTGGCGCTCGACACCAACGACATCGACTTCCGTGCGCGCGTGCACAGCGGCGAGGAGGCCGACTTCCTGGCCGCCCGCGTCGCCGGACGCGGCCGTGACCTCGACGGCACCGGCGTCACGTACACCGCGCTGGAGAAGGCGCCGGCCGTGCTGCTGGTCGGGTTCGAGGCCGAGGAGGAGGCGCCCGGCGTCTTCCTGCGGCTGCGCAAGGCCTGGCGCAAGCACGGGCTGAAGGTGTTCTCGCTGGCCACCCACGCCACGCGGGGCCTGGAGAAGGCCGGCGGCACGCTGCTGCCCGCCGCTCCCGGCACCGAGACCGAGTGGCTGGACGCGCTGGCGAGCGGCGTCGGCCTGGAGGACGACGGGGCCCGCGCCGCCGAGGCGCTGCGCGCCGAGGGCGCCGTGATCGTCGTCGGCGAGCGGCTCGCGGCCGTGGCCGGCGGACTCACCTCGGCCGTACGGACCGCCGCCGCCACCGGGGCCCACCTGGCGTGGATCCCGCGCCGGGCCGGGGAGCGGGGCGCGATCGAGGCCGGCGCGCTGCCGTCGCTGCTGCCGGGCGGGCGCCCGGCGACCGACCCGCGGGCGCGGGAGGAGGTCGCCGCGCTCTGGGGCCTGGCCGACCTCCCGCACCGCTACGGCCGCGACACCGGCGAGATGATCGAGGCCGCCGCCCGCGGTGAGCTCCAGGCGCTGCTGGTGGCGGGCGTGGAGGTCGCCGACCTGCCCGACCCGGCACGCGCGCGTGCGGCACTGGCCGAGGCCGGCTTCGTGGTGTCGCTGGAGCTGCGGCCCGGCGAGGTCACCGAGCACGCCGACGTGGTCCTGCCCGTCGCCGCGGTCGCCGAGAAGGCCGGGACCTTCCTCAACTGGGAGGGCAGGGCGCGCTCCTTCGGGGCCGCGCTCAAGCCCGACCAGATGACCCGCCGTCTCGCGCCCACCGACGGGCGCGTCCTGCAGATGCTGGCCGACGCCATGGACGTCCACCTCGGCCTGCCGGACCTGCGCACCACGCGGGCGGAGATCGACCGGCTCGGCGCCTGGGACGGGGCGCGGGCCGACGACGCGTCGCACACGGCGAGCGCGCTGCCCCGGCCGGCCGCCGGGGAGGCCGTGCTCGCCGGGCACCGGCTGCTGCTCGACCACGGCGTCCTCCAGCAGGGCGACGAGGCGCTGGCCGGCACCCGGCACGCCGCACGCGCACGCGTGTCGCCCGCCACGGCCGCCGAGGCCGGCGTCAAGGACGGCGACGTGCTGGCCGTGACCGGCCCCGCCGGCGTCGTCGAACTCCCGCTGCAGATCACCGAGATGCCGGACCGGGTGGTCTGGCTCCCGCTGAACTCGGCCGGCACCGGCGTCGCCTCCGACGCCGGGGCGCTGCCCGGTTCCCTCGTCCGCATCGGCCCGGCCACGCCCGCCGGTGAGGCCCCCAAGGAGGTGGAGGCATGAGCCCGTACCTCGCCGCTGAAGACCTCTCGATGTTCGGCACCGACCCCTGGTGGCTGATCGTCCTCAAGGCGGTCTTCTGCTTCGCCTTCCTGATGGTGACCGTGCTCTTCTCCATCGTGTGGGAGCGCAAGGTCGTCGCCTGGATGCAGTTGCGCATCGGCCCGAACCGGCACGGCCCCTGGGGCATGCTCCAGTCGCTCGCCGACGGCATCAAGCTGATGCTCAAGGAAGACGTCGTCGTCAAACGCGCCGACAAGGCGGTGTACGTCCTCGCGCCGGTCGTCGCGGCCGTCCCGGCCTTCATGGCGATCGCGGTGATCCCCTTCGGGCCCGCCGGCAACGAGGTGTCGATCTTCGGTCACCGCACCGCGATGCAGCTCACCGACCTGCCGATCGCGCTGCTGTTCATCCTCGCGGTCGCTTCCGTCGGCATCTACGGCATCGTGCTCGCCGGCTGGAGCTCCGGATCCACGTACCCGCTGCTCGGCGGGTTGCGGTCCTGCGCGCAGATGATCTCCTACGAGATCGCCATGGGCGCCGCGTTCGCCTCGGTGTTCCTGTACTCGGGGTCGATGTCGACGTCGGAGATCGTCGCCCAGCAGAGCGACCGCTGGTACATCGTGCTGCTGCCGGTCTCCTTCATCCTCTACATCGTCACGATGGTCGGCGAGACCAACCGCGCCCCCTTCGACATGCCGGAGTCCGAGGGCGACCTGGTGGGCGGCTTCAACACCGAGTACTCGTCGATCAAGTTCGCGATGTTCATGCTCGCCGAGTACGTGAACATGGTGACGGTCTCGGCGGTCGCCACCACGCTCTTCCTCGGCGGCTGGCGGGCACCGTGGCCCGTCAGCACCTTCTGGGAGGGCGCCAACCACGGCTGGTGGCCGCTCCTCTGGTTCGTCGTCAAGGTCCAGCTCCTGCTGTTCTTCTTCATCTGGCTGCGCGGCACCCTCCCCAGGGTCCGCTACGACCAGCTCATGAAGCTCGGCTGGAAGGTACTCATCCCGGTCTCCCTGGTGTGGCTGATGCTCGTCGCCACCGTGCGGGCCCTCAGGAACGAGAACTACGGATTCACCGACATCGCCCTCTACATCGGCGGCGCCGTCCTGGCCCTGCTGGTGCTGTCCTTCGTCGCCGACCTCTACCGCGACAAGGGCAAGCGGGCCGAGGCCCCGCCCGAGGAACCGGCCGCCTTCGACCCCATGGCGGGCGGATTCCCCGTACCGCCGTTGCCCGGACAGGAGTTGCCGCCGGTGCCGCGCCGCCGCCCGCGCCGCGAGCGGGAGCTGATTGTCAGTGGCGGGACCGATACTCACAGTGACGGATCGGTCGGCGGATCCGCGCAGGGAAAGGAGGCGTCCGATGGCTGAGGAACCCAAGGAGACCAACCCCGGTTTCCTGAACCCCGTGGCCGGCTTCGGCGTGACCTTCAAGGCCATGTTCAAGAAGCGGCTCACCGAGCAGTACCCGGAGCAGCAGAAGACCACCGCTCCGCGCTTCCACGGACGGCACCAGCTCAACCGCCATCCGGACGGCCTGGAGAAGTGCGTCGGCTGCGAGCTGTGCGCCTGGGCGTGCCCCGCCGACGCCATCTACGTGGAAGGCGCGGACAACACGGACGAGGAGCGCTACTCGCCGGGCGAGCGGTACGGCCGCGTCTACCAGATCAACTACGCCCGCTGCATCCTGTGCGGCCTGTGCATCGAGGCGTGCCCCACGCGCGCGCTGACGATGACCAACGACTTCGAGCTGGCCGACTCCAGCCGAGCCGACCTCATCTACACCAAGGAGCAACTGCTCGCCGGCCTCGAGGAGGGCATGGTCGACACGCCCCACGCCATCTACCCGGGCACGGACGAGCAGGACTACTACCGCGGCCTGGTCACCGAGGCCGCGCCCGGCACGGAGCGCCAGGTCGCCCACTCCAAGGGGGAGGTCGTCCAGGAGGCGGCCTCGACCTTCGGCGAGGGCGAACCGGCGTCGGAGAAGGTGATCCGACGATGACCGCGCAGCTCGCCGCGTACTCCACCTCCACCGGAGAGGCCGTCCAGTTCTGGATCCTCGGCACGGTGGCGGTGATCGGAGCCCTGTGCACCGTCTTCATGAAGAAGGCCGTGCACAGCGCGCTCTGCCTCGCCGGGACCATGATCGTCCTGGCGGTGTTCTACCTGGCCAACGGGGCCTACTTCCTCGGCATCGTGCAGATCGTCGTCTACACCGGCGCGGTCATGATGCTGTTCCTGTTCGTCGTGATGCTCGTCGGCGTCACCGCGGCGGACTCCCTGAAGGAGACCATCAAGGGACAGCGCTGGCTGGCCCTGGCCAGCGGTCTCGGCTTCGGCATCCTGCTGATCGCCGGCATCGGCAACGCGTCGATCAAGGAGTTCGACGGTCTCGCCCAGGCCAACGCGAACGGCAATGTCGAGGGCATCGCGTCCCTCATCTTCACCAGGTACGTCTTCGCCTTCGAGATCACCGGCGCCCTGCTGATCACGGCCGCCGTCGGCGCCATGGTGCTCACGCACCGCGAGCGCACCGAGCGGGCCAGGACCCAGCGCGAACTGTCCGAGCAGCGCGTCCGCGACGGCAAGTACCTGCCGCCGCTGCCGGCGCCCGGTGTCTACGCCCGGCACAACGCGGTCGACATCGCGGGCCTGCTGCCCGACGGCACCCCGTCCGAGCTGACGGTCAGCAGGACGCTGCGCGAGCGGGGCCAGATCCGCGACGTCTCCATGGAGGCGCTGGCCGACCTCAAGGCCCTGGAGCAGCGCGCCGAGGAGCGTCTGGAGCGCAAACCGGAGCTGCCGGCCACCTTCAAGCGGGCCGAGGAGGCGTCGAAGTGAACCCGGTCAACTACCTGTATCTCGCGGCCCTGCTGTTCACCATCGGTGCCACGGGTGTGCTGATCCGGCGCAACGCGATCGTGGTGTTCATGTGCGTCGAGCTGATGCTCAACGCCTGCAACCTCGCGTTCGTCGCCTTCTCCCGGATGCACGGCAATCTCGACGGCCAGATCATCGCCTTCTTCACGATGGTCGTCGCCGCCGCGGAGGTCGTGGTCGGGCTCGCGATCATCGTGTCCCTGTTCCGTGCCCGCCACTCGGCCTCGGTCGACGACGCCAGCCTGATGAAGCTGTGAGGGGTCGCTGAATCGTGGAGAATCTGATTGCGCTGCTGGTGGCGGCGCCTCTGCTCGGAGCGGTGGTCCTGCTGTGCGGCGGCCGCCGGCTGGACGCCGTCGGCCACTGGGTCGGCACGCTGCTCGCCGCGGCGTCCTTCGTGGTCGGCGTCGTCCTGTTCACCGACATGCTCGGCAACGGTGCCGACGAACGCACGCTGACGCAGCACCTGTTCAGCTGGGTCCCGGTGGAGGGTTTCCAGGCCGACGTCGCCTTCCGGCTCGACCAGCTCTCGATGACGTTCGTGCTGCTGATCACCGGCGTCGGCTCGCTGATCCACCTGTACTCGGTCGCGTACATGGAGCACGACGAGCGGCGCCGCCGCTTCTTCGGCTACCTGAACCTGTTCCTCGCGGCGATGCTGATCCTCGTCCTCGCCGACAACTACCTGCTGCTGTACCTCGGCTGGGAGGGCGTCGGTCTCGCCTCCTACCTGCTGATCGGCTTCTGGCAGCACAAGCCGAGTGCCGCCACCGCCGCGAAGAAGGCCTTCCTGGTGAACCGCGTCGGCGACATGGGCCTGTCCATCGCGATCATGCTGATGTTCCTGTGGTTCGGCACCTTCGCCTTCGGGCCGGTGCTCGGCGGTCACGGGGACCCCGGACTCGCCGACTCTGCCGACTCGGGCAAGCTGACCGCGATCGCCCTGATGCTGCTGCTCGCCGCCTGCGGCAAGTCCGCCCAGGTGCCGCTGCAGTCCTGGCTCGGGGACGCGATGGAGGGCCCGACCCCGGTCTCGGCCCTCATCCACGCCGCGACCATGGTGACCGCGGGCGTGTACCTGATCGTCCGTTCGGCGGCCGTCTTCAACGGCGCCCCCGACGCGCAACTGGTCGTCACCGTCGTCGGCGCGGTCACGCTGCTGTTCGGTGCGATCGTCGGTTGCGCCAAGGACGACATCAAGAAGGCACTGGCCGGCTCCACCATGTCGCAGATCGGCTACATGGTGCTGGCGGCGGGCCTCGGCCCCATCGGCTACGTCTTCGCCATCATGCACCTGGTGACGCACGGCTTCTTCAAGGCCGGCCTGTTCCTCGGCGCCGGTTCCGTCATGCACGGCATGAACGACGAGGTCGACATGCGGCGCTACGGCGGCCTGCGCAGGTACATGCCGGTCACCTTCGTCACCTTCGGCCTCGGCTACCTGGCGATCATCGGCTTCCCGGGCCTGTCCGGCTTCTTCTCCAAGGACAAGATCATCGAGGCGGCGTTCGCCAAGGGCGGCACCGAGGGCTGGATCCTCGGCGCCTGCGCCCTGCTGGGCGCGGCCATCACCGCGTACTACATGACGCGCGTGATGCTGATGACCTTCTTCGGCGAGGAGCGCTGGCGCAACGCCCCGACGCCGTCCCCGGCGCAGCCCGACGTGGAGCCCGCGGCCGAGACGCGCGGCGCGTACACGCCGCCGCACCCGCACGAGTCCCCGAGGATCATGACGATCCCGATGATCGTGCTGGCCGTCGGGTCCGTGGCGGGCGGTGCCTTCTTCAGCATCGGCGACCGTTTCGTGCACTGGCTGGAGCCCATCACCGGGCACTCCCACGGTGACGCGCCGATCAGCGCCGGGGTGGTCACCGGGGCGACCGTGGCCTGCATGGTCATCGGCGTCGCCATCGCCTGGGCGCAGTACGGAAGGCGGCCGGTCCCGGCCGTCGCCCCGCGCGGTTCGCTGCTCACCCGGGCCGCCCGGCGCGACCTGCTCCAGGACGACTTCAACCACGTCGTCCTGGTCCGCGGCGGCGAGCACCTCACGCGCTCGCTGGTCTACGTCGACCACACCCTGGTCGACGGGGTCGTCAACGGCACGGCGGCCTCGTTCGGCGGCCTGTCCGGGCGGATGCGCAAGCTGCAGAACGGCTTCGCGCGCTCGTACGCGGTCTCGATGTTCGGCGGTGCGGCGGTCCTCGTCGCCGCGACCCTGCTGATGAGGGCGGTCTGATACCGATGTCCTTTCCCCTGTTGACAGCGACGGCGGTGCTCCCGGCCGTCGGGGCCATCGCCACGGCCGCCGTGCCGGCCGCGAAACGCACCGCCGCCAAGTGGCTGGCGCTGCTGTTCTCGCTGGCCACGCTCGTGCTGGCGATCGCGGTCCTGATCCGCTTCGACCCGGGCGGCGACCGCTACCAGCTCACCGAGTCCCACGCGTGGATCGCGGAGTTCGGCGTCCGGTACGAGCTGGGCGTGGACGGCATCGCGGTGGCGCTGATCGCGCTGACCGCCCTGCTGATCCCGTTCATCGTCCTCGCGGGCTGGCACGACGCCGACCCGCTGGAGACCGGCAGCAGCCGGTGGCGGCCGACCCAGGGCTTCTTCGCGCTGATCCTGGCCGTCGAGGCGATGGTGATCATCTCGTTCGAGGCCACCGACGTCTTCCTCTTCTACATCTTCTTCGAAGCCATGCTGATCCCGATGTACTTCCTCATCGGAGGCTTCGGGGACCGGGCTCACGAGCACGGCGAGAAGACGGCGGCCACGCAACGGTCGTACGCGGCGGTGAAGTTCCTCCTCTACAACCTGGCCGGCGGACTGATCATGCTGGCCGCGGTGATCGGGCTGTACGTGGTCGCCGGGAGCTTCTCCCTCACGGAGATCGCCGAGGCGCGGGCCAACGGCTCGCTGTCCATGGCGACCGGCACCGAACGCTGGCTGTTCCTCGGCTTCTTCTTCGCCTTCGCGGTGAAGGCGCCGCTGTGGCCGCTGCACACCTGGCTGCCCAACGCCATGGGGGAGTCCACCGCGCCGGTCGCCGTGCTGATCACGGCGGTCGTCGACAAGGTGGGCACCTTCGCCATGCTCCGCTTCTGCCTCCAGCTCTTCCCGGAGGCCAGCAAGTGGGCGACGCCGGTGATCCTCGTGCTGGCGGTCGTCAGCATCATCTACGGCGCGCTGCTCGCGGTCGGCCAGCGCGACATGAAACGGCTGATCGCCTACGCGTCGATCTCGCACTTCGGCTTCATCATCATGGGCATCTTCGCGATGACCAGCCAGGGCCAGTCGGGCGCGACGCTCTACATGGTCAACCACGGCATCTCGACCGCCGTGCTGATGCTGATCGCCGGCTTCCTGATCTCCCGGCGCGGCTCGCGGCTCATCGCCGACTACGGCGGTGTGCAGAAGGTCGCCCCGGTGCTGGCCGGTACCTTCCTGATCGGCGGCCTGGCCACGCTGTCCCTGCCGGGTCTCGCACCGTTCGTGAGCGAGTTCCTGGTGCTGGTCGGCACGTTCACGCGCTATCCGGTGATCGGCATCATCGCCACCCTCGGCATCGTCCTCGCCGCGCTCTACACCCTCGTCCTGTACCAGCGGACGATGACCGGGCCGGTGAAACCCGAGGTCACGGCGATGCCCGACCTGCGGGTGCGCGAGCTGGTGGTCGTGGCCCCGCTGGTGGCGCTGCTGCTCTTCCTGGGCGTCTACCCGAAGCCCCTCACGGACATCGTCAACCCCGCGGTGCAGCAGACCATGTCCGACGTACACAAGAAGGACCCCCAGCCTGAGGTGGAGGCGGCCAAGTGAGCGCAACAGCCGTCCACAGCCTGTGGACAACGGCGGCAACGGCGGCCGACCCGATCGCGAAGATCGACGCACCGAAGATCGAGTACGGACAGCTCTCGCCCGTGCTCATCGTCATCGGCGCGGCGATCGTCGGCGTCCTGGTCGAGGCCTTCGTGCCGCGCAGGTCCCGCCACTACGTGCAGATGTTCGTGTCCGCCGTCGCGCTGGTCGCCGCGTTCGCCGCGGTCGTCGCGCTCGCGGCGCGCGGGTACGGCACGACCAAGGCGGGCATCGCGGCGATGGGCGCCATCGCCGTCGACGGACCGGCCCTGTTCCTTCAGGGCACCATTCTGCTGGCGAGCCTGGTGGCCCTGTTCACCTTCGCCGAGCGGCGGCTCGACCCCGCGGCGCACGGCAACCGGGTCGACTCCTTCGCCGCGCAGGCCGCGGCCGTGCCGGGCAGCGAGAGCGAGCAGAAGGCGGTGAAGGCCGGGTTCACCACCACCGAGGTGTTCCCGCTGCTGATGTTCGCCGTCGCCGGCATGCTGGTCTTCCCGGCGGCCAACGACCTGCTGACGCTCTTCGTCGCCCTGGAGGTCTTCTCCCTCCCGCTGTACCTGCTGTGCGCGCTGGCCCGCCGCAAGCGGCTGATGTCGCAGGAGGCGGCGGTCAAGTACTTCCTGCTCGGCGCGTTCGCCTCCGCGTTCACGCTGTTCGGCATCGCCCTGCTGTACGGCTACGCGGGCTCGATGTCCTACGGAAGGATCGCGCAGGTCGTCGACGGCACCGTCCAGAACATCACCCCGGCGCTCGCGAACACCATGGGCAACGACGCGCTGCTGCTCGTCGGGTCCGCGCTGATCGTGATGGGCCTGCTGTTCAAGGTGGGCGCGGTGCCGTTCCACATGTGGACGCCGGACGTGTACCAGGGCGCGCCGACGCCGGTGACCGGTTTCATGGCGGCGGCGACCAAGGTCGCGGCCTTCGGCGCCCTGCTCCGCATCCTCTACGTCGTGCTGCCCGGCCTGCGCTGGGACTGGCGGCCGGTGATGTGGGCGGTGGCGATCGTCACCATGCTGGCCGGCGCGATCGTCGCGATCACGCAGACGGACATCAAGCGGCTGCTGGCGTACTCGTCGATCGCGCACGCGGGCTTCATCCTCGCGGGTGTCATCGCGACCACGCCCTCCGGGATCTCGTCGGTCCTCTTCTACCTGGCCGCGTACTCGTTCGTGACGATCGGCGCCTTCGCGGTGGTCACGCTGGTGCGCGACGCGGGCGGCGAGGCGACGCACCTGTCGAAGTGGGCGGGGCTCGGGCGGCGGTCGCCGCTGGTGGCGGCCGTGTTCGCGGTCTTCCTGCTGGCCTTCGCCGGCATCCCGCTGACCTCCGGGTTCGCGGGGAAGTTCGCCGTCTTCAAGGCGGCGGCGGAGGGCGGCGCGGCCCCGCTGGTCGTGGTCGGTGTCATCTCGTCGGCGATCGCGGCGTTCTTCTACATCCGCGTGATCGTGCTGATGTTCTTCAGCGAGCCGCGGCCCGAGGGTCCGACGGTCGCCGTGCCGTCGCCGCTGACCATGACGGCGATCGGCGTCGGCGTGGCGGTCACGGTGGTCCTCGGTGTGGCACCGCAGTACTTCCTGGACCTCGCGGGACAGGCGGGAGTGTTCGTGCGCTGACAACGCGCCCGCGGATCACCCGTGACGACGGCCCGGCACCCTCGGGGGGTGCCGGGCCGCCGCCGTGTGTGCGGGCGCACGGGCTCCCCGCGCCGGCAGGCGGATGTCGCTCCGGGCCACGGGGCGGCCACGGGACGCGACGGGTGGAGCCTGTGGACAACTCCTGGGCTGTCGGTGCGGGCGCCTATCGTTGAGGCAGTGGTCGGGGCAGGGCGGACCAGGACGGACCAGGCAGGGCGTACGGGGGACGGGACGATGGGCGGGACGGGCGTGATCGGCGAGATGGCACAGACGAGGGACATGGACAGCGAGGCGCTGGCCACGCTGCACCGGGTCTTCGGTTTCGACTCCTTCCGCGGCGAGCAGGAAGCGATCGTCGAGCACGTCGTCGCGGGCGGGGACGCCGTCGTGCTCATGCCGACCGGGGGCGGCAAGTCGCTGTGCTACCAGATCCCGGCCCTGGTCCGCCCCGGCACCGGCGTCGTGGTCTCGCCGCTGATCGCGCTGATGCAGGACCAGGTCGACGCGCTGCGGGCGCTCGGTGTGCGGGCCGGGTTCATGAACTCCACGCAGGACTTCGACGAGCGGCGCGTGGTGGAGGCCGAGTTCCTCGCCGGCGAGCTGGACCTGCTGTACCTGGCGCCCGAGCGGCTGCGGCTGGAGTCCACCCTCGACCTCCTGTCCCGAGGCAAGATCTCCCTCTTCGCGATCGACGAGGCGCACTGCGTCTCCCAGTGGGGCCACGACTTCCGGCCCGACTACCTGACGCTGTCGCTGCTCGGCGACCGCTGGCCCGACGTGCCCCGCCTCGCGCTGACCGCGACGGCCACGCACGCCACGCACCGCGAGATCACCGAGCGGCTGAACATGCCGGCGGCGCGGCACTTCGTGGCGAGCTTCGACCGGCCCAACATCCAGTACCGGATCGTGCCCAAGTCGGATCCGAGGAAGCAGCTCCTGAGCTTCCTGCGCGAGGAGCACGCCGGGGACGCGGGCATCGTCTACTGCCTCTCCCGCAACTCCGTCGAGAAGACCGCCGAGTTCCTGTCGCGCAACGGCATCGAGGCGGTGCCGTACCACGCCGGTCTGGACGCGGGCACCCGCGCCGCCCACCAGTCCCGGTTCCTGCGGGAGGAGGGCCTGGTCGTCGTGGCGACCATCGCCTTCGGCATGGGCATCGACAAGCCGGACGTGCGGTTCGTCGCCCACCTCGACCTGCCCAAGTCGGTCGAGGGCTACTACCAGGAGACCGGCCGCGCCGGACGCGACGGACTGCCGTCCACGGCCTGGATGGCGTACGGCCTGAACGACGTCGTACAGCAGCGCAAGCTGATCCAGTCGGGCGAGGGCGACGAGGCGTTCCGCCGGCGGGCCCAGTCCCACCTGGACGCGATGCTCGCCCTGTGCGAGACGGTCCGGTGCCGCCGGGGCCAGCTCCTCGCCTACTTCGGCCAGGACCCGGACGCGGAGGGCTGCGGCAACTGCGACACCTGCCTCACCCCGCCGGAGACCTGGGACGGCACGGTCGCGGCGCAGAAGGTGCTGTCCACGGTGGTGCGGCTGAAGCGGGAGCGCGGGCAGAAGTTCGGCGCCGGGCAGATCGTCGACATCCTGCTGGGCAGGCGCACCGCCAAGGTCATCCAGTTCGACCACGACCAGCTCTCCGTGTTCGGCATCGGCGAGGAGCTGAGCGAGGGGGAGTGGCGCGGGGTCATCCGGCAGCTCCTGGCCCAGGGACTGCTCGCGGTCGAGGGGGAGTACGGCACGCTGGTGCTGACCGAGGCCAGCGGGGCGGTGCTGCGGCGGGAGCGTGAGGTGCCGCTGCGCAAGGAGCCGAAGAAGCCGGCCTCCGCCAGGGCGGCGGGGGCCCGCGGGGAGCGCAAGGCGTCCGCCGCCGCGGCCGAACTGCCCGAGGAGCTGCTGCCCGCCTTCGAGGCGCTCCGGGTCTGGCGTGCGGAGCAGGCCCGTGAGCAGGGCGTCCCGGCGTACGTCATCTTCCACGACGCCACGCTCCGGGAGATCGTCACCGTCCGGCCCACCTCGATCGGTCAGCTCGGAGGGGTCGGCGGCGTCGGCGAGAAGAAGCTGGCGACGTACGGGGAGGGGGTGCTGGCGGTGCTCGCCGGTCTGGCCGGTGAGGCGTCACCGGCGCCGGACTCTCCGGCCGGTGCCGGTGCCGGTGCCGGTGCCGGTTCCGATACCGGTGCCGGTTCCGATACCGGTTCCGGCTCCGGTTCCGATTCCGGCTTCGGGCCGGACGAGTGGCCCGACGAGGAGCCGGAGCCCGACGACTGGACGTAGTCGGCCGGGCGTCGCCGCGGGGTGTCCGGCGCTTCCCCGGAGGGTGTCGCGGCCGTCGTCGCGGGCCCGGTCAGGCCAGGGCGGTGAGGCCGGGGGCGAAGGTGATGAGGAGGGGGAGCAGGGGGACCAGAGCGGCCGTCGCCGTGGTGAGGGCCCGGTGGCGGGGCTCCAGGCGGGGCCGGGGCTCCAGGAGGCGGTCGACCCGCTCGCCGAGGAGGCGGTGGCTGGAGGCGCAGGACAGGACGCCCCGGTGCTGGTTGAGCTCGATCAGGGCGAGGGCCGTGGTCAGGTGGCCGCAGCGGCGCGACGCGGTGTCGTCGGCGGCGAGTTCGACCAGGCGGTGGGTCTGGTCGCAGAAGTGGGCGAACAGCGGGACGCGCGGGAAACCCGTGGCCAGGGCGGTGGACAGGTGCAGCAGCCAGTCGTGGCGGGCCCGGGCGTGGCCGCGCTCGTGGGTGAGGACGGCGTCGAGCTGACGGTCGGTGAGGCGGTGCAGGGCGCCGGTGGTGACGATGAGCTGGGACGGGCTGCCGGGCATCCACCAGGCGTCCGGGTACTCGTCCTCCAGGACCAGCAGGGGACCGCGGGCCGCGGGCAGTCCCGCGGGCAGGTCGGGGGCGCGTTCGCGCAGGTGCGCGCGGGAGCGGGCGCGGCGCCGGCGGGCCTCGACCAGTTCGCGCGCGAGCATCGCGGAGGTCCAGGCGGCCCCGCCGGCCAGCAGCAGGGTGAGGAGTGCCGTCCAGGGCGGGCCGGCGGAGAGGTTGTAGGCGGCGGTCACCGCGGGCGGCGCCGGTGCGAAGAGCTGGGCGCGCACGGTGCCGAACACGGCGGCGGCGCCGAGCACGAGGGACGTCAGGCAGCACAGCAGAACGGTGGCTACCAGGCACTGCCAGACCCACAGCCCGACCACGGGATCCCGTTCGGGCCACGAGGCCCTGGTCAGCGCACGCGGGACCGGCACGGCGGCGGTCACGGCGACGACGAACAGCAGGAGCAGGCAGACGGTCATGCCACGGGCTCCGGATCCTGGGTCGGAAGGGGCGGCTCTGGCTGTGGTGCTGTGGTGCTGTGCTGGTTCGGCGGTGCCGCGGCGCCGGTCCGCGATCGGTGCCCCGCGACCCGCCGGCGAACACCGCCCGCCCCAGTATGACGGTGCCGGCGACCCGAGTCAGGCCCCGACGGTCACCAATCCACGGCATCTCCGCACAGCCGCGGGGCAGTTGAGCCTCCCCCGGCGTCCGGACGGCCCGGGATGCGCCCGGTCCGCGCCGGGTCGCGCACCCGTCCGTCCCCGGCGCCGACGCCGGGCGCCCGCGACGCCGGGACCAGGCGTCCACGACGCCGGGACCGGGCGCCCGCCCGGCCTCGGCACGGACGCCGGGCACCCGTCGACCACCGGCCCGCCACAGCCGCGGCGGGCGAGGCGCCCCCCGAGGCGGCTCACCGCCCCACGATCCGCCCCGTCACCTCCCCCAGCCCCACCCGCGCGCCGTCCGGGCCCGGAGCCCAGGCCGACAGGGTCACCACGTCCCCGTCCTCCAGGAACGCCCGCTTGCCCTCCAGGAGTTCCAGCGGGTCGCGGCCGTTCCAGGTCAGCTCCAGCAGCGAGCCCCGCTCCCGCTCGGCGGGCCCGCTCACCGTGCCGGAGCCGTAGAGGTCGCCGGTGCGCAGCGAGGCGCCGTTGACGGTCATGTGGGCCAACTGCTGCGCGGCGGTCCAGTACATGGTGGAGAACGGCGGCTCGGAGACCACCTGGCCGTTGACCGAGACGGAGATCCGCAGGTCGTAGCCGCCCGGTTCCTCCTGCGCGTCGTCCAGGTAGGGCAGCAGTTCGTGGGTGCGCTGCGGCGGGGCCACCCGTGCCTCGTCCAGGGCGTCCAGCGGCGTGATCCAGGCCGACACCGAGGTGGCGAAGGACTTGCCGAGGAACGGACCGAGGGGGACGTACTCCCACGCCTGGATGTCCCGCGCGGACCAGTCGTTGAGCAGGCACAGCCCGAAGACGTGCTCGCGGAAGTCGCCGAGCGCCACCGGCCGGCCCTGCTCGGACGGCGTGCCCACCACGAAGCCGACCTCGGCCTCGATGTCGAGGCGGACGGACGGGCCGAAGACGGGAGCCGGGTCGGTGGGGGCCTTGCGCTGCCCGGAGGGCCGTACGACGTCCGTGCCCGAGACGACGACCGTGCCCGAGCGGCCGTGGTAGCCGATGGGGAGGTGCTTCCAGTTCGGGGTGAGGGAGTCGGCGGCGTCGGGGCGGAAGATCTGGCCGACGTTGCGGGCGTGGTTCTCCGACGCGTAGAAGTCGACGTAGTCCGCGACCTCGAAGGGCAGGTGCAGGGTCACGGACGACAGGGGGTGGAACAGGGGCTCCAGGGTCTCCCGGTGCGCGGGGACCGTCACCCAGGCCGTCACCGCGCGCCGCACGTCCGACCAGGCGGTGCGGCCCGCCGCCAGCAGCGGGTTCAGGGTCGGCCGCGCCAGCAGGGACGCGTACGGCGAGCCCAGTGCGTGGGCCGCCGCGCCCGCGTCCAGGACGTGGTCGCCGAGCCGGACGCCCACCGTCCGCTCCTGCCTGCCGGGGATCGAGAACACGCCGTACGGGAGGTTGTGCGGACCGAAGGGGTCGCCCTCGGGGACGTCGAAGGGGGGCATCGGGTGCTGCCTCGCTTTCGTGCTCGCCGTGCGCCACGTGATCCGTGGCCGGGCCACACGTTACGGGTGCCGCGGGGGTCTTGGGCAGTGTCCGACGAGGTGGCGGCGCCGGGCGGGGCGGCCGGGGACGGACGGGCCGGCGTGCGCGCGGGGGAGCCGGTGCCGTTACGGGTGGGGAAGCGGGCGGGCCCCGGGGCGCCCGCCGCCGTCCGCACGGGGATTCGGGTACGTCGCGCTCCGCTGCCGCGCGTGTGCGGGAAGTTGTCCACAGGCCGGGAGGCAATCTTGACGGAGCGGTGCGAACGGGGAGACTCTGGGCGGGTGCCGGGAGGCCTCGGGGAGGGGGCCGTCCGATGGCACATCAGGGGGGCGGATGGCCACAGGGGAGGCCGGTCCGGGTCCTGCGCGGTCTGGTTCGCAGCCGGCACGGCGGCTGGAAGAGACCATGCGCGGACGGCTCGGCCGGGAATGCGTGTATGTACCGTCGTGCCGTTTCGGGCTGTACGCGGCACTGCGCCACTGGTGCGCGCCGGGCGGCCGGGTGCTGATGTCGCCGGTCAACGACGACGTCATCTTCTTCGTCGTCCTCGCGGCCGGACTGCGGCCCGTGCAGGCGCCGTTGAACCCGCTGGACGCGTCCCTCGACGTCGACGCCGTGCCCGAGGAGGTGTGGGGTTCGCTGTCCGCCGTACTGACGACCAATCTGTACGGCAACCCGGACCCGGCACCGGCCCTGCGGGAGCGCTGCGACGCGCTCGGCATCCCGCTGTTCGAGGACGCGGCGCACGCCATCGGCAGCGAGGTGGGCGGGCGGCCCGTCGGCACCTGGGGCGACGCGTCCGTGTTCAGCCTCTCCAAGCACGTCGGCGCCAAGGCCGGCGGCATCCTCTCGGTCGCCGACCCGGGGCTCCGGGAGGCGCTGGCGAAGTCCTGCGAGGACCTGCTGCTGCCCCGCCGGTCCACGGCCGAGGCCGCCTACGCGGTACGCCCGTACGCGGAGGCCGCGGTGCGTGGGCTGCGGCTGCGGCGGGCGGCCTGGGCCACGATGCGGCTGCTGGGAAGGGTGGAGCGCGAGGAGATCCGGATGCCGCTGCGGCCGCGCGAGCTGGCCCGCGCGGCCGCCGCCGCCCCGGACCTGGACGCGCACGATCCGTGGGTCCGCGTCGACATGCACGACTACCGGCTGCGGTCGGGCCTCTTCCGGCTCGGGCGCGTCGGGCGCCGGCTCGACCGGCTGGACGACGTGCTCGCGGGCTGCCGCGCGGGCACCGAACTGCTGCTGTCGACGCGCTGGGCCCGTCCGCCCGGCGGCCGGCGGCCGGAGGGCGCGCAGCCGCTGTTCCGGGTGCCGCTGTTCGTGGCGGACCGGGACGCGGCGATCGGCGCGCTGGCCCGGCGGGGCATCGTCGTCGGATACCTCTACGACCCGCCGCTGGACGACTACGCGGGCGCGGAGTTCACCGACCTCTCGCCCAGCCCCGAGGGGGCGCGCTGGTTCGCGCGGCACGCGCTGCCCGTGGATCCGCTGCGCGCCCGTACGGTCGTGAAGGCGCTGGAGGAGTCGGGGGCGCGGCCGGCCGAGGCGCCACGAGGACCGGGTCCGTCCCGTGGCTGAGACGCGGGTGCGGGAGGCCGCCGAGGCACCCGCGGGCGGCGGGCCGGAGCCGGCCGTGGGCGGGCAGGGCGCCGACTCGCTGTTCAAGAACGCCTACTTCCTCATGCTCAGCACCGGCGTCTCGGCCGTGCTCGGCCTCGGCTTCTGGCTCGTGGCCGCCCGTTACTACTCGGAGGAGGCCGTCGGCCAGGGCTCGGCCGCCATCGCCGCGATGCGGCTGCTGGCGAGCATCACGGCGACCACGATGATCGGTGCCGTCGTCCGCTTCGTGCCGCGCGCCGGGAGGGCGACCGCGCCGCTGGTGTGGCGCGCGTACGTGGCCAGTTCGGTGGTCGTGGCCCTCGCCGCCGTCGTCTTCCTGCTCACCCTCGACCTGTGGGGCGCCTCGTACGCGCCGCTCGGCACGCCCGCCGCGGGGGCCCTGTTCGTCGCCGCCTGCGTGGCGTGGGCGCTGCTCACCCTCCAGGACGGGGTGCTGACGGGGCTGCGCAAGGCCGAGTGGGTGCCGGCCGGGAACGCGGTGTTCTCGGTCGGCAAGCTGATCCTGCTGGCCGTGTTCGCCTCCGCGCTGCCGGTGCTCGGCATCTTCGTGTCCTGGGCGGTGGCCATCGCCTTCTCCACGCTGCCGCTGGGCTGGCTGATCTTCCGCAGACTCATCCCGCGCCAGGCCGCCGCCGACCGCGACGTGGAACCGCCCAGGATCCGCGAGATGGGCCGCTTCCTGGCCGGGGACTCGCTGGGCGCGCTGTTCAGCCTGGCCATGATCAACCTGCTGCCGGTGATGGTCGCGGTCCGCTTCAGCGCCGCGGAGAACGGCTACTTCTACGTGGCGTACACCGTTGGCGGCACCATGGAGTTCATGGCCATCAACATGGCCTCCTCGCTCACCGCCCACGCCTCGCACGACCCCCGCCGCCTCGCCGACGGCGTCCGCGGGGCACTGCGCCGCATGATCCTGCTGCTGGTGCCGGTGGTGCTGGTCCTGGTCGTCCTCGCCCCGCAGATCCTCGCCCCCTTCGACGCGGACTACGCCGAGCACGGTTCGACGGTGCTGCGGCTGCTCGCCGTCGGGGCGCTGCCGAGGATCGTCGTCGAGCTGTACATCGGCGTGCTGCGCGTCCAGGGGCGCACCGGCGTGCTCGCCGCCGTGCAGGGCGCCATGTGCACCCTCGTCCTCGGCAGCGCGGCCGTGCTGTTCACACCGGCCGGGATCGCGGGCGCCGGGTGGGCGGTGCTGTTGAGCATGTCCCTGGTCGCCGTGGGCTGCGTGCCCGGTCTGCGGTCCGCGCTGCGCGGCGGGGACGGCACGGGCGGCCGCGGGCGGGAGGCGGAGGGCCCCGACTACGGCACCCGCTGGGCGCGGCTGAACGCCGGCGCCGGGTACGGCACGAGCTGGGCGCGCCGGGCCGCGTACGAGGGCAGGGGACCCGACGACGACACGGCGGCGCTGTTCATCGGCCGCCCCGGCTACGAACGCGAGGCGTTGCGGGCGGACACGCCGGCCCTGGTCGTCCGCCCGACACGACAGCCGGACCCGGCCCGCGCCCCGGACCCGGGCCCCGCCCCCGGACCGGACCCGGCGCCGAGCCCCGCCCCGGACCGCGCGACCACGCCCGCGCAGGCGCCCGGCGACCGCGTGGAGGGTGACGCCGGCACCCGCGCCCAGCGGCGCCTGGGGAACGCCCTGTGGGCCCTGCTCGCCGCCGCCACCCTGGCCTTCTGGGCCGCCGTGCGCGAACTCCCGTGGCTGACGGACGGGTCGAGGGCGGCAGCCGGAGTCACGGGGCGCGCACTCCTGCGGGGACTGCCGCCGGCGGCGCTCGTCGCGGGCGCGGTCCTGCTCGTGCTGTTCGCGGCGTCCGTGACGCTGTACGCCCGGGCCGACCCCTGGCTGCCCGGCGCCGCGCTGGGCTCCGCCGTACTCGCCCTGTACGCCGCCCCCGTCGCCCTGGGCCGGGAGCCGCAGCCGGTCGACGGGGCGCTGTACGGGAGGACGGCCGGTTTCCTGGCGGAAGCGGTGGGTCTGGACGGACCCGGTCCCCTTCTGCGCTGGGCGCCGCTCGTCCTCCATCTGCTGTGCCCGGTGGCGCTGTGGCCCCTGCTCGCTAAGGCCGCCGGGCGGCTGTCGTGGCAGGGGCGCTGGGGGGTGCTGTACCTCGCCGCCGTGGCGGGCTGGGTCTGGCAGCGGGATCTCGCGCCCGTCGCTCCGCCGCTGTTCCTGCTGCTCGTCCTCGCCGTCCTGCTCCCGTCGCCTCGCCGCCGGGCCGCCGTGACCGGACACCCTCAGCGCAGCAGACCGAACGACCCGTCCAGGGACTGATCGAGCACAGAGCCGAACCGCCAGGGGGGAACCGTCGTGCGTCCGCCAGCAACTTCACGGGAGAGATCAGCACCAGAGCCCGTGCCCGGGCAGGAGACCCCGGACGCGCCGGGCCCGGACCCGGCCACGCCGGTGAAGGGGACGGCCTCCCGGCCCGAGGCGGGCTCCGCGTACGAGGGGGCCGCCCGCGGTCCGCACGACTCGGCCGGCAGGACGCCGGACGACGTGTCCGCGCGTCCGGAGCACGCCGCCGAGCCGCCCACGGCGTCCGCACCCGGCCCGGCCCCCGCCGCCCGGACGGCGCGCGCCGCCTCCGCGGCCCTGCCCGCCGTCGCCCTGCTCGCCGCGCTCGCCCTGTGGGCCTTCGCGGTGCGGCACACCGACGTGTCCCGCCTCGACGACTACGGACTCGTCACCGCCCTGCACCCCGCCTTCTGGGCCGGACTCGTGGTGCTCACCACCGGCTTCTGGCTCACGGTCCGCGACCCGCGCCGCGGGCAGGGCTGGTCGTTCGCGTACGTCCTCGGACTGCTGGTGATGGAGCGGGCCACCCAGGCCGTGCTCTATCCGACCCCGCTGTACGCCTGGGCGTGGAAGCACGACGCGGTGATCGACCACCTGCTCACCTCCGGCCGGCTCCAGGGCGCCGACCGGCTTGGTGACATGGCCGTCTACGACCAGTGGCCCGGCTTCTTCGCCGCCCAGGCGGCACTGGTGCGGCTGCTGGGCGTGGACGACGCCGCGGCGTACATGGCCTGGTGGCCGCTGGTCTCCAGCCTGATGCTGCTGCTCCCGCTGCTGCTGGTCTACCGCACCTTCACCCAGGACCGCAGGCTGATCTGGACGGCCGTGTGGCTGTTCTTCGTCGCCAACTGGGTGGGCCAGGACTACTTCTCCCCGCAGTCCGTCGCCTTCGCCCTGCACCTGGGCGTCCTGGCCGTCGTCCTGCGCCGGTACGGCGGGTCCGGCGGGCGGCAGGGACAGGCGGTGTGGACGGTGCTGCTCACCGTGCTGGTCACGGCCATCGTCGTCTCGCACCAGCTCACGCCCGGCATGCTCGTCGTCTCCCTCGTCGTCCTGGCGTGCGCGCGCCGCTACCGCGACTGGGTGCCGATGGTCACCGCGGTCGTGATCTTCCTGGCCTGGTGCCTCACGGCCGCGCTGCCCTTCCTGTCCGCCGCGCTGCCGGACATGATCCGCTCCATCGGCGACGTCGGCGCCAACGTCGAGACCGGGTACGGGACCACGCCCACCGGCACCGGTGCGGTGGCCACCTCCTGGGCGGCCCGGCTGCTGTCCGGCTCCGTGCTGCTGCTGGCGCTGGCCGGGGTGCTGCGCCAGCGGGTGCTGCGGCGCCGGGCGCTGCCGCTGCTGCTGATCGCCGCGGCCCCGCTGCCGATGTTCGCGGCCAGCAGCTACGGCAGCGAGATGATCTTCCGGGTGCTGATGTTCATGCTGCCGGGAGCCGCCTTCTTCGCCGCCGCCGCGCTGCTGCCGAAGGTGCGCACACTGGCCGCCGAGACCGCCGACGCCGCTGCCGGACGGCCCGCCGAGGGCGCCGCCACCCGGAGCCGGCCCGCCGTGTCCGCCCCGCGCGCCGCCGTGTGGGCGCCGCTGCTCGCCCTGCTCGCGGGGACGCTCGCGTTCGTGCCGAGCTACTCCGGCAAGGACCGCCTCAGCTACTTCCCGCCCCGGGAGGTGGCCCTCGTCCAGCAGCTCTTCGACCGGGCGCCCGACGGCTCCCTGGTCGTCGCCGCCAACCGGAACTCCCCGCTGGCCCACGAGGCGTACTGGCGCGTCGACCACTACTGGTTCCTCGACGACGACCGGCGCCACGTCGACGAGATCGTGCGCGACCCCGCCGCCACCCTCGCCCGCGACATGGCCGGGGTGGAGCGGCCGGGCCGGGCCTACTTCCTGCTCACCCAGGGGCAGATGGCGAACTCGGAGATGAACGGGCAGCTCGATCGGGCCCAGTTGACCCGGATCCGCGAGTCCGTCGCGGCCTCGCCGCGCTTCGCCCGCGTGGCGGAGAACAGCGCCGGCGTGCTCTACGTCCTGAAGCCGGGCGCCGAGCCGGCGAGCCGAGAAGGGAGCCGGTCATGAAACCCCAGGACCTGGTGATCCGGGTGCTGCCCGCGTTCGGCGGCTGGCTGGCGCTGGCCGCGCTCGCCCTGCCCGACGGGTCACCGGCGCGCGGGGCGGCGGTCGCGCTGTTCCTGGCCGTCGGCCCGGGCGCCGCCCTGGTCAGGATCTGCGGCCCCGCGCTGCGCGCGCACCGGGCCGAGGGGCCCGTGGAGCGGCACGACGCGGACTTCGAACGCCACTCCGACCTGCTGGAACGGCTGATGCTGGCCGTCCTCCTCAGCGTCGCCGCCGCCGTGCTGGTCGCGACGGTGCTGATCGCGGCGCGTGCCTTCAGCGGGGACCGCACGCTGCTCGTGCTGACCCTGCTGACCACGCTCGCCATGCTCTGCCCGCGCCTGCGCGCCTCCCCGGCGCCGGAGACGACGCCGGAGGCGGCACCCGAGACGGTGCCGGGGACGAGGAAGGGCTCCGCTCCGTGAGGTTCGCCCGGCCGGTCCGCCGCACGCCGCCGAGACCGACGACGACCGGCCGGCACCGCGGGCCGCGAGGCGCCGGCCGACGGCGGCTGCTGGTCACCTCCGTCACCGCCATCTGCGCGGTGCTGATCGCGGTGCTCGCCCTGCGCGAGGCATCGGGGCCCGCGAGCCCCGCCGACGACCCGAGGTGCCGTCCCACCGCGCTCCTCGAACCGCCCTGCGGCGCCTGGTTCGGCGCCTTCGTGCCGCACGACAAGGCCGACCTGGCCGACAGGGTCGCGGCCTACGAGGAACGCGTGGGCCGCAGGCTCGACATCGTGTACACGTACCACGACATGTCCGCGGTCACCGGCACCCGCCTGGAGGGCCAGTTGCTCACCGAGCAGGAGCAGCGCGTGGGCGAGGACCGCATGCTGCTGCTGTCCTGGGAGAGCAAGTGGTGGGGCGGCACGGAGCGGCAGCAGCCCACCTGGAAGCAGATCGCCGACGGCGAGCTGGACGACTCCGTGATCGACGTCCAGGCGCGCCGGGTCAAGGAGTACGGGGAGCGCACCGGCAAGAAGGTCTTCCTCTCCTTCGACCTGGAGATGGACACCCGCACCCCGCAGAACGGCACCCCGGAGGAGTACGTCAGGGCCTACCGGCACGTTCACGACCGGTTCCGCGCGCTGGGCGTCGACAACGTGGTGTGGACCTGGATCATCACCGGCTACCTGAACCACGCCGACCTCTTCCGGCGCATGTACCCGGGGGACGGGTACGTCGACTGGATCGGCTACAACCAGTACAACTACTACCGCTGCCACAGGGCGAAGTGGCTGACCTTCGCCGAGACCCAGCAGGCCAGCCACGACTGGATCCGCCGCCACGTCTCCGACGACAAGCCGCTGATGCTCTCGGAGTTCGGCACCGCCTCCGACCCGGACCGGCCCGACCGCCAGGCCGGCTGGTACGAGCAGGTGCCCCGGGTGCTCGAGAACCTGGAGGGCGTCAAGGCCGCCCTCCAGTGGAACTACCGCGACCCGGGACCGTACTGCGATCTGTCGGTGGCGGGGGACGAGGCGTGGGCCGCGCTGCGCGGGGCGGCCGGCGACCCGTACCTCAACCAGCCGCACGGATGACCGGGGCCGCCCCTCGTCATCCCGCGAACTCGGGCCCCCGGAGCAGCGCGCGGCCCCGCCGGTACCACCGCCACGCGATGGTCCGGGGCGCGTCGGGATAGGGCGCGACGCGCGCTCCCTCACCCGCCAGCCACCTCTGGACGTCGGCGACGGTGTGGCCGCGCCGCACGATCAGCCGGGCGATGCGGTACCGCTCGTCGCGGTGCGAACTGAGCGCGTGCCGCACCGCGGTGGCCGTCTCGTAGCCGGCGCGGGCCGACATCGCCCGCACCCGGGGGCTGTTGTAGCCGTGCGGATAGGCGAGGTGGCGGACCGGATGGCCGAGGGCGTCCTCCAGCACGGCCTTCGACGTGCGCAGTTCGTACGCCAGGTCCTCGGCGCGCAGGGTGTCGAGCTGGGCGTGGGTGACGGTGTGGCTGCCGACCTCCATGCCGGCGGCCTCCAGCCCGGCGGCCCGGTCCAGGGTCATCATCGGGGCGGGCGGCAGCAGGCTGCGGCCGCCCGGGGTGACCGCCCCGGTGGTGAGGTAGGCCGTGGCGGGCAGCCCGCGGTCGGTCAGCGCCTCGGCGGTGGGCCCCGGCAGGTCGGCGAAGCCGTCGTCGAAGGTGAGCACCACGGGGCGGGGCGGCAGCGGAGCCCGCCCGGCGAAGTGGTCGGCGACCGCGCTGATGGTGACGGGGGTGCGCCCGCTGTCGACGACCGCGTCGAGATGCGCCGCGAACTCCTTGGGGCCAACGGTGAATTCGGCGATCCAGTCCGGCGGGTCGTCCATCACGGCGTGGTAGAGGAAGACGGGGACGGCGCCCCCGGCCGGCGCGTCCCCGTCGCGGTGGTCCGTCGTCCTCATCGCGTCCCCCTGACCGCGGCCCGGTGGGCGTGCCGTGCGCGCAGATAGCCGACCGGTCCGTACAGCATCCCCCTGCGCTGCAACCGCGACAGCCGCCGCGGCCACGCGTGGGTCCGTTCGTCGTGGCCGCCCGGCGCGCCGCCGCCGTCCGTGTCGCGTACGGCCGTCAGCCCGCGGGCGTGGGCCAGTCCGCGCGGCAGCCGGGCGAGGAACGCCGGCAGCAGCGCGGGCCGGTTCACGAGGATCGCGGTGAGGTATGCGGTGAGCCCCGCGCCGTAGCCGTACGCCTGTGTCTCCAGGTCCCGCCAGGTCTCCCGGTGGTGGTGCCAGACCAGGGCCGTCGGGGTGTAGTGCAGCCGCCCGCCGTGGGCGAGGACGCGCACGAAGCCGTACAGGTCGTCGCCGCCCCGCGCGGGCGTCCCCGCGCCGGTCGCCGGGTCGAAGCCGCCGACCGCCCGCAGCACCGCCGTACGGAAGGCCATGCTCGCGCCGGAGCCGAAGCGGCCCGCGGTGAACGGGAACAGCGGTTCGTCGGCGGGCGGGTGTTCGGGGTCGTACGTGCGCGGGGTGAAGCCCTTGGCGAAGCCGCCGTGGCTCTCCAGCAGGACCTGGGCGGGGGTGCCCAGCCGTGCGGGCAGGATCAGCCCGGTGGCGCACGCCAGACGCGGGTCGGCGGTGAAGGGCGCGGTCAGTTCGGTGAGCCAGCGCGCGTCGGCGATCACGTCGTCGTCGGTGAAGGCGACCACCTCGCCGCGTACGGCCGCGAGGCCCCGGTTGTGCGCGACGGCGAGTCCGGGGACCGGTTCGCACACGTACCGCACGCGTTCGCCGTACTTCCGCTCGACCAGCTCGCGGGTCTCCCCGGTCACCGGGGCGTTGTCGACCACGACGACGTCGAAGTCCGGATGGTCCTGGGCGAGCAGCGAGTCGAGCGCACGGCCGAGCTGCGCGGCCCGCTCCCGAGTGGCGACGACGACGGTGGCGGCCGGCGGACGGGGGACGGGCGCGGAGGACGCCCCGGAGGGTCTCCCGTCACCCAGTGCCCCGGCCCGCGAGGCCAGTTCCCGCGCCGGGTCCGCCCCCTCCGGCACCCGCGCCAGCAGCGTGCCCACGGGCCGCCCCGCCCTGCGGACCAGGACGAACACCGGCCCGGACGTCACCGGCGGACCGCCCGGGCCGGGTCTGAGGACTGGCTCCTCCCCTTCGGCGAGGTCCAGTTCGGCGACCTGCACCGCCTCCGTGTCCAGGAACCTCTGGATCTCCTGCCGCGCACGCCGCCGACCGGCCACGCGCCCACCCCCCTCGTGGTTGCCCCTCCGTCACGGCCGGCGCAGCCGTGCGGCCCCCTTCAGCGTGCGTGCCGCCAGCGACGCCAGCCGAGGCCGGTCGCGCACGAAGCCGTGCGCGCGGCGGGCCGGTTCGCGGCCGAGCCAGTGCAGCGCGGCGCCCGCCCCCGGACGCGTCGCCGTCCCCTCGTACACGGGCAGTTCACCGGTCTTCAGCGAGTCCTTGTACTCCGCCGCCCCCCGCCCCATGTCGAGCGTGCCGACGCCTTCCGCGGCGGCGGCCTCGGCCATCCGCAGGTGCAGCACCAGCCCAGGCGAGTACTTCGCGAACTCCGGGTCGTACGCGGGGAACCAGCAGGCGAGGACCGACGCCGAGCGCAGCCCGAAGTGCGCGGCGACGGGCCGGCCGCCCGCGTAGAGCACGGACAGTGTGCCCGTGCACTGCGGCGCCCGGGTCTCCGCGAGCCGCCCGACGAGCCGGGTGATCCACTCCTGCGCGAACCGGTCCCGCCGCCCCGTCCTGCGGTACTGCGCCGACTTCCACTCCATGAGCGTGCGCAGCGCCGCCGGGTCGCGCTCGTCGAAGACGAACCGGACGTCCCCGACCTGGCGCCCCAGCCGGCGCTCCTTGGCGAGCGTCGTCTTCAGGAACTTCGGTGACTGGGCGCGCAGCACGTTCTCGTACGCCTCGTAGCCCTTCTCCACGTCGATGACGTAGGCGGTGTGCTCCTCGGCGGCCCAGGGCAGGAACAGGCCCTGCTCGGCCTCCAGGTTGTCGAAGGCGAGGCTCGACAGGGAGCAGGCCCGCAGCAGCCGGCGGGTGTCCGGCACCAGCCCCGGCCGCAGCACCGCTCCCTGGCAGTCCGAGACGCCGAGCCCGATCGCGCGGCCCGCCCCCAGGGGCCCGCGCTCGTACGGGAGGAAACCGGCCGCCTCACCGGCGTCGTACAGGACGGCCACCCGCGCCCGCGGCCGTACCCGGCCCACGGCGAGGGTGAACTCCGGTTCCATGAACGGGTTGCGCGGCGACGCCGACCCGGCCCGCAGGGCGCGCCAGTGTTCCCGTTCCCCCTCGCCCAGTTCCTCCGGCCTCAGCACGCGTACACGTCCGGCGCTCAACCCGACCCCCCGATCAAGTCCCCCTGGTCAACAGGAAGGTACCCCCGGGGTCAGTCCGCGGGGTAGAAGGCAGACCATGTTGTTGCCAACTGGTGCACAGGCCTTTAACCGCCTTTAGACGGTGTTGCGTCAGGATTCGGACACCTGCGAACGTCCTCGTGCGCAACCGGTCGTGGGGGAGTCCGACAGGTGCGGTGTCCGTATTCTCTGATCATGGACCGCACCGCATATTCACTCGTCGCCACCGACCTCGACGGAACGCTGCTGCGAGGCGACGACACCGTCTCCGACCGGTCGCTGGCCGCGCTCGCGCGGGTGACCCGGGCCGGGGCGCGGCACCTGGTGGTGACGGGGCGGCCGGCACCGAGGGTGCGGACGCTGCTGGAGGACCTCGGCTGCACCGGGCTCGCGGTGTGCGGCCAGGGCGCGCAGGTCTACGACGCCGGCGCGGACCGGATGCTGTGGTCGGTCACCCTGGACCGGGAACTGGCCGAGACGGCGCTCGGCAAGATCGAGGCCGAGGTGGGCCAGGTGTACGCCGCGGTCGACCAGGACGGCGTCGACGGGCTGACGCTCATCGAGCCGGGCTATCTGATGCCCCATCCGACCCTGCCCGCCGTCCGCGTCGAGCGGCGCGACGAGCTGTGGGCCGAGCCGGTCAGCAAGGTGCTGCTGCGTCACCCCGGCCTGTCCGACGACGAGCTGGCGGCGACGGCGCGCGCGGTGGTCGGTTCCCTCGCCACGGTCACGATGTCGGGGCCGGGCACGGTGGAGCTCCAGCCGTGCGGCGTCACCAAGGCGACGGGGCTGGCGCTCGCCGCCGAGCACCTGGGCCTGACCCGGCGGCGGACGATCGCCTTCGGCGACATGCCCAACGACATCCCGATGTTCCACTGGGCGGCGCACGGGGTCGCCATGGCGGACGCCCACCCCGAACTCAAGGCGGTGGCGGACGAGGTCACCCTCACGAACGAGGACGACGGCGTGGCCGTCGTCCTCGAACGCGTCTTCGGAGCCGGTTAGGACCCGCCCGGTGGGGGCCGGTCACGGCTCACTTCCTGGTGGTACGGCTCAGTACGCGCCGAAGACGTTGTCGATGGAGCCGTAGCGGTCGGCCGCGTAGTTGCAGGCGGCGGTGATGTTGGCGACCGGGTCGTACGGGTCCCAGGAGGTGCCGGCCACGTGGTAGGCCCGGAAGGTCGGGTCGATCACCTGGAGCAGGCCCTTGGACGGGGTGCCGTTGATGGCGTTGATGTCCCAGTTGTTGATGGCGAGCGGGTTGCCGGACGACTCGCGCATGATGTTGCGGTGGATGCCGTCGTACGTCCCGGGGATCCCGTGCTGCGCCATGACGTCGAGCGACTCGCGGATCCAGCCGTCGAGGTTGTCCGGGTACGTCGTCGCCGCCGTGGTGGCGGTGGTCGCGGCGGCCGGGGTGGCGGCGGACGCGGTGGCGGCGCCGACGAGCGGCATGGCGAGCACGGCCGCGCCGGTGCCGGCGAGGGCCAGCTTGCGGGCGAGGCGAGCGGTCCGGGTGTGACGGTTCTGACCGTTGGCAGGCATGTGTGTGTCCCTCTCCTACGCCTGCGAGGTGAGCTGTCGGGTTCGGGCGGGGAGGTGCCCGGCCGCGCCCCGAAGGGCACGGCTTCACCCCGAGCCGCTCCGGTGGTGACCGGTGCGGCGACTTACCTGGGTCCCCCGCTCCTGCCCGCGAGTGTGTCGAGTGGATGACTGAAATGTCGGTGTGTCGTGGCGGTGGCAGGATTCGGCGTCCGCCCGACAGGCCGGGAACGTATGCGAGAGCACATGTCCGGAACAAGTGCAGGAATCACCCGACGGGCGAGTTGACCTTGGTCTGGGGGATTTGGGGTGCTTGATCCTTTGCGGCCGCAAGGGCCAACTGGCCTACGGAGCAAAGGGCCGGCGGCACTTCGGTGGTGGCCGCGTGTGACTGCTGTGGCGTGAGGCAACTCACTGGCCTCAACAAGCTCGGCAAATCGGGCATTCGGGCCAACTGGTGGCCAACCGGCCCTCGGTGAGGACGGCTTCGGCGCCGGGGGTCGTCCGGGCGGTTCCGGCGCGCTCGAGCCGCTCGGCCGGGCCGCCCTTCCCGCGGGTGGTCCGTCCCCGGTGGGGCGCCCGGCGCCGGCGGCTCCGCGGGCGGCTCGCGCCGGTGTTCCGTCGCGCTTCGCGGGCACCAGTGCGCAGGGGAGGGGAAGGGGTGTGGACCGTGCGGGCGAGAGGGCGGGGCGCGGGTGCCGGACGGGTGGCGCTCCCGGGGTGCGCTCCGTCGGGAGGGGTGGTGGGATCTTCGGTGGCGGCTCCCGGCGCGCCGTGTCCTGAATGCGTCCCTGACGATGTCGGTCGATATCTGCTCATATCACCTGATCAAAAACATACCGTGCATGATCCGATACCGACCGGCCTGTAACGGTGGGCGCTAGCGGTGATCGAAACGTGACCGGATACGCTGACTTGAGTGGTGGCAGCGACCTATCGACAAGCCAGGTAATCGCCAGTAGACACCAGCAGACAGGAGACCCCTCGTGACCGTCGTCGGGCCGTTCGGGCTGAGCGTGCGGGACCAGGCTCTGGAAGCCGATGTCCAGACCGGATTGGCGGCCGTCGAGGAAGGGTTGCTTGAGGCAACTAAAAGCGAGGTGCCGTTCATCACGGAGGCCGCCCAGCACCTGGTGCGGGCCGGAGGCAAGCGATTCCGGCCGCTGCTGGTGATGCTGGCGTCCCGGTTCGGTGACCCCTACGCCCCCGGCATCGTGCCCTCGGCCGTCGTCGTGGAGCTGACCCACCTCGCCACGCTCTACCACGACGACGTCATGGACGAGGCCACCGTGCGCCGCGGCGTCCCCAGCGCGAACACCCGCTGGGGCAACTCGGTCGCGGTCCTCACCGGCGACTTCCTGTTCGCCCGCGCCTCCCAGATCCTCGCCGACCTCGGGCCCGAGGCGGTCCGCGTGCAGGCCCTCGCGTTCGAGCGGCTGGTCACCGGCCAGATCCTGGAGACGGCGGGGCCGCAGGACGGGCGGGATCCGGTCGACCACTACCTGGACGTGCTCGGCGGCAAGACGGGCTCCCTGGTCGCCGTCTCCTGCCGCTTCGGCGCGATGATGTCCGGCGCCGACGAGACCGTCGTCGACGTGCTGACCCAGTACGGCGAGCGCCTCGGCGTCGCCTTCCAGCTCGCGGACGACGTCCTGGACATCGCCTCCGACTCCCACGAGTCCGGCAAGACGCCCGGCACCGACCTGCGCGAGGGCATCCCGACCCTTCCCGTGCTGCGGCTGCGCGAGCGGGCGGCCCGGCTGGGGCTCGCCGAGGACATCGCGCTGTGCGAGCTGCTGGACTCCGACCTGAGCGACGACGCCCGGCACGCCGAGGCGCTGCGCCTGCTGCGCGCCCACCCCGCGCTCGAACAGGCGCGGCGCGACACCGTCCGGTACGCGAACGAGGCCCGGGCCGCGCTGGCCCCGCTGCGGGAGTGCGACGCGAAGTCCGCGCTCGTGGAGCTGTGCGACGCCGTGGTCCACCGGGCCGGCTGACGCCTCGGGCGGCCCGCCCGCCCCGGTCGCCCGCACCCCCCTTTCCGTCCGCCGCCACCCCCGGACGGGTCCCCACCCCCTACGGGCCGGGGGAGTCGCCGCCCCTCCGTCTCATCCCGCAGGAGTACGCGGAGTTGAGTCCGGGGTCTGACGCCTGGTCGCGGCCGGTTTGGTCAGATGGAGTCACGGAAAACCACCACTCCTCACCGATTCGGGTGAGAATGGCGGCTCACGGGTGAACACGTGCGAGGTCCCGCGACAGCCGCCGCCGACGACGGAGGGCACACATGGCACCGTTCGATTCCGACGACAACACGACCGCCGGGGAGGGCGAGGCGCCGCGCGCCGGACGGCGCAAGGCCGCGCGGTACGTCGTCCCGGTCGCGGTGATGGGCGTGGCGGCCGCCACGATCGGGCTCGTCCCCGCGCTCGCCGACTCCGGCGACCCGGACCTGCCGAAGGTGACGGCCGGACAACTCCTCCAGAAGATGGCCGAGTCGGACGTCCAGCGACTGTCCGGCACCGTCAAGATCAGCACCGACCTGGGCCTGCCCGACCTCGGCGGCCTGGAGAGCGGTCTGATGTCCGGCGTGTCCGGCGGTCCGGGCCGGGCGGGCGGCGACGACGGCGGCTCCGCGGCCGACCCGTCGGCCAAGCTCACCGCGCTGGCGTCCGGCACGCACACGCTGCGCGTCGCCGCCGACGGCCCCGACCGGCAGAAACTCTCCCTGATGGAGAACGCCGCCGAGTACAGCCTGATCCACGACGGCAAGGACGTCTGGGGCTACGACAGCCGGTCCAACGAGGTCTACCACTCCACCGCGCCCGACGGTGCCGGGCAGCCGGAGAGGCAGGTGCCGGCCACCCCGAAGGACTTCGCCGAACAGGCCCTCGGGGCGGTCGACGAGACCACCTCCGTGACCGTCGACGGCACCGCCCAGGTGGCGGGGCGCGACGCCTACCGGCTGGTGATCAAGCCCAGGCAGTCCGGTTCCACCGTCGGCGTGATCAGCGTGGCCGTGGACGCGAAGACCGGCATGCCGCTGAAGTTCACGCTGACCCCGGCCGGCGGCGGGGCCGCCGTCGTGGACGCGGGCTTCACCCAGGTCAGCTTCGCCGCGCCGGACGCGTCGACGTTCGACTTCACCCCGCCCAAGGGCGCGAAGGTCACCGAGGCCGACGAGGCGGCCCACAAGGCGCCCGAGGCACCGGAGCCGGGCCACGAGGCCGTCGGCGGGCCGGACGGGATGAAGGTCATCGGCGAGGGCTGGAACTCCATCGCCACCTTCGACACCGGCGGCCAGGGCCTGCCCACCGCCCCCGAGGGCGGCGACCTCGGCGGCTTCCTCGGCTCCTTCGGCGACCGCGTCAAGGGCGACTTCGGCTCGGGCACCGTCTTCAAGACCCGCCTGATCAACGCCCTGATCACCGACGACGGCACGGTCTACGCCGGTGCGGTCACCAAGGACGCCCTGGTGAAGGCGGCCGACGCCGCGCGGTAGGAAAGGGCGCGACACGCCCGTACGACGAGAGAGGCAGCCGATGGGTGAACCGCCCGCCGCCGAGCGGCAGCGCACGGAGGTGGCGAGCGGCGCGGACGACGCCGTGATCGCCACCCGCGCGCTCACCAAGCGCTACCGCGGCGGGCAGCTCGCCGTGGACGCCCTGGACCTGACCGTCCCGGCGGGCAGCGTCTTCGGCTTCCTCGGCCCCAACGGCTCCGGCAAGACCACCACCATCCGCATGCTGATGGGCCTGATCGAGCCGACCTCGGGCACGGCACGGGTGCTGGGGCGGCCCGTGCCGCGTGCCGCCCGCGCCGTACTGCCCCAGGTCGGCGCCCTCATCGAGGGCCCGGCCCTGTACGGCTTCCTCTCCGGCCGCGACAACCTCCTGCGCTACGACGCCGCCGACCCGACCGCCGACCCCCGCACCCGGCGCGAGCGGGTCGCGGCGGCGCTGGACCGGGTCGGCCTCGCCGCCGCGGCCGGCAAGAAGGCCAAGGCGTACTCGCTCGGCATGAAGCAGCGCCTCGGCCTCGCGGCGGCGCTGCTCCAGCCCCGCCGCCTGCTGGTGCTGGACGAGCCCACCAACGGCCTCGACCCCCAGGGGATGCGGGAGATCCGCGCCCTGGTGCGCGAACTGGCCTCCGACGGCACGACCGTCTTCCTCTCCTCCCACCTGCTGGACGAGATCGAGCAGGTGTGCACGCACGCCGCCGTGATGGCCCGGGGCCGGCTGATCACCCAGGGCCCGGTCGCCGACCTGGCGGCCGGGGCGCGCGGCCGGCTGGTGGTGACCACGCCCGACGCGGGAGAGGCGGCACGGGTGCTGAAGGAGCGGGGCGCCGGGGACGTGGTCCTCGCCGAGGACCGGGTGACGGCGGAACCGCCGGACGGCGATCCGGCCGACCTGAACGCCGCGCTGGTCGCCGCGGGCGTGCGCGTCCGCGGCTTCGGAGTGGAACGGGCCTCCCTGGAGGACGCGTTCGTGGCACTGACCGGGGAGGGCTTCGATGTCGCGGGCTGAGGCGGCACCGGCGGGCGCGGCGGTGCCGGCCGCTGACGGGCGTCCGGGCCGGCTGTGGTCCCTCGGGCTGTTCCGCAGCGAGCTGCTGATCACCTTCCGGCGCTGGCGCACCCTCGCCCTGCTGGGCGTGCTGGCCGCGGTGCCGGTCCTGGTGGGGATCGCCGTGAAGATCGAGACGAGCGACGGCTCGTCCGTCGGCGGCACAGGACCGGACGGTGGCGGCGGGGGCCCGGCGTTCATCTCGCAGATCAGCAACAACGGACTGTTCCTGGTCTTCTCCGCGCTCGCCGCGACCCTGCCCTTCTTCCTGCCGATGGCCGTCGGCGTCGTCGCCGGTGACGCGATCGCGGGCGAGGCGAGCGGGGGCACGCTGCGCTATCTGCTGGTCGCCCCGGCCGGGCGTACCCGCCTGCTGCTCACCAAGTACGCGACGGTGATCACCTTCTGTCTGGCGGCCACCCTCGTGGTCGCCGTCTCGGCGCTCGCGGTCGGCGCGCTGCTCTTCCCCGTCGGGGACCTGACCACCATCTCCGGCACCCGGATCAGCTACGCCGAGGGACTGGGCCGGACCCTGCTGATCGCCCTGGCCGTCGCCGCCTCCCTGGTCGGCGTCGCGGCCCTCGGCCTGTTCGTCTCCACGCTGACCGGCAGCGGCATCGCGGCGATGGCCACCACCGTCGGACTGCTGATCACCGTGCAGATCCTCGACCAGATCCCGCAGTTGCACGCCGTCCAGCCGTACTTCTTCCCGCACCACTGGCTGTCCTTCGCCGACCTGATGCGCGAACCGGTCTACTGGGACGACCTGCGGAAGAACCTCGGCCTCCAGGCCCTGTACGCGGCGGTGTTCGGCTCGGCGGCCTGGGCGCGGTTCACGACGAAGGACATCACCTCGTAGCCGCGGCGTCCGCCCGCTCGTACGGGAAGCGGGCGAGCGGCGCCTCCTGGGCGAAGAAGGTCTTGGCGCGGGCCAGCGCCTCGGTGTCGGCGAGGACGTCACCGGGCTTGCTGCCGTTGCCGAGCAGGACCCCGCCGAAGCGCATGCCCATGTACGCCGCCGAGTTGTTCAGGCTGCCGATGAGCGGGTCGGCGACCTCCGGCTCCTCGTGCGCGAGCGCGGTGACGCCCCACAGGGTGCGGCCGGCCAGCGTCGCCCCGAAGTCGAGGCCGGGGGTGCGCAGCCAGCCGGACCAGTGGTCGAGGTAGCGCTTCACCGGCGCGGACAGCGCATACCAGTACAGCGGCGAGGCGATCACGAGGTCCGTCGCGGCGAGGGTGGCGTCGAGCAGCAGGCCCTCGGCGCCCTCGGTGGGGCGGGTGTGGTCGCTGTCGTGACGCAGGTCCCGGAACTCGGGCAGCGGGTGCTCGGCCAGGCTGATCCAGCGCTGCTCGACGTCCTCGGGGAGCTGTTCGGCGGCGCGGCGTGCCAGCAGCTCGGTGTTGCCGTCGGGACGGCTGCTGCCCAGCAGGAAGAGGAAACGGCGGCTCATGGGGGTCCTCCGGAGGTGTACGGCGTTGCGCGAATACCTGTCTGTGCATTCTATGCACGTGCATGTAAATGCCACCAGGGGTCGAGGGGACGGGCTCACGGGCGGGGTTCGCGGGCGGCCGGGCACGACCGTGACCTCCTGGAACGAGCCTGTGACACCCCGGTGACGCGAGGACCGCGGGCGAGCGGAGAGACTCGACAGCAGGTGAACTACGGGCATGAGAGGCTCTGGACGGCGCGGGAACCGACACCGCCGACGGAAGCCGCCCAAGAGTGGGGGGACGATGTCTCGACTCGGCCGCGACGAGCAGCGGAACCAGCGACGCGCCGAGCGTGCGCCCGTCCCCGCGCAGACACCGATCGACGTCCGTGTACGGGACGCCGGCGGCACGGGCGTCCGGGAGGCCTCGGTCGACGGGGTCCGGGTCGTCGCCGCCCCGGGGCAGGAGATCCAGCACGCCGTGCTGAACCGCCTCCACCGCTTCGCCGTCGCCGAGGACCGCTCCGTCCTCGCCACGATCCGCGACGAGCGCGTCGGCTGCGTGATCCGGCTCCGCGTGGACCCGGACGGCTCCAGCCACCTCGCGGGCGACCCGGTGCCGATGACCCGCCTCTCGGCGGCCCCGGAGGCGACGGACGCCTCCGAGGCCGAGGATGGCTCCGGCGCCCCGGCCCCGGACGCCCCGGCGGTCCCGGCTGCCCCGGAAGCCCGGCTCTCGGTGGCTCCCGAGGCTGCGGCCGCTCACCGCAAGGAAGTGCCCGAGCAGGAGGGTGGGCCGGCCGGGGAGTCCGCGCCGACGTTCACGCTGCGCGCCCTGCCGGAGCCGGCCGCGAGTGTGGCGCCCGGTACGGTGGCGCCGCCGACCGGGGTCTTCGGACCGCCACCGCGGATGGACGCGGTGCCCGCGACCGACGCACCCGCCCCCGCCCCCGCCCCCGCCTCCGCGCCCGAGACGGCCTCGGCACCTCGCCCCGCCCCGGCGCCCCGCCCCGCCCCTGCGCTCCCCGCCTCGGCCCCGGTGTCCGTCCCGGCGCCCATGACCGAGGGACCCGCTCCCGCCCCGGCGGCTCCCGCGCCCGTTCCGGCTCCCGTTCCCGTCACCGATCCCGAGCCCGAATCGCGCCCCACCCCCACCCCCGCCCGCGGGTTCGACGCCGTGGCGGAGGCCGTGCTGGGGGACGTGCCGCTCACCGCGCCCGGGGACGGCGCCGCGCCCGCGCTCCTCGCCGGGCCGACGGCGCGGATCAACGAGGCCGTCAAGGAAGGACGTACCGAGGAGGCGGCGCGGCTCGCCGAGCGGACGGTGGGGGAGGCCACGGACACGTTGGGGCCGGAGCACCCGGAGGTGCTCCGGCTCCGCGAGCTGACCGCCTACATCGCCTACCTCTCGGGTGACCCGGCGCGGGCCTTCCGGCTCTCGCTGGACCTGGCCCGCATCCACCGCCGCGCGGACGACGCGGAGGCCGCCTACGGCAACGTCCAGAGCGCGGCCACCGCCTGGCGCGCCGTGCGCGACCCGGAGCTGGGGCTGGAGCTGGGCCGCGATCTGCTGGACCTGTGGGACGGCCTCGCCGCCGAGGCCGGACCGGCCGCCGACGACGCCGAAGAGCTCGAGTCGGCCCGTGCCCGCATGGGCCGCCTCACCGCGCGCGCCCGCGCCCACGCCCGGGCCGACTGACCCGGGCGCGGCCGCGGGCGCGGCGCCGCAATCACTCCGACAGCTTCCACACCGCGTACGCGACGGCGTCGCTGTTGCGGTTCAGCGCGGTGTCGTTGATGTTGGCCGTCGTGTCGCAGGACGTGTGGTAGCAGGGGTCGAACGGCTGGCCCACGGTGCCGCCCCACTTGGCCGCCTGCGCGGACGTCTTGCGGTAGTCGGCGCCGCTGAAGAGGCCGCCGACCGGGACGCCCGCGTTCTTGAAGGGCGCGTGGTCGGAGCGGCCGTCGCCCTCGGTCTCGATCTCCGTGGGGACCCCGAGGCCGGCGAAGTAGTCCTTGAAGGTCTGCTCGATCACCGGGTCGTCGTCGTAGACGAAGTAGCCCGGGTTGGGCGAGCCGATCATGTCGAAGTTCAGATAGCCGCTGATCTTCGCGCGCTCGGTGGAGGTGAGGCTGCTGACGTAGTAGCGGGAGCCGACCAGCCCCAGCTCCTCCGCGCCCCACCAGGCGAAGCGCAGGTGCTTGGTGGGCTGGTAGCCCGAGCGGGCCACGGCGAGCGCGGTCTCCAGGACGGCCGCCGAGCCGGAGCCGTTGTCGTTGATGCCGGCGCCCGAGGTCACGCTGTCCAGGTGTGACCCGGCCATGACAACCTGGGACGCGTCGCCGCCGGGCCAGTCCGCGATGAGGTTGTACCCGGTGCGGCCGGAGGCCGTGAAGCGCTGGACGGTGGTGGTGAATCCGGCGGCGTCCAGCTTGGCCTTCACGTAGTCGAGCGAGGCCTGGTAGCCGGCACGGCCGTGGGCGCGGTTGCCGCCGTTGGCCGCGGCGATCGACTGGAACTGGGACAGGTGGGCCTTGACGTTGGCTATCGGGATGTCGGGCGCCACGGCGGCGGCCGACTCGGAGGCGGGGGCCGCGCCGGCCACGGCGCCGCCGGTCATCAGCGTGGCGACCGCGACGGCACCGGCCGCCAGCGCACGCCCGGAAACGAGGAGCTTCATGTGGGGGGCTCCGAATTCCTGGGGAGTCCCCGGGAGGGGGACGCCCGGGTGAATGGGGTGCCTGGATGGTGTGGCCGGAGCTGATCCCCCGTCAAGACCGCTATCCGGCCACGGGGTTGCGTATATCGGGCTTACGGCTTGCCGTTCGCCGCGGCCGGTGGTGCGGCGGAGGCCGCGGGCCCGGCGGAAGCGGAGGCGGATGCGGAGGCGTGCGCCACCGGGGCGGGCGGGGCCGGATCCGCCGAAGGCGCGGGCGCCTGGTCCGGCCCTCCGGACGCCACGACGCCCGCGTCCCGCGCGGTGCCCGGCTTCTGTGCCGGCACCCCGTCCCCGGCCTTGTCGAGCTGCGCCCGCAGCCTCCGCGCGGTTCCGCGTGCGGTGCGCAGCGCGTCCCACGTCAGCATCGTGAGCGCGAGCCAGACCAGCGCGAAACCGGCCCAGCGCTCGGGCGGCATGGCCTCGCCGAAGTACACGATGCCGAGCAGGAACTGGAAGACCGGTGCCAGGTACTGCAGCAGCCCCAGCGTGGACAGCGGCACCCGGATCGCCGCGGCGCCGAAGCAGACCAGGGGGATCGCGGTGACCACGCCGGTCGTGGCGAGCAGGGCCGCGTGGCCGGCGCCCTCGGTGGTGAAGGTGGAGCCGCCGTGCGCGCCCAGCCAGAGCAGATAGCCGAGCGCGGGCAGGAACTGGATCGCGGTCTCGGCGGCCAGCGACTCGACGCCGCCCAGGTTGACCTTCTTCTTCACCAGCCCGTACGTGGCGAAGGAGAAGGCGAGGACGAGGGAGATCCACGGCGGCCGGCCGTAGCCGACGGTGAGCACGACCACGGCCGCGAAGCCGGTGCCGACGGCCGCCCACTGCACGGGCCGCAGCCGCTCCTTCAGCAGCAGCACGCCCATCGCGATGGTGACCAGCGGGTTGATGAAGTACCCGAGCGAGGCCTCGACGACGTGGCCGCTGTTCACGGACCAGATGTAGACGCCCCAGTTGACCGTGATGACCGCGGCCGCCAGGGCGACCAGCCCCAGCTTGCGCGGCTGCCGCAGCAGCTCCCCGGCCCAGGCCCAGCGCCGTACGACGAGCAGGGCGAGGGCGACGAAGGCGAGCGACCACACCATCCGGTGGGCCAGGATCTCCGCGGCCCCGGCCGGCTTGAGCAGCGGCCAGAACAGCGGGACGAGCCCCCACATCCCGTACGCCGCGATGCCGTTCAGCAGGCCTATGCGCTGCTCGCTCCTCGACGACCCGGCCACGGGCACCTCCTTCTCGCCTCCGGCACGCCGGGGACGAGGCATGCCAGGACGAAGGTAGCGCCGCACCCGGCCGCCTGTCATGCCCGTATCGTCATACGGTCATGACAGGCGGCCGGGGTGGTTCCGGCTCAGTCCTTCAGCGCGGCGCGGATCGCCTCGGCGAGCGGCGTGGTGGGCCGTCCGGCCAGCCGGGACAGGTCGCCGGTGGTGACGACCAGCTCCCCCTTCCCGATGGAGGCGTCCACGCCCGCGAAGACGGCGGCCAGCGGCTCGGGCAGTCCGGCGCCGGTGAGGATGCCGGTGTAGTCCTCGACGGAGACGGGCCGGTAGACGATCTCCTCGCCGGTCTGCCGGCTCAGCTCGGCGGCGTACTCGGCGAAGCTCCACGCCTCGTCGCCACCCAGCTCGTACGCCGTGTTCTCGTGGCCCTCGCCGGTCAGTACGGCGACGGCGGCGGCCGCGTAGTCGGCGCGGGAGGCCGAGGAGACCCGGCCCTCGCCCGCCGCCTGCACGACGGCGCCGTGCTCCAGGACCGGCGCGAGCTGCTCGGTGTAGTTCTCGTGGTACCAGCCGTTGCGCAGCAGCACGTACGGCACGCCCGAGCCCACCAGCACCTCCTCGGTGGCCCGGTGGTCGTCGGCGAGCGCGGCCCTCAGGCTGCTGGGGGCGCTGGTGTAGGCGAGCAGGGCGACGCCGGCCGCCTTCGCCGCGTCGATCACGACGCGGTGCTGCCCGACGCGGCCCTTGTCGAACTCGTTGCCGGAGATCAGCAGCACACGGTCGCCGGCCGCGAACAGCCCGTCGAAGGTCTCGGGGGAGTTGTAGTCCGCGACCGCCAGCCGGACTCCGCGGGCGGCGAGGCCGGCGGCCCGGTCGCGGTCGCGGACGACCGCGGTGACCTCCCCGGCCGGGACCTTCTCCAGCAGCTGCTCCACGACGTGGCGGCCGAGGTGTCCGGTGGCTCCGGTGACGACGATGCTCATGGCGACTCCTTGTGGGGGGTGCGAAGTGCGATGACACCAACCGTACGGCGAGCGCTAACCTGGAGAAAGTACCCACTTCAAAGTAAGGTACCCACGTGGCAGTAAGTGACCCCGGGGCCGGCGAGGCGATGTGCCCGTACCGGCTCGTCCTCGAACACGTGACCAGTCGCTGGGGCGTCCTCGTGCTGATCGAGCTGCTGGAGGGCCCGCGCCGGTTCGGCGAGCTGCGCCGGGCGATCGGCAGGGTCGGCCGGAGCGTCAGCGAGAAGATGCTCACGCAGACCCTCCAGACCCTCGAACGCGACGGCCTGGTCCACCGCGAGGCCCAGCCCGTCATCCCGCCCCGCGTCGACTACTCCCTGACCCCCCTCGGCCGCGAGGCGGCGGAGCGGGTCCGCGGCCTCGCCGAGTGGACGCGCGTACGGATGGCGGACGTCGAACGGGCCCGCCGGGCGTACGACGAGGACCGGGCGGCCCGGCGACAGACCCCGCCCGCACGCCAGGAGGCCCGGGCGCGTGCGTCCCGGGCCTCCTCGTGAAGCGGTACCGCCGTCAGCCGACGACCGTCCAGGTGTCGCCGCCCGCCAGCAGCGCGGCCAGGTCGCCCTTGCCGTTCCGGTCGACGGCGGTGTCGAGCTGGTCGGCCATCAGCGTGTCGTAGACCGGCCGTTCGACGGAGCGCAGCACACCGATCGGGGTGTGGTGCAGCGTGTCCGGATCGGCGAGGCGGGACAGCGCGAACGCTGTGGTCGGGGACGCGGCGTGCGCGTCGTGGACCAGCACGTCGGCCTCGTTGTCCGCGGTGACCGCGACGACCTTCAGATCCCCGGTGTCCCGGTCGCGGACGACGCCCTTGGACCCGTCGGCCCCGAAACGGATCGGCTGCCCGTGCTCCAGCCGGATCACCGCCTCCTCCGCCTGCTGCCGGTCCTTGAGCGCGTCGAAGGCGCCGTCGTTGAAGATGTTGCAGTTCTGGTAGATCTCGACCAGGGCCGTGCCCGGGTGGTCGGCGGCCTGGCGCAGCACCTCGGTGAGGTGCTTGCGGTCGGAGTCGACGGTCCGGGCGACGAAGGACGCCTCCGCGCCGAGCGCCAGCGACACCGGGTTGAAGGGCGCGTCCAGCGAGCCCATCGGCGTCGACTTGGTGATCTTGCCCAGCTCGGAGGTCGGGGAGTACTGGCCCTTGGTCAGCCCGTAGATCCGGTTGTTGAACAGCAGGATCTTGAGGTTGACGTTGCGGCGCAGCGCGTGGATGAGGTGGTTGCCGCCGATGGACAGCGCGTCGCCGTCACCGGTGACCACCCACACCGACAGGTCGCGGCGCGAGGCCGCCAGCCCCGTGGCGATGGCCGGCGCGCGGCCGTGGATGGAGTGCATCCCGTAGGTGTTCATGTAGTACGGGAAGCGGGAGGAGCAGCCGATGCCGGAGACGAAGACGATGTTCTCCTTCGCCAGGCCGAGCTGGGGCATGAAGCCCTGCACGGCGGCGAGGATGGCGTAGTCGCCGCAGCCCGGGCACCAGCGCACTTCCTGGTCGGACTTGAAGTCCTTCATGGACTGCTTGGCCTCGGCCTTGGGCACGAGCTGGAGCAGCGAGTCCGCGTCAGTCATCGATGGCCTCCTTCAGCGCCGCGGCGAGCTGCTCCGCCTTGAACGGCATACCGTTGACCTGGTTGTACGAGCGGGCGTCGACCAGGAACTTCGCCCGGACGAGCGTGGCGAGCTGGCCGAGGTTCATCTCGGGGACCACCACCTTGTCGTACCCCTTCAGGACCGTGCCCAGGTTGGACGGGAAGGGGTTGAGGTGCCGCAGGTGCGCCTGCGCGATCGACTCCCCGGCCGCCCGCAGCCGCCGCACGGCCGCGGTGATCGGCCCGTACGTCGAACCCCAGCCCAGCACGAGCGTGCGCGCGCCGTCCGGGTCGTCGACCTCCAGGTCGGGGACGTCGATGCCGTCGACCTTCGCCTGGCGGGTGCGGACCATGAAGTCGTGGTTGGCCGGGTCGTAGGAGATGTTGCCCGTGCCGTCCTGCTTCTCGATGCCGCCGATCCGGTGCTCCAGCCCCGGCGTGCCCGGCACCGCCCACGGGCGGGCGAGGGTCTGCGGATCGCGCTTGTACGGCCAGAACACCTCCGTGCCGTCGTCCAGGGTGTGGTTCGGTCCCTGGGCGAACTGCACGGCCAGGTCGGGGAGGTCGTCCAGCTCCGGGATCCGCCACGGCTCGGAACCGTTGGCCAGGTAGCCGTCGGAGAGCAGGAAGACGGGAGTGCGGTAGGCCAGGGCGATCCGCGCCGCCTCCAGGGCCGCGTCGAAGCAGTCCGCCGGGGTGCGCGGGGCGACCACCGGGACCGGCGCCTCGCCGTTGCGGCCGTACATCGCCTGGAGCAGGTCCGCCTGCTCCGTCTTGGTCGGCAGACCGGTGGACGGGCCGCCGCGCTGGATGTCCACGATCAGCAGCGGCAGTTCCAGGGAGACCGCGAGGCCGATCGTCTCGCTCTTGAGCGCCACGCCGGGGCCGGAGGTGGTGGTGACCGCCAGCGAGCCGCCGAAGGCCGCGCCCAGCGCCGCGCCGATGCCGGCGATCTCGTCCTCGGCCTGGAAGGTGCGCACGCCGAAGTTCTTGTGCCGGCTCAGCTCGTGCAGGATGTCCGAGGCCGGGGTGATCGGGTACGAGCCCAGGAACAGCGGCAGGTCCGCCTGGCGGGAGGCGGCGATCAGGCCGTAGGCCAGCGCCAGGTTCCCGGAGATGTTGCGGTAGACGCCCGGCGGGAACGCCTTCGCCGCCGGCGCGACCTCGTAGGAGACCGCGAAGTCCTCCGTGGTCTCGCCGAAGTTCCAGCCCGCCCGGTAGGCCGCGATGTTGGCCTCGGCGATGTCGGGCTTCTTGGCGAACTTGGCGCGCAGGAACTTCTCGGTGCCCTCGGTGGGCCGGTGGTACATCCAGCTCAGCAGGCCCAGCGCGAACATGTTCTTGCTGCGCTCGGCCTCCTTGCGGGTGAGGTCGAAGTCCTTCAGCGCCTCCACGGTCAGCGTGGTCAGCGGCACCGGGTGGACGCTGTAGCCGTCCAGCGAGCCGTCCTCCAGAGGGGAGGTGTCGTAGCCGACCTTCTGCATGGCGCGCTTGGTGAACTCGTCGGTGTTGACGATGATCTCCGCGCCGCGCGGCAGGTCCCCGATGTTCGCCTTCAGCGCCGCCGGGTTCATGGCGACCAGCACGTTCGGCGCGTCGCCGGGGGTGAGGATGTCGTGGTCCGCGAAGTGGAGCTGGAACGACGAGACGCCCGGCAGGGTGCCGGCGGGCGCCCGGATCTCGGCCGGGAAGTTCGGCAGCGTGGACAGGTCGTTGCCGAAGGACGCCGTCTCGGAGGTGAAGCGGTCTCCGGTGAGCTGCATGCCGTCACCGGAGTCCCCGGCGAACCTGATGATCACCCGGTCCAGCCGGCGGACGTCCTTCGTCCCGACGGGTTTGCGCTGTTCTCCCACGACGGTTCCGTCGGCCTGCTCGGCTGGGCTGCTGACCTGGCTGGTCACTGAACTGGACCTCCCTAGAGGCGGCTCCGGGGACCGGTCTCCCACCGACCGTCCCGGGATCAACCCTACGTCCGCGGGTACTGCCTTCCGGCGGACATTCGCATGATGGACACGGACCGACGGGCCCGGCCCCGCGCCCCCGCACCGCACAGGACGCCCGTGCCGTTCCCGTGGTTCTCCTTCGTTCGTACGCGCACCGGCGGGACCGCTGCCCGGGGCCCGCGGGGACCTCGGGCGCCGGCCCTCAGGAGTTGAGATAGGTGAGAACGGCCAGAACGCGCCGGTGGTCGCCGTCGCTCGGGGACAGTCCCAGCTTCAGGAAGATGTTGCTGACGTGTTTCTCCACGGCCCCGTCGCTGACGACGAGCTGCCGCGCGATGGCCGAGTTCGTCCGGCCCTCGGCCATCAGCCCGAGCACCTCGCGCTCCCTGGGCGTGAGCCCGGCCAGCACGTCCTGCTTGCGGCTGCGTCCGAGGAGCTGGGCGACGACCTCGGGGTCGAGCGCCGTACCGCCCTGCGCCACGCGCACCACCGCGTCGACGAACTCCCGCACCTCGGCGACCCGGTCCTTCAGCAGGTAGCCGACGCCCCGGCTGGAGCCGGCCAGCAGCTCGGTGGCGTACCGCTCCTCCACGTACTGCGACAGCACCAGGACACCGAGCCCCGGATGCGCCTTGCGCAGCTGGACCGACGCCCGCACGCCCTCGTCGGTGTGCGTCGGCGGCATCCGCACGTCCGCCACGACGACGTCCGGCAGCTCGCCCTGCGCGTCCAGCTCAGTGATGGTCTTGATGAGCGCCTCACCGTCGCCGACACCGGCCACGACCTCGTGCCCGCGGTCGGTCAGCAACCGGGTCAGGCCCTCCCTGAGCAGCACTGAATCCTCGGCGATGACCACCCGCACCCTGTCCTCCACGTTCCTCGGCCCCCCACAGCCAGACATCGTCCACGCACGGCCCGCGCGGCGAGCGCCGCGGCCGTGAAACCGTCCGTGTGACGGGTCCAGCATCCCAGCATCCGCTGCCGGACGCGGTCGGGGGAGGGCGAGAAAGGGGAACGCAGGGGGCACCGGGCGGGAACCGGCCACCCTGTGACCGGCCGTCGGTCACGGCGGGGCCTCCGGCCGGCGCGCCGGGTGGGGCGACCGTGCCCGGCCGGCAGCCCGTCCTCCGGCTCGTCCGCCGGACCGCGGCGGCGGGGTCCGCGAGGGGCGGGGTCTAGCGGCGCACCGGCTCCGAACGCCACGGCAGTTCCGCCGTGATCCGGGTCGGGCCGCCCACCGGCGAGTCCACCACGAGGATCCCGTCCACCGCGTCGAGCCGCTCGGCCAGTCCCGCCAGGCCCGAACCGGCCGACGCGTCCGCGCCGCCCACGCCGTTGTCCACGACGAGCAGCATCAGCCGGTTCTCCGCGCGCCAGACCTCCACGGCGGCGGCCGTGGCCCGCGCGTGCTTGCTGACGTTCTGGAGCAGCTCCGAGACCGTGAAGTAGGCGATGCCCTCGATCGCCGACGCCGGCCGCTCGGAGAGGTCCACCTCCACCCGCACCGGCACGGTGCAGCGCGAGGCGACCGAGGAGAGCGCCGCGTCCAGGCCGCGGTCGGTGAGCACGGCCGGGTGGATGCCGCGGGCCAGGTCCCGCAGCTCCTGCAGGGCCGTCTTCACCTCGCCGTGCGCCTCGTCCACCATGCGCGCCGCCGCCTGCGGGTCCTCGCGCAGCTTCTCCTTCGCCAGCCCCAGGTCCATGGCCAGGCTGACCAGCCGGGCCTGCGCCCCGTCGTGCAGGTCGCGCTCGATGCGCCGCAGGTCCGCCGCCGCGGTGTCCACCACGACGCCCCGGTCCGACTCCAGCTCCACCACCCGCGTCGCCAGCCGCGACGGGCCCAGCAGCCCGTACACCATCACGCGGTCCACCGTCGTCAGGGCGCGGACGATCCACGGCGTCACCAGGGTGATCAGCAGCCCGACCAGCGCGGTCACGGTGATCTCGAAGGGGTTGTCGAGGTAGATCCGGTGCGTCTCGTCACCGTAGAGCTGGATCCCGTCCTGGCCGACGTACGTCGGGAAGACCCAGAACCACAGGGGGTACGTCAGCGTCGTCCAGCCGACCGTCCAGAAGGTCACGGCGACGCAGAAGGAGAACACCGACCACGGCAGGTACAGCACCCCGTACAGCAGGCTCCGCCAGGACGCGCCGCTCTTGAGGACGGCCCCCATCCAGGCCATGGCGCCCGCCTTCGGCACCCGCAGCGGCTCCGGCGAGGCGACGTCGAGCCCCAGCAGCCCGCGCGCCCGGGCCCGCTCCAGCGCGCCGAACCCCCGGCAGCCGGCGAGACCCGCGGCCAGCACCGGCACACCCACGAACGTCACCAGCAGACCGGCGCCGAGCGCCATCATCGTGACGGCGTACACGAAGAGCGTGATGCCGATCGGCAGGCCCAGCAGCACGTAGCCCAACTCCCGCATGCTCCGCGCCTCGAACGGCGCGCGCAGCCCCGCGGGCAGCCGGTGCCGCCGCGAACCGCCGTCCGCGGAAAGCCCCGGGCCGCCGCCGAACCCGTAATCCTGTCCGTACTCCGTGGCCATGGGTGCCGTCCTTCTGCTCGCCCTGGTGGCTGTGCCGTCCTGCCTCCACCCTCCTCGACCGCGCGTACGGCGGCCATGGAGCCCGTCGGCGTTCCGGGAGGGGGGTTTTCCCCACCCCCGGCGGGCCGGGCCCCGACACGGGGACGCCCCGACGCGGGAACGTCGGGGCGTGGCGCGGGACAGGTCCCTACCGCCTGCCGGGGGCGCCGGCGGCGTCGTCCTGCGCCGAGCGGTCGCGCCAGGGCAGCTCCGCCGTGATCACCGTGGGTCCGCCCTCGGGCGACTGGACGGCCAGCAGCCCGTCGACGGCGTTCAGCCGCTCCGCGAGGCCCTTCATCCCCGTCCCGCCGTCGAGCCGCGCGCCCCCGCGGCCGTCGTCCCACACCTGGATGAGCAGCCGGTCCGCCGACCGCCACACCTCCACGGACGCGGACGCGGCCCGGCTGTGCTTGCTGACGTTCTGGAGCAGTTCCGACACGGTGAAGTAGGCGATGCCCTCGATGGCCGCCGCGGGCCTCGCCGGCAGGTCGGCCGTCACCTTCACCGGCACCGTGCAGCGGGAGGCGACCGAGGAGAGCGCCGCGTCCAGGCCGCGGTCGGTGAGCACGGCGGGATGGATGCCGCGGGCCAGGTCCCGCAGCTCCTGGAGCGCGAGCTTCACCTCGCCGTGCGCCTCGTCCACCATCGCCGCCGCCGCGTCGGGGTCCTCCAGCAGCTTCTCCTTGGCCAGGCCCAGCCCCATGGCCAGGTTGACCAGGCGGGCCTGCGCCCCGTCGTGCAGGTCGCGCTCGATGCGCCGCAGGTCCGCCGCCGCCGTGTCCACCACGACCCCGCGGTCCGACTCCAGCTCCGCGATGCGCCGCTCCAGCTCGTCCGACGGCGACAGCAGCCCGCGCACCATCGCCCGGTCCACGTTGGCCATGCCCCGCGCGATGAACGGCAGCACCGGCCACAGTACGAACAGCGACGTCAGCGTGATCGCGAACGTGAACACGCCCCACGGCAGCCGGATGAAGTCGTACAGCACCGTGCGCCAGCCCACCGGGTCCTTCAGCGCCATCCACAACTGCGCGAAGAAACCGCCGCCGTCCCCGTCCCGGCGGCGCAGCGGCAGCGGACTCGGCTCGTCCACGTGCACCCCGAGCAGCGCCCGGGCCCGCGCCCGCTCCAGCTTCCCGAGCTGCCGGGCGCCCATCAGAGCCGCCGCCAGCAGCGGGAACCCGATCACCGTGACGGTCAGGGCGAAGCTCGTGAACAGCGTCGCCGCGACGTAGAGGAAGCCGAAGACCGCGATCGGCATGTTCGCCAGGAGATGCGCGATCTCCTTCCAGGTGTGCCGGTCGTAGGCGAAACGGGCCGGCGGCAACGGCGCGGCGGCACCGTCCCCGGCCGTGGGCGAGGGCGGGAGAGGTTCGGTCATAGGGGCCAGAGTGCCCGGCTCCGAGCCACCGCGCCATGAGGGGGACCGGCGGCCCGCCCCGGGGGAAAACCCCACCCCCGCGTCCCGAGGTCCGACGGGCTGCTTACCGGCTCCTTATCAGGCCCTAGACTCCCGTGCGTACAGATCGTCGAACCAGCGTGCAGGTTCGGACAGGGAGCGAGGGACGGACGTGCGGGAATCGACCGTCGTCGCGGCGGAGTACTTCCAGTCCTACGCGGTCGTGGGACTGCTCGCCGTCGTCGGCGTGCTCTTCGTCGCCGTCGCCTTCGGCGCCGGGCGGCTGCTGCGGCCCGTCGTGCCCACCCCCGAGAAACTCCTGACGTACGAGTGCGGCGTGGACCCCGTCGGCGAGGGCTGGGCGCACACCCAGGTCCGCTACTACGTCTACGCGTTCCTCTACGTCGTCTTCGCGGTCGACTCGATCTTCCTGTTCCCATGGGCGACGGTTTTCGCCGACCCTGGATACGGCGCCACGACGCTCGTCGAGATGTTCGTCTTCCTCGGCTTCCTCGCCGTGGGCCTGCTGTACGCATACAAGAAGGGCGTCCTGTCATGGACGTGAACCCCGCCGCCCCCGCCACCGAGCCCGTCCCGCTCCCGGAGCCCAAGCGGCTCGGCGCGCTGGCCCGTCTCGCCCCCGAGCCGATGAAGGTGGTCCTGAACTGGGGCCGCCGCTACTCGCTGTGGGTCTTCAACTTTGGCCTCGCCTGCTGCGCCATCGAGTTCATCGCCGCGTCGATGGCCCGCCACGACTTCATCCGCCTCGGCGTCATCCCGTTCGCGCCGGGCCCCCGCCAGGCCGACCTGATGGTGGTGTCCGGCACGGTCACGGACAAGATGGCGCCCGCCGTGAAGCGCCTGTACGAGCAGATGCCCGAGCCGAAGTACGTCATCTCCTTCGGCGCCTGCTCCAACTGCGGCGGCCCCTACTGGGACTCGTACTCCGTGACGAAGGGCGTCGACCAGATCATCCCCGTCGACGTCTACGTCCCCGGCTGCCCGCCCCGGCCCGAGGCGCTGCTCCAGGGCATCCTGAAGCTCCAGGAGAAGATCGCGCGGGAGTCCCTGGGGGAGCGGTACGGAACGGCGCCGCGACCGTCGGCGGCCGCGCTCCAGAGCGACCTGGTGCGGCCGCCCGCTCCCGGGGAGGGACGATGACCACCGTCGGCTGGCTGCCCGCCGGTGCCGAGGAACTCTTCGGAGCGGGGGCCACGGCCGAGGAGTCGTACGACGTCCTGACCGTGGACGTACCGGCCGAGGCGTGGATCTCCGCCCTGGAGACCGCCCGCGACCGGCTGGGCTGCACCTACTTCGACTGGCTGAGCGCGGTCGACGAACCGGGCACGGGCTTCCGCGTCGCGGCGCACGTCGCCGCGCTCGGGCCGGTGCGCCGGCTGCTGGTGCGTACGACGGTGCCGCACGAGTCTCCGGCCCTGCCCACCGCCGTCGGCGTGTACGCGGGCGCCGCCTGGCACGAGCGGGAGACGCACGAGATGTTCGGCGTCGTCTTCGAGGACCACCCCGCGCTGGACCACCTGCTGCTGCCCGAGGGCTTCGAGGGCCACCCGCTGCGCAAGGACTTCGTCCTCGCGGCGCGCGTCGCCAAGGCCTGGCCCGGGGCGAAGGAACCCGGCGAGTCCGACCACGGAGGGCCCCGGCGCAGGCAGATGCTGCCGCCGGGCGTCCCCGACCCCAACGAATGGGGCCCCCTGAAGGGCCAGCTACCGCCCGCCCCGGCCCGCGGCGCCGCCCGCGCGGCCGGCGAACGCCCGGCACGCCGCACGCGTACGCCGGCCGGCCGGACACCCCCGTCGACCGAGCCCACACCGACCGCCCGTCGGGCGCGGAGTGTGAGCGAGGGGTCGGCTTCGCAGCGTTCGGGTGCCGGTGAGGCGGGGGATGCGGCTGGTTCGGGTGCGCGGCCTGCGCGTCGGGCGCGGAGTGTGAGCGAGGGGTCGGCGTCGCAGCGTTCGGGTGCCGGTGAGGCGGGGGATGCGGCTGGTTCGGGTGCGCGGCCTGCGCGTCCGGCGCGGAGTGTGAGTGAGGGGTCGGCGTCGCAGCGGACCGGCTCCGCCGCGGGCGCGTCCGGCGCCGGCGAGGAGACGCCCGCCGCACCGAAGCCCGCAGCCGCGCCCCCACGCAGCTCCGACGCACCGTGGCACCACGCCCGTCCGGCCTTCGACGAGCCCACGGAGCCCGTCGAGAAGCCCGGCGGCCCGGGGAGCACGGAGGACGACGAGGCGACCTCGGCAACCCAGGAGTCTCCGGAGCGCCCCGAGAGCCCCACGGCTCCCGAGCGCTCGGAGACCCCACGAGCCCCCGAAGGCCCGGGGGCGTCGGAGGCCACCGAGGCTCCGGCGACGCCGGGGAGCCGGGAAGACCCGGAGCGCCGGGATGCCGCCCAGGCCCCCGGAACCCCGGAGCGCCGGGGCGCTTCGCAGGCCCCCGGAGCCCCGGAGGCCCCGGACGCTTCGCATGCCCCGGAAGCCCCCGGAACCCCGGAGGACCGCGACGCGGCACAGGCACCGGAGGCCGGACCCCGGCCCCCCGCCCGCACCGAACCCCCGAACGACGACCGACCAGGAGGCCCGCAGTGAACGACGCTCTCGACGTCACCCTGCGCCTCCTGATCGTCTTCGCCGTCTTCCTCACCTTCCCCCTGATCGTCGGCCAGACCGAGCACAAGGTGATGGCGCACATGCAGGGCCGCCTCGGCCCGATGTACGCCGGCGGCTTCCACGGCTGGGCGCAGCTCGTCGCGGACGGCGTGAAGTTCGCGCAGAAGGAGGACGTGGTCCCGGCGGACGCCGACCGCCGCGTCTTCCAGCTCGCCCCCGCCGTGGCCCTCCTGCCCTACCTCCTCGTCCTCCTCGCCATCCCCGTCGGCCCCGGCGAGGGCGCCGTCGGCCAGGTCGTCGACGCGGGTATCTTCTTCGTCCTCGCCGTCATGGGCGTGGGCATCCTCGGCTCGCTCATGGCGGGCTGGGCCTCCGCCAACAAGTTCTCCCTCCTCGGCGGCCTGCGCACCGCCGCCCAGCTCCTCGCGTACGAACTCCCGATGCTGCTCACCGCCGCCTCCGTCGCCATGGCGGCCGGCACGGTCTCGCTCGTCGGCATCCTCGACGCCTTCGAGTGGTGGTGGCTGCCCTGGCAGATCGTCGGCGCGATCGTCTTCTTCGTCGCCGGCCTCGCCGAGCTCCAGCGCCCCCCGTTCGACATGCCGGTGGCCGACTCGGAGATCATCTTCGGCGCCTACACCGAGTACACCGGCCTGCGCTTCGCCCTGTTCCTCCTCGCCGAGTACGCCGGGATCGTCGTGCTGTGCGGACTGACCACCGTCCTCTTCCTCGGCGGCTGGCACGGGCCGTGGGGAGCCGACGGCCTCGGCTGGGTGTGGACCCTGCTGAAGACGGCCCTCCTCGCCTTCGTCGTGATCTGGCTGCGCGTGACCTACCCGCGTCTGCGCGAGGACCAGCTCCAGAAACTCTCCTGGACGGTCCTCGTCCCCCTCTCCCTCGCCCAGATCGCCCTCACCGGCGTCGTGAAGGTGGTGATCCAGTAATGGCCCCGATCCCCGGCAGCGGCCTCGCCAAGGGCCTGGCCGTCACCCTGCGCACCATGACGAGGAAGTCGGTCACCGACCAGTACCCGGACACCCAGCCCGACCTCCCGCCCCGCACCCGCGGCGTGATCGGCCTGTTCGAGGAGAACTGCACGGTCTGCATGCTGTGCGCCCGCGAGTGCCCCGACTGGTGCATCTACATCGACTCCCACAAGGAGACGGTCCCCGCCGCCGCCCCCGGCGGCCGCGAGCGCAGCCGCAACGTCCTCGACCGCTTCGCCATCGACTTCTCCCTGTGCATGTACTGCGGTATCTGCATCGAGGTCTGTCCCTTCGACGCGCTGTTCTGGTCCCCCGAGTTCGAGTACGCGGAGACGGACATTCGCGACCTCACCCACGAGCGCGACAAGCTCCGCGAGTGGATGTGGACGGTCCCGGCACCGCCCGCCCTCGACCCCGGCGCGGAGGAACCGAAGGAACTCGCCGCCGCCCGCAAGACCGCCGACAAGCTGGCCGCCCAGCAGCAGGCCGCGCGGGAAGGAGATTCGTGACCCTCGCCGCCGCACACCCCGGCTTCCTCTCGCCGACCGGCGTCGAGATCGCCTTCCTCCTCGTCGGCCTCGTCACCTTCGGCGCCGCCGTCGTCACCGTCACCACCCGGCAGCTCGTCCACGCCGCCCTGTGGCTGGTGGTGGCCCTCGGCGGCCTCGCCGTGGAGTACCTGCTGCTCACCGCCGAGTTCATCGCCTGGGTGCAGGTCCTCATCTACGTCGGTTCCGTCGTCGTCCTCATCCTCTTCGGCCTGATGCTCACCAGGGCGCCCATCGGCCGTTCCCCGGACGCCGACTCCGGCAACCGCTGGGCCGCCCTCACCGTGGCCGTCGCCGCCGCGGCGGCCCTGGTCTGGGTCGTCGCCGACGCCTTCCGGACCACATGGATCGACCTCGACGGCGCCACCCCCGGCACCACCGCCGTCACCGGCGCGAGCCTCTTCCAGAACTGGGTCCTCCCCTTCGAGGCCCTCTCCGTCCTCCTCCTCGCCGCCCTGGTCGGCGCGATCGTCCTGTCCCGCAAGGCCAAGGCGGACCGTTCCACCGGCGCCCCCGGGCCCGAGCGGGCCGCCGCTCCCGACCCCGGCCCGGCCGCCGGCGCCGGCCGGGCGACCACCCCGAGCGCCGCGGGCAAGGAAGGCGAGCGCTGATGCACCTCGCCTATCCCGCCGCCCTCTCCGTCCTCCTGTTCTGCACGGGCCTGTACGGAGTCCTCGCCCGCCGCAACGCGATCCTGGTGCTGATGTCGGTCGAGCTGATGCTCAACGCCGTCAACCTCAACCTGGTCGCCTTCGACGTCTGGCTCAGCCGCACCGCCGAGGAGCCCCTGCACTCCGGCCAGGCCCTGACCCTGTTCACCATCGCCATCGCCGCCGCCGAGATCGGCATCGGCCTGGCGATCGTGCTCGCCGTCCACCGCAACCGCGGCACCGCGGACATCGACAAGCTCCGCGACACCGCCGAGGGCCATGAGCCGGACGGCCCCGACACCGACGCCGCCGCGACCGGGACGGCCGAGAAGGCTGAGGCCACCGCGTGACCACGACCACCCTCGCCGTACTCGTCCCCCTCCTGCCCTTCCTCGGGGCGGCCGCGGGCCTGCTCCTGGGCCGCAGGACACCCGGCTTCGTCCGGCCCCTCGCCGTCCTGCCGACCCTGGCGTCCCTGGTGCTCGCGGCCCTGGTCGCCGCCCGCCAAGGGGGCGGGCCGGCCGTCGACGCCGCCACGGAACTCACGCCCACGGGCTCGGTGCCGATCGAGCTGGCCCTGCACATCGACGGCTTCGCCGCCCTCGTCGCCGTCCTGGTCGGCTGCGTCGCCACCTGCGTACAGCTCTACTCCACCGGCTACCTCCGCCACGACCCGCGCTACCCCTCGTACGCCGCGCTCGTCTCCCTGTTCACCTCCGCCATGTTCCTCGTCGTCTACTCCGGCGACCTGATGGTGCTGCTGGTCGGCTGGGAGATCATGGGCATCTGCTCGTACTTCCTGGTCGGCCACTACTGGGAGACCCCGGAGGCCCGCGCCGCCTCCCTCAAGGCCTTCCTGGTGACCAAGCTCGGTGACGTCCCCTTCCTCATCGGCCTGCTCGCGCTCGCCTCCGACACCGGCTCCTTCCGCATCACACGGATCCTCGGCGCCGTCGCCTCCGGCTCGCTCGACCACCCGACCGCGATCGCCCTGCTGCTCCTGGCCGGCGTCGCGGGCAAGTCGGCGCAGTTCCCGCTGCACACCTGGCTCCCCGACGCGATGGCGGGCCCCACGCCCGTCTCCGCGCTGATCCACGCCGCGACGATGGTCGCCGCCGGCGTCTACTTCGTCGCCCGGCTCCTCCCGCTCTTCGAGGCGTCCCAGGCGGCGATGATCGTCCTCGCCGTGATGGCGGCGGTCACGATGACCGGCTCGGCGCTCGCCGCACTCGCCCAGGACGACATCAAGCGCGTCCTCGCCTACTCGACGATCGGCCAGCTCGGCTACATGACCGGCGCCCTCGCCGCCGGCGACCGCGGCGCCGCCGTCTTCCACCTCCTGTCCCACGGCGCCTTCAAGGCGCTGCTGTTCCTCGCCGCCGGCGTGATCATCCACGCCGCCGGCACCAACTCGCTGGCCGCCATGTCCCGCATGGGCAACCTGCGCGACCGCGTCCCGGACGCCTACTGGACGATGACCGTGGCGCTCCTCGCGCTCGCCGCGATCCCGCCGTTCAGCGGCTTCTTCTCCAAGGAGTCGGTCCTCGTCGCCGCCGAGCACGCCGCCGGCGGACACAGCGCGCACGCGCCCGCCGCCGCCGGCTGGACCGTCCTGGTCGCCGGCCTGCTCACGGCCCTGCTCACGGCCGCCTACGCGACGCGCCTGTGGCTGCTGGCCTTCCGCGGCCGGGGCGCCGAGGTCCCCGACCACGGCAGGCAGCCGCTGGTCATGAACGCCGTGCTCTGGGTGCTCGCCATCCCCTCCCTCGCCCTCGGCGGACTCGCCTTCCGCCTGCTGCCCGACTGGTTCGACGGCGGCGACCTCACCCCGACCCTCACCACCGCGGTGCTCGGCACCGGCGTGGCCCTGATCGGCGGCATCGTCACCTACGCCGCCTGGCGGCACACCACCGCACTCGCGGCCCGCGTCCCGCTGGGCGCCGTCGCCGCCCACCCCGAGGCCGACGCCGGACAGGTCGAGGCCGAGGCCATCGCCAGCCACCGGCCCGCCTACGGAGACGTGGCCCTCGCCCCCGACCCGGCCGACCCCGGACGGCTGCTGCTCGGCCCGCTGCACCGCCACGCGGCCGCCGGCTTCCACCTCGACGCCCTCTGCACGGCCCTCTTCGTCCGCCCGGTGCGGGCCGGGGCGAGCCTCGTGCGGTTCCTCGACCGCGAGGTCGTCGACACCTACGTACGCGGGGCGGGCACCCTGCCCCGCTGGCTGGGGACCGCCGTACGCCGGGCCCAGACCGGCAATGTGCAGACCTATGTGAGCGCGCTGCTCGCCGGCACCGTCGTCCTCGCGGTCGCCGCCGTCCTCGTCGCCACGGGAGCGTGAGCAGGCGTGATCGATATCAACGAGTCCGTGATGCAGTTCCTTCTGGCGTTCGTCGTCGTCGGCCCGCTCCTCGGTGCCGCCGCCGCTCTGCTGCCCGCCCCGCCCGGACTGAAGGGGAAGTCACCCGACCAGGCCGTGCTCCGCCACGGCGTCACCGTCACCGGCGCCGTGCTCCTCGCCGCGATCGTCCTCGTGCTCGGCTTCGACCACGACCACCCGTCGAAGATGCAGGCGAGCACGGACATCAGGTGGATCCCCGCACTCGACGTGCGCATCCACCTCGGCATCGACGGCATCTCCCTCCCCCTTCTGGTCCTGACCGCGCTGCTGACCTTCCTGTGCGCGCTCTACTCGTACTTCAGGATGCCCGCGGGCCCCTCCCCGAAGGCGTTCGTCGCCCTGCTGCTCGTCCTCGAGTCCGGCACCCTCGCCACCTTCGCCGTCCTCGACCTCATCCTGTTCTTCCTCGCCTTCGAGACCGTCCTCGTCCCGATGTACTTCCTCATCGCCCGCTGGGGCGGCGAGGGACGGACCGGGGCCGCCTGGAAGTTCATCCTCTACACGCTGCTCGGCTCCGTCGTCATGCTGCTCGGCCTGCTCCTGATCGGACTGAGGGCGGGCACGTTCGACATGGTGGCACTCGCCACTGACAACGGCCGGTCGCTCACCACATCGGTGCAGGTCATCGCCGTTCTGGCGATCGGGATCGGACTCGCGGTCAAGACCCCGATGTGGCCGCTGCACAGTTGGCTGCCCGACGCCCACACCGCCGCGCCGACCGTCGGCTCGGTCCTGCTGGCCGGCGTCCTGCTGAAGATGGGCACCTACGGGTTCGTCCGCATCCTGCTGCCCGTCGCGCCCGACGGCTTCAGCACCTTCGCGCCCTACCTCGCCGCCTTCGCCGTCGTCGGCATCATCTACGGCTCCCTGGCCTGCCTCGCCCTCGCCAAGCGCGGCGCGAAGGGCGACCTCAAGCGCCTCATCGCCTACTCCTCCGTCGGCCACATGGGATTCGTCCTGCTCGGCATCGCCACCATGACCCCGACCGGCGTCAACGGCGCCCTGTTCGCCAACATCGCCCACGGTCTCATCACCGGCCTGCTCTTCTTCGTGGTCGGCGCCCTCAAGGACCGCACCGGCACCACCGACCTCGACACCCTCGCCGAGGAGACCGGCGCCGCCCTGTACGGCAAGGCACCCCGCCTCGGCGGTCTGCTCGCCTTCGCCGCCGTCGCCTCCCTCGGCCTGCCGGGCCTGGCCGGATTCTGGGGCGAGATGCTCGCCCTGTTCGGCGCGTTCGACCCGCACGCGGACCTCAGCCGCCCCGCGTTCCTCACCTTCATGGCGATCGCCGCGTTCGGCACCCTGCTGACCGCCGCGTACATGCTGATCGTGGTCCGCCGGGTCTGCATGGGCGCGTCGGAACGGGAGGCCCCGAAGCTCACCGACGTACGCACCTACGAGTTCGCGGCCTGGACCCCGCTCGTCGTCCTCACCGTCGTCGCCGGTCTGTGGCCCAAGACCCTGCTCGGGCTGACCGACCCGGCCGTGCAGCAGCTCCTCTCTGGAGGCACCCGATGAGCTTCCCGGCCGAGACCCTGGCACAGCCACTGGCGCAGAACCTGGTCCAGTCCGTCGACTGGCTCGCCATCGCGCCGCCCACCGTCGCCGCGGTGGTCGCACTCGTCGTCCTCGTCGCCGACCTGTTCGTCCAGGACGCCCGCAAGCCCCTGCTCGGCTGGATCGCGGTCGCCGGACTCGCCGCCTCCGCGCTCATGCTGCTGCCCCTGGTGAACGACGACCGCTCCACGTTCTGCCTCACGGGCGACCCCGGCGTGTGCAGCTACACCGCGGACACCTTCACCCTCGCCATCCAGTTCCTGGTCCTCGGCGGCGCCCTCCTGGCCGCCCTGCTGTCGGTCACCGCCCTCAAGGACGCCGACCGGGGACTCCCCGACGGCGAGTTCTGGTTCCTGCTGCTGTCCTCCGCGGCCGGCGCGGCCCTCCTGCCCGCCTCCCGCGACCTCGCCACCCTGGTCGTCGCCCTGGAGGTCGCCTCCCTGCCCGCCTTCGCCCTGGTCGGCCTGCGGCACGGCGACCGGCGCTCCTCCGAGGCCGCCCTGAAGTTCTTCCTCTCCTCGGTCACCGCGACCGCGGTCAGCCTCATGGGCATCAGCTTCCTGTACGCCTCCACCGGCACCCTGTACCTCACCCAGGTGGCCGAGCGCGTCCAGCACGTCGACGGGCAGCTGACCACCCTCACCCAGACCGGCGTCGTCCTCACCCTCGTCGGCTTCGCCTTCAAGACGGCCGCCGTGCCCTTCCACTTCTGGGTGCCCGACACCTACGTGGGCGCTCCGCTGCCGATCGCCGCCTACCTGTCCGTCGTCGGCAAGGCGGTCGGCTTCTCCGGCCTGATCCTCGTCACCGTCGTCGCCCTGCCGTCCTACGCCGACGCCTGGGGCCCGGCGCTGGCGGCGCTGGCCGCGCTCACCATGACCGTCGGCAACGTCGGAGCCCTGCGCCAGGGGGCCACGCGCGCGTACAGCGCGGTACGGCTGCTCGCGTGGTCGTCCGTCGGCCAGGCCGGCTACCTCCTGGTGCCGATCGCCGCCGCCGGGTACGCCGACGACCCCGAACGGCCCATCGGCTCCACCGTCGCCTACGCCCTGATGTACGCCGCCGTGAACCTCGGCGCCTTCGCGGTGGCCGCCCTGGTGGGCCGTACGCGGTCCCTGAACCGCGTCGCCGACTACCGCGGCCTGTACGCGTCCCGCCCGCTGACCGCCCTGCTCCTGGCGTTCTTCCTGCTGTGCCTCGCCGGACTGCCGCCGGGCCTCATCGGCCTCTTCGCCAAGGTCACCGTCTTCTCCGCGGCCGTCGACGCGGGCCTCGGCTGGCTGGCCGTCGTCATGGCCGCCAACGTCGTCATCGCGCTGTTCTACTACCTCCAGTGGACGGCCCTGCTGTTCCGCGCCCCCGAGGGCGGCACCGTCCGGCACCGGCTGCCCGCCCCGATCACGGCCGCGATCGGCCTGACCGCGGTGATCGCCGTCGCCCTCTCCGGCGCGCCCCAGCTCGTCCTGCGCTTCGCCGGCACCGGCCTGTTCTGAGCGCCGGACGCGCATCGGCACGCGCGCGCGGGGCACCCGCCCCCCTACGCGCGTGCCGCGCACCGGGCCCGTCACCCGGAGGGAGTACGCGCGGGGCCCGTACCCGCCGGGGAACCGGCCGCCTCCGCCTGGCGTTGACCAGTACGGAAGGGTCCACTGGACGTGACAGCACGACCAGGGGCATCAGTCACGGGAAGCAACCACAGCGAGCGAGAGAAGCAAGCGAAGGTTCCCCTGCTGCACGAGTTGGAGGGCGTACCGTGCACCGCCGGCACAACGGGCTCAGAACCGCAGTACTCCTCGGGGGACTGTCCGCGCTCATCATCGTCATCGGCAGCTTCTTCGGCCGGGCGGGGCTCGTCGTCGCCGTACTCGTCGCCCTCGGGACGAACGCGTACGCGTACTGGAACAGCGACAGGCTGGCCCTGCGCGCGATGCGGGCCCGCCCGGTGAGCGAGTTCGAGGCCCCGGGGCTGTACCGGATGGTCCGGGAGCTGTCCACGCAGGCCCGCCAGCCCATGCCGCGCCTGTACATCTCCCCGACGGACGCCCCCAACGCCTTCGCCACCGGCCGCAACCCGCGCAACGCGGCCGTGTGCTGCACCGACGGCATCCTGCGCCTGCTCGACGAGCGCGAGCTGCGTGGTGTCATCGGCCACGAGCTCAGCCACGTCTACAACCGCGACATCCTGATCTCGTCGGTCGCCGGCGCCCTCGCCTCCGTGATCATGTTCCTGGTCAACTTCGCCTGGCTCGTCCCGATCGGCCGGTCGGACGACGACGACGGCCCCGGACTGCTCGGCATGCTGCTGATCATGCTCCTCGGCCCGCTCGCCGCCGGCCTCATCCAACTGGCGATCAGCCGCTCCCGGGAGTACGAGGCGGACGCCTCCGGCGCGCAGCTCACGGGCGACCCCCTCGCCCTCGCCGGCGCGCTGCGCAAGCTCGACGCCGGCACCAGGCAACTGCCGCTTCCCCCGGAGCCGCGGATCGAGACCGCCAGCCACATGATGATCGCCAACCCCTTCCGGCCGGGCCAGGGGGTTTCGAAGATGTTCTCCACGCACCCGCCGATGGCGGAGCGCATCGCCCGACTAGAGAAGATGGCAGGCCATCACCGATGAAGACCATCCTCAACATCATCTGGCTCGTCCTCAGCGGCTTCTGGCTGTTCCTCGCCTACCTGGCCGCGGGCGTGCTCCTGTGCATCACCGTCATCGGCATCCCGTTCGGGATCGCGGCGTTCCGCATCGGCGTCTACGCCCTGTGGCCCTTCGGGTACACCGCGGTCGAGCGCAGGGACGCCGGAGCCCCCTCCTGCATCGGCAACGTGCTGTGGCTGGTCCTCGCCGGCTGGTGGCTGGCGCTCGGTCACATCGTCACCGGCATCGCGCTGTGCGTCACGATCATCGGCATCCCGCTCGGCATCGCCAACTTCAAGCTGATCCCGGTCTCGCTGCTTCCCCTGGGACGCGAGATCGTGCGCACGGACCAGCCGTTCACCGCCACGGCCGGCACCCAGCGGAACGGCTGGTAGACGCGGGCCCCCGCTCGGCGCACGGGGGCGCTACGCCCCGCCGGACGCCACCCGCGCCCGCACGGCGTACGCCGCCACACCGACGGCCAGCACCCCCGCGCCCACGGCCACCGAGACCGCCGGCAGGCTGAAGGCCAGCACCACGCACCCGGCCAGCCCCAGCGCCGGCACCGCCCGCGCCCTCGCCGCCCGCTCCAGCGTCCACGCCGACGCGTTGGCCACGGCGTAGTACGCCAGCACGCCGAACGACGAGAAGCCGATCGCGCCCCGCACGTCCACGGTGGCCGCCAGCACCGCGACCGCCGCGCCCACCGCCAGTTCGGCCCGGTGCGGGACCCGGTACCGGGGATGCACCGCCGCCAGCGCCCCGGGCAGATGGCGGTCCCGCGCCATGGCCAGCGTCGTCCGCGACACGCCGAGGATCAGGGCGAGCAGCGAGCCCAACGCGGCCACGGCGGCGCCCACGCGCACGACCGGCGCCAGTTCGGGCGCACCGGCGGCCCGCACGGCGTCTGCCAGCGGCGCGGTCGCCCCGCCGAGGCCCCCGGCGCCCAGCACGGACAGGACGGCCACGGCCACGCACGCGTACACCGCCAGCGTGATGCCGAGGGCCAGCGGGATCGCGCGGGGAATGGTGCGCGCCGGGTCCCGCACCTCCTCGCCCAGGGTGGCGATGCGCGCGTACCCGGCGAAGGCGAAGAACAGCAGCCCCGCCGCCTGCAGCAGCCCGCCGAAGCCGCCCGACAGCCCGACGTCCAGCCGCGCGGCGTCCGACCGGCCAGAGCCCAGGCACACCACGACCACGGCGGCGAGCACGGCGAGGACCACCGCGACGATCACCCGCGTCAGCCGGGCCGATTTCTGGATGCCGCCGTAGTTCACCGCGGTCAGCGCCACCACGGCCGCGACCGCCACCGCGTGCGCCTGCTCCGGCCAGACGTAGGCGCCCACGGTGAGCGCCATGGCGGCACAGGAGGCCGTCTTGCCGACGACGAACGCCCAGCCCGCCAGGTAGCCCCAGAACGCGCCGAGCCGCTCCCTGCCGTACACGTACGTGCCGCCCGAGGCCGGGTACCGGGCCGCCAGCCGCGCCGACGACATGGCGTTGCAGTACGCCACCACGCCGGCCACGGCGAGGGCGGGCAGCAGCCCCGTCCCGGCGGCGCGCGCCGCGGGCGCCAGGGCGGCGAAGATCCCGGCGCCGATCATCGAACCGAGTCCGACGACCACGGCGTCGCCCACGCCCAGACCGCGCCTCAGCTCCGAACCCGCAGGTGTCATGGGCCGCACCCTACTGACCGGGGCAACCACCGGGCGCGGACGGAACGTCCTCTCCACCAAGGGGACGTGAACACACCGCGGAGGGACGAGCACACGGCGCTCGGACGGCGCGCGTACGGCGAGAACGAGAGAGGGCAGGATCACGGCATGACCGTCATCGGCTGGATCATCCTGGGACTGTTGGCCGGAGCCATCGCCAAATTCCTGCTGCCGGGCCGCGACCCGGGCGGCTTCGTCGGCACGACCGTCATCGGCATCGCGGGCGCGTTCATCGGCGGCTGGATCTCGGCCCGCTGGCTGGACCACCCGATCAGCAAGGACTTCTACGACGGCGCCACCTGGGCCTCCGCGATCGGCGGCTCGCTGGTCCTCCTCATCGCCTACCGCATCCTGTTCGGCAACTCCCGCGGCTGAACGCCCGCCGGGGGCGGACGGCACGAAGGGCGGGCACCCGCGGGCGCCCACCCTTCGCCGTACGTAACCTGCGCCGGACCCGACCGGCTCAGCGGAGAGCCGACGGGACCGGGCGGGTCACCGGTAGTTCACGAACTGCAGCGCGAAGTCGAAGTCCTTGCCCTTGAGCAGCGCGATCACGGTCTGCAGGTCGTCGCGGCTCTTGGAGCTGACCCGCAGTTCGTCACCCTGCACCTGGGCCTTCACGCCCTTCGGACCCTCATCACGGATGATCTTCGCCACCTTCTTCGCGTTGTCCTGGGAGATGCCCTCCTCGATCGACGCGAAGATCTTGTACTCCTTGCCGGAGAGCTGGGGCTCGCCCGCGTCCAGAGCCTTCAGCGAGATGCCGCGCTTGATCAGCTTGGACTGGAAGACATCGAGGACGGCCGTCACCCGGTCCTCGGAGTCGGCCTGCATGAGGATCTTGTCCCCGGACCACGCGATCGAGGCGCCCACGCCCTTGAAGTCGTAGCGCTGCGAGATCTCCTTGGCGGCCTGGTTGAGGGCGTTGTCGACCTCCTGCCGCTCGACCTTCGAGACGATGTCGAAACTGGAGTCGGCCATGTCCTGTGGCTCCTTGTATCTGGGTGCGTGTCGGGCCGCGTAGCGGGTCCGTACCGGCAAACGACGGCGGCCGCCGGTCCCGGCAGGGCTCTCGGCCGCATCCGGACCAGCCTAGCCACCCCCCGCCCCCTGGGTGGAGATCAATCGGGTGGCGAAGCACCCCTCCGCATCGGGTATTGTTTACGTCGTTGCCACGGAGCGCCGCCGAAAGACGGTGCGAAGGGCGGCAAACCCCGGCGGTGTGCCCGAGCGGCCAAAGGGAGCAGACTGTAAATCTGCCGGCTCAGCCTTCCCAGGTTCGAATCCTGGCGCCGCCACACGGGAGACAAGGGCCCGTGATCTGCTGCTACAGCGGATCACGGGCCCTTGTCGTGTCGCGGTTTCCGTGGGGCCGGTCATGCGCGCGCCCTACGCTGGGGCCATGTCGTCGCGTCGCAGGACCTGTCCCGAGTGCCGTCGGGAGATCGCTGTCGTCGCCGGGCGGTTCGCGCGGCACGATCCGCCCGGGGCCCGGGCGGCCGGGGAGCTCGTGTCCTGCCCGGGATCGCGGCGCCTCGCCGAGCCGGACGCCGCGCAGCCCACGCTGGACGGCTATGCCGTCCCGCCGTTCCCCGGGCAACTGCCCCTGTTCTGAGGGGCCTTGCCCGCCTCAGTTGCCGGCCACCGCCTTCACCGCGACCGACACCGGCGTCGAACCGCTGATCAGCTCCAGGGTCAGTCCGGTCGTCGCCGGGGTGTCGATCAGCTCCGCCAGCACGGCGGCGACGTCGTCGCGCGGGATCGGGCCACGACCGGTGTGCGCCTCCAGGCGCACCAGGCCCTTGCCTGCGTCGTTCGTGAGCTGACCCGGCCGCAGGATCGTCCACTCCAGCGCGTCCTGCGCGCGCACGTGCGCGTCGGCCTCGCCCTTGGCGCGCAGGTAGACGTCGAAGATCTCGTCCCCCGGGTGCGCCGGGTCGGCCCCCATGGACGAGACGATCACGAAGCGCCGTACGCCCGCGCGGACGGCCGCGTCCGCGAAGAGCACCGCCGCCGCCTTGTCCACCGTGTCCTTGCGGGCCGCCCCGCTGCCCGGACCGGCGCCCGCCGCGAAGACCGCCGCGTCCGCGCCCCGCAGCCGTTGCGCGACCTCGTCGACCGACGCCGACTCGAGGTCGAGCACCACCGGCTCGGCGCCGGCCTCGCGCAGGTCGTCGGCCTGTCCTGCCGCGCGGATGATGCCCGCCACCTCGTCGCCGCGCGCGGCGAGCAGGCGCTCCAGCCGCAGCGCGATCTGTCCATGACCACCAGCGATGACAATGCGCATGTCTTCGACCGTACGCCCCGACGGCCGCCCCTGCCGCACGGCTTCGGCCCGGGCGCGTCCGGCGCCGACCACTCGCCGGTCGAGCCCCGCGACGCCGGCGCCGCCGCGGGTGCCCACGGCCCCAGGGCAGGCCCTCACAGGGGCCAGGACGCGGCTCTCAGGGGCCCGGGGACCCGGCCCCGCCTAGAACCCGCCGTCCGCCGCCCCGCCGCGTCCCTGCCGCGGCAGCCCCAGGTCCGGGGCCGCCGGCGCCGTCGAGTCCCCGTACTCCCGTACGGCGCTCGTACGCGACACCACCCGGCCCCGGTGGATCACGATCCGTCCGTAGGCCAGGGACAGCGCGCCCGCGAGGTGGTCGCCGCGTACGGCGAGGAGTTCGGCCGGGAAGCCCGCCTCCACCCGGACCTCCGGCAGGCCCAGCGTCGCCCGCGCCGCGCCGCTCACCGCGTCGTACGCCTCCTCGGGGCGCAGTCCATGGCGGGAGGCCAGCAGGTACGCCGCCTCCAGCGGGTCGCCTCGACCCACCGGGTTGGCCACGTCGCGCAGGGCCCCGCTGCCCGCGGCGACCCGTACGCCCGCCGCCCGCAGCAGCCGCACCGGGGCGGTGCCCTCGCGGCGGCCGGCCTCACCGCTCCCGCCCTGCGCGCACGGCCCCTGCGGCAGGCCGACCACCGCCACACCGGCCGCCGCGAGCTGGTCCGCGGCCCGCGAGGCCACGTCGGCGGGCAGCCGGCCCAGGGCGTCGCACGGGCCGATCGTCACCCCGGGGCGCAGCCCGCCCGCCATCGCCGCCAGCCGGGCCAGCCGCGCCGGATCACCGGCGTCCGTGTGCAGGTCGACGGGGCAGCCGTGCTCGGCGGCGACCTCCAGCACCGCCTCCACGTACCCCGCCGGATCGGGGTCCAGGTCGGGGCAGCCGCCCACCACGTCGGCGCCCATCTTGACCGCGTCCCGCAGCATCGCCAGCCCGTCCGCCCCCGCCAGTCCGGTCAGCACCCGGGGCATCGCCACCGCCGTCAGCTCGGCCAGCCCGCGCAGCGCGCGCCGCGCCCGCAGGACGGCGGTCAGGGGGCCGAGTCCCGGGACGTCGCCCACCCGCACATGGGCCCGCAGCGCGGTCGCCCCGTGCCCCAGGTGCAGCAGGGTGGCCTCGGTCACCCGGCGCTGGACGTCCTCGGGTTCGTGGGAGACCGGGCCCGGGGAGTCGGCCGTGAGCGCGGTGTCGCCGTGGGCGTGGGGTTCGGCGGGGGCCGGCACGAGCAGGTACCCGGTGAGGTCCACCCGCCTGCCGGGCCCGGACGCACGCGCCGGCGTCAGACTGCCCGCCGTGCCTACCGCCTCGATGCGCCCGCCGTGCAGCCGCACGTCCACGGTCCGGCCGTCGGCCAGCCGCGCCCCGGACAGCAGCAGCGCACCGCGGTCGGCCGGCCCCGAGGGGGAGGACGGGTGGGGCTGCTGCGGCTGGCTGTCGGGCATCGCGCTCCTCTGGGCTCGGGACTGCGCAGTGGGGGACGCAAGATCACGCAGAGTGGGGACGAGCCTAGGACGGTGATCAGCCGCGGGCGCGCAGGAGCGCAATAGTCGTACCGGTGCGCCCGCCGTGCGCGGGCTCTCTCCGGGGCGCGGAGTTGAGGACGCCGAATCGGATTTGGGCGATCGGCGGGCGACCGTGTAATGTCTTCATCGCTCGCCCCAATAGCTCAGTCGGCAGAGCGTCTCCATGGTAAGGAGAAGGTCAACGGTTCGATTCCGTTTTGGGGCTCTGGTGTGAGAGGTTCCCGCCGCGAGGCGGGGCCCGATCGCATCACAGCGGTGTAGCTCAGTCGGTAGAGCAAGCGGCTCATAATCGCTGTGTCACCGGTTCAAGTCCGGTCACCGCTACTCCTAGTAGCCGATTGCGGGGTCGGTCCTTCAATCGGCTACTCTTTCCTGCGTTAATACCATCAATCCGTTCGTCAAGGAGCACTCACGTGGCTGCCACCGACGTCCGCCCGAAGATCACGCTGGCCTGCGTGGAGTGCAAGGAGCGGAACTACATCACCAAGAAGAACCGGCGTAACAACCCGGACCGACTGGAGATGAAGAAGCACTGCCCGCGTTGCAACGCGCACACCGCGCACCGCGAAACGCGATAGATCAGGCTCGTACGCGAGGCCGTCCCCGTAGCTTGGGGGCGGCCTCGCGTCGTTGTGTTCCGCGGTGGCCGCGGACAGTCAGCCGCGAAGCAGCGGCGGAAGTCTCCGAGATCAGCAGGAGGTTGCGAGCCATGGCGCTCGACCAGTCGTTCGTGGGGCGGACGTACCCGCCCACCGCGCCCTACGAGGTGGGCCGGGAGAAGATCCGCGAGTTCGCGGAGGCGGTGGGGGACACCAACCCCGCGTACACGGACGCGGAGGCCGCCAAGGCGCTCGGCCATCCGGACGTGATCGCCCCGCCGACCTTCGTGTTCTCCATCACGTTCAACGCGGCCGGCGCGGTCATCCAGGACCCGCAGCTCGGCCTCGACTACAGCCGGGTGGTGCACGGCGACCAGAAGTTCTCCTACGCCCGCCCCGTGCGCGCCGGCGACCGGCTCACCGTCACCTCGACCATCGAGGCGATCAAGTCGATGGCCGGCAACGACATCCTGGACATCCGCGGCGAGGTCCACGACGAGAGCGGCGAGCGCGTCGTGACCGCCTGGACGAAGCTCGTGGCCCGCGCGGCCGAGGAGGCGTGAGCACCCCCATGACAGCGAAGATCGCGTACAGCGACGTCGAGGTCGGCACCGAGCTGCCCGCGCAGACCTTCCCCGTGGACCGCGCCACCCTCGTGCGGTACGCGGGCGCCTCCGGCGACTTCAACCCGATCCACTGGAACGAGCGGTTCGCCAAGGAGGTCGGCCTGCCGGACGTCATCGCGCACGGCATGTTCACCATGGCCGAGGCGATCCGCGTCGTGACCGACTGGACCGGCGACCCGGGCGCGGTCGTCGAGTACGGCGTCCGCTTCACCCGGCCCGTCGTCGTCCCCGACGACGACAAGGGCGCGCTGATCGAGGTCAGCGGCAAGGTCGCCGCCAAGCTCGACGACGACACCGTCCGCGTCGACCTCACGGCCACCAGCGCCGGTCAGAAGGTCCTCGGCATGGCCCGCGCGGTCGTACGACTGGCCTGACGCACCCCGGGCGCCCGCCCTGACGAGCGGCGGTCGCCCGGGCCGCGGCGCCCCGGCCGGCACCGCCGCCGGTGCGCCCGCGCCGTCTCTCGTAGTCTTGGGCCCGTGCAGGAACTCCACGACGCCCCCCTCGCCCCGCTGACCACCTTCCGGCTGGGCGGTCCCGCCACCCGGCTGATCACGGCCACCACCGACGCCGAGGTGATCGCCGCCGTCCGCGAGGCCGACGACACCGGCACCCCCCTGCTGCTCATCGGCGGCGGATCCAACCTCGTCATCGGCGACAAGGGCTTCGACGGCACCGCCCTGCACATCGCCACCCGCGGCCTCACGCTCGACGGCACGACGCTGGAGGTCGCGGCCGGCGAGGTGTGGACCGACGCCGTCGCCCGCACCGTCGAGGCCGGACTCGCCGGCGTCGAGTGCCTGGCCGGCATCCCCGGCTCGGCCGGCGCCACCCCCATCCAGAACGTGGGCGCGTACGGCCAGGAGGTCTCCTCCACGATCACCGAGGTGACCGCCTACGACCGCAGGGCGCGGGAGACCGTCACGCTCGCCAACGCCGACTGCGCCTTCTCCTACCGCCACAGCCGCTTCAAGGCCGAGCCCGAGCGCTACGTCGTCCTGCGCGTCCGCTTCGCGCTGGAGGACGCCGGCGGGCTCTCCGCCCCCCTGCGGTACGCCGAGACGGCCCGCGCCCTCGGTGTCGAACCCGGCGACCGGGTTCCGCTGGCCACCGCCCGCGAGACCGTCCTGAAGCTGCGCGCGGGCAAGGGCATGGTGCTGGACCCCGAGGACCACGACACCTGGTCGGCCGGGTCCTTCTTCACCAACCCGATCCTCACCGACGACGCGTTCGCCGCCTTCCGGGCGCGCGTCGGCGAACGCCTCGGCGCCGGCGTCGAGCCGCCCGCCTTCCCGGCGGGGGAGGGGCACGTCAAGACCTCCGCGGCCTGGCTGATCGACAAGGCCGGCTTCACCAAGGGCTACGGCACCGGTCCCGCCCGCATCTCCACCAAGCACACCCTGGCCCTCACCAACCGCGGCGAGGCCACCACCGAGGACCTCCTCGCCCTGGCCCGCGAGGTCGTCGCCGGGGTCCGCGAGGCGTTCGGCATCACCCTGGTCAACGAGCCGGTGACCGTGGGCGTCAGCCTGTAGGGCCCTGCCCCTCAGGCGATCGGGGCGTTGAGCCAGGCGTCGACGCCGGCCAGCAGCTTGTCCCTGACGTCCTCGGGCGCCGCCGAACCGCGCACCGACTGCCGGGCCAGTTCCGCCAGCTCGGCGTCGGTGAAGCCGTGGTACCGCCGCGCGATCTCGTACTGCGCGGCCAGCCGCGAGCCGAACAGCAGCGGGTCGTCCGCGCCGAGCGCAAGCGGCACCCCCGCCTCGAACAGGGTCCGCAGCGGCACGTCCTCGGGCTTCTCGTACACGCCGAGGGCCACGTTCGACGCCGGGCACACCTCGCACGTCACCTGCCGGTCCGCGAGCCGCTTCAGCAGCCGCGGGTCCTCCGCCGCCCGCACGCCGTGCCCGATCCGGTCGGCCTCCAGGTCGTCCAGGCAGTCCCGCACCGACGCCGGGCCGGTCAGCTCGCCCCCGTGCGGTGCCGACAGCAGCCCGCCCTCGCGCGCGATGGCGAACGCCCGGTCGAAGTCCCGGGCCATGCCCCGCCGTTCGTCGTTGGACAGCCCGAAACCGACGACGCCCCGGTCGGCGTAGCGCACCGCCAGCCGGGCCAGGGTGCGCGCGTCCAGCGGATGCTTCATCCGGTTGGCGGCGACCAGCACCCGCATCCCGATCCCGGTGTCCCGCACGGTCGTCTCCACCGCGTCCAGGATGATCTCCAGCGCCGGGATCAGCCCGCCCAGCCGCGGCGCGTACGACGTCGGGTCCACCTGGATCTCCAGCCAGCCCGAACCGTCCCGCAGATCCTCCTGGGCCGCCTCCCGGACCAGCCGCTGGATGTCCTCCGGCTCCTGGAGGCAGGACCGCGCCGCGTCGTACAGCCGCTGGAAGCGGAACCAGCCCCGCTCGTCCGTGGCCCGCAGCCGCGGCGGCTCCCCGCTGGTCAGCGCCTCGGTCAGGGAATCGGGCAGCCGCACGCCGTGCTTGTCGGCCAGTTCCAGCAGGGTGGCGGGCCGCATCGACCCGGTGAAGTGCAGGTGCAGATGGGCCTTCGGCAGCTCAGAGAGATCACGTACACGCTCCATTCCGTGATCCTGCCGTACGACACGCCCGGCCCGACAGTGCTTTCCCCGTACGGGGGGTTGCTCGCACAAACAAACAGGGCACCCCGTGGTGTCACGGGGTGCCCTGCCGGGAAGCGGAAGCGGCTCTCAGGCCTTGGCCTCCGCCAGCAGCTTCTGGATCCGGCTCACGCCCTCGACGAGGTCCTCGTCCCCGAGCGCGTACGACAGCCGCAGGTAGCCGGGCGTGCCGAACGCCTCGCCGGGCACCACCGCGACCTCGGCCTCCTCCAGGATCAGCTCGGCCAGCTCGACGGAGGTCTGCGGGCGCTTGCCGCGGATCTCCTTGCCGAGCAGCTCCTTCACCGACGGGTAGGCGTAGAACGCGCCCTCCGGCTCCGGGCAGAGCACGCCGTCGATCTCGTTGAGCATCCGCACGATGGTGCGGCGGCGCCGGTCGAAGGCCTCCCGCATCTTCGCCACGGCGTCCAGGTCGCCGGAGACCGCGGCCAGCGCCGCCGCCTGGGCCACGTTGGACACGTTGGACGTGGCGTGCGACTGGAGGTTCGTCGCGGCCTTCACCACGTCCCTCGGGCCGATGACCCACCCGACGCGCCAGCCGGTCATCGCGTACGTCTTGGCGACGCCGTTGACCACGATGCACTTGTCGCGCAGCTCGGGCAGCAGGGCCGGCATGGAGACCGAGAAGGCGTCGCCGTAGACGAGGTGCTCGTAGATCTCGTCGGTGAGCACCCACAGGCCGTGCTCGACGGCCCACTGGCCGATCGCCTCGGTCTCGGCCTCGGTGTAGACGGCACCCGTCGGGTTCGACGGCGACACGAAGAGGACGACCTTGGTCCTGTCGGTGCGGGCGGCCTCTAGCTGCTCCACGCTCACCCGGTAGCCGGTCGTCTCGTCGGCGACCACCTCGACGGGCACACCGCCGGCCAGCCGGATCGACTCCGGGTACGTCGTCCAGTACGGCGCCGGGACGATGACCTCGTCGCCCGGGTCGAGGATCGCGGCGAACGCCTCGTAGATGGCCTGCTTGCCGCCGTTGGTGACGAGGATCTGCGACGGGTCGACCTCGTAGCCGGAGTCGCGCAGCGTCTTCGCGGCGATCGCGGCCTTCAGCTCCGGCAGACCGCCGGCCGGCGTGTAGCGGTGGAACTTCGGGTTCTTGCAGGCCTCGATCGCGGCCTCGACGATGTAGTCGGGCGTCGGGAAGTCGGGTTCACCGGCACCGAAGCCGATCACCGGTCGTCCGGCGGCCTTGAGGGCCTTGGCCTTGGCGTCCACGGCGAGGGTCGCGGACTCGGAGATCGCGCCGATTCGGGCGGAGACCCGGCGCTCGGTGGGAGGGGTTGCAGCGCTCATGGAGTCCATCGTTCCAGACCGGAAACGTCCCCGGCACACGGGTTTCACGGACTGAACAGGACCGGGCAAAAGCCTGAACAACAGTCCGGATCCCCCGTGCGGCCTGGGCGATCTTCAGCCAGAGAGCGACGGCGGAGCACTTCGCGGGACCTTTCTGTTCGACGCCCGGCCCGCGAGCACGTACACTCTCACCTCGTTGGCCTTCAGCGGCCCGCACTCACCCGGCGCCCACCAGGCATCCGGGAGGGATGCGGTACGTTGGGGACACACAAAGGGTCGTAGCTCAATTGGTAGAGCACTGGTCTCCAAAACCAGCGGTTGGGGGTTCAAGTCCCTCCGGCCCTGCTACACACACCTTCGCCAGGATGTGTGCGCATGTACGTACAGCAATGCACCGCCGTGCGGCTCAGACCGGGCGCGGCACGGCCACGACCCGGAATCAGGTGAGGACGAGTGACGGACGCCGTGGGCTCCATCGACATGCCTGATGCCCGGGACGAGGCGCCGGACTCCAAGAAGCCCCGCAAGGGCGGCAAGCGAGCCAAGAAGGGCCCGCTGAAGCGTCTCGCGCTGTTCTACCGCCAGATCGTCGCGGAGCTGCGCAAGGTTGTCTGGCCGAGCCGCAACCAGCTCACTACGTACACCACCGTGGTGATCATCTTCGTGGTCATCATGATCGGCCTGGTGACTCTGATTGACTATGGCTTCTCTCACGCCGCCAAGTACGTCTTCGGCTGAGCCGAGAGCGAAGGGCGCCGAGGTACCCGGCGCCCCTTTCGCGTGTTCCACCCCTATGTATCCAGGAAGAAGCAGCCACCGTGTCTGACCCGAACGTGAACGACGCCGTTGAGCCTCGCGGGGAGGCTGTCGAGTCCGTCGAGGACGAGCTCGGCACTGTCGAGGGCGCGGACAACGAGGACACCGAGACCTCCGCCGAGGTCGAGGCTGCCGACGCCGTCGCGGACGAGGACGAGACCGCCGGCGCCGAGGACGAGACCACCGAGGACGCCGACGAGGAGACCGAGGACGCGGAGGCCGGCGAGCCCGAGCCCGAGCTCGACCCGGTCGAGAAGCTCCGCCAGGAGCTGCGCCTCCTGCCCGGCGAGTGGTACGTCATCCACACCTACGCCGGTTACGAGAACCGCGTGAAGACCAACCTGGAGCAGCGCGCCGTCTCGCTGAACGTCGAGGACTACATCTTCCAGGCCGAGGTGCCGCAGGAAGAGGTCGTCCAGATCAAGAACGGCGACCGCAAGACGATCCGCCAGAACAAGCTCCCGGGTTACGTCCTGGTCCGCATGGACCTGACCAACGAGTCCTGGGGTGTCGTCCGCAACACCCCCGGCGTCACCGGCTTCGTGGGCAACGCCTACGACCCGTACCCGCTGACGCTGGACGAGATCGTCAAGATGCTCGCCCCCGAGGCCGAGGAGAAGGCCGCCCGCGAAGCCGCCGAGGCCGAGGGCAAGCCGGCTCCCCAGCGCAAGGTCGAGGTCCAGGTGCTGGACTTCGAGGTCGGCGACTCGGTCACCGTCACCGACGGCCCGTTCGCCACGCTCCAGGCCACGATCAACGAGATCAACGCCGACTCGAAGAAGGTCAAGGGCCTCGTCGAGATCTTCGGCCGCGAGACCCCGGTCGAGCTGAGCTTCGACCAGATCCAGAAGAACTAGCGGTTCTCTGGACGTACCACTTCCGGCCAGGTCAGGCGAACGCTCGCGCGTCGTCTGACCTGCTCGGTTTTTGGCCGCGCATCCATACCCGTTATCGTTGTGCGGTATGCCTGTCTCCGGGTCGCTCCGGATATGGGCAGGACCCGAATCGAAAGGACCCGGAGAGCTATGCCTCCCAAGAAGAAGAAGGTCACGGGGCTCATCAAGCTCCAGATCCAGGCCGGTGCCGCGAACCCGGCTCCGCCGGTCGGCCCCGCGCTGGGTCAGCACGGCGTCAACATCATGGAGTTCTGCAAGGCCTACAACGCCGCGACCGAGTCGCAGCGTGGCTGGGTCATCCCGGTGGAGATCACGGTCTACGAGGACCGCTCCTTCACCTTCATCACCAAGACGCCGCCGGCCGCCAAGATGATCCTCAAGGCCGCGGGCGTGGAGAAGGGCTCCGGCGAGCCGCACAAGACCAAGGTCGCGAAGATCACGCGTGACCAGGTCCGTGAGATCGCCACCACCAAGATGCCCGACCTCAACGCCAACGACCTGGACGCCGCCGAGAAGATCATCGCCGGCACCGCGCGTTCCATGGGCGTCACGGTCGAGGGCTGACCTCCACCCCCGTAAGCAAGCAGAAGTGGCAGGGCCTGCTCGGCCCGGACCACGACTCCTAAGAAGCCAACAGGAGCAGTAGTGAGCAAGCGCAGCAAGTCTCTCCGCGCTGCGGACGCCAAGATCGACCGGGACAAGCTCTACGCCCCGCTCGAGGCCGTCCGTCTCGCCAAGGAGACCTCCACGACCAAGTTCGACGGCACCGTCGAGGTCGCCTTCCGCCTGGGTGTCGACCCGCGCAAGGCCGACCAGATGGTCCGTGGCACCGTGAACCTCCCGCACGGCACCGGTAAGACCGCCCGGGTCCTGGTCTTCGCGACCGGCGACCGTGCCGAGGCCGCGCGTGCCGCGGGCGCCGACATCGTCGGCGCCGACGAACTGATCGACGAGGTGTCGAAGGGCCGTCTGGACTTCGACGCCGTCGTCGCCACCCCGGACCTCATGGGCAAGGTCGGCCGCCTCGGCCGCGTGCTCGGTCCCCGTGGTCTCATGCCGAACCCCAAGACCGGCACCGTGACCCCGGACGTCGCCAAGGCTGTCAACGACATCAAGGGCGGCAAGATCGAGTTCCGCGTCGACAAGCACTCGAACCTGCACTTCATCATCGGCAAGACGTCGTTCGACGACACCAAGCTGGTGGAGAACTACGGCGCGGCGCTGGAGGAGATCCTCCGTCTGAAGCCGTCCGCCGCCAAGGGCCGCTACATCAAGAAGGCCGCCATCAGCACCACGATGGGCCCCGGCATTCCGGTCGACTCGAACCGCACCCGCAACCTCCTCGTCGAGGAGGACCCGGCGGCGGTCTGAGCCACGGCTCGCCCAACCGGTTCACGGGCCCCGCACCCTTCGAGGTGCGGGGCCCGTTCCCTTTTCCCGGACGTGAGCCGCGGGCCTGGGTTAGCGTGCGGGCAGGCGAGCGCGTGGGGGTGGGCGGCATGAGGGGCAGGGCGGGGGGCCGTACGGCCCTCTCGATCGCGGTGGCGGCCGCGCTGACGTGCCTGACCGCCTGCACCACCGCAGGGACCGCAGAGCCCGCGGAGGCCACCGGCCCGTCGGCGCGGGCCCTGAAGGCCGTGGAGCGCGCCACCGGCCGGGCCGGCTCGGCCAGGGTCGAGTCCACCACCGTCATGGGCGGCGAGCTGTCCCTGACCGCCGCAGGCGCCCTCGGCTGGGAGGACGGCCTCACCGGCACCCTCACGATCACGTACACGGGCGGTACGACCGCCGAGACCATGCGCCGGCTCGGCACCACCTCCATGGAGGCCCGGTACCTGCCCGACGCCTACTACGCGAGGATGGGCGACGCCTTCGCCGACCGGGTGGGCGGCAGGCACTGGATCAAGTACGTCTACGACGACCTGGAGGACCTCGGCGGCGAGGCGGGTGCCGGGTTCGCCGACGGGATGCGCGACACGACGCCCGACCGGGCGGTGGAGCTGCTGCTCGGCTCCGAGGACGTGCGCAGGGTCGGCGAGGAGACGACGCGCGGCCGGCGTACCACGCACTGGACCGGCACGGTGGGCGGTGCCGACGAGCGGACGGTGGACATCTGGGTCGACGGACGGGACCTGCTGGTGAAGAAGACCGAGCGGGGACGGACAGCGACGGGGGAGCTCTCCCAGACCGCGTACTACAGCGACTACGGGGTCGAGGTCACCGCCGAGCGGCCTCCGGCCGGGGACACCGCGGACTTCAAGGAACTGCTGAAGGATCCGGGCGACGGCTCCTGAGGCCAGGCCCGCCATTCACGAGATCGGCCGGGTCAACGGCGGCGCCGGGGCCGCCGAGTGAACGAGCCGGGCGGGCTCTCCCCGCCGACAGGAACCCGGCGGCCGAGTCGCCGTACGGGCGGATTTGCTTGACACTGCCCCGTTCACGTACGCTCCTACAGAAGCCAAAGACCGCTGGTCGTTGCCGTGTGCTCGTGAGAGGACACGGTGGCCGAAGGATCCGCTGAACTGCGGACGACCCGCGTAGGTGACAGTGGATGAGCTCCCGGAATCCGCGCCCCGAGCGCGTATGACCGGTCGAGCCACGCCCCGTGCGCCTGCGCCGGGGCGTTTCGTTTTCCCCAGACCTCCTTCGGGTCCGCGCGGTCCGAATCACCCGGAAGGAGGCCGAGGCTCTATGGCGAGGCCCGACAAGGCTGCCGCGGTTGCCGAGCTGACGGACAAGTTCCGCAGCTCCAACGCCGCCGTGCTGACCGAGTACCGCGGTCTCACCGTGGCGCAGCTCAAGACGCTGCGCCGGTCGCTCGGTGAGAACGCCCAGTACGCCGTGGTGAAGAACACGCTGACCAAGATTGCGGCCAACGAGGCCGGGATCACGACGCTGGACGACCAGTTCAATGGTCCGACGGCTGTCGCCTTCATCACCGGTGACCCGGTGGAGTCGGCGAAGGGTCTGCGCGACTTCGCCAAGGACAACCCGAATCTCGTCATCAAGGGCGGTGTCCTCGAGGGCAAGCCGCTCTCGGCCGACGAGATCAAGAAGCTTGCGGACCTCGAGTCCCGCGAGGTTCTGCTCTCCAAGCTGGCGGGTGCCTTCAAGGGCAAGCAGTCCCAGACTGCTCAGCTCTTCCAGGCGCTTCCCTCGAAGCTCGTCCGCACCGTGGACGCGCTCCGTGCCAAGCAGGACGAGCAGGGCGGTGCCGAGTAATTCGGCTCGCTACCCGGCCCTCGCCGCCTGAGGCGAGGACCGACGCGGGCCCGACGTACGCCCGCCTCACCCCGTACATCCGGCACCTGCCGATTTAGTGGAAGGACCGCCATCATGGCGAAGCTCAGCCAGGAAGACCTGCTCGCGCAGTTCGAGGAGATGACCCTCATCGAGCTCTCCGAGTTCGTGAAGGCCTTCGAGGAGAAGTTCGACGTCACCGCCGCCGCCGCCGTGGCCGTCGCGGGCCCCGCCGCCCCGGGCGCCCCGGTCGAGGCCGCTGAGGAGAAGGACGAGTTCGACGTCATCCTCACCGGCGCCGGCGACAAGAAGATCCAGGTCATCAAGGTCGTGCGTGAGCTGACCTCCCTGGGTCTGAAGGAGGCCAAGGACCTCGTCGACGGCACCCCGAAGCCGGTCCTCGAGAAGGTCAACAAGGAGACCGCCGACAAGGCCGCCGAGTCCCTCAAGGGCGCCGGCGCGTCGGTCGAGGTCAAGTAAGACCTCACGGGTCCCTCAGGGCCTGTAACGCGTAAGCACCGAAGAGCGATCATCCATCCGGGTGGTCGCTCTTCGGCGTACCGGGGGTCCGGCGGCGGCTGCCTTGCACGACCGACGGCGCGGAGTATGGTGATCTTCGTCGTGCCGTTCGAGGGACCCTGAGAGTCCCCTGGCGGCAGCCGGTTTGGCCAAGGGGGGCCTTGACGAACCGCACGCAGCACGCAATTCTCAGGACGCGTCGCCACAAGGATCCGAATCCGAGGCATGGATCCACGGCGAACAGGGCAGTATCACCGTGCGTTGAGGGCGAGGCCTTGCCGCGGAGGGTGAGTACAACGAGGAGCGGACACGGTTCGGGAAACCTGCACTGGACATCAGTGTGCCAAGTGGCTACACTGACCCTTTGCGCTGCCTGTTAGCTGCCCCCTGCCCGTCACCAGGGGCTGCCCTCGCCCGAGCACTGACGACCAGAGCACGTCTGACCTGGCTCTTCAGCCACATCAGACACCCCCTGTCTCCGTGCACGGAAGAGGGGCCGGTACGCGCGTAGTGAGTCCGAGCCCTCGGAAGGACCCCCTCTTGGCCGCCTCGCGCAATGCCTCGACCGCGAATACGAACAACGCTGCCAGCACCGCCCCGCTGCGCATCTCCTTTGCAAAGATCAAGGAGCCCCTCGAGGTTCCGAACCTTCTCGCGCTGCAAACCGAGAGCTTCGACTGGCTGCTCGGCAACGACGCGTGGAAGGCTCGCGTCGAGTCGGCTCTGGAGTCCGGTCAGGACGTCCCCACCAAGTCCGGGCTGGAGGAGATCTTCGAGGAGATCTCGCCGATCGAGGACTTCTCCGGGTCGATGTCGCTGACGTTCCGCGACCACCGCTTCGAGCCTCCGAAGAACAGCATCGACGAGTGCAAGGAGCGCGACTTCACGTACGCCGCCCCGCTCTTCGTCACCGCCGAGTTCACCAACAACGAGACCGGCGAGATCAAGTCCCAGACGGTCTTCATGGGCGACTTCCCGCTCATGACGAACAAGGGCACCTTCGTCATCAACGGCACCGAGCGTGTCGTGGTGTCGCAGCTCGTCCGCTCGCCGGGTGTCTACTTCGACTCCTCCATCGACAAGACGTCCGACAAGGACATCTTCTCCGCCAAGATCATCCCGTCCCGGGGTGCCTGGCTGGAGATGGAGATCGACAAGCGCGACATGGTCGGTGTGCGCATCGACCGCAAGCGCAAGCAGTCCGTGACCGTCCTCCTCAAGGCCCTCGGCTGGACCACCGAGCAGATCCTCGAGGAGTTCGGCGAGTACGAGTCCATGCGCGCCACCCTGGAGAAGGACCACACCCAGGGCCAGGACGACGCGCTGCTCGACATCTACCGCAAGCTGCGTCCGGGCGAGCCCCCCACGCGTGAGGCCGCGCAGACGCTGCTCGAGAACCTCTACTTCAACCCGAAGCGCTACGACCTGGCCAAGGTCGGCCGCTACAAGGTCAACAAGAAGCTCGGCGCGGACGAGCCGCTGGACGCCGGCGTGCTCACCACCGACGACATCATCGCCACCATCAAGTACCTGGTGAAGCTGCACGCCGGTGAGACGGAGACGGTCGGCGAGTCCGGCCGGTCGATCATCGTCGAGACCGACGACATCGACCACTTCGGCAACCGCCGTATCCGCAACGTCGGCGAGCTGATCCAGAACCAGGTCCGTACGGGTCTCGCCCGTATGGAGCGCGTCGTGCGCGAGCGCATGACGACCCAGGACGTCGAGGCGATCACGCCGCAGACCCTGATCAACATCCGGCCGGTCGTCGCCTCCATCAAGGAGTTCTTCGGCACCAGCCAGCTCTCCCAGTTCATGGACCAGAACAACCCGCTGTCGGGGCTGACGCACAAGCGTCGTCTGAACGCCCTCGGCCCGGGTGGTCTCTCCCGTGAGCGGGCCGGCTTCGAGGTCCGCGACGTGCACCCGTCGCACTACGGCCGCATGTGCCCGATCGAGACGCCCGAAGGCCCGAACATCGGTCTGATCGGCTCGCTCGCCTCGTACGGCCGCATCAACCCGTTCGGTTTCATCGAGACGCCGTACCGCAAGGTCGTCGACGGCCAGGTCACCGACGAGGTGGACTACCTGACCGCCGACGAGGAGGACCGCTTCGTCATCGCGCAGGCCAACGCGCCGCTGACCGACGAGTTCCGCTTCGCCGAGAACCGCGTGCTGGTCCGCCGCCGTGGCGGCGAGGTCGACTACGTCCCCGGTGACGACGTGGACTACATGGACGTCTCGCCGCGCCAGATGGTGTCGGTCGCGACGGCCATGATCCCGTTCCTCGAGCACGACGACGCCAACCGCGCCCTCATGGGCGCGAACATGATGCGCCAGGCCGTTCCGCTCATCAAGAGCGAGGCCCCGCTGGTCGGCACCGGCATGGAGTACCGCTCCGCCGTCGACGCCGGCGACGTCGTCAAGGCCGAGAAGGCGGGTGTGGTCCAGGAGGTCTCCGCGGACTACATCACCACCACCAACGACGACGGCACGTACATCACGTACCGCCTGGCCAAGTTCGCCCGCTCCAACCAGGGCACCTCGGTCAACCAGAAGGTCATCGTCAACGAGGGCGACCGCGTCATCGAGGGCCAGGTCCTCGCCGACGGTCCGGCCACCGAGAACGGCGAGATGGCGCTCGGCAAGAACCTGCTGGTCGCCTTCATGCCGTGGGAGGGTCACAACTACGAGGACGCGATCATCCTGTCGCAGCGCCTCGTGCAGGACGACGTCCTCTCCTCGATCCACATCGAGGAGCACGAGGTCGACGCCCGTGACACCAAGCTCGGCCCCGAGGAGATCACCCGGGACATCCCGAACGTCTCCGAGGAGGTCCTCGCCGACCTCGACGAGCGCGGCATCATCCGCATCGGTGCCGAGGTCATCGCCGGTGACATCCTCGTCGGCAAGGTCACGCCCAAGGGTGAGACCGAGCTGACGCCCGAGGAGCGCCTGCTGCGCGCGATCTTCGGTGAGAAGGCCCGTGAGGTCCGTGACACCTCGCTGAAGGTGCCGCACGGCGAGACCGGCAAGGTCATCGGCGTGCGCGTCTTCGACCGCGAGGAGGGTGACGAGCTTCCCCCCGGTGTGAACCAGCTCGTGCGCGTCTACGTCGCGCAGAAGCGCAAGATCACCGACGGTGACAAGCTCGCCGGCCGCCACGGCAACAAGGGCGTCATCTCCAAGATCCTGCCGATCGAGGACATGCCGTTCCTGGAGGACGGCACCCCGGTCGACATCATCCTCAACCCGCTGGGCGTCCCGTCCCGAATGAACCCGGGACAGGTCCTGGAGATCCACCTCGGCTGGCTCGCCAGCCGCGGCTGGGACGTCTCCGGCCTCGCGGACGAGTGGGCGCAGCGCCTGCAGGTCATCGGCGCCGACAACGTCCAGCCCGGCACCAACGTCGCCACCCCGGTGTTCGACGGTGCCCGCGAGGACGAACTGGCGGGTCTGCTCCAGCACACCATCCCGAACCGCGACGGCGAGCGCATGGTGCTCCCGTCCGGCAAGGCGCGGCTGTTCGACGGCCGCAGCGGTGAGCCGTTCCCGGACCCGATCTCGGTCGGCTACATGTACATCCTCAAGCTGCACCACCTGGTCGACGACAAGCTTCACGCCCGTTCGACCGGCCCGTACTCGATGATCACCCAGCAGCCGCTGGGTGGTAAGGCCCAGTTCGGTGGCCAGCGCTTCGGTGAGATGGAGGTGTGGGCGCTGGAGGCTTACGGCGCCGCGTACGCCCTCCAGGAGCTGCTGACCATCAAGTCCGACGACGTCACCGGCCGCGTGAAGGTCTACGAGGCCATCGTCAAGGGCGAGAACATCCCCGAGCCCGGCATCCCCGAGTCCTTCAAGGTGCTCATCAAGGAGATGCAGTCTCTCTGCCTGAACGTGGAGGTGCTGTCCAGCGACGGTATGTCCATCGAAATGCGTGACACCGACGAGGACGTCTTCCGCGCGGCGGAGGAGCTCGGCATCGACCTGTCCCGGCGCGAGCCGAGCAGCGTCGAAGAGGTCTGACGGGAGTCCGGCGGGCCTTGAGCGATCAAGGCCCGCCGGCCCCAGGACCCCCGTTTCAGACCCCAAGACTTACAACCCTGAGAGGGATTGACGCATAGTGCTCGACGTCAACTTCTTCGACGAGCTCCGGATCGGTCTGGCCACCGCTGACGACATCCGTCAGTGGAGCCACGGCGAGGTCAAGAAGCCCGAGACCATCAACTACCGCACCCTGAAGCCCGAAAAGGACGGACTCTTCTGCGAGAAGATCTTCGGTCCGACCCGGGACTGGGAGTGCTACTGCGGCAAGTACAAGCGCGTCCGCTTCAAGGGCATCATCTGCGAGCGCTGTGGCGTCGAGGTCACGCGCGCCAAGGTGCGCCGTGAGCGGATGGGCCACATCGAGCTGGCCGCCCCCGTCACCCACATCTGGTACTTCAAGGGCGTTCCGTCGCGTCTGGGCTACCTGCTCGACCTCGCCCCGAAGGACCTGGAGAAGGTCATCTACTTCGCGGCGTACATGATCACGTACGTCGACGAGGAGCGCCGCACCCGCGACCTGCCCTCGCTGGAGGCCCACGTCTCCGTCGAGCGCCAGCAGATCGAGCAGCGCCGCGACGCGGACCTCGAGGCCCGCGCCAAGAAGCTCGAGACGGACCTCGCCGAGCTGGAGGCCGAGGGCGCCAAGGCCGACGTGCGCCGCAAGGTGCGCGAGGGCGCCGAGCGCGAGATGAAGCAGCTTCGTGACCGCGCGCAGCGCGAGATCGACCGCCTCGACGAGGTGTGGAACCGCTTCAAGAACCTCAAGGTCCAGGACCTCGAGGGCGACGAGCTGCTCTACCGCGAGCTGCGTGACCGCTTCGGCACCTACTTCGACGGCTCGATGGGCGCCGCCGCGCTGCAGAAGCGCCTGGAGTCCTTCGACCTCGACGAGGAGGCCGAGAAGCTCCGCGAGATCATCCGTACCGGCAAGGGCCAGAAGAAGACCCGTGCGCTCAAGCGCCTGAAGGTCGTCTCCGCGTTCCTGCAGACCAGCAACAGCCCCAAGGGCATGGTGCTGGACTGCGTGCCGGTCATCCCGCCGGACCTGCGTCCGATGGTGCAGCTCGACGGTGGCCGCTTCGCGACCTCCGACCTGAACGACCTGTACCGCCGTGTCATCAACCGCAACAACCGCCTGAAGCGGCTTCTCGACCTCGGCGCGCCCGAGATCATCGTGAACAACGAGAAGCGCATGCTCCAGGAGGCCGTCGACGCGCTCTTCGACAACGGCCGCCGCGGCCGCCCGGTGACGGGCCCCGGCAACCGTCCGCTGAAGTCGCTGTCCGACATGCTCAAGGGCAAGCAGGGCCGCTTCCGTCAGAACCTGCTCGGCAAGCGAGTCGACTACTCGGCGCGTTCCGTCATCGTCGTCGGCCCGCAGCTCAAGCTGCACCAGTGCGGTCTGCCCAAGGCCATGGCGCTGGAGCTCTTCAAGCCGTTCGTGATGAAGCGCCTGGTCGACCTGAACCACGCGCAGAACATCAAGAGCGCCAAGCGCATGGTCGAGCGCGGCCGCACGGTCGTGTACGACGTGCTGGAAGAGGTCATCGCGGAGCACCCGGTCCTGCTGAACCGTGCGCCCACGCTGCACCGCCTCGGCATCCAGGCCTTCGAGCCGCAGCTCGTCGAGGGCAAGGCCATCCAGATCCACCCGCTCGTCTGCACCGCGTTCAACGCGGACTTCGACGGTGACCAGATGGCCGTGCACCTGCCGCTGTCCGCGGAGGCGCAGGCCGAGGCCCGCATCCTGATGCTGTCCTCGAACAACATCCTCAAGCCGGCCGACGGCCGTCCGGTGACGATGCCGACCCAGGACATGGTCCTCGGTCTGTTCTTCCTCACCACCGACGGCGAGGGCCGCGAGCTCAAGGGCGAGGGCCGTGCCTTCGGTTCCGCCGCCGAGGCGATCATGGCGTTCGACGCGGGCGAGCTGTCGCTCCAGTCGAAGGTCGACATCCGCTTCCCGGTGGGCACCATCCCGCCCCGCGGCTGGGAGCCCCCGGCCCGCGAGGAGGGTGAGCCGGAGTGGCAGCAGGGTGACACCTTCACCCTGAAGACCACGCTGGGCCGCGCGCTCTTCAACGAGCTGCTGCCCGAGGACTACCCGTTCGTCGACTACGAGGTCGGCAAGAAGCAGCTCTCCGAGATCGTCAACGACCTCGCCGAGCGCTACCCGAAGGTCATCGTGGCGGCGACGCTCGACAACCTGAAGGCGGCCGGCTTCTACTGGGCCACCCGTTCCGGCGTCACCGTCGCCATCTCCGACGTCGTCGTTCCCGAGGCGAAGAAGGAGATCGTCCGCGGTTACGAGGCGCAGGACGAGAAGGTCCAGAAGCAGTACGAGCGTGGTCTGATCACCAAGGACGAGCGCACGCAGGAGCTCATCGCGATCTGGACCAAGGCGACCAACGAGGTCGCCGAGGCGATGAACGACAACTTCCCGAAGACCAACCCGATCTTCATGATGGTGAACTCGGGTGCACGAGGCAACATGATGCAGATGCGTCAGATCGCCGGTATGCGTGGTCTGGTGTCGAACGCGAAGAACGAGACGATCCCGCGTCCGATCAAGGCGTCGTTCCGTGAGGGTCTGTCCGTGCTGGAGTACTTCATCTCCACGCACGGTGCCCGTAAGGGTCTGGCGGACACCGCTCTGCGTACCGCCGACTCGGGTTACCTCACGCGTCGTCTGGTCGACGTCTCCCAGGACGTCATCATCCGCGAGGAGGACTGCGGCACCGAGCGCGGTCTGAAGCTGCGGATCGCCGAGCGCGACGCCGACGGCGTGCTGCGCAAGGCGGACGACGTCGAGACCAGCGTGTACGCCCGCATGCTCGCCGAGGACGTCGTCATCGACGGCAAGGTGATCGCGCCGGCCAACGTCGACCTCGGTGACGTGCTCATCGAGCAGCTCGTGCGCCACGGTGTCGAGGAGGTCAAGACCCGCTCGATCCTGACCTGCGAGTCCCAGGTCGGCACCTGCGCCATGTGCTACGGCCGCTCGCTGGCCACCGGCAAGCTGGTCGACATCGGTGAGGCGGTCGGCATCATCGCCGCCCAGTCCATCGGTGAGCCCGGTACCCAGCTCACGATGCGTACCTTCCACACCGGTGGTGTGGCCGGTGACGACATCACGCAGGGTCTGCCGCGTGTCGTCGAGCTCTTCGAGGCCCGTACCCCGAAGGGTGTCGCCCCGATCTCCGAGGCCTCCGGCCGCGTGCGGATCGAGGAGACCGAGAAGACCAAGAAGATCGTCGTCACCCCGGACGACGGCAGCGACGAGACGGCCTACCCGATCTCGAAGCGTGCCCGTCTGCTGGTCGGCGAGGGCGACCACGTCGAGGTGGGCCAGAAGCTCACCGTGGGTGCCACCAACCCGCACGACGTGCTGCGCATCCTGGGTCAGCGTGCCGTCCAGGTCCACCTGGTCGGCGAGGTCCAGAAGGTTTACAACTCGCAGGGCGTGTCGATCCACGACAAGCACATCGAGATCATCATCCGGCAGATGCTCCGCCGTGTGACGATCATCGAGTCCGGCGACGCCGAGCTGCTGCCCGGCGAGCTGGTCGAGCGGTCGAAGTTCGAGACCGAGAACCGGCGTGTGGTCCAGGAGGGCGGTCACCCGGCCTCCGGTCGTCCGCAGCTCATGGGCATCACCAAGGCCTCGCTGGCGACGGAATCCTGGCTGTCGGCCGCCTCCTTCCAGGAGACGACCCGAGTCCTGACGGACGCGGCGATCAACGCCAAGTCCGACAGCCTCATCGGCCTCAAGGAGAACGTCATCATCGGTAAGCTCATCCCGGCCGGTACGGGTCTGTCCCGCTACCGCAACATCCGGGTCGAGCCGACCGAGGAGGCCAAGGCCGCGATGTACTCGGCCGTCGGCTACGACGACATCGACTACTCGCCGTTCGGCACGGGCTCCGGCCAGGCCGTTCCGCTGGAGGACTACGACTACGGTCCGTACAACCAGTAGGCGAGAGATCGTCTGAGCGCCGAAGGGCGGTCACCCGGTGGGGTGGCCGCCCTTCGGCGTGTGCGGGCCCTTCAGCGTGCCCGGTGCAGGTAGGGCTCCAGGGCCCGGATGCGGGTGTAGTTGTCGGGGTGCGAGGAGAGCAGCTTGGCCAGCCCGGAGGGCTGCTTGAGCCGCTTTCCCCGGGCCGCGGCGTAGGCCTTCCCGGCGTCCTCCTCGGCCTGGAAGTGATACAGGACCTCGGTGAGCTGCGGGGCGAATCCGAGGGCTGCCGCCGCCTGGTCGGCGCGCAGCTCGCCCTGCCGGCCGGCGTAGGCGAGCAGATACGGCGCCGCCGTGAGGGGGACGGTGATGTACCAGGCCTCGAGGAAGCCGACCACGAGGAGGATCCCCAGGAAGAGGTAGAGGATCGCGGCCGCGGCCGACGAGAACACGCGCGTGACGGTGAGTGCCGCCTTGGCGAAGCCGCGGGCGACGGCCCAGGCGATCCGGCCGGGCAGTGAATACCAGTACCCGAGCAGGCCGGCCCAGGCGTGGCCGCCGGTGTGGTGGCCCAGCTCGTGGGCGAGCACGGCGGCCAGGTTGCTGCTCGGGATCCGGTTGAGGGCGTAGGTGGTGACGCCGACGACGTGGCCGGCGGCCGCACTGGCGTTCAGGTCGGTGCTGTTCTCGATCATCAGCTCGTAGGTGTCGCCCTCGATGCCCGCACGGGCGGTGACCTCGCGCCAGATCGGTTCCAGTCGGGCCCGTTCCTCGGCGAGCGGGGCACGCAGTTTGAGCACCCGGCGGGCGAAGAGTAGTTCCGTGGGGCGGTGGAAGACGAGCGCGCCGGACGCCAGCCAGGCCAGCAGGAGCACCGGGCCGAGGACCGGCCCGAACATGATGAGGGAGAACACGGCAACCACGGCGAGACTGACCAGGAACCCCGGGATCTGCGTCGCGAGCTGCCCGACGGCGGTCGCGTCGGCTCCCCGCTGATGTTCGGCCACATGGACGCGGGATCCCTGGTGACGGTAGTCGAGGTCGTCGGGAGCGGTCGCCGGGTGCGGCATGAACGGAACGGGACCGGGCGGGACGGGCGCACCGGGTGGTGGGTGGGGGAGTCCGCCCGCGGGGTACTGCGGGACGGGTTGGGGCGGGAGTGCCTGATACGGGTGTCCGTACGGGGTCGAGGCGTTGGCCGGGGGTCCCTGGTACGGGTGTCCGTACGGGCCCGCGGGGTGGGGCGGGGCGAACTGGTGAGGCTGAGGGAGTGCTGCGGAGGGATACGGCGCTGGGGGCGTTGCTGTCGCGGGGCCGGGATGGGGCTGGGTGGTCTGATACGGGTGGCCGAGCGCCGTCACGGGGTAGGGCGGGGGCGGTGCCGGTGTGCCCGGGTACTGGGGCGGGGGCGTGTGCGCGGCCGGATCGGGACCCCCGGGATGAGCGGGTGGCTGGGGCTGCGGGTACTGCGGGGAGGAAGGCCCTGGATACGGCGGACCCGGCGGGTGGGACATGACGGAACTCCTTGCTGTGCGGTGACGTCAACCGGTGAGCAACGCGGCGGGCAGCAGTGCGGTGCCGCCGCAGAACGCGACCAGGCCCGTGCGGATCCACTGGTGCTTGCGCGCCGCGATGCGGCTGGTCTCGGTGAGGGCCGCCATGAGCGCGGCGGCCGGATCGTGGTCGGTGGCGGCGAGCGCTTCGGCCAGCCGGCCCACGCGTACCGCCTGCTGGATGTCGCCGAAGTAGCACAGCGGCCGGCCGGGGGCCCAGGAGCCGCCCGCGAACCGGGGTAGCACGGCGAGCAGCAGCGCGAACAGCGAGAACGCCAGTGCCGCGGTGCCGGACCACCACAGGGCGGCCCCCGCGTCGGACAGCGCCCGCGGTGTCCAGTCCCGCCCGGCCAGCAGACCGCTGAACACGCCGGCCGTCATACCGAGCGACGCCACCAGCACGGCCGCCTTGCTGTCGGCCCGGGCGATCTCGGCCCGAAGCTCGCCCAGCAGCCGCTCGGCGACCGGTGCGGTGAAGGCACCGCCGGACGCGGGCGGCGGCGCGGCGGGCGGGAGGACACCCGGGGCCGTCACGCCGGCCCTCCACCGGGACCGGCCTGCGGTTGGGTGGCGGGCGGGGTGGGGACTGAAGGGGCCGGGCCCGCCACGGCCCGGGACGGTACGGGCGGCAGGTCGGTGGACTGCGGGCCGGCCGCGTGGCCGGGCGGGGCTGCCGGAGGTCGCGGGGTGTTCCGCGGGCCCGCGGTGTCTTCCGGCGCCGGGACCGCCGGCTCCCGCCGGGCCGTGCCGTGCGGGGGCTCGGGCGTGCCGTGCGGTGCCGTGCCGGGCTGGGGCTGCTGAGGTGCGTACGGAGCCGTGCCGGGCTGCTGGGAACCGTACGGCGGTGGGACTGGGTGCGGTTGCTGAGGGGCGTACGGGTTCTGACCGGGGTGCGGGAGCTGCGGCGGTACGTACGGCTGTGCGGCACCCGGGGGGAGGGCTCCCCGGTCGGTCGGGGCCTGCTGCCGGATGAGGTCGTCGACCGCGCGCAGCGTCGTGCGGGCCGACTCCGCGCGCTGGTAGTCCTCCAGGGTGTCCCCGGCGATCAGCTCCAGTTCGCTCCTGATCGCCGAGAGCTGCTCCTTCTGGAGCGAGCCGACGGCCAGCCGGGTGTCCTCGGGGTGCTGGGCGAGGTGCAGGGCCCAGGCGCCGGCCCCGCCGTGCTGGAGCCAGTACTGGTAGAAGTGGATCTTTTCGGCGACCAGCGCGTGCGACTGCTGCTGGCGCAGTGCCTCCAGTTCGTGATGCTGCCGCGCCTGCCGGAGCCGGAACTCGTGCTCGGGGTCGAGCATCTCCGCCTCGTAGCGCAGGTCGCGCAGCCGCCTGCGATGGGCGATCGCCTCGTCGTCGAGCCGCAGCCGGACGGTACACGTAACGGCGAGCCCGGCACCGGCTGCGAAGCCCCCCGTCTCCACGGCCCGCTGGACCGCCTGCTCCGCCGCCGGGCTGTCCTCGATGGGGAAGCGGCGGCTGACCGGCCGGGCGAACTGGTGCAGCTCGCGGGTCAGCCGCGTCGGCACGTCCCGTTCGCCGCTCGCCACGTAGACGACCGGGTCGGTGACCCGCCAAGTGAGGTCCGCCGTGGCTCCGAAGGAGAACGCGTCGTCGTCGCTGGGCAGGGACAGTTCGAGCTGGACGGGATGGCTCCCCATGTCCACCTCGTACACCGAGACGTAACGACGGGTCGCGGTCTCGGCGCGGCTCGGCCGGTGCGGCGGGAGGAAGGCGTCGTAGGTGCCCTTGGCGGTGGCGAAGACGAGGGCGTGGTCGATCGCGGACACCGACCGGCGGCCGGTGTGGTCGAAGCGGGAGATGGGCCGCACCGTCAGGACCGGGTCGATCAGCGTGCTGTGCCGGTGGGCGTCCTGCTGCCACTCCGGCTGACGGCGGAAGTCCGCCATGGGTCAACTCCTCGGGGGTTACGTGGGTCGGATGCCGCCGCTGTGGGCGAGGACGTCGAGCAGCCGGTCGGCGACCGGCGGACGCGGGCCGCCGTCGGGGCCGCGCAGCGTGTGCAGTTCGTGGCGCAGCCGCTTGTGGTCGTCGGCGGTCACGACCAGGGCGGGCAGCAGGAGCAGGAGGGCCTGCTCGGCGTCCGCGCGCCGCGTGGCGACGTGCACCCAGGTGTGCAGTGCGTCGAGGGCGCCGCGTGTGTGGGCGCGATCGCCGAGGGCGGTGCGCCAGAGGGTGGCGAGGTCCCGCGCCGAGTCCGCCTCGAACATGCCGTGATCGGCGTACCACTCGACGAGCGCGCCCTCCTCCGCGTTGTCGCAGGCCCGGACGAAGGCGTCGAGCGCCAGTGCCCGGACCGTCTCCGTGTCGTGGTGGAGCAGCCGCACCAGCTCCGCGAGCATCTCGCCGCGGTGGACGCCGACGGACAGCAGCAGGGCGGTGGACTGGATCAGGTTGTCGGCCTCGGCGGCGCCGCTGTTTCCGGCGCGGGCGCGGGCGGCGAGCGCGCTCAGTGCCGGCGCGGTCAGAGCGGGGCGCAGGGGTGCGAGCAGGCCGAAGGCGCGGATCGCGGTCCAGCGGCGGCCGGGGTGGGTGTCCGTGCACCACTGGGTGAGCAGTCGCAGCACGGCGGGCGCGTCCAGGAGCTGGGCGAGGGTGAGGGTGTTGGCGGCGGTGACGCGGGGGCCGAACGACTTCGACACGGCCCAGCCGTCGATCAGCAGTGCCACCGCCGACGGCAGGTCGGCTCGGGCGAGCAGCGCGGTGGCCGCGGCGGCCCGGGTCCGCACGACCGGGCGTCCGTCCCGGGCCAGCTCCCTCAGCCAGGCGACCAGCGCGGGACGGGTGGACGGATGTCCCGTCCACACCTCGGTGAGCAGCACCCGGGGCGTGCCCTCCTTGCGGAAGTACGCGGTGAACTGCGGCACCGGCCCCCACTCGGTGTCCACGTCGCGCGTCTCGCCCACGGCCCGCGCCCGGTCCAGCCGGATGCCGGCGGCGAGTCCGAAGACCGGGATGTCCGGCGGCTGTTCGGGGTGCTGAAGCCGCTGGAAGTGCACGAAGAGCAGGTCGGCCAGCTCGGCCGCCAGCGCATACGGTGCCCGGTCGAAGACGGCGAGGGAGATGAGGAAGGCCTTGTCGCGCAGGGACGTGTCGGGGTCGCCGAGCCATTCACGGCACTGCTGCTCGACCGCGGCCTGCCCGAAGTCCGCGAGCCGGGCCGCGGCGTCCGCGCTGCCGTCGTACGCGGCCAGCATCCCCGCGAACTCGGCGGCCTCGGCGGGCCGGTGGGCACCGCGGGCCAGGAAGTCCCGTACGGGGGAGAGGGAGAGGAGTCGCTCGGTGTCCGCTCCGCGCCGGCAGGCCAGGTGGGCGCGGAGCACGTCGGCCGTGTCCGGCGGCACCCATGCGCACGGGGTGGCTCCCAGGAGGAACGGCGAGTTCTCGACGGTCACCACCAGGTAGCCGTCGGCCTTGCGGAGCTGGTCGCGCGCCGCGTAGAGGTGGGTTTCGCGCAGGGGCCGATTGCGGCTGAGCGGCAGATCGCGCAGGACATGTCCGCCCGGCGAGGTGAGGCGGGCGCCCAGCTCGGCCGGATTGGTCTCCGTGGCCAGTGCGTGGACGGCGGGCACACCCAGACGGTGCAGAAGCATCAGCGCGGCGGCGTGCCGGCCGGTCGCGTGCGTGCCGGACAGGACGAGGACGCGTTCCTCGCGCAGGCGTGCCAGCGCGGCCTCGAACACGGGACCGTCGACGAAGACCTCGGCCAGGCCGTTCAGCAGGGTGCGGGGGATCTGGCCAGACGCGGGCGCGGCCGGGGACGCCGGGCCGTGGTTATGGATCTCCGTCCGGCCCATGAACACATCGCGGGCGACCCCGCCGGAGACGCCGTGCTGGGCGCCGCCGACCAGGCTGCCGCCGACCGAGGAACCGTCGAGGATGAAACCGGGTGCGTGTGCGACGAGTTCGCGCTGTGCGGCCCGCGCCTCCTGGCTCTGCTCCCGCTCCTCGGGCGGCTCGGCACCTTCGGTGTCCGGCCGCGGATCCCCCGCCGGTGCCGTCTCGGGGGCGGATGCCTGCGGCGGGTGCACCGTCATGCCGGTCCACCTCCCGACCGGCCCAGGTGCACGTCCCCGGTCACGTGACCGCCCGAAACACCGTGCTGGTCCCCGCAGACGAGGCTGCCGCCGAAGGCCGGGGAGCCGCCGTTGAACTGGAAGACAGGGCCGCCGGACGGGGCTCCTGCCACCGGGGCGGGCGGTGCTGTCGGCCCCGGTGCCGGGTGCTCCCCCGAGTCGGCACCCGGCACCGGGACCTCATCCCCCTTCTCACCATGGTTCTGCGCGCCCGGTACCGGGCCGTGCAGCCAGGCCGTCAGCGGGCCGTTCTTGCTCTCCACCGTCACGGCGTGGAAGGCGTCCGCCGGGACGCCGGGGTGGTCGTGGCGTACGACCCCGGCGTACAGGGCGTCCGACACGCACAGAGCGAAGTCGTCGGTGCGTTCCGCGAGGGCCGCGCGCAACAGGGCCGCGTCCAGCAGGCGGCAGGCGTGGTTCAGGTCCGAGCCCACCCAGCCGTCCCGCTCGTCCACGGCGACCCAGCCGGAGGCGACCACGCCGCGCAGCCGAATCTGCGCCGAGCGGGACGCCATCCGGTTGAGGGTCCTGAGCTGTGCGGGAACCTCGGTGAGCAGGGACCGCAGCAGCGCGGTGACGGGGGCGTTGGCGTCGATCAGCTCCATCACCGAGTCCCCGCGGTCGGCCCGCAGCCGAAGGGTCTCGTCGATGCCCGCGCTCTCCAGCGCCCGGTCGGCGATGTCGTAGAGCATGCGGCGCAGATACGCCTGCTCCACGTCGTCCCGGTCGCTGAACCTCTCGATGTCCAGCAGCAGGATCGTGCGGTTCACGGGGTTGGTCATGGTCGCCCTTCGACGGTGTGTGCGTCGTACAGGGCAGCAGAGTGGCGTGGGCGACGGGGGAGCGGTGAGGGCGGATGACGCAGTCGGAGTGTGACGGCGTACACAGAGCGCCGTGGGGCCGGGCGCGGCCGGGGGCGTTCTGTCAGACGCTGCGCGCGGGGGGCGTCTCGTCGGCCGGCGCCCTCGGCGGGGACGGGATCGCGGGGGCCGAATGGTCCGTCGCGGCGATGCGCCGCAGCACGTCGGGGCGCAGGATGAGGAGCGTACGGCGCCCGGTCGCCACCGCCTTCTTCTCACGCAGTTCACGCAGCAGGCGCTGCACCATCTCCCGGGAGGCGCCGACGGAGCCGGCCAGCTCCTGCTTGCTGAGCGGTACGGCGAGTGCGATGCCCTCGGGGGTACGGCGGCCGTGGGTGCGTGCGAGGTCGAGCAGCAGCACCGCGAAACGCTGGCGCACGTTCATCGACGCGAACTCCAGGCGGCGCCGGTCGGCGGCCCGGGTGCGGTCCGTGGTGAGGCCGAGCAGAGCGAACGAAACGGCGGGCGAACGATTCAGGAAGTCCTTGAAGCGCTCGTGCTCCACGGCGACCGCCCGCACCGGCTCCAGGGCGGTCACCGTCGCCGACCGCGGCCGGCCGGTCAGCGCCGCCGACTCGCCGATGACGTCACCGGGTCCGCGCAGCGCGAGCAGGGCCTCGTAGCCGTTGGCGGCGGAGGCGGTGACCTTGGTCCAGCCCTGCACCAGGAAGAGGACATGGGAGGAGGGCTCGCGCTGGTGCAGCAGGATGACGCGGGCGTCGTAGGCGAGCTCACGGCCGAGGGACAGCAGCGCCGTGCGGTCCTCCTTCTCCAGCCGCGCCAGGAACGGCACCCGGTCGTCCAGCCCTCCGTCGTCCGGTGCGTGCGGCGCCGTCCTCATGAGCGAAACCCCCGATCGTCTCAGCGGACGGACCAAGGTACTGAACGGGCGGGGCACCCCACCTGCGAAGAGCGCGATCCGGCCAAAGCGCCCCGAGGAGCGAAGCGCCGGCGGACCTGCGGCCTACGGCACCCCCAGTTCGAAGATCACATAGTGCGCGTACCAGCCCGAGGCGAGGGCCGCTGTCGTGAAGAAGACCGTCAGGCTCGGCAGTTTCAGGCGGCTCAGGGCCGCCGCGGGGGCGAGGAGGAGGGGGAAGGCGGGGAGCAGGTAGCGCATCGTGTTGCCGAACATCTGCTGGGTGCCCAGCACCGTGATGATCGACGCCAGGGTGTACGCGACGAGGACCAGCGGGGGCTTCTTGCGCAGCATCAGGGCGACGAGGAAGGGGAGCGCCAGCACCAGTTGGAGGGAGAGCAGGTCGGGGGTGGAGAAGGCGAAGACGTAGTCGTTGCGTCCCACCGCCAGGTTGCGCAGCACCTTCAGGGTGTAGGCGCCGTAGTCGAAGAAGTGCGCCCAGCCCTCGCGCTGGAGGATGAAGTACGCGGACGCCTCGCCGGTGCGGTAGCCGACCCAGGCGATGTAGGAGAGCAGGCCCAGCGGCGCCACGATCATGGCGTACAGCGGGCCCCGTACGCCGTGTTCACGTCGGCTCGCGGGGCGGGCGAGGGTCACCAGGGCGGCGAGTCCGACGGCGCCGATGAGGACGGCGGACGTGGGGCGGTTCAGCCCCGCGGTGAAGGCCAGCAGGCCCGCCAGGACCCAGCGCCGGGTCATCACGGCGTAGCAGGCCCAGGCGGCGATGGCGACGAACACGGACTCGGAGTACACGGCCCACTCGACGCCCGCGCCCGGCGCCACGGCCCACAGTCCCGCCGCGATGGTGCCCGCCCGGGCGCCGGCGATCAGGCGGACCACGGCGTAGATGCCCGCGGCGGCGACGAACGAGGCCACGACGGAGACCAGGATCCCGGAGCCGTACAGGCCGAGGCCGGTGGCCTCCGAGACCGTGCGGATCAGCGCCGGGTAGAGCGGGAAGAAGGCCACCGAGTTCTGCTGGACGGTGAACAGGCCGTCGGAGTCGAGCCGTACGAGGGAGGGGTGGTAGCCGTGCTCGGCGACCTGGAGGTACCACCAGCCGTCCCAGGTGGCCAGGACGTCCCACCAGTGGGCGCCGCCGCCGAAGCGCGGGTGCTTGCCGCGGAAGTCCCCGGCGTACTGGAGGAGGACGGCGAAGACCGTGAGGCCCACCAGCTTGGTGACGCCGTACAGGGCGAGCGGCGGCAGGAAGGGGCGCGCGCCCGCCGGCAGGGCGAGGCGGCGGGTCCACGCCGGGCGCCGGGCGTCCCAGGCCCGGGACCAGGTCCGCGGCGCGGTCTTCTCGCCGGCCCCGCCGGACGGGCCGCCCTCGGCGCCGGCCGACGCTTCGGTCACCGTGTCGTCGGCAGCCCTTTCCATGGCTGTCATCCCCCTCGGTCCGCCCTCACCCGGCAATCGCTGCCCTAAGATCGCACAAGAGTCGCACATCCGTGCTTTGCGCCAGGGGGGAGGGGAGGGCCGGTGCCCGAGGAACGGGACGAGCCGATCGTGCTGTCGGTCGTGATTCCGATGTACAACGAGGAAGAGGCCCTGCCCGCGCTGGTCAGCAGGCTGCGGCCGGTGCTGACGGAGCTGGGCGTGGCCCACGAGGTCGTGGCGGTGGACGACGGCAGCACCGACCGCACGGCGGAGCTCCTCGCCGCCTTCCGGCTCGGCTGGCCCGAGCTGCGCGTCATCGCGCTGCGCCGCAACTCCGGCCACCAGGCCGCCCTCACCGCCGGACTCGACCGGGCGGCCGGGGCCTACGTGGTGAGTCTGGACGCCGACCTCCAGGACCCGCCGGAGAAGATCCCCGAGATGCTGGCGCTGGCCCGTGGCGAGAGCCTCGACATCGTCTACGGCGTCCGGGCCGACCGCAGCAGCGACACCGGGTTCAAGCGCTGGACCGCCGGCGTCTACTACCGGCTCATGCGCCGGCTGGCCGGCCCGTCGGTCACCGCCCACGCGGGCGACTTCCGGCTGCTGAGCCGGGCCGCGGTGGACGCCCTGAAGGCCCTGCCGGACCAGCAGCGGGTCTACCGGCTGCTGGTGCCCTGGCTGGGTTTCCCCAGCGGCCGGGTGACGTACGAGCGGGAGCCGCGCACCGCGGGCCGGACGAAGTACCCGCTGGGGCGGATGATCCGCCTCGCCGTCGACAGCGTCACCGGCTTCTCCGCGGCCCCTCTGCGCATCGCCACCTGGCTGGGCGGCGGCGCGTTCCTCGTCTGCCTGGGCCTGCTGATCTACACGCTGACCGCCTACGCCCTCGGCCACACGGTGCCCGGCTGGACCTCCCTGTTCACCGGCGTGGTGTTCATCGGCGCCGTCCAGCTCGTCTGCGTCGGCCTGCTCGGCGAGTACGTCGGCCGCATCTACACGGCGGTGCAGAACCGGCCGACGTACTTCGTCCGGCACGACACGGCGGCCGGTGCCGGCGAGCCCGGGACGGAGGCGTCCGAGGAGGACGGGGCGCGGATTCCGGTGCCGCGGCGCTGAGCCGTGTCCGGTCCGTCGACGGTCGGGGCGGGCGGGGTGCGGATCGGGTGAAAGCGGGGCGAGGCGGGTGCCGCCGTCGGTCTCGCCCATTTGTTTTGACCGCAGCGAATGCGATAGGTACGCTCAGACCTTGTGCCTGGGGTGTGCCCTGGCCTTCGTGCGTGCCTACGACCGCACCGGGGGCCATGACCGGCCACCGCAATCCGCGCCTCTTTCCGTCCTCGCGGCGAGGGTTCGCGGCTTCGACACACCCGACCGCGTGGGTCGGTGACGTTCCAGGTTAGCTTCACCATTCGGCACACAGAAACCGGAGAAGTAGTGCCTACGATCCAGCAGCTGGTCCGTAAGGGCCGGCAGGACAAGGTCGAGAAGAACAAGACGCCCGCACTCGAGGGTTCCCCTCAGCGTCGTGGCGTCTGCACGCGTGTGTTCACGACCACCCCGAAGAAGCCGAACTCGGCCCTGCGTAAGGTCGCGCGTGTGCGTTTGACCAGCGGTATCGAGGTCACTGCTTACATTCCGGGTGAGGGACACAACCTGCAGGAGCACTCCATCGTGCTCGTGCGCGGCGGCCGTGTGAAGGACCTGCCGGGTGTTCGCTACAAGATCATCCGCGGTTCGCTCGACACCCAGGGTGTCAAGAACCGCAAGCAGGCTCGCAGCCGTTACGGCGCCAAGAAGGAGAAGTAAGAATGCCTCGTAAGGGCCCCGCCCCGAAGCGCCCGGTCATCATCGACCCGGTCTACGGTTCTCCTCTGGTGACCTCCCTGATCAACAAGGTGCTGCTGAACGGCAAGCGCTCCACCGCCGAGCGCATCGTCTACGGCGCCATGGAGGGCCTGCGCGAGAAGACCGGCAACGACCCGGTCATCACGCTGAAGCGCGCTCTCGAGAACATCAAGCCGACCCTCGAGGTCAAGTCCCGCCGTGTCGGTGGCGCCACCTACCAGGTGCCGGTCGAGGTCAAGCCCGGCCGCGCCAACACCCTGGCGCTGCGCTGGCTGGTCGGTTACTCCCGCGCCCGTCGCGAGAAGACCATGACCGAGCGTCTGCTCAACGAGCTCCTCGACGCCTCCAACGGCCTGGGTGCCGCTGTGAAGAAGCGCGAGGACACGCACAAGATGGCCGAGTCCAACAAGGCCTTCGCGCACTACCGCTGGTAGTCGCTACCCACATCGAGACCGAGAGAAGACTGAAGCCTTATGGCTACCACTTCACTTGACCTGGCCAAGGTCCGCAACATCGGGATCATGGCCCACATCGACGCGGGCAAGACGACGACCACCGAGCGGATCCTGTTCTACACGGGTGTGTCGTACAAGATCGGCGAGGTCCACGACGGCGCCGCCACCATGGACTGGATGGAGCAGGAGCAGGAGCGTGGCATCACGATCACGTCCGCTGCCACCACCTGTCACTGGCCGCTCGAGGACAACGACTACACGATCAACATCATCGACACCCCGGGGCACGTCGACTTCACCGTCGAGGTGGAGCGCTCCCTGCGTGTGCTCGACGGTGCCGTGACCGTGTTCGACGGTGTCGCCGGTGTCGAGCCCCAGTCCGAGACGGTGTGGCGTCAGGCCGACCGTTACGGCGTCCCCCGCATCTGCTTCGTGAACAAGCTGGACCGTACCGGCGCCGACTTCCTCCGCTGCGTGGGGATGATCTCGGACCGCCTGGGTGCCCAGCCGCTGGTCATGCAGCTCCCGATCGGTGCCGAGGCCGACTTCAAGGGCGTCGTGGACCTGGTCCGCATGAAGGCGCTGGTCTACTCCGCCGAGGCCGCCAAGGGCGAGATGTACGACGTCCTCGACGTGCCCGCCGAGCTCCAGGCCCAGGCCGAGGAGTACCGCGGCAAGCTGATCGAGGCCGTCGCGGAGAACGACGAGGAGATCATGGAGCTCTTCCTCGAGGGCCAGGAGCCCACCGAGGAGCAGCTCTACGCCGCGATCCGTCGTATCACCATCGCCTCCGGCAAGGCCACCGAGACCACCGTCACCCCGGTGTTCTGCGGCACCGCGTTCAAGAACAAGGGCGTCCAGCCCCTGCTCGACGCGGTCGTGCGCTACCTGCCGACCCCGCTCGACGTCGAGGCCATCGAGGGCCAGGACGTCAAGGACCCCGAGGTCGTCATCAAGCGCAAGCCGTCGGAGGACGAGCCTCTCGCCGCGCTCGCGTTCAAGATCATGAGCGACCCGCACCTGGGCAAGCTCACCTTCGTCCGGGTCTACTCGGGCCGCCTGGAGTCCGGCACCTCGGTGCTGAACTCCGTCAAGGGCAAGAAGGAGCGCATCGGCAAGATCTACCGCATGCACGCCAACAAGCGTGAGGAGATCGAGTCGGTGGGCGCCGGCGACATCGTCGCCGTCATGGGCCTGAAGCAGACCACGACCGGTGAGACGCTGTCCGACGAGAAGAGCCCGGTGATCCTGGAGTCCATGGACTTCCCGGCGCCGGTCATCGAGGTCGCGATCGAGCCCAAGTCCAAGGGCGACCAGGAGAAGCTGGGTGTCGCCATCCAGCGTCTCGCGGAGGAGGACCCCTCCTTCCAGGTGCACACCAACGAGGAGACCGGCCAGACCGTCATCGGCGGTATGGGCGAGCTTCACCTCGAGGTGCTGGTCGACCGCATGAAGCGCGAGTTCAAGGTCGAGGCCAACGTCGGCAAGCCTCAGGTCGCGTACCGTGAGACGATCCGCAAGGCCGTCGAGCGCGTGGACTACACCCACAAGAAGCAGACCGGTGGTACCGGTCAGTTCGCCAAGGTGCAGATCGCGATCGAGCCGATCGAGGGCGGCGACGCCTCGTACGAGTTCGTGAACAAGGTCACCGGTGGCCGCATCCCGAAGGAGTACATCCCTTCGGTGGACGCCGGTGCGCAGGAGGCCATGCAGTTCGGCATCCTGGCCGGCTACGAGATGACGGGCGTCCGCGTCACGCTCATCGACGGTGGCTACCACGAGGTCGACTCCTCCGAACTCGCGTTCAAGATCGCCGGTTCGCAGGCCTTCAAGGAGGCCGCGCGCAAGGCTTCGCCCGTGCTCCTGGAGCCGATGATGGCCGTCGAGGTCACCACGCCCGAGGACTACATGGGTGAGGTCATCGGCGACATCAACTCCCGCCGTGGCCAGATCCAGGCCATGGAGGAGCGGGCGGGTGCCCGCGTCGTGAAGGGCCTCGTGCCCCTGTCGGAGATGTTCGGCTACGTCGGCGACCTCCGCAGCAAGACGTCGGGTCGCGCAAGCTACTCGATGCAGTTCGACTCCTACGCCGAGGTTCCCCGGAACGTCGCCGAGGAGATCATCGCGAAGGCCAAGGGCGAGTAAGGGACTCCGTTTAACGGACCCCCCGTACACGCTTTAGGCTTGACCCCGGAGCCTGCAAGGGGCATTCCACCGCCAACCCGGCGGAATGCCCCCTGGCCCGGGTTTCCCAGCAAAGATCACCTGGCGCCGATGAGTAAGGCGTACAGAACCACTCCACAGGAGGACCCCAGTGGCGAAGGCGAAGTTCGAGCGGACTAAGCCGCACGTCAACATCGGCACCATCGGTCACATCGACCACGGTAAGACGACCCTCACGGCCGCCATTACCAAGGTGCTGCACGACGCGTACCCGGACCTGAACGAGGCCTCGGCCTTCGACCAGATCGACAAGGCTCCCGAAGAGCGCCAGCGCGGTATCACCATCTCCATCGCGCACGTCGAGTACCAGACCGAGACGCGTCACTACGCCCACGTCGACTGCCCCGGTCACGCGGACTACATCAAGAACATGATCACGGGTGCGGCGCAGATGGACGGCGCCATCCTCGTGGTCGCCGCCACCGACGGCCCGATGCCGCAGACCAAGGAGCACGTGCTCCTGGCCCGCCAGGTCGGCGTTCCGTACATCGTCGTCGCCCTGAACAAGGCCGACATGGTGGACGACGAGGAGATCCTGGAGCTCGTCGAGCTCGAGGTCCGTGAGCTCCTCTCCGAGTACGAGTTCCCGGGCGACGACGTTCCGGTCGTCAAGGTCTCCGCTCTGAAGGCCCTCGAGGGCGACAAGGAGTGGGGCAACTCGGTCCTCGAGCTCATGAAGGCCGTGGACGAGGCCATCCCGGAGCCCGAGCGTGACGTCGACAAGCCGTTCCTGATGCCGATCGAGGACGTCTTCACCATCACCGGTCGCGGTACGGTCGTCACCGGCCGCATCGAGCGTGGTGTCCTCAAGGTCAACGAGACCGTCGACATCATCGGCATCAAGCCGGAGAAGACCACCACCACGGTCACCGGCATCGAGATGTTCCGCAAGCTGCTCGACGAGGGCCAGGCCGGTGAGAACGTCGGTCTGCTGCTCCGCGGCATCAAGCGCGAGGACGTCGAGCGCGGCCAGGTCATCATCAAGCCGGGCTCGGTCACCCCGCACACCGAGTTCGAGGCGCAGGCCTACATCCTGTCCAAGGACGAGGGTGGCCGCCACACGCCGTTCTTCAACAACTACCGTCCGCAGTTCTACTTCCGTACGACGGACGTGACCGGCGTCGTGACCCTCCCCGAGGGCACCGAGATGGTCATGCCGGGTGACAACACCGAGATGAAGGTGGAGCTCATCCAGCCCGTCGCCATGGAAGAGGGCCTGAAGTTCGCCATCCGCGAGGGTGGCCGGACCGTGGGCGCCGGCCAGGTCACCAAGATCAACAAGTGAGTTCCGCTTGCTTGTTGGGTCGACTGACCTGACCCGGGCTTGATGCCTGACGAGAGGACCCGCACGACTTCGGTCGTGCGGGTCCTTTCGCGTACGCGACGAAGGCCGCGTCAAGGCCGACGGGGACGGATCACCTGATCGGGGGGTGGGTGGGCATATGCCGTCGGTAACGCCAAGACCCGGCGTACGTTCTCCACATGGTCAGTTCTTCCCACGAGGCGTTGCACCGGATCTTCCAGGAGGACCCGGCGCTCTTCGCCCGTGCCGTCAAGGGGCTCGGAGTCACCTTCGCCGAACCCTTCTCCGCGGTACCGCTCACCACCGATCTCACGGAGAACCGGCCGGTGGAGAGACGGGTGGACACCTTGCTGCGCATGGACGCCGGTGAGAGCGGCAGTTTTCTGCTCGCCGTCGAGTCCCAGGGAAAGAAAGACCCGGACAAGCCCGCGAGCTGGGCGTACTACCTGTCGCACCTGCACGCGAAGTACCACCTGCCCCCGGTCCTCCTGGTGGTCTGTGCGGATCGGCGTACCGCTGCCTGGGCGGCCAGGCAGGTCGACATCGGGCCGCCGCAGTGGCCCTCCCTCACGGTGCGCCCCTTGGTACTGGGCCCTGACAACGTGCCGGTCATCGACAGCCCCGACGAGGCGGCGAGGGACATTCCCTTGACCGTCCTCTCCGCGGCTTTGCACCGTCAGGATCCGGACACCGATGCCATACTGAAAGCTCTGGCCACGGCGCTGAAAGGCTTGTCGGCCGAGGACGAGGGCACTGCAAGCATCTTCATCGAGCTCACGGAACAAGGCCTCGGCAAGACGCCGGCCGCGGAACTCTGGAGGCAGATCATGGCCGCCGACCTTTCCTTCTTCCAGTCGGAGACCGCTCAGAGCCTCAGGGCGGAGGGGCGGGCGGAGGGACGGGCCGAGGGACGGGCCGAGGACATCCTGCTTCTGCTGGAGCGGCGTGGTGTCGAGGTGTCCGCGGAGGACCAGGCGCGTGTGCGTGGGTGTGGGGATCTCGAGGTGCTGGGGGTCTGGTTCACGCGGGCGATCACGGCGCGGTCGGCCGCGGAGGTGTTCGTGTCGAGCGGGGACGGTGACGGCGCCGCGTAGGGCGCGCGTGAGCGGGCCCGGGCGCTCTCCCGCTGCGCACCCGGGCCCTGCCCCTCGCTCCCCCGTGGAGCGGTCAGTGGGTCATACGCGCTGCCACAGGGCAGGCACGTTGGACGGCTCCCAGCCCGGCTGGGCCTGGTGCCCCTGGAGGCATCGGTAGGTGGCGCCGCCGTAGGTCACCGTGTCGCCCGCCTGGTAGACCTTGCCGACGGTCCAGGTGCCGCCCGGCGGGGGCTCCTCGGGGCCGGGGCCGCCGTCACCGGACGTCTTCAGGGTGAGGCCGTAGTTCGCCAGGAGCGGGTTGATCGGCTGGAAGAAGGTCTCGCCGCCGCTGCTGCAGTTGCCCGAGCCGCCCGAGGTGACGCCCTGCGCCTGGCTGCCGGAGATGTACGAGCCGCCGGAGTCGCCGGGCTCGGCGCACACCGTGGTGCGGGTGACGCCGGAGACGGTGCCCTCCTGGTAGCTGACGCTGGTGTTGAGCTGCTGGACGGTGCCGCAGTGCCAGCCGGTCGTGGAGCCGGAGCGGCAGACCGACGAGCCGACCGGCGCCTGCGTGGAACCGGTGACCTGGACGCTCTGCCCGCCCGCGCCGTTGACGTACGGGGTCGCCGTCCAGCTCGCGTTGGTCGCCACCCACGCCATGTCGAGGCCCGGGAAGGTCGAGCCCTGGAAGGTGCCCTGCGCGACCCGGTTGGCGCCGCTGGTGGAGGCCCCGGCCCGGCCGCAGTGGCCCGCGGTGGCGAAGCCCTGCTGGGTGCCCTTGGTGATCGGGAAGCCGATCGAACAGCGGCCGCTGTTGTTGATGTAGTACGCCTCGCCGCCGCGCAGGTCGTAGAAGGTGCGGGGCCGCTCGGTGCGGGGCTCTACACGGGCGAGGGACGTGTCCACGCCGGCCGCCGCCAGCAGCGAACGGGCCTCGGCGGGGCGTACGGCCTCCACCACGAGGGTGTTGGTGCGCGTGTCGACGTACCAGACGGGCGCGCCGGAGGTGTCCCGGCCGGCCGCCGCGCGGTCCAGGCGGGCCTTGGCCGCGTCGAGGTCGGCCAGGGAGTGGCGTACGACCTCGGCCTCGGCGCCCTGTGCCTCGATCGCGGCGACGTCGCCCGCGTCCGTCGTCGCCACGGTCAGCGTGCCGGACTCGGCGCCCCGCACCCACGCTCCGGCGAAGTCGGCGCCCAGCGCGGCCCGCAGCCGTCCCGCCACGGCGCCCGCCTCGGCCTCGTTGGCCAGGCGCTGCCGGGCCTGATCCCGGTCCAGGCCGAGGTCGCGCTGCATGGCGCTGAGCAGGGCGGGCGGGGCGGCGTCGGTGCGCAGGGTCTCGGCCGCGGTGGGCGCCGACGGCGTCGCGGCCCCGGCCGTCCCGGCGCTCGCGGAGCCGCTGAGCCCGGCCACGAGCAGGGCGGCCGTCGCCGCGAGGGCGGCGCCCGCGGCTCTGACTCCGGTGTGCCGCCGGGGCACGGAGGACATGGGAGGCATGGGGGAACTCCTCGGTCTCGGTGGGAGGTGCCGAAACCGTAGGGAGGGCCGGCCGTCGGGCATAAGACACCGGCCAGCCCCCTCCCCGGCGTTATGGAACGCCGCGGAGCCCCGCGCGCGTCAGCCCACGGCCGCCGCGTCCCCGTGCGCCGCGAGCCACTCCGTGTAGCTGTCGCTGCCCGCGGCCACACCCGCGTGGGCGATGCGCGCCTGCGCGAGGACGGTGGCGGCGACGTCCCGCCGCTGGGTCCCCGCGTGCCAGCCGAGCAGGTGTCGCCAGGCCAGGGGGGTGCCGGTCAGCGGCCGGGTGACGATGCCGGGCGTGGTCGGGAACGTCGCCCGGCACAGGCCGACGGCCCGGCCCACCTGCACGAGGTGCACGAGGGACGCGGTGTCCGTCTCGTACATGCGGCGCGGGGTGAACCCGGCGCGGGCGCAGGACGCGGTGAAGCAGTCCCCGAAGCAGCCGTCACCCGGTACGCAGGCCCACTCCTCGCCGGCCAGTTCGGTCAGGGCCACCTCGGGCCGGTGGGCGAGGCGGTGGCCGTCGGGCATCATGACGAACACCGGGTCCACGGCGACCTCCCGCCAGACCAGGCCCTCCGCGCCGGGCGGGGGAGCCGACCCGCAGGTCCCGGCGAGGGCGAAATCCAGCCGCCCCTCGACCAGTTGCTCGGCCAGCTCGCGTTCCGACCACGAGGTGCAGGTCGTCATCCGGGCGTCCGGGGCGACGCCCGCCAGGCGGTGGACCAGGGCGCCCAGTAACGGGCCGTGGGTGCCGCCCAGCCGCAGCCGCTCGGCGGTGCGCGGGGCCGCGCGGGCGAATCTGGCCGCCTCCTGCTGCAGTTCGGTGACCGCGGGCAGCACGATCCGGCTGCGCTCCAGCACCAGTTCGCCCAGGGCGGTGGCCCGCACTCCGTGCCGCCCACGCTCGAACAGGGCGCCGCCGAGGGCCCGTTCGATCCGCTTGAGCTGTGCGCTCAACGCGGGCTGCGCGAGCCCGAGCGCCGTCGCCGCCCGCGTGAGGCTGCCGGCGTCGGCGATGGCCCGAACCGTCTTGAGATGCCGCAACTCCAGCTCCATGAGGGGAGCTTGCGACGCGGGAGTGACGGGGGCAAGGGGTTGGTCCGGACCAGTATCGGGTTCTCCCCCCGGGGCCCTCAGTCTTCCCCCTCCCCGTTCGCCTCGAAGAGTTCCCTGGCCCGGTCGGTCAGGGCCTTGCGGACCGATTCGGGGGTGAGGACGCGCAGGGGGGTGCCCAGGCCGAGGAGGTAGGTGGCCAGGCCTTCCGGGTCGGGGCCGCCGATGTCGATGAGGGTGGCGTCGGGGCCGTCGGGGCGGTGGGTGCCGACGGTGGGCGGGACGAGGCGGAGCGCCCGGTCCAGCGGCAGCGGGACGCGGACCGTCGCGCGCAGGGGATAGGGGCCGGTGGCGACCGAGCGGGCGACGAGCAGCGCCGGGTCGGGCGGGTCCGCGATCTCCACCGGGCGCCCGGTGGACTGGAGCCGCTGGACGCGGTCGGCGCGGAAGGTCCGCCACTGGCCCCGTTCCACGTCCCGGGCGACGAAGTACCAGCGGCGTCCGGTGTGGACCAGGCGGTAGGGGTCGACGTCCCGGACGGTGGCCCGCCCCTCCCAGTCGCGGTACGACAGCCGGGCGCGCTCGGACCGGCGGCACGCGGTGGCCAGTTCCAGCAGGGTGCCCGGCGGAACCTGCGGCTCCTCGGCCCTCGGGGTGTGGACGAAGGCGGCGTCCATGTCGCCCAGCCGGTCCGCGACGCGCCGGGGCAGGACCTGGCGGAGCTTCAGCAGCGCGGACAGGGCCGCCTGGTCACCCCCGAGCGTCCCGCTCAGCGCGGCCTCCCGCAGCCCGACGGCCACGGCGAGTGCCTCCTCGTCGTCCAGGATCAGCGGCGGCGTACGCGTACCGGGGCGCAGCCGGTAGCCGCCCCACGGGCCGGGGTCGGACTCGACGGCGTAGCCCAGCTCCCGCAGCCGCGCGACGTCCCGGCGCACGGTCCGCTCGGTGACCTCCATGCGCTCGGCCAGTTCACCGCACGTCCAGGCGGGCCGGACGGCCAGCAGGGAGACCAGGCGCAGCAGCCGGGCGGAGGTACTCAGCACGTCGGCGAAGTTTTCCACACGCCGCCGCACGACCCGGACCGAACCTGTCCTGGTCGCGTCCTACCGTCCTCCCATGACCACGACCACGGACAACACCCCGGCGCCCGCCTTCCGCTTCTCGGCCGTCACCTTCGACTGCCCCGACCCCGCCGACATGGCCCGCTTCTACGGCGAGGCCCTCGGCCTGCCCGTCGTCTTCTCCACCGACGACTTCGTCCTGCTCGGCCAGAAGGACGGCGCGGCCGGCCTGGGCTTCAACCGGCTGGCCGACTACCGCCGGCCCACCTGGCCGGACCCCGCGCAGGAGAAGCAGGCCCACATCGACCTCGGCGTCGACGACCTGGACGCGGCGGAGGCCCGGCTGCTCGCCCTCGGTGCCGTGAAGCCCGAGTTCCAGCCGGAGCCGGACCGGTGGCGGGTGCTGCTGGACCCGGCGGGGCATCCCTTCTGCGTGTCCACGGTGGCGTGAGGGCGCCGTCACTCGCCCTGTGACCAGGCCGCCACCGGCAGGGTGAGGCAGACGCCGAAGTCGCGCAGGGCGGTGCCGGCGCGGAGGGACTCGTGGAGCCGGTCCACGCGGTCCTGGCGGTCGGCCGCCCTGCTCTCGAACCACTTGGAGCGGACCTCGATCACGACGTCCAGGCCGCCGCGGTCCAGCGGACCCAGCGGGCCCGGCGGGCGGAACCGCAGGTCCACGTCGCCCGGCCTCAGGTCGCCGTCGTAGGGCTCCTCGGGACACTCCACGGCCGGCGGCACCAAGTGCGGCAGGAACGCGCCGAGTTCGCGCAGGGTCGTCTCCGGGACGTGCGGGGCGTAGGTGATCTCCACGAGGGGCATCGCGGTGGGCGCCCGCGGCACCGGCGCCTCAGAACGCGGGTTCCGGTGGCGTGAGCCGCAGTTCGGCCCACACGGTCTTGCGCGGAAAGCGCTCCTCGGTCACCCCCCAGCGGTGCGCCAGCGCCTCCACCAGCAGCAGTCCGCGCCCCGACTCCGCGTCGGGAGCGGGCGTTCGCACCTCGGGAAGCCGTTCGCCCCGCGTGTCCGTGACCTCGACGCGCAGGGTGTCGCCGACGACGTACAGCGTGAGCCGGAAGTCACGCCCGGCGACGCGTCCGTGGTCCGCCGCGTTGGCCGCCAGCTCGGCGACGAGATGGCGTGCCGGGTCCAGCGGCAGCCCCCAGGACCGGAGTTGCTCGGTCGCCAGCAGCCGGGCGAGACGGGCGCCACGGGGCGTGGGGGAGAGCTGCACGCTGAAGTTGCGCACGGACGACGTGAGTTCGGCGGATTTCTGATTCACGTCACTCAGCGTGGCGGCGTGTGCGTACGGTGAGAAGTGACTCAGCGAGCGCGTACGGTGACTGTCCGAAGCTTGTCCGGCCGTGTCGGGGCTGTCGGGACGGGGCGCGCGGGTAGGGCGCTGGGACCAGACAGCCAGGACGACGAAGGGGCGCGGGATGACGGTCGAGGCGGAGGCCGGGGCGGGCCGGCCGAGGGGCGAGGCCGACGAGCCGGGGTGGGAGGTGGACCCGGACGACGAGTGGGGTGTCGCCGTCATCGCCACCGTGGGGCGCCAGTTGAAGCTGCGGCGGGAGGCCGTGGGGATGCGCGCCGCCGACTTCGGGGCGGCCGTGGGGTACGGGGAGGACCTCGTCTACAAGGTCGAGGGCGGCAAGCGGATTCCCCGCCAGGATTATCTGGACAGGGCCGACGAGGTGCTGGACGCGGGCGGACTCATCGCGGCGACGTGGGAGGACGTGAAGAAGGTCCGGTATCCGAAGAGGGTTCGGGAACTGGGCAAGCTGGAGGCCAAGGCCGTCGAGATCGGCATCTACGAGTGCAACAGCGTCCATGGGTTGTTGCAGACCCCGGAGCACGCCCGCGCGTTGATGGAGGCGGCGCAACCGCCGTACTCGCCGGACGATGTGGAACGCATGGTGGCCGCACGCATGGCTCGGCAAGCGGTGTTCGAACGCGATCCGGCCCCATCGCTCCACTTCGTCCTGGAGGAGGCCCTGCTGCGGCGGCCGATCGGCGGCACAATGGGGTGGCAGCGCCAGCTCGAACGTCTGCTGGAGGTGGGGAGGTTGAATCCCGTCACGCTTCAGGTGATGCCGACGAACACCGATGCCCATCCGGGTGTGGACGGCAAGATCGAGCTGCTGAAGTTCCCGGACGGTACCGCTGTCGGACGTTCCGACGGCGCGTTCAACGGGCGGCCGATCGTCGACCCGAAAGACCTGCGCATCCTTGAGCTGCGGTATGGCACCATCCGGGCGCAGGCTCTCCCGCCGAGGGAGTCGCTGGCCTTCATCGAACGATTGCTGGGAGAGACATGATCCGCAAGGCCTCCGCCAGGGACGCCGCTTCCGAGCTGGCCTGGTTCAAGAGCAGCTACAGCAGCGGTACCGACGGCAACTCCTGCGTCGAACTGGCCCTCACCCCTGGCGCCGTGCACGTCCGTGACTCCAAGAACTGCCCGGCCGAGGGTCCCCGTCTGGCGCTCACCCCGGCTGCCTGGGCGAGCTTCCTTCCGTACGTGTCGCAGGGCTGACCGCCGGCTCGACGACCTCCTGCGTTCCGACGACCGCCAGCAGCTCCAGCAGCCCCGCGCTGTCCGTCCCGACGGCCGGGGTGAACCACAGCAGCCGCTGGCGGCCGTCCTCGCTGAACAGGTTGAGGCAGTTGATTTCGATCAGGCCGAGCGTGGGGTGGAGCAGGCGCTTGCGGTCGTCGCGCCGGAAGGCCACGTCATGGTCGGCCCACAGCGTGGCGAACTCGGGGGAGACGTCGAGCAGCGTACGGATCAGCGAACCGGCTTCCGGGTCCTTCGCGTCCCGGCGTGCCGCCGCGGCCCGCAGGTCGGCGACGAAGGCGCGGGACTGGCTCTCGTGGTCGGCCTCGGGATACAGGCGCCGGGCCTCGGGCTCGGTGAACCAGCGGTGGACGAAGCTGGCCCGGGGCCCCCGGAAGCCGGACTGGTCCCCGAGCAGCGCCACGGCCGACGGATTCTGTACGAGGGTGACGTGCAGATCGGTGATCACCTGAGCCGGTGTCGACGTGAGGCGGCCGAGCAGGTCGAGCATGCCGGGGTGCACATGGGAGGCGGCCCCGCCCTGCACGGGAACCGGCCGGTCCGCGAGCCGGTACAGGTAGTCGCGTTCGTCGGCGGACAGCCGCAGCGCCCGCGCCAGCGCGGCGATCATCTGCTCGGACGGCTGCGACCCGGCGCCGCGCTCCAGCTCGTTGTAGTAGTCCACCGACGCACCGGCGAGCTGGGCGACCTCCTCGCGTCGCAGTCCCGGCACCCGCCGTCGCGGCCCGGCCGGGAGCCCGACGTCGGCCGGGCGGATGCGCCCCCGCCGAGAACGCAGGAACGCTCCCAGCTCGGCGTACTTCGCAGCGCTCATGCCGTCCATTCTGCGCCGGGCCGGGACCGTGACCCAGGGGACGGCATCCCCTGGTTGCGCGGACGGGCGGGGCGCATCGTGGAGCCATGACCACGAACACGAACCAGCACCCCACCCCCGCGGCCCGGCGCGTCGCCGTCGTCACCGGCGGATCACGCGGCATCGGACGGGCGGTCTCGCGGAAACTGGCCGAGGACGGCCTGGCCGTCGTCGTGAACTACGCCCGCGACGCGGCGTCCGCCGAGGAGACGGTGGCGGCGATCACCGGGGCCGGCGGACGGGCGGTCGCCGTGCCCGCGGACGTGGCGGAGGAGAAGGAGGTCGTCGCGCTCTTCGACCGGGCGGAGGCCGAGTTCGGCGGCGTCGACGTGGTGGTGAACTCGGCCGGACGGATGACCCTGTCGACCATCGCCGACCTGGACCTGGCCGCGCTCGACGCCATGCACCGCACCAACATCCGCGGCACCTTCGTGGTCGCCCAACAGGCGGCGCGGCGGCTGCGGGCGGGAGGCACCTTCGTGGGCTTCTCGACGTCCGTCGTCGGCACGCAGTTCCCCGGCTACGGGGCGTACGTGGCGAGCAAGGGCGCCGTGGAGGCGATGACCCTGGTCCTGGCGCGTGAGCTGCGCGGCCGCGACATCACGGTGAACACCGTGGCGCCCGGGCCCACGGCCACCGACCTGTTCCTCGCGGACAAGACGCCCGAGCAGATCGACCGGCTCGCCAAGACCCCGCCGCTGGAGCGGCTGGGCACCCCGGAGGACATCGCCGCCGTGGTCGCCTTCCTGAGCAGCCCCGCCGGCCACTGGGTGAACGGCCAAGTGCTGCGCGCCAACGGCGGCCTGGTCTGACGGGGGTACGCCACCCCGTTCCGCTTCCGGCTGCGGACCGCCCGGCTCCTTCGGGCCGTTCGTCCACAATGGCCGATATGTGGCGGTCCGGTCTCACATAGTGGGCGTCGCCGGTACGGAACACTGGCCAGGGTGTTTACATGCGCGTATCACTTAAGTGTCCCTGCGCGCGGCAACGGCGCCGAGCGCCCCTCACCGGGCCGGACCGGAACACGCCGGTCGCCCCTCCCGGCTCCTCCGGTCCCGGTGTCAGCCGTGCCAGAAAGGGCTTCCGTGACGACGCGATCAGAGTCGAAAACCACGCTCGACAACCTGCTCAACGAGATCGAGAAGCGCAACCCGGCCCAGCCGGAGTTCCACCAGGCCGTGCACGAGGTGCTGGAGACGCTCGCCCCCGTGGTGGCGGCCCGCCCCGAGTACGCGGAGCCGGGTCTCATCGAGCGGCTGTGCGAGCCGGAGCGGCAGATCATCTTCCGTGTGCCGTGGCAGGACGACCAGGGGCGCGTCCAGGTCAACCGCGGCTTCCGGGTCGAGTTCAACAGCGCGCTGGGCCCGTACAAGGGCGGCCTGCGCTTCCACCCCTCGGTCAACCTGGGCGTCATCAAGTTCCTGGGCTTCGAGCAGATCTTCAAGAACGCGCTGACCGGTCTCGGTATCGGCGGCGGCAAGGGCGGCAGCGACTTCGACCCGCACGGGCGCAGCGACGCGGAGGTCATGCGGTTCTGCCAGTCCTTCATGACCGAACTGCACCGGCACATCGGTGAGCACACCGACGTCCCCGCGGGCGACATCGGCGTCGGCGGCCGCGAGATCGGCTACCTCTTCGGCCAGTACCGGCGGATCACCAACCGCTGGGAGGCCGGCGTGCTCACCGGCAAGGGGCAGGGCTGGGGCGGCTCGCTGATCCGTCCGGAGGCCACGGGGTACGGCAACGTGCTGTTCGCGGCCGCGATGCTGCGTGAGCGGGGGGAGGACCTCGAGGGGCAGACCGCGGTCGTCTCCGGCTCCGGCAACGTGGCGATCTACACCATCGAGAAGCTGGCCGCGCTCGGCGCCAACGCGGTCACCTGCTCGGACTCGTCCGGCTACGTCGTCGACGAGAAGGGCATCGACCTGGAGCTGCTCAAGCAGATCAAGGAGGTCGAGCGGGGCCGGGTCGACGCGTACGCCGAGCGGCGGGGCGGCTCGGCGCGGTTCGTGCCCGGCGGGCGGGTCTGGGAGGTCCCGGCCGACATCGCGCTGCCGTCGGCCACGCAGAACGAGCTGGACGAGACGGACGCCGCCACACTGATCCGCAACGGGGTGAAGGCGGTCTCCGAGGGCGCCAACATGCCCACGACGCCCGAGGCCGTGCACCTGCTCCAGAGCGCCGGCGTCGCCTTCGGCCCCGGCAAGGCGGCGAACGCGGGCGGGGTCGCGGTCAGCGCCCTGGAGATGGCCCAGAACCACGCCCGTACGGCGTGGCCGGCGGCCCGCGTCGAGGACGAGCTGACGCACATCATGAACGACATCCACACCACCTGCCACGAGACGGCCGAGCGCTACGGCGCCCCCGGCGACTACGTGACGGGCGCCAACATCGCCGGCTTCGAGCGCGTGGCCGACTCGATGCTGGCCCAGGGCGTCATCTGACGCGCGGGTGAACTCGCCGCCAACGCCGGACGGGGCGTTGGCGGCGACTCGCCGAAAGCACTACCCACCGGCGTGAGCGGTGTTCTTGGCTGGGCGGATGGTGCATGCGGCTGACAGCAGAACAGAGATACGCGAGCGGGTCATGGGGAAGGCGGGCCTGCCGAAACAGCCGCTGCCGCCGCTCGCCGAGGCCGTGACCGGCGCACCCGCGACCGCCCGGCGCGCGCCGGGCGGAGGCGGACGTCTGTACGCGATCGACGGCCTCCGGCTGCTCGCCGCGCTGATGGTCGCCGCGCACCACTACGCCGGGACCTGGCGCGCCGACCGGCCCGGCAACGCGATCTGGGACCGGCCGGTGTCCGAGATTATGCCGACGGTGTTCCGGTTCGCGTCCTACGGCTGGATCGGCGTCGAGATCTTCTTCGTGATCAGCGGCTTCGTGATCTGCATGTCGTGCTGGGGGCGCACCCCGCGCCAGTTCTTCGTCTCGCGGGTGATCCGGCTCTACCCGGCGTACTGGTTCGCGGTGCTCTTCACCACGGCCTTCCTCGTCGCCGTACCGGGCGTGTGGGAACGCCTGCGGCTGCGGGAGGTCCTGCTCAACCTGACCATGCTGCAGTCCGGTTCGCGCGTGCCCAACGTGGACGGCGTCTACTGGACGCTCTGGTCCGAACTGCGCTTCTACCTGCTGTTCCTCGTGGTCGTCGCCATGGGGCTGACGTACCGCAGGGTCGTGCTGTTCTGCTGCCTGTGGGGCGCGGCGGCCATGATCGCGCCGGTCTCCGGGCTGCCCCTGCTGGAGCTGGCCGCCAACCCCGACGGGGCCTGGTACTTCATCGCCGGGCTGGCGCTCTACCTCATGCACCGCTTCGGCCAGGACCTGTTGCTGTGGGGCATCCTCGCCATGGCGTGGCTCATGGGTCAGATGGAGCTGGGCCGGCGCGTCGCCGAGGTGGAGCACGTGTCCGGCTGGCGGGGAAGCGTGCTGATCTTCACCGTCTTCCTGCTCTTCATGGTCGCCGCGGCGCTCGGCTACACCGACCGGATCCGGTGGAAGTGGCTGGTCACGGCGGGCGCCATGACGTACCCGCTCTACCTGGTCCACTACGCCGTCGGCACCACGCTCATCAGCCGCCTGCACGGCACGATGGACGCCCGCCTCCTGGTGGTCTCGGTCATCGCCGGCTTCCTGGCCCTGAGCTACCTCGTCCACCGCCTGGTGGAACGCCCCCTCTCCCGCCTCCTCAAGACGGGCCTGAACACGTCGTTCGCCCGCCTGCGCAAGGCGAGCGGCGTGCCCGGCGGCACTGGTGTCCCAGGGTGAGCCTCGCGGTGTCGGGGCCGTACGGCCCAGGCGGGGGGCGCCGGCGGGCGCCAGACTGGCGGGTATGCGGAAACTCTCCCTCGACGCACTCGCCCGCGAGCACCTCGCACACGCCGCGGCCTCGGCCAACGGCCGCAGCGCCACCACCGTCCACGGCGGGCACGAGCACGTGCTGCGCCAGACGCTGCTGGCCCTGACCGCCGGCACCTCCCTCGCCGAGCACGAGAACCCCGGCGAGGCGACCCTCCAGGTACTGCGCGGCCGGGTCCGCCTGACCAGCGGCGACACCTCCTGGGAGGGGCGCGACGGCGACCTCGTCCTCATCCCGCCGGCCCGCCACGGCGTCCAGGCCCTGGAGGACTCGGCGGTGCTCCTCACGGTCGCGAAGCGCGGGTAGTCCCCCGCGGCATCCGGTTCGGGTCCGCACCGTGCGGTCCCGGCTCGTCCGCCGTTCCCGGACCCGCCGCTACGCGGACATCGAGTTCGGTGAGGAACTGTCCGGCGCCCGCTACGCGTCGTAGGGGCCGGTCCAGGCCGGGAGGGCAAGCTCGCCCTGGTCGCCGGCAGTGGCCAGTCGTCCTGCGTCGGCGCCGTGCATAGACGGGATCGCGTGTACGGGCTCAGCTTTTTCAGCAAACTGTCGTGCTTGGTGAGTTCGCGTGGACCGCTTCGGGGTCGGCGGAGGTTTTGTTTCGTCCCGGCTCACGCGGAGTCGAATTCACCGTGCTGCATGTGACCGGTTGACTGTGCGGCACACCGGTCGGCCACCGTTGGACGGGGTACGAGGGCTGCTGCTTAGCTGGGATCAAGACCGTGCCAGGTTGACAGCGAACGAGAGAGGTGCCCGGTGGAGACTCCCCGCCTTGAGGAGGTGCGGCTGAGCTCCTTCAAGAGCTTCACCGAGCAGCGCCTGCCCTTGCAGGACCTCACCGTGCTGATCGGGCGCAACGGCAGCGGAAAGTCCAACGCGCTGGACGGGCTGATGGTGCTGTCCCGGTTGGCACTGGGGGAGCCGGTGCGGGACGCGCTGGACGGGCCGCGCAGCGGGGGAGAGGAGCCGATCCGAGGTGGCGCCGAGGGGTGCGCGCCGCTGGGGGAGGACCGTTTCGGCCTCGGGTGCCGCGTGCGGTCCGGAGAGGCAGTTTTCGATCTGGACGTGGTGATCGCGATCTCTCCTGAGGTGCGCATCCTCCGTGAGGAACTGACGGCGGTCGAGGGCGTGCCCTACGCGGGCCGTCGACTGGCGGCGGGGCGCTCCCTCCTGGCGAGCGACGCACCGGACGCACGCCGCAGTGACCTCAACGTCCGCTACTTCAACGGGCGGCGGGGTCTCGACCCGGGAGTGCCGTTCGCCGCCGACCGGCTGCTGGCCGGCCAGGTGCCGGTGAGGCTGCCCGCGACCACGGAGGCCACGAAGCTCGTGCACCGAGCGGCGCAGGACGTGCTCGCCGTTCTGCGGGACGTCTTCCTCCTTGATCCGGTCCCGCATCTCATGAGGCAGTACGTCAACGCGCGCGACGTGGAGCTCAGACGCAGCGCCGACAATCTGAGCGCAGCGGTCGCGGGCCTGGCCAAGACCGATCCCGCCGCTTTCGACAGGCTTACGGAGCTGGTGGCGGGAATGCCCGAATACCCGGTTCGGGGGGTGAGCAGTGTCGGCACTAAGTTGGGGGATGTGCAACTGGTCCTGCGCGAGGCCGGATATCACGGAGCGGAGCACGACGTCCCGGCACGGCTCCTGAGCGACGGCATGCTGCGGTTCCTGGCCTTCGGCACCGCCTTGCTGAGTGCGCCCGTCTCCGGCGGTGGCGACGAGCCGCTCCTGACGCAGCGGCACCTGGTGATCGAGGAGATCGAGAACGGCCTCTATCCCACCCAGGCCGCACGGGTCCTGCGCCTGATGAAGGAGGAGTCCCAGCGGCGTCGCATCGATGTGCTCTTCACCACCCACAGCCCGGCCCTGCTCAACTCCCTGAACGCGCAGGACCATCCGGGAGTCGTCGTGTGCAGCCGGGACCCGGAGTCGGGGGAAAGCCGGCTGACCCGCCTCACGGAACTGCCCGGCTATGTCGACCTCCTGGCCGCGGGAGACCTCGGCGACGCGGTGACCAAGGGGCGCCTGCCGGACGCCGTGCGTCCCCGGGAAGAGGGCGTGACGAGCGTCGAGGACTTCCTGAGGAGCCTGTGAGCCCGTGAGCAGACAGCATCAGTCCGGGCTGCGGCTCCCCGTCGTCGACTTCCTGGACACATCCGTCTTCGTCGAAATCCTCGGCGTACCTCACATGAACGCCCACCGCGGCGAAGTCCTGTCGGAGATGGACGTCCGGCTGAAATCCAAGGTGCGCTTCGTGCTGCCGACCGCGACCGTGATCGAGACCGGCAACCACGTCTTCCAGATCAAGAACGGTGATGCCCGCCGGAAGTGTGCCGCGGATTTCATGAGCATGCTGCGCAAGACTGCACGCGGGGAGGCGCCCTGGGTGCTGCACGAGCGGACCTGGGACGGTGCCTTCCTCACCTCGCTCTGTGACGGCGGTACCACAGGCATGGACCTGGCCACGCACGCCGTACGACAGCAGCTGGGCGCCGGCGACCTGAGCATCGTCTCCGAGCGGGACCTGTATGCGGCCCGGGCGCGGGCCGAAGTCCGCATCTGGACGCTGGAGACCACGATGGGGACCTGGGCCGAGCTGCCCTGAGCCCGGCCGTACGGCCGTCTCGCCATGCGCCGAACCGCGTCGCAGGTCATCAGGGCGGGATGAGGTGCCGGGATCCGGTGGGGCCGGTCCTCACCTCGGCCCAGACGGTCTTGCGCGGGGGCAGGGCGGGGACGACTCCCCAACGGCCGGCGAGGGCGTCCACGAGCAGGAGACCGCGGCCGGACACGGCGTCGGTGGCGGAGTGCTGCAGGCACGGCAGCCGGTCACCGCGCGTGTCGGTGACCCCGATGCGGAGGGTGTTGCCGACGACGTACATCAGCAGCCGGAAGTCCCGGCCCGGCACGTGGCCCTGGGTGATGGCGTTGGCCGCAGCTGCACGGACGCATCCGCCTCATCAGCGGCGACACGTCCTGAGAGGGCCGCGACGGCGACCTGCTCCCCATCCCTCGGCCCGCCACAGCCCGGGGGCTCTGGTGGAGGACACAGCGGTCCTCCTGACCGTCGCGAAGCCGGTCTGACATACACGTCGGAGGGGCCGCGAGGCCAACCGGCACAGTGACCGGCCGGGCCTCGCCGTCCCGTGACACCGTCCCACTTGGGAACGTTTCTGCTGGTCAGCGCACTGCCGACATGAATACCCGAGATGATGAAGCAGCCCCGAACAGCACAACCGGAAGGTTCGACTCCCTGTTGTGTCCGGTGTTGGTCACGAGACACCAGGAGGGGATCACCTTGGTCTTGTCGCATCTCGCACGCCTGACTGCTTCGCTCGTAGCGGCGGGCGCCCTCATCATCACGACTCCGTCGGGGGCATCTGCCACAGCGGTCGGATCGACTCCTATTCGCACCTTCGACTACACCATCGGCGGTGTGTCGATGAAGGTGCCGACCGGATGCATGTTCACCCATGCCGTCCGTGGCAGCGGCCGCAAGATCACCTACCAGAATGCCGGCGTCGACTGCGCTTTCGTCGGGGCTCTCAGCAGCGGCTTCTGCAACTGGCGCATCGACTTCACCTACGCCGACACGAACAACAAGACATACCGCACGTCCCGGGGCGCGACACACCAAGAGTGCAAGATCGATCCCATGCGCAACAACTCACCGCAGCGGCTGCCTCGTTATGGCAAGACGTGCGCGCATCTCTATGTCAACAGCGTGCGACGAGCGGCTCAGTGCCATCACATTACGAAGTGAGCGTCATGACCGAGGAGCAGGGGCAGCACGAGGGCCCCGGACATGAAGTGCGCCTGCGGCGGGCGGGGATCGTGGCCTTCCTGGTGGGGTTGATCGCGGCACTCGCTTTCTTCGCGTTCTTCCCCGGGATGCCCCATGTCATCGACTGGGGAGCAATTCTCGTCTCCCTGTGCGTGGGTGTTCTCGCCCGCATGGGCTGGCGGGCGTGGAGAGCGAAGACGGGTAAGGGGCGGCAGAGTCGTCATCCATGAGCTCGCCGGTGACGTGACTTCGCAGTGACAACCAGTGGCGAAGGGGGCGCTGCCGGCGCCGAGCGGGTCTGATCAGGCGGTGTCCGCTCCCGTTCCGGCGATCGGCTTCGGGTGGCCGGACATCCTCGCCAGGCGGGACAGCAGCCTGGCGTAGACCGTGGTCGCCGCCGCGACCACGGACGCGATCGTCGACAGGGCCAGGACGCCCAGCAGGGCCGGCCACTGGCGCAGCTCGCTGTCGCAGACGCCGTCGGCGCGCTGGAACGGGTCGACCAGCGGGCCTTCGCAGCGGGGCACGCCGTCGTACTCGGGGCCGTACGAGGAGAGCAGCAGGACCGCCAGGCACCCCCACAGGGCCAGCGCCAGCAGGATCCAGGCGATCGACCACTTCTCCGCCCGGTCCGCGTCCCGCGGCGTCCGCGCCCCGCCGGAGCCGGTCCCCGCCGTGCCGTCGGTGTCGGCCGTACCCACGTCGTCCCCCTGTTTCGTCCGCTCGTCCACCGGGCCGGACGCGCCCGCCCGGCGGGCCCCGGTTTGAGCCGCGTCACCTTCGGGGTATTCTCTCCGGCTCGATTGGCCAGCCCCCTGCCCCGTATGGCAGACTAGCCGAGTTGCTCGGTCGAGTGCCGATGCTGCGCGCCTCCCGCCGGGAGGACCGGAAGCGAGTCCCACAGTACTCGTCGCCCCTGATCAGGGGCGGAAGTACGGGAATCTTCCGGGAAGCGTCAGCGGGGTGCAGACCAGGCACCTGGTGGGCCTCTCGCCCCCGTCCGCGGTTCCGGAAGGGCCCGCACTCCCCAGCAGGGAAGTCCCGGAGAGGGACATCTGTGTCAACGGGAGCGCGACACGCCCGACCGCGTGGGTCGGAGGTGAGGCGAGGAACACCGGGTTCCAGAGCGTTTTCGAGAGACAGGACTACGAAGTAGCCATGGCGGGACAGAAGATCCGCATCCGGCTCAAGGCCTACGACCACGAGGTCATCGACTCCTCGGCGAAGAAGATCGTCGAGACGGTGACGCGTACTGGTGCGTCGGTCGCGGGCCCGGTGCCGCTGCCCACTGAGAAGAACGTGTACTGCGTCATCAAGTCGCCGCACAAGTACAAGGACTCGCGCGAGCACTTCGAGATGCGCACGCACAAGCGCCTGATCGACATCCTCGACCCGACCCCCAAGACCGTTGACTCTCTGATGCGACTCGACCTCCCGGCCGGTGTCGACATCGAGATCAAGCTCTGAGGCCGGTGATCTGAAGATGACCAAGCAGATCAAGGGCATCCTGGGCGAGAAGCTCGGCATGACGCAGGTGTGGGACGAGAACAACCGCGTTGTTCCCGTCACCGTCGTCAAGGCCGGGCCGAATGTCGTGACCCAGGTCCGTACGAACGACGTCGACGGCTACGAGTCCGTCCAGATCGCCTTCGGCGAGATCGACCCGCGCAAGGTGAACAAGCCCCTCAAGGGCCACTTCGCCAAGGCCGACGTCACCCCCCGCCGCCACCTTGTCGAGATCCGCACCGCGGACGCCGCCGAGTACACCCTGGGCCAGGAGATCACCGCTGAGGTGTTCGAGTCCGGTGTCAAGGTCGACGTGACCGGCAAGAGCAAGGGCAAGGGCTTCGCCGGTGTCATGAAGCGTCACAACTTCAAGGGCCTCGGCGCCGGTCACGGCACCCAGCGCAAGCACCGCTCTCCCGGTTCCATCGGTGGCTGCGCCACCCCGGGCCGCGTGTTCAAGGGCCTCCGCATGGCCGGCCGCATGGGCAACGAGCGGGTCACCACCCAGAACCTGACCGTCCACGCCGTTGACGCGGAGAAGGGTCTGCTGCTCATCAAGGGCGCGGTTCCCGGTCCGAACGGCGGCCTCGTCCTGGTCCGCACCGCGGCCAAGGGGGCCTGAGGTAACCGATGAGCACTGTTGACATCCTTTCGCCGGCGGGCGACAAGGCCGGTACCGTCGAGCTCCCCGCGGAGATCTTCGGCGTTGAGAAGGTCAGCGTTCCGCTGATCCACCAGGTCGTCGTCGCGCAGCTCGCCGCTGCCCGCCAGGGCACGCACAAGACCAAGACCCGCGGTGAAGTCCGTGGTGGCGGCAAGAAGCCGTACCGCCAGAAGGGCACCGGCCGCGCCCGTCAGGGTTCGACCCGTGCGCCGCAGTTCGCCGGCGGTGGCGTCGTCCACGGCCCCGTGCCGCGCGACTACTCGCAGCGGACCCCGAAGAAGATGAAGGCCGCGGCCCTGCGCCACGCCCTCACCGACCGGGCCCGCCACAACCGCATCCACGTCGTCACCGGCGTGATCGAGGGCGAGACCCCCTCCACCAAGGCCGCCAAGAGCCTGTTCGGCAAGATCAGCGAGCGTAAGAACCTGCTGCTCGTCGCCGACCGCTCCGACGAGGCCGCGTGGCTGTCCGCCCGCAACCTGCCCCAGATCCACATTCTGGAGCCGGGCCAGCTGAACACGTACGACGTTCTCGTCTCGGACGACGTGGTCTTCACCCAGGCCGCTTTCGAGTCCTTCGTGTCTGGCCCCAAGGCCGCTGACACCGAAGGGAGCGAGGCCTGATGGCTACGCGTCACCCGAGCATCGCCTCGAAGGCCGCCAAGGCGGCCAAGGCCGCGCGCGTCGCCAAGGCGCGCCGCCACGAGGCCGAGGGCAAGAACACCGTCGTCACCCCGGCGAGCAAGGCGTTCACGGACCCCCGTGACGTGCTGCTCAAGCCGGTCGTGTCCGAGAAGAGCTACGCGCTCCTCGACGAGAACAAGTACACGTTCATCGTCGCGCCGGGCTCCAACAAGACCCAGATCAAGGAGGCCGTCCAGGCGGTCTTCTCGGTCAAGGTCACCGGGGTCAACACGATCAACCGCCAGGGCAAGCGCAAGCGGACCCGCACGGGCTTCGGCAAGCGTGCCGACAGCAAGCGCGCGATCGTGACCCTCGCCGAGGGCGACCGTATCGACATCTTCGGCGGTCCGACCTCCTGACGGAGGTCCGGATCGTCCGATATCGGACGAGGACTGAGAAATGGGTATCCGCAAGTACAAGCCGACGACTCCGGGCCGTCGTGGCTCCAGCGTCGCCGACTTCGTCGAGGTCACGCGGTCCACGCCGGAGAAGTCGCTGGTCCGCCCGCTGCACAGCAAGGGCGGCCGTAACAACGCCGGTCGTGTGACCGTTCGCCACCAGGGTGGCGGACACAAGCGCGCCTACCGCGTGATCGACTTCCGTCGTCACGACAAGGACGGCGTGCCGGCGAAGGTCGCGCACATCGAGTACGACCCCAACCGCACCGCGCGCATCGCGCTGCTGCACTACGCCGACGGCGAGAAGCGCTACATCCTCGCCCCGCGCAACCTGCAGCAGGGTGACCGCGTCGAGAACGGTCCCGGGGCCGACATCAAGCCGGGCAACAACCTGGCCCTCCGCAACATCCCGGTCGGTACCACGATCCACGCGATCGAGCTCCGTCCCGGTGGCGGCGCCAAGTTCGCCCGCTCCGCCGGCGCCTCCGTGCAGCTGCTCGCGAAGGAGGGCTCCATGGCCCACCTGCGCATGCCGTCCGGAGAGATCCGCCTGGTCGACCAGCGCTGCCGCGCCACGGTCGGCGAGGTCGGCAACGCCGAGCAGAGCAACATCAACTGGGGCAAGGCGGGCCGCAAGCGGTGGCTGGGCGTTCGCCCGACCGTCCGTGGTGTGGTCATGAACCCGGTGGACCACCCGCACGGTGGTGGTGAGGGCCGGACCTCCGGTGGTCGTCACCCCGTGTCCCCGTGGGGCAAGAAGGAAGGCCGTACTCGTTCGCCCAAGAAGGCGTCGAACAAGTACATCGTCCGCCGCCGCAAGACGAACAAGAAGCGCTAAGGACGGGTTGAGATGCCTCGTAGCTTGAAGAAGGGACCCTTCGTCGACGACCACCTGATCAAGAAGGTGGACTCGCAGAACGAAGCCGGTACCAAGAACGTCATCAAGACCTGGTCCCGTCGCTCGATGATCGTCCCGGCGATGCTCGGCCACACGATCGCGGTGCACAACGGCAAGACCCACATCCCGGTGTTTGTCACCGAGTCCATGGTCGGCCACAAGCTCGGCGAGTTCTCGCCGACGCGCACCTTCCGGGGTCACGTCAAGGACGACCGGAAGTCGAAGCGCCGCTAACCAGCGGGGTGGAATGACCAATGACAGACACTGAAGGGACAACCATGGAAGCCAGGGCCCAGGCGCGGTACATCCGCGTCACGCCCATGAAGGCCCGCCGCGTGGTGGACCTCATCCGTGGCATGGACGCCACGGAGGCTCAGGCGGTCCTGCGTTTCGCCCCGCAGGCCGCGAGCGTGCCGGTGGGCAAGGTGCTGGACAGCGCCATTGCCAACGCCGCGCACAACTACGACCACACCGATGTCGACAGCCTCTACATCTCCGAGGCCTACGTCGACGAGGGCCCGACCCTGAAGCGGTTCCGTCCGCGCGCCCAGGGCCGCGCCTACCGGATCCGCAAGCGGACCAGCCACATCACCGTGGTCGTCAGCAGCAAGGAAGGAACCCGGTAATGGGCCAGAAGGTAAACCCGCACGGGTTCCGGCTCGGTGTCACGACCGACTTCAAGTCGCGTTGGTACGCCGACAAGCTGTACAAGGACTACGTCAAGGAAGACGTCGCCATCCGTCGGATGATGACGTCCGGCATGGAGCGCGCCGGCATCTCCAAGGTCGAGATCGAACGCACCCGTGACCGCGTGCGTGTGGACATCCACACCGCTCGTCCGGGCATCGTCATCGGCCGCCGCGGCGCCGAGGCCGACCGCATCCGCGGCGACCTCGAGAAGCTCACCGGCAAGCAGGTCCAGCTGAACATCCTCGAGGTCAAGAACCCCGAGACGGATGCTCAGCTCGTGGCCCAGGCCGTCGCCGAGCAGCTCTCCTCCCGCGTCTCCTTCCGCCGTGCCATGCGCAAGAGCATGCAGTCGGCGATGAAGGCCGGCGCCAAGGGCATCAAGATCCAGTGCGGTGGCCGCCTCGGCGGCGCCGAGATGTCCCGCTCGGAGTTCTACCGCGAGGGCCGCGTGCCCCTGCACACGCTCCGCGCGAACGTGGACTACGGCTTCTTCGAGGCCAAGACGACCTTCGGCCGCATCGGTGTGAAGGTCTGGATCTACAAGGGCGACGTCAAGAACATCGCCGAGGTCCGCGCCGAGAACGCTGCCGCCCGTGCGGGTAACCGCCCGGCCCGCGGTGGCGCCGACCGCCCGGCCCGTGGTGGCCGCGGTGGCGAGCGGCGCGGTCGCAAGCCGCAGCAGCAGTCGGCTCCGGCCGCCGAGGCCCCCAAGGCCGAGGCGCCCGCCGCTGCCGCTCCGGCTGAGAGCACCGGAACGGAGGCCTGACCGAAATGCTGATCCCCCGTAGGGTCAAGCACCGCAAGCAGCACCACCCGAAGCGCAACGGCATGTCCAAGGGTGGAACGCAGGTTGCGTTCGGCGAGTACGGCATCCAGGCGCTGACCCCGGCCTACGTCACGAACCGCCAGATCGAAGCGGCTCGTATCGCCATGACCCGTCACATCAAGCGTGGCGGCAAGGTCTGGATCAACATCTACCCGGACCGTCCGCTCACCAAGAAGCCGGCCGAGACCCGCATGGGTTCCGGTAAGGGTTCTCCGGAGTGGTGGATCGCCAACGTCAAGCCCGGACGCGTCATGTTCGAGCTGTCGTACCCCAACGAGAAGATCGCCCGTGAGGCGCTGACTCGTGCGGCCCACAAGCTGCCGATGAAGTGCCGGATCGTCAAGCGCGAGGCAGGTGAAGCGTGATGTCGGCCGGTACCAAGGCGTCCGAGCTGCGCGAGCTGGGCAACGAGGAGCTTCTCGCGAAGCTCCGCGAGGCCAAGGAAGAGCTGTTCAACCTCCGCTTCCAGGCGGCGACCGGTCAGCTCGAGAACCACGGTCGGCTCAAGGCCGTCCGTAAGGACATCGCGCGGATCTACACCCTGATGCGTGAGCGCGAGCTGGGCATCGAGACGGTGGAGAGCGCCTGATGAGCGAGAGCAACGTGACTGAGAACACCGAGGCACGCGGATTCCGCAAGACCCGTGAGGGTCTGGTCGTCAGCGACAAGATGGACAAGACCGTCGTCGTCGCCGTCGAGGACCGCGTCAAGCACGCGCTGTACGGCAAGGTCATCCGCCGTACGAACAAGCTCAAGGCCCACGACGAGCAGAACGCCGCGGGTGTCGGCGACCGCGTCCTCCTCATGGAGACCCGGCCGCTGTCCGCGACGAAGCGCTGGCGCGTCGTAGAGATCCTCGAGAAGGCGAAGTAATCGGCCGGGGCCTTCGCCCCCGCCGACCCCCGCCGGGGGCCCAGGCCCCCGGCGGCGGGTTCGCCCTCCCAGAGGCACAAGTAATTCCTGCGGGAGCTCCCCGCAGGACGGTTCCGCCAGGCTCTCCGGACCAACTCCCGGAGGGAACCGGCAGACAATCAGGAGATAGACGTGATCCAGCAGGAGTCGCGACTGCGTGTCGCCGACAACACGGGTGCGAAGGAGATCCTCTGCATCCGTGTGCTCGGTGGCTCCGGTCGCCGCTACGCGGGTATCGGTGACGTCATCGTCGCCACCGTCAAGGACGCGATCCCCGGTGGCAACGTGAAGAAGGGTGACGTCGTCAAGGCGGTCATCGTTCGCACCGTCAAGGAGCGCCGCCGTCCGGACGGCTCGTACATCCGCTTCGACGAGAACGCCGCCGTCATTCTGAAGAACGACGGCGACCCTCGTGGCACCCGTATCTTCGGCCCGGTCGGCCGTGAGCTGCGCGAGAAGAAGTTCATGAAGATCATCTCCCTCGCGCCGGAGGTGCTGTGAGCATGAAGATCAAGAAGGGCGACCTGGTCCAGGTCATCACCGGCAAGGACAAGGGCAAGCAGGGCAAGGTCATTGCCGCTTACCCGCGCGAGGAGCGCGTCCTGGTCGAGGGTGTCAACCGGGTCAAGAAGCACACCAAGGCCGGTCCGACCGCTCGCGGTTCGCAGGCCGGCGGCATCGTGACCACCGAGGCCCCGATCCACGTCTCCAACGTCCAGCTGGTCGTGGAGAAGGACGGCAACAAGGTCGTCACGCGCGTCGGTTACCGCTTCGACGACGAGGGCAACAAGATCCGCGTTGCCAAGCGGACGGGTGAGGACATCTGATGGCGACCACCACCACTCCGCGTCTGAAGACGAAGTACCGCGAGGAGATCGCGGGCAAGCTGCGTGAGGAGTTCTCCTACGAGAACGTCATGCAGGTTCCCGGCCTCGTCAAGATCGTGGTCAACATGGGTGTGGGCGACGCCGCCCGCGACTCCAAGCTGATCGAGGGCGCCATCCGCGACCTCACCACGATCACCGGTCAGAAGCCGGCCGTCACCAAGGCCCGCAAGTCCATCGCGCAGTTCAAGCTGCGTGAGGGCCAGCCGATCGGTGCCCACGTCACGCTCCGTGGCGACCGCATGTGGGAGTTCCTGGACCGCACCCTGTCGCTCGCGCTGCCGCGCATCCGCGACTTCCGCGGCCTGTCCCCCAAGCAGTTCGACGGCCGTGGCAACTACACCTTCGGTCTCACGGAGCAGGTCATGTTCCACGAGATCGACCAGGACAAGATCGACCGCGTCCGGGGTATGGACATCACCGTGGTCACCACGGCGACCAACGACGCTGAGGGCCGCGCGCTCCTTCGTCACCTCGGCTTCCCGTTCAAGGAGGCGTGAGCGAGATGGCGAAGAAGGCTCTGATCGCTAAGGCTGCTCGCAAGCCCAAGTTCGGTGTGCGTGGCTACACCCGCTGCCAGCGCTGCGGCCGCCCCCACTCCGTCTACCGCAAGTTCGGCCTGTGCCGCGTGTGCCTTCGTGAGATGGCTCACCGTGGCGAGCTGCCGGGCGTGACCAAGAGCTCCTGGTAATCCGGTAATTCCGGGTTATTCAGACTCTCGGTAAGCATCTGGGTCGGCAGAGGCCCGGCTCCCCATGCCTTAGGCTTGTGGGGTTGGGCGTCTGCCGCCCGTACGACTTACTACGCCGTAGGTCCACCGCGCCGCACCCGTCCCGTCTCGGATCGGGGAGAGGGATGGCGCACCAGGAAACCCCGGCGAGAGAGGCCGAAGGCCAATTCATGACCATGACTGATCCGATCGCAGACATGCTTACGCGTCTGCGGAACGCGAACTCGGCGTACCACGACTCCGTGACGATGCCGGCGTCCAAGATCAAGTCTCACATCGCGGAGATCCTCCAGCAGGAGGGCTTCATCACGGGCTGGAAGGTCGAGGACGCCGAGGTCGGCAAGAACCTCGTCCTCGAGCTGAAGTTCGGCCCGAACCGTGAGCGCTCCATCGCGGGCATCAAGCGGATCTCCAAGCCCGGTCTCCGGGTGTACGCGAAGTCCACCAACCTGCCCAAGGTGCTGGGCGGCCTCGGCGTGGCCATCATCTCCACGTCGCACGGGCTCCTCACCGACAAGCAGGCCGGCAAGAAGGGCGTGGGTGGGGAAGTCCTCGCCTACGTCTGGTAGCGGAAGGGAACGGAGGAAACAGCTATGTCGCGCATCGGCAAGCTCCCCATCGCGGTTCCCGCCGGCGTGGACGTCACCATCGACGGCCGTACGGTCGCGGTCAAGGGCCCCAAGGGCACGCTGACCCACACCGTCGTGGCGCCGATCGACATCGCCAAGGGTGAGGACGGCGTTCTGAACGTCACCCGCCCCAACGACGAGCGTCAGAGCAAGGCCCTGCACGGCCTGTCCCGCACGCTGGTGGCGAACATGATCACCGGCGTGACCCAGGGTTACGTGAAGAAGCTCGAGATCAGCGGTGTCGGTTACCGCGTGGTCGCCAAGGGTTCGAACCTGGAGTTCTCCCTCGGCTACAGCCACCCGATCACCGTCGAGGCCCCCGAGGGCATCACCTTCAAGGTGGAGTCCCCGACCCGTTTCTCGGTCGAGGGCATCGACAAGCAGAAGGTCGGCGAGGTTGCGGCCAACATCCGCAAGCTCCGCAAGCCCGACCCGTACAAGGCCAAGGGCGTCAAGTACGAGGGCGAAGTCATCCGCCGCAAGGTCGGAAAGGCGGGTAAGTAAGCCATGGCATACGGGCAGAAGATCCTCAAGGGCGACGCCTACAAGCGCGCCGCGATCAAGCGCCGTCACATCCGGATCCGCAAGCGGATCGCGGGTACCGCGGAGCGTCCCCGTCTGGTCGTGACCCGCTCCAACCGCCACATCGTGGCGCAGGTGATCGACGACCTCAAGGGTCACACCCTGGCGTCGGCGTCCACCCTGGACACCTCGATCCGTGGTGGCGAGGGCGACAAGTCGGCCCAGGCCAAGCAGGTCGGTGCCCTGGTCGCCGAGCGCGCCAAGGCCGCCGGTGTCGAGGCCGTCGTGTTCGACCGTGGTGGCAACCAGTACGCCGGGCGCATCGCCGCCCTGGCCGACGCCGCCCGCGAGGCCGGGCTCAAGTTCTGAGCCGGTTCCGGAGCTAGCGGAAACAGAGAGAGGTAATTCCAATGGCTGGACCCCAGCGCCGCGGAAGCGGTGCCGGTGGCGGCGAGCGGCGGGACCGGAAGGGCCGTGACGGCGGCGCTGCTGCCGCCGAGAAGACCGCGTACGTTGAGCGCGTCGTCGCGATCAACCGCGTCGCCAAGGTTGTGAAGGGTGGTCGTCGCTTCAGCTTCACCGCGCTGGTCGTGGTGGGCGACGGTGACGGCACCGTGGGTGTCGGTTACGGCAAGGCCAAGGAGGTGCCGGCCGCCATCGCCAAGGGCGTTGAGGAGGCCAAGAAGCACTTCTTCAAGGTCCCCCGCATCCAGGGCACCATCCCGCACCCCATCCAGGGTGAGAAGGCTGCCGGCGTCGTGCTGCTCAAGCCCGCGTCCCCGGGTACCGGTGTTATCGCCGGTGGTCCGGTGCGTGCCGTGCTCGAGTGCGCCGGTATTCACGACGTGCTGTCGAAGTCGCTCGGCTCCGACAACGCGATCAACATCGTGCACGCGACCGTGGAGGCCCTGAAGGGCCTGCAGCGTCCCGAGGAGATCGCGGCCCGCCGTGGTCTGCCGCTCGAGGACGTCGCCCCCGCGGCTCTGCTGCGTGCGCGTGCCGGGGCGGGTGCGTAATCATGGCGCAGCTCAAGATTACGCAGGTCAAGTCCTACATCGGCAGCAAGCAGAACCACCGCGACACCCTGCGCAGCCTTGGTCTCAAGGGCATCAACACGCAGGTCGTCAAGGAGGACCGTCCCGAGTTCCGCGGCATGGTGCACACCGTCCGCCACCTCGTGACGGTCGAGGAGGTCGACTGATCATGGCGGAGCAGAACCCGCTCAAGATCCACAACCTCCGTCCCGCCCCGGGCGCCAAGACCGCCAAGACCCGCGTCGGTCGTGGTGAGGCGTCGAAGGGTAAGACGGCCGGTCGTGGTACGAAGGGCACGAAGGCCCGTTACCAGGTTCCGGAGCGCTTCGAGGGTGGCCAGATGCCGCTCCACATGCGCCTCCCGAAGCTGAAGGGCTTCAAGAACCCGTTCAAGACCGAGTTCCAGGTCGTGAACCTCGACAAGCTGGCCGCGCTGTACCCCGAGGGTGGCGAGGTCACCGTCGAGGGCCTCGTGGCCAAGGGTGCCGTTCGCAAGAACAGCCTCGTCAAGGTCCTCGGCCAGGGCGAGATCTCCGTGGCGCTGCAGGTGACGGTCGACGCCGTCTCCGGCTCCGCCAAGGAGAAGATCACCGCCGCCGGCGGTACCGTCACCGAGCTCGTCTGAACCTTTCAGGCGTCTCGATGACTTGAGCGATCCCGACCGGGGATACCCCACAAATGGGGTATCCCCGGTTGGTCGTTCCAAGGGTGGTGGTCCCGCCGGTAAGGTGGCCTGCGCTGCCCTCTTTCACGGGTGCTACACATGGGGCACCCTGAGCGGCAGTTGACCGTTATCCCTTAGTCGTCAGTCGAACCTCAAGACCGTCACCCTTGACGCAGAAGCGCGGGGGTCGCAGGAGGCACCGTGCTCACCGCGTTCGCCCGGGCGTTCAAGACGCCCGACCTGCGCAAGAAGCTGCTCTTCACGCTCGGCATCATCGTGGTGTACCGACTCGGTACCCACATCCCCATTCCCGGCGTCGACTACAAGAGCGTCCAGGAGTGCGTGGACCAGGCGTCCGGCAACCAGGGCCTCTTCGGTCTGGTCAACATGTTCAGCGGTGGCGCGCTGCTGCAGATCACGGTCTTCGCGCTCGGCATCATGCCGTACATCACGGCGAGCATCATTCTGCAGCTGCTGACCGTGGTGATCCCGCGCCTGGAGGCCCTGAAGAAGGAAGGCCAGGCGGGTACGGCGAAGATCACGCAGTACACCCGCTACCTGACCATGGCGCTCGCCATCCTCCAGGGCACCGGCCTGGTGGCCACCGCGCGCAGCGGCGCCCTGTTCTCCGGCTGCACCGTCGCCGGCCAGATCGTTCCCGACCAGGCCATCTTCACCACCGTCGTGATGGTGATCTGCATGACCGCCGGTACGGCCGTCGTGATGTGGCTCGGCGAGCTGATCACCGACCGCGGTGTCGGCAACGGCATGTCGATCCTGATGTTCATCTCGATCGCCGCGACCTTCCCGTCCGCCCTGTGGGCCATCAAGAAGCAGGGCGACCTGGCCGGCGGCTGGATCGAGTTCGGCACGGTCATCCTGGTCGGCCTGGTGATGGTCGGTCTCGTGGTCTTCGTCGAGCAGGCCCAGCGGCGCATTCCCGTCCAGTACGCGAAGCGCATGATCGGACGCCGTTCCTACGGCGGCACGTCCACCTACATCCCGCTCAAGGTGAACCAGGCGGGTGTGATCCCCGTCATCTTCGCCTCGTCGCTGCTCTACATTCCGGCGCTGATCGTCCAGTTCTCCAACTCCCAGGCGGGCTGGGCCACCTGGATCACGAAGAACCTCGCCGACACGGCCGCGACGCCGCACATCATTCTGTACTTCTTCTTGATCGTCTTCTTCGCCTTCTTCTACGTGGCCATCTCGTTCAACCCCGAGGAAGTCGCGGACAACATGAAGAAGTATGGTGGCTTCATCCCGGGCATCCGGGCTGGCCGACCGACCGCTGAGTATCTGAGCTACGTACTCAATCGGATCACCTGGCCGGGTTCGCTGTATCTGGGTCTGATCGCTCTCGTCCCGACAATGGCGTTGGCTGGTTTCGGGGCAAACCAGAACTTCCCGTTCGGTGGTACCAGCATCCTGATCATCGTGGGTGTCGGTCTCGAGACGGTGAAGCAGATCGAGAGCCAGCTCCAGCAGCGCAATTACGAAGGGTTCCTCCGCTGATGCGAATCGTCCTCGTCGGGCCGCCGGGTGCCGGAAAGGGAACGCAAGCCACCCGCCTTGCCGAGACGCTGCACATTCCGCACATCTCCACGGGCGACCTGTTCCGCGCGAACATCAGCCGGCAGACCGAGCTGGGCAAGCTCGCCAAGTCCTACATGGACGCCGGAAACCTCGTCCCGGACGAGGTCACCATCGCCATGGCGAAGGACAGGATGGAGCAGCCCGACGCCGAGGGCGGCTTCCTGCTGGACGGCTTCCCCCGCAACGTCTCGCAGGCCGAGGCGCTGGACCAGCTCCTCGAGACCGAGAACATGCAGCTCGACGCGGTGCTGGACCTCGAGGCCCCCGAGGACGAGGTCGTCAAGCGGATCGCCGGCCGGCGTGTGTGCCGCAACAACTCGGCGCACGTCTTCCACGTGACGTACACGCCGCCGAAGCAGGAAGGCGTCTGCGACGTCTGCGGCGGCGAGCTGTACCAGCGGGACGACGACTCCGAGGGGACGGTCCGCAAGCGGCTCGAGGTCTACCACACGCAGACCGAGCCGATCATCGACTACTACAAGGCGCAGGGCCTCGTGGTCACCATCTCCGCGATGGGGCCGGTGGACGAGGTCACCGCTCGGGCGCTGGAGGCGCTGAAGCGGGACAAGTAGTTCTCCTCGCGCGTGGCCACAGCCGCGGTTCCCTCCGGGGGCCGCGGCTGTGGTGCGTGGTGGGGAGGGGTGCCGCGGCGGCCGCCCGCGGCAGGGGACCGGCGCGGGCCCCGTATCGTTGGGTGAGTCCGTTCCCTTCCGGTCCAGAAAGGCCGCAGCCCCCATGGTGCAGATCAAGAGCCCCGAGCAGATCGCCAAGATGCGTGAGGCGGGGCTGGTCGTCGCCGCCATCCACGCGGCGACGCGGGAGGCCGCCGTGCCCGGCGCCACGACCAAGGACCTGGACCAGGTCGCCCGCAAGGTGCTCGCGGAGCACAACGCCAAGCCGAACTTCCTCGGCTACGGCGGCTTCCCGGCGACCATCTGCACGTCCGTCAACGAGGTCGTCGTCCACGGCATCCCGTCCGACGAGGTGGTCCTCAAGGACGGGGACATCATCTCCATCGACTGCGGCGCGATCATCGACGGCTGGCACGGCGACGCCGCCTACACGGCCTTCGTCGGCTCCGGTCACGCCCCGGAGCTGGTCGAGCTCTCCCGGGTGACCGAGGAGTCGATGTGGGCCGGCATCGCTGCCATGAAGCAGGGCAACCGGCTGGTCGACATCTCCCGCGCCGTCGAGACCTACATCCGCCGCCAGCCCAAGCCCGGCGGCGGCAAGTACGGGATCATCGAGGACTACGGCGGCCACGGCATCGGCACCGAGATGCACATGGACCCGCACCTGCTGAACTACGTCGACCGCCGCCGCGGCAAGGGTCCCAAGCTGGTCCCCGGCTTCTGCCTCGCCATCGAGCCGATGGTCTCCCTCGGCACCCCGCGCACCGAGGTCCTGGAGGACGACTGGACGGTCATCACGACCGACGGGACGTGGTCCTCGCACTGGGAGCACTCGGTGGCGCTGACGGAGCAGGGCCCGCTGGTGCTGACGGCGCCGGACGGCGGCAAGGCGAAGCTCGCGGAACTCGGGATCACGGCGGCACCGGACCCGCTGGGCTGAGCGTCGGTGTCCGAAAGCCTCCGCCGGTGCCGGGTGGCCACCCGGTTGCATAAGGATCTCGGGCGTGGGGCAGACTTCCTCGTTTCGTCTTTTCGGGGATGCTGACGTAGACTGACTCGTCGGCTCCAGTGCACCCGTATGCCTGCATCAGCTCGCAGGGCGCAACGGAGTCGATCAAGGTAGTCGATTCGAAGGGCGAAGCGTGGCCAAGAAGCAAGGTGCCATCGAGATCGAGGGCACTGTCGTCGAGTCTCTTCCGAACGCCATGTTCAAGGTCGAGCTCCAGAACGGCCACCAGGTCCTGGCACACATCAGCGGCAAGATGCGCATGCACTACATCCGCATCCTCCCTGACGACCGGGTCGTGGTGGAGCTGTCTCCGTACGACCTGACGCGTGGCCGGATCGTCTACCGGTACAAGTAGATCTTGCCCACGCCCCGCGGTCTCCGTGGGGCCGCCGGCAACTGACCCGGAGAACCTCACCCCATGAAGGTCAAGCCGAGCGTCAAGAAGATCTGCGACAAGTGCAGGGTGATCCGCCGTCACGGTCGGGTCATGGTCATCTGCGACAACCCGCGCCACAAGCAGCGCCAGGGCTGACGCACGACCGTTCCCTCCGCGATTCGCATGACTTCGCGCGACGCGAGCTGAACATGTTCATACGCAGGACCCGGGCACCCAGGTGCCCGACACCCCCGGTTCGGAGGCCGGGGACCCGGTTCGTACCTGATACGGCGGCCGGGAACCGGTTCTGTGGAAGACCTCCGACAATCAACTGGAGCCATTGAATGGCACGCGTTTCCGGTGTTGACATCCCGCGCGAAAAGCGCGTGGAGATCGCCCTCACCTACGTGTTCGGCATCGGCCGGACCCTTTCGCAGCAGACGCTGGCCGCCACCGGCGTCGACCCGAACACCCGCGTCCGCGACCTCTCCGAGGAGCAGCTCGTCGCGATCCGCGAGTACGTCGACAACAACATCAAGACCGAGGGTGACCTCCGTCGCGAGATCCAGGCCGACATCCGCCGCAAGGTCGAGATCGGCACCTACCAGGGTCTGCGTCACCGCCGCGGTCTGCCCGTCCGCGGTCAGCGCACCAGCACCAACGCCCGCACCCGCAAGGGCCCGCGTCGCGCCATCGCCGGTAAGAAGAAGCCGGGCAAGAAGTAGTCCGCAGCGGACTCGCCGTCCAGCGGTCTTCGCTGTAGGACCGACCACCTCCCGTAGGAGAACGACATGCCCCCCAAGGGACGTCAGGGCGCTGCCAAGAAGGTGCGCCGCAAGGAAAAGAAGAACGTCGCTCACGGCCACGCGCACATCAAGAGCACGTTCAACAACACCATCGTGTCGATCACGGACCCGTCCGGCAACGTGATCTCCTGGGCCTCCGCCGGCCACGTCGGCTTCAAGGGCTCCCGGAAGTCCACGCCGTTCGCCGCGCAGATGGCCGCCGAGTCGGCTGCCCGCCGCGCCCAGGAGCACGGCATGCGCAAGGTCGACGTGTTCGTCAAGGGCCCGGGCTCCGGTCGTGAGACCGCGATCCGCTCCCTCCAGGCGACCGGCCTCGAGGTCGGCTCCATCCAGGACGTCACGCCCACCCCGCACAACGGCTGCCGTCCGCCGAAGCGTCGTCGCGTCTGACCTCGCTTCGCCAGGGATTTCCGGGCGGTACGGCTCTTTCGGGTCGTGCCGCCCGTACCCTTGCAGTACAGAGTCGGGCGTCAAATAGCGGGCGCCCCTGACTGAAGGATCACCACATGCTGATCGCTCAGCGTCCCTCGTTGACCGAAGAGGTCGTCGACGAGTTCCGCTCCCGGTTCGTCATCGAGCCGCTGGAGCCGGGCTTCGGCTACACCCTCGGCAACTCCCTCCGCCGCACCCTCCTGTCGTCGATCCCCGGCGCTGCTGTCACCAGCATCCGCATCGACGGCGTCCTGCACGAGTTCACCACCGTGCCGGGCGTCAAGGAGGACGTCACCGACCTCATCCTCAACATCAAGCAGCTCGTGGTCTCCTCGGAGCACGACGAGCCGGTCGTGATGTACCTGCGCAAGCAGGGCCCGGGTCTGGTCACCGCCGCCGACATCGCGCCCCCGGCCGGTGTCGAGGTGCACAACCCCGACCTCGTCCTCGCCACGCTCAACGGCAAGGGCAAGCTGGAGATGGAGCTGACCGTCGAGCGCGGTCGCGGTTACGTCTCCGCCGTGCAGAACAAGCAGGTGGGCCAGGAGATCGGCCGTATCCCGGTCGACTCGATCTACTCGCCGGTTCTCAAGGTCACGTACAAGGTCGAGGCCACGCGTGTCGAGCAGCGCACCGACTTCGACAAGCTGATCGTCGACGTCGAGACGAAGCAGGCCATGCGGCCGCGCGACGCCATGGCGTCCGCCGGCAAGACCCTGGTCGAGCTGTTCGGTCTCGCCCGCGAGCTGAACATCGACGCCGAGGGCATCGACATGGGTCCGTCCCCGACGGACGCGGCGCTGGCGGCCGACCTCGCGCTCCCGATCGAGGAGCTCGAGCTGACCGTCCGGTCGTACAACTGCCTCAAGCGCGAGGGCATCCACTCCGTGGGTGAGCTCGTGGCGCGTTCCGAGGCCGACCTGCTCGACATCCGCAACTTCGGTGCGAAGTCGATCGACGAGGTCAAGGCGAAGCTGGCCGGTATGGGCCTCGCGCTCAAGGACTCGCCTCCCGGGTTCGACCCGACCGCCGCCGCGGACGCCTTCGGCGCCGACGACGACGCGGACGCCGGTTTCGTGGAGACCGAGCAGTACTGATCCGGCTGCCGGTCCTCGTGGCCGGTCGCTCGGTTCCCCGCGCCCCTTCGGGGCGCGGATCCTCCGGGGCGCCCGAGAAGGCGCCCCGGATCTCCGACAGGCGACCGCCTGCTCGGATACTGACTCCGGTACCTGATACGGCCGGGGCAGACACCTAGGAGAAACACCATGCCGAAGCCCACCAAGGGTGCCCGTCTGGGCGGCAGCGCCGCGCACGAGAAGCTGCTCCTCGCGAACCTCGCGAAGTCGCTGTTCGAGCACGGCCGCATCACCACGACCGAGGCGAAGGCGCGCAAGCTGCGTCCGTACGCCGAGCGTCTGGTCACCAAGGCGAAGAAGGGCGACCTTCACAACCGCCGTCAGGTGCTCCAGGTCATCACGGACAAGAGCATCGTCCACACGCTCTTCACCGAGATCGGTCCCCGGTACGAGAACCGTCCCGGTGGCTACACCCGGATCACCAAGATCGGCAACCGTCGCGGCGACAACGCGCCCATGGCCGTCATCGAGCTGGTCGAGGCGCTGACCGTGGCCCAGCAGGCCACCGGTGAGGCCGAGGCCGCCACCAAGCGTGCCGCCAAGGACGCCGAGGCCGCCGAGACCAAGGTCGACACGGCCAAGGCCGACGACGCCGCCGAGGAGTCGAAGGACGCGTAAGCGTTCTGCCGGTGGCTGTGCGGTCGCAGGTGCGGCTTTCGTCGTGTCCGGTCGCGCAGTTCCCCGCGCCCCTTGAGGGCGTTGGCGGGTCCGTTCCTTCACGGGAGCGGGCCCGCCTTCGTGTCGGTGAGAGGATCCTCGAGTGAGTGACGAAGTAGAGGCCGGGTTCGTACGGGTGCGGCTGGACCTGTCGTACGACGGGACCGAGTTCTCCGGCTGGGCCAAGCAGGCCGGCGGGCGGCGGACCGTGCAGGGCGAGATCGAGGACGCGCTGCGGACGGTGACGCGGTCCCGTGAGACGTACGAGCTGACCGTGGCGGGGCGGACCGACGCCGGGGTGCACGCCCGGGGCCAGGTCGCGCACGTCGACCTGCCGCGCGAGGTGTGGGTCGAACACCACGGGAAGCTGCTCAAGCGGCTCGCCGGGCGGCTCTCCAGGGACGTCCGGGTGTGGGCCCTCAGGGAGGCGCCCAGCGGCTTCAACGCCCGGTTCTCCGCGATCTGGCGGCGCTACGCCTACCGGGTCACCGACAACCCCGGCGGCGTGGACCCGCTGCTGCGCGGCCACGTGCTGTGGCACGACTGGCCGCTCGACGTGGACGCCATGAACGAGGCGGCCCGGGGGCTGCTGGGCGAGCACGACTTCGCCGCCTACTGCAAGCGCCGCGAGGGTGCCACCACGATCCGCACGCTCCAGGAGCTGAGCCTCGTGCGCGGGGACGACGGGGTCATCACCGCCACCGTCCGGGCCGACGCCTTCTGCCACAACATGGTGCGCTCCCTGATCGGGGCCCTGCTGTTCGTCGGCGACGGCCACCGCACTCCGGACTGGCCCGCCAAGGTGCTCGCCGCCGGTGTCCGGGACTCCGCCGTCCACGTCGTACGGCCGCACGGGCTGACCCTGGAGGAGGTCGGCTACCCGGCCGACGACCTCCTGGCGGCCCGCAGCAAGGAGGCCCGCAACCGGCGCTCCCTGCCCGCGGGCGGCTGCTGCTGAACCGCTATCCGGCCTGCGCCGCCGCCGACGCCTGGGCCTCCCCGCGGCGGTGGATCTGGCGGCGGGCGAACTCGCGCAGGTCGTCGCCGGCGCGGAAGACGTCCGTGGACTTCTGGGTGACGTCCTCGCCGCTGGGGAAGCCCGCGATGGTGAAGTAGGCGTAGCGGCCGTAGGAGTTGGTGGTGGAGCGGCAGACGGCACCCGTGCAGAAGGACTTGACGCCGCCGCCCGACAGCGAGCGCACGATGCTCTTCGTGTCGGTCTCGCCCCTGGCCTTCCGGGCCTGCGACGCCTCGTCGAAGACGGCGACACCGACGGTCACGGCGACGTCGCCCCTGGTGTAGGTGACGCGCATCAGCCGGGTGCAGCCGCCCGCGGCCAGAGCCTTCGGCAGGGTGCCCTTGGCCGCGGAGGCGCAGGTGCGGGTGTCGGCCGTCGGGCCCTTCTCGTAGACGACGTCGCCCATGGTGAGCCGGGTGCCCGGGAAGAGGATGTCCGGGCCCAGCGGGGCCTTGTCCTTCTCGACGCTGGAGACGAAATCCTCCGGGTCCAGGGGAGGCGGCGCGCTGGTCGGAGCGAAGGACGGGCCCGCGGCCGACTGGCTGGGCAGGCCGGCGCTCGTGGGGAGCTGGGAAGAGGGCGTCTTCGACGCCTGCCCGGAACCGTTCGCCGAGACGACGGCCACGGCGACGGCACCGGCGACCGCCACGGTGGCCAGCGCACCGCCGCCGATGAACATCAGCCGACGCCGCTTGTTACGGGCCTCGGAGGCCTCGGCGAGGGCCGCCCAGTCCGGGGTGTCCCCCGCGCCGCCGTTCCCGGGCTGCTGCTGTGAGTGCGGATTCCAGGGATCCCACTGCGACTGAGGTCCCCCCTGCCCAAAGCTCATGGGCGGCATCTTAGACGGGCCGCGAGGCGCGCTGGTCCGGCTGAGAAGGGGCCGCAGCGCCTAGCGTTCCCCTCATGCGGACGGGCAAAGGCGACATCTCCGGGTGGTTGGCGCGACCCGCCGGGCGGCACGCGTGGGCGGCGCTCGTGGCGGTGCTGGGGGCGTCGGCGCTGAGCGCGGCACGGGCGGCCCCGGACGGGGGCATGGACAACGCGATCGTCGTCCGGGCCGCCCGGACCTGGCTGGCCGGCGGCTCCCCGTACGACGACCCGCACTTCCTGTACCTGCCGAGCGCGGTCCTGGCCGCCGTGCCGCAGGCGGTGCTGCCGGGGGCCGTGCTGCGGGTGCTGGTGCCGTTCGCGGTGGCCGGGCTGCTGGCCGTCGGCTGGGGCTGCGCGCTGCGCCTGCACCGGGTGCCGCTCGGCAGCCGCCTCGCCGTCCTCGGACTGACCGGGCTCGCGGCGGGCTTCGCGCCGTTCGGGCACCTGGTCCGGCTCGGGAACTGGACGGTGACGGCGGCGGTGGCCCTGCCGCTGTCCCTGCTGCTGGCCGGCCGGGGGCGGTGGACGGCGGCGGGCGCGGTCATCGGGGCGGCCGTGGCGCTCAAGCCGCTGCTGGCGCCCGTGGCCCTGCTGTTCGTGTTCGCCGGGCGGTGGCGGGCCCTCGCGGCGGCCGTCCTGGTGCCCGCGCTGGCCTCCGGGGCGGCGGCGCTGCTGATGCCCGACCCGGCGGGCTTCCTCACCCGTACCCTGCCGTTCCTGCTGCGCGGCGACGACACGTTCGTACGGCTCTACGAGGCGTCCCCGGCGGCCGTGCTGCCCCGGCTCGGGGTGCCGGGACCCCTCGCGCAGGGGCTCGCCGTGACGGCGTCCGGGGCCGGGGTGCTGTGCGCGTACCTGCGCTGGCGCCGCGCCGATGCCGGGCCGCTGCGCTACGCCGAGACCGGCGCGGGCCTGATGCTGTCGGCGTTCCTCGTCTCCCGGCCCTCCTACGACCACTACCTGCTGGTCGTGCTGCCGCTGCTGCTCGCCGGGCTGCCGCGTCCGGGCGCGGTGGCGCGCGGGCCCTGGTTCTGGCTCGCCCTGGTGCCGCAGGTGCCGGGGCTCGCCTGGCCCTGGCTGGAGCCGGTGCGGCAGCGGGCCTTCAAGGACGCCTTCACCCTGGCGGTGCTGGCGGTCGTGGTGGCGCGGCAGGGCCTCGGCGGCCGGAAACCGGGCGGCGACCGCACCGGCGCGGGCCGGCCGTCGGAGCCGGTCGGGGAGCCCGCGGCCCCGTTTTGACCCGGCTGGGGCACGCCGGGTACTCTGCACAGTCGTATGTGTATTGGCTTGCTCATTCTCACGTGAGGGGCCCTTACACCGGTCCACCGGGACCGATGACCAGCGACCAGCACGCGGTTTGCGTCACCGCGGTGCGGTCAGGGCTGTCGTGATCGTCTTCGGTGACCTTGTCAGGACCATTCACTGAAGAAGCGAAGGCTACGAACCGTGCGTACGTACAGCCCCAAGCCCGGCGATGTGACGCGCCAGTGGCACGTCATCGACGCTCAGGACGTCGTCCTGGGTCGTCTGGCCTCCACCGCCGCCTCCATCCTGCGTGGCAAGCACAAGGCGATCTACGCGCCCCACGTCGACACCGGTGACTTCGTCATCATCATCAACGCCGACAAGGTGCACCTCTCCGGCAACAAGCGGACCCAGAAGATGGCGTACCGCCACTCCGGCTACCCGGGCGGTCTGCGCTCCGTGCGCTACGACGAGCTGCTGGAGAAGAACCCGGAGAAGGCCATCGAGAAGGCCGTCAAGGGCATGCTCCCCAAGAACACGCTGGGCCGTCAGATGCTCTCGAAGCTGAAGGTCTACAAGGGTGACCAGCACCCGCACGGCGCGCAGCAGCCGCAGCCGTTCGAGATCACCCAGGTCGCGCAGTAAGTCCGGCCACCCCCTAAGACTGAAGAGAATCTGAGGAGCATCGTGGCCGAGACCACTGCCGAGCAGCCGCTCGAAGAGATCGACATCGACAGCTACACCACCGAGTCCGAGGTCCCCGTCGAGGGCGAGTACACCTCGGAGTCCATGGCCTCCCGCTTCGGCGAGCCCCAGCCGGCCGCCGGCCTGGGCCGCCGCAAGAACGCCATCGCCCGTGTCCGGATCGTCCCGGGCACCGGCAAGTGGAAGATCAACGGTCGCACCCTCGAGGACTACTTCCCGAACAAGGTGCACCAGCAGGAAGTCAACGAGCCCTTCAAGGTGCTCGAGCTCGAAGGCCGTTACGACGTCATCGCCCGCATCGCGGGTGGCGGTGTCTCCGGTCAGGCCGGTGCGCTCCGTCTCGGTGTCGCCCGTGCGCTGAACGAGGCGGACGTCGACAACAACCGCGGCCCGCTGAAGAAGGCCGGCTTCCTGCGCCGCGACGACCGTGCGGTCGAGCGCAAGAAGGCCGGTCTGAAGAAGGCCCGTAAGGCCCCGCAGTACAGCAAGCGCTAAGTCGCGCCTGCCTGTACTCCGAACGCCCCGGCGGCACGCCACTGTGCTGCCGGGGCGTTCGTCTATCCCCGACGTTGGGCGTATAACGGCACAAGACGTTCAGACGCTCAGACGTTCAAAGGCTTGTGTGATCGGATGGTTTTCGGGCGCTGCGTTGTGACGCGTGTCCGGGACCGCGGGAGCAGACCGCCTGGGCCGCACCGGCAGCCGCTTCCGGAACTGACGTTTCCTCAGGAGGACAAGTGGGACGACTCTTCGGCACGGACGGCGTGCGCGGTGTCGCCAACGCGGATCTGACGGCCGAGCTGGCGCTCGGCCTCTCCGTCGCCGCGGCGCACGTACTGGCCGAGGCGGGCACCTTCGCCGGACACCGGCCGACCGCCGTCGTCGGCCGGGACCCGCGCGCCTCCGGGGAGTTCCTGGAGGCCGCCGTGGTCGCGGGCCTGGCCAGCGCCGGCGTGGACGTGCTGCGGGTCGGCGTGCTGCCGACGCCCGCCGTGGCCCACCTCACCGGCGCCCTGGGCGCCGACCTCGGTGTGATGCTCTCCGCGAGCCACAACGCCATGCCCGACAACGGCATCAAGTTCTTCGCCCGCGGCGGCCACAAGCTCGCCGACGAGCTGGAGGACCGCATCGAGGCCGTCTACGCCGAGCACCGCACCGGCGCGCCGTGGGACCGCCCGACCGGCGCCGGCGTCGGCCGCGTCCGCGACTACGACGAGGGGCTCGACCAGTACGTCGCCCACCTCGTCGGCGTGCTCCCCAACCGGCTCGACGGGCTGAAGATCGTCCTGGACGAGGCGCACGGCGCGGCCTCCCGGGTGTCGCCGGAGGCGTTCGCGCGGGCCGGTGCGGAACTCGTCACCATCGGCGCGGTGCCCGACGGCCTCAACATCAACGACGGCTGCGGCTCCACCCACCTCGACCTGCTCAAGGCCGCCGTCGTCGAGCACGGCGCCGACCTCGGCATCGCCCACGACGGGGACGCCGACCGCTGCCTGGCCGTGGACCACACCGGCGCCGAGGTGGACGGCGACCAGATCCTCGCCGTGCTCGCGCTGGCGATGCGGGAGCGGAACGCCCTGCGCGAGGACACCGTCGTCGCCACCGTCATGTCGAACCTGGGCTTCAAGCTCGCCATGGAGCGCGAGGGCATCCGGTTCGTGCAGACGTCGGTCGGCGACCGGTACGTCCTGGAGGAGATGAAGGCCAAGGGCTACGCCCTCGGCGGCGAGCAGTCCGGCCACGTCATCATCCTCGACCACGCCACCACCGGCGACGGCACGCTCACCGGCCTGATGCTGGCGGCGCGGGTCGCGCAGACCGGCCGTTCGCTCCAGGACCTCGCGTCCGTCATGGAGCGGCTGCCGCAGGTGCTGATCAACGTGCCCGACGTGGACAAGGCGCGGGTCACGACCTCCGCGGAGCTGGCGACCGCCGTCACGGAGGCGGAGCGGGAGCTGGGAAGCACCGGGCGGGTGCTGCTGCGTCCCTCCGGGACCGAGCCGTTGGTGCGGGTGATGGTCGAGGCGGCCGACATCGAGCAGGCCCGGGCCGTCGCGGGGCGGCTGGCCGATTCGGTGAAGTCGGCGCTGGGGTAGTTCCGCGGGGGCGGTGCGGGGCGGGGGTCCTGTCCGGGGCCGGCCGCGCGGTTGCCCCGCCCCTTCGGGATTCACTCACCCGGCGTTGTCGGTCTTGGTCGGACGGCCGCGCAGCGTCGCCCACAGGGCCTTCTGGACCAACAGGGTCAGGGTGCCGGCCAGGACGATGCCGGACAGGTTGAGCAGGAGCTGCTCGGACGAGCCCACGGTCTGCCGGGTGTCGCCGAAGCTCAGGGCCACGGCCGCGTTCGCGGCGGCCGGGACCGTGGTGACGGAGATGGCGACGCCCACCAGGGCACCGGACTTCGCCGAGGTCAGGGACAGCACGCCCGCGACACCGGCGAGGACCGCCACCACGAAGGAGAAGGCGTCGGGGGCGTAGACGAAGCCGGTGTTGGGCCGGTCGCCCTCCAGCTTGGCCTCGCTGAACAGACCGAAGGCGGCCATGACCAGGCTGAAGCCTGCCGTCACCGCCATCGCCACCGCGAAGCCCACCAGCAGCGCGGTCACCGAGCGCAGTGCCGGGCGCCCCGCCCGTTGCACGAGGGCCGTGCAGATGCCGGCCAGCGGGCCGAACTCCGGCCCGACCGCCATCGCGCCGACGATCAGTACGGCGTTGTCGAGCACCACACCGCACGCCGCGATCATCGTGGCCAGCGTGATGAAGGCGACGTAGGTGACCGACAGCGTCGACTCCTCCTGCGTCGCCTCCCGCAACTGCTCCCACAGCACCGCGTCCGCGGGCTCGCCGGGGGCGTCCTCCTCGGCCCTGTCGGCGCGCCTGGACAGCGACAGGTCGAGGTTCTCGGCGGTGATGGCGCCGCAGTCGTCGAGGTCCAGCGCCCTCAGCCGCCCGATGAGTTCGTCGGCCGCCTCGCGGGCCACGTCGCACAGGACGACGTCGCCCTCGGGATCGCGGGCGGCGCCGGGCAGGACGACGAGGTGAGCGGTGCCGACCGTCCGGCCGATCAGGTGCACCACCTCGTCGGTCCGGTCGGCCGGGGTGATCAGGCGCAGATGCAGCATCCGGTATTTCTACCGGCAGCCGGCGGGCGGCGTCACAGCTTCCGCAGGCGCAGGCGCTGCACCTTGTGGTCCGGCCCCTTGCGCAGGATCAGGGTCGCCCGGCCGCGGGTGGGGGCCACGTTCTCCAGCAGGTTCGGCTTGTTGATGGTGCGCCAGGTGGTGCGGGCGTAGTCGAGGGCCTCCTCCTCCGACACCTGGGTGTACCTGCGGAAGTACGAGGACGGGTTCTGGAACGCGGTCGCCCGCAGCTTGCGGAAGCGGCTGAGGTACCACCGCTCGATGTCCTCGGTGCGCGCGTCGACGTACACGCTGAAGTCGAAGTAGTCGGCGAGACCGACCCTGGTGCGGCCGTCCTTGCCGGGCAGCGCGGGCTGGAGCACGTTCAGGCCCTCGACGATCAGGATGTCGGGGCGGCGCACCACCAGCTTCTCGTCCGGGACGATGTCGTAGATGAGGTGGGAGTAGACGGGGGCGGTCACCTCGGCCTTGCCCGCCTTGATGTCGGCGACGAAACGGGTCAGCGCCCGGCGGTCGTACGACTCGGGGAAACCTTTCCGCGACATCAGGCCGCGGGCCTCCAGCTCCTTGGTGGGCAGCAGGAAGCCGTCGGTGGTGACCAGCTCGACGCGCGGATGCTCGGGCCAGCGGGACAGCAGCGCCTGGAGCAGGCGGGCGACGGTGGACTTGCCGACCGCGACCGAGCCGGCGACCCCTATGACGAAGGGCGTGCCCGACTGGGAGCCCTGCTCGCCGAGGAACGTGTTCAGCGCGCCGCGCAGCCCGTCCGTGGCACCGACGTAGAGGTTGAGCAGCCGGGACAGCGGGAGGTAGATGTCCCGCACCTCGTCGAGGTCGATGACGTCGCCGAGGCCGCGCAGCTTCTCGACCTCCTCGGCGGTGAGCGGCAGCGGCGTCTTGTCGCGCAGCGCGCTCCACTCGGAACGGGTGAGGTCGACGTAGGGAGTCGCCTCCGGCCGCTGCCGGTGGGCGCTCCGGGGCATCGAGGGGACCGGAGAGATCACAGTCCATTGTTAACGGAGTTCGAACAGGGCGGCGGGTGTGCTGCGTCACGCCGAAGCCGCGCCGGTCCTGTCATGATCACGTACACGTCACGGTCGGATACCGGGTGGATCCTCGTTGATCGACTGTGGATTCCCTGTGCGTAGAGTGCGCGCGAAACATGCGGAGCCCCTCCGCAGTACTGGCAGAAAGAGCCCCCACGTGACATCGACCGCTGTCCGCCGCACCGCCCTCGCGGCCTCCGCCGCCGCCCTGGCCCTCCTCGTGACCGCCTGCGGCGGATCGTCCGACGACGGTGACAAGGCCGCCGACGGCAAGGCCAAGGGCGGCGAGAGCGCCGCGGCGGCCAAGGCGCTGACCGCCGCCGAGCTGGAGACGGCCGTCCTCGCCCAGGCCGACGTCAAGAACGGCAAGGTCACCAAGGCCGCCGCCACGGACGACATCGGTCAGGACAAGGTGAAGGCGGAGCAGGAGGCGTGCGCGCCGCTCGCCTACGCCCAGACCGGCGTCGCCGCGGGCGAGCCGGCGGCCACGGTGAAGCGGTCCTGGACCGAGGAGCCGAAGAAGCCGTCCGGGGACGAGCTGACCGAGGAGGCCCTCGGCGACGCGTTCGACCTGGACAAGGTGCTGGTCATGCTCTCCTCCTACGAGGACGGCGGCGCCGAGTCGGTCGTCGAGGATCTCAAGGCCTCCCTCGGCACCTGCGCCGGCGGCTTCGGTTACACCGCGGCGGGCCAGAAGGCCAAGGTCGCCAAGGTGACCGAGGACAAGGCGCCCGGCGGCGGGGACGAGTCGGTCGCGGTGACGCTGACCGTGGTCGGCGACGAGGGCGACTCCTTCCCGGTCAAGGCCCTGGTCAGCCGCAAGGGCTCCACCGTCGCCTCCTTCGTCGTCCTCAACCTGTCCGCGGCCGCCACCGGCAAGGACTTCCCGTTCCCGACGGAGATCAGCGACGCCCAGCTCGCCAAGCTGGGCTGAGCACCGCGGCGCGCGAGGGCGGGGCGCCCGCCGCGGAGCGATGCCGTGAGGCTATCGTTCCGCCGTGTGGCGCCCTGGCCGGTGTGCCCGCGCCGCCGGGCCGAGGGGTTCGCGGGACCAGGGCGGCCCGGTGGCCCGCAGGTCTTGTCCGGACCGAGCGGAGCACCGCCCCTGTCAACGAGGACGACACCGGAACGGTGGAGGATGACCCAGACGGAGAGAACGACTGTCGTCGACGACGCCGAAGGGGGATCCGGGCGGGGCCCGGCGGCGCAGACGCCCTTGGCGGAAGCGGCGCGGGTGCCCGTCGAGGCCGGTGCGTCCGTCCGCGGCGGCGGCCGGCTCGCCGCGCTGGACGGGCTGCGGTTCCTGGCGGCGCTCGCGGTGGTGCTCTTCCACTTCGTCGGTCAGAAGCCCCGGACGATGGAGGTCTTCTGGGGGCGGCCGTACCAGGAGACCTTCCCCCGGGTTCACGGGTACTTCGCGTACGGCCAGTTCGGGGTCGACCTGTTCTTCCTGATCAGCGGCTTCGTGATCTGCATGAGCGCGTGGGGCCGGACTCCGCGCGACTTCTTCATCTCGCGCGTCACCCGCCTGTACCCCATGTACTGGGTGGCGATCCTGATCTCCGCGGGCGTGCTGTTCTTCGTCGACACCCCGTTCGCGGACCGCGACCCGCGGGTGATCTTCGCGAACCTCACGATGATGCAGCGGCCGCTGGGCGTCAACAATCTCGACGCGGTGTACTGGACGCTCTGGCCGGAGCTCTGCTTCTACCTGACCTTCTCGGTCGTGGTCTGGAAGGGCCTCACCTACCAGCGCGTGGTCGTCTTCGCCGGGCTGTGGACCGTGGCCGCGGTGCTCGCCCCGGCCGCCGACCTGCCGTTGCTCACGCTCCTGGTCAACCCGCAGTCCGCCCCGTACTTCATCGCCGGCATGGCGTTCTACCTCATGTACCGCTTCCGGCCGACGCCGCTGCTGTGGGGTGTCGTCGCGATGTCGTGGCTGCTGGCGCTGCACTTCCTGCTGGCCCCGCGCGGCGGCCGCATCAGCTGGGAGACCTGGTCGCCGTCGTACAGCTCGCTGATCCTCGTGACCACGGTGTTCTTCGCCCTGATCGCCGCGATCGCGCTCGGCTGGTCCAGCAGGATCCGCTGGCGCTGGCTGACCGTCGCGGGAACGCTGACCTTCCCGCTGTACCTGCTGCACGACATCATCGGCATCACCGTCCTGCACCGCTACGCGGACCGCGCGGACCCGTGGGTGCTGGTGGGGGCGACCACGGCGGGACTGATCGCCTTGTCGTACGTCGTCCAGCGCTTCGTCGAGCGCCCCCTGGCCGTGGCCTCGCGGCGGTGGCTCAAGAGCGCCGACTTCGGCTGGAACCAGCCGGCGCGACGCCGCTGACAGCGGTCGGGCGGCCCGCGAGCGGGCCCGCCACGGCGTTCGTACCCCGGTGGGAATTTCCGATTTCGGGCACGCGACAACGGGTTCGTGATCGAACCTGACCGTAGGCTGCCGGTCATGTGCGGAATCGTGGGATACGTGGGGTCGCAGTCGGCACTCGATGTCGTGGTGGCCGGACTCAAGCGGCTGGAGTACCGGGGATACGACTCGGCCGGCGTCGCGGTGCTCGCCGACGGCGGGCTCGCCACCGCCAAGCGGGCCGGCAAGCTCGTCAACCTCGACAAGGAGCTGGCCGAACGCCCCCTGCCGGCCGCCGCGACCGGCATCGGCCACACCCGCTGGGCCACGCACGGCGGACCCACCGACGCCAACGCCCACCCGCACCTCGACAACGCCGGGCGGGTGGCCGTGGTCCACAACGGCATCATCGAGAACTTCGCGCACCTGCGGGCCGAGCTGGAGGAGCGCGGCCACGAGCTGGTCTCCGAGACCGACACCGAGGTCGTCGCCCACCTGCTCGCCGAGGAGTACTCCGCCTGCGCCGACCTGGCCGAGTCGATGCGGCTGGTGTGCCGCCGCCTGGAGGGCGCCTTCACGCTGGTCGCCGTGCACGCCGACGAGCCGGACGTCGTCGTGGGCGCCCGGCGCAACTCGCCCCTCGTGGTCGGCGTCGGGGACGGCGAAGCCTTCCTCGCCTCCGACGTCGCCGCGTTCATCGCCCACACCCGGGACGCCGTCGAGCTGGGCCAGGACCAGGTCGTCGAGCTGCGCCGGGACGGCGTGACGGTCACCGGCTTCGACGGCAGCCCGGCGGACGTGCGCTCGTACCACGTCGACTGGGACGCCTCGGCCGCCGAGAAGGGCGGCTACGACTACTTCATGCTCAAGGAGATCGCCGAGCAGCCCAAGGCGGTCGCCGACACCCTCCTCGGCCGCATCGACGGCTCCGGCACCCTGAGCCTGGACGAGGTGCGCATCCCGCCGCAGGTGCTGCGCGAGGTCGACAAGGTCGTCATCGTCGCCTGCGGCACGGCCTTCCACTCCGGGCTGATCGCCAAGTACGCCATCGAGCACTGGACCCGCATCCCCTGCGAGGTGGAGCTGGCCAGCGAGTTCCGCTACCGCGACCCCATCCTCGACCAGCGGACCCTGGTCGTCGCCATCTCCCAGTCCGGCGAGACCATGGACACCCTCATGGCCCTGCGGCACGCCCGCGAACAGGGCGCCAAGGTGCTGGCCATCTGCAACACCAACGGTTCCACCATCCCGCGCGAGTCCGACGCGGTGCTCTACACGCACGCCGGTCCCGAGGTCGCCGTCGCCTCGACGAAGGCGTTCCTGACCCAGCTCGTCGCCTGCTACCTGGTCGCCCTCTACCTCGGCCAGGTGCGTGGCACGAAGTACGGCGACGAGATCCGGGACGTGGTTCGCGACCTCTCCCGGATGTCCGGCGCGGTCGAGCGGGTCCTGGAGACCATGGAGCCGGTGCGGGAACTGGCGCGCTCGCTCTCCCACAAGAACACGGTGCTGTTCCTGGGCCGGCACGTCGGCTACCCCGTCGCGCTCGAAGGCGCCCTGAAGCTCAAGGAGCTGGCGTACATGCACGCCGAGGGCTTCGCGGCGGGCGAGCTGAAGCACGGGCCGATCGCGCTGATCGAGGAGGACCTGCCGGTCGTCGTGGTCGTCCCGTCGCCGCGCGGCCGTTCCGTGCTCCACGACAAGATCGTGTCGAACATCCAGGAGATCCGCGCCCGGGGCGCCCGGACCATCGTCATCGCCGAGGAGGGCGACGAGGCGGTCGTCCCCTACGCCGACCACCTCGTCCGCGTCCCCGCGACGCCGACGCTGCTGCAACCGCTGGTCGCCACCGTCCCGTTGCAGGTCTTCGCCTGCGAACTGGCCACGGCCCGCGGCAACGAGGTGGACCAGCCGAGGAACCTGGCGAAGTCGGTCACCGTGGAGTGAGGTTCTAGGCTGCCCGGCATGAGCATCATCGGGGTCGGGATCGACGTGGCCGAGATCGAGCGGTTCCGGGCGTCGCTGGAGCGCACGCCGGCCATGGCACGACGGCTTTTCCTGGACAGCGAGTTGCTGCTGCCGGGCGGCGAACGCCGGGGCGTCGCCTCGCTCGCCGCCCGCTTCGCGGCGAAGGAGGCGCTGGCCAAGGCCCTCGGCGCGCCGGCGGGACTGCTGTGGACGGACGCCGAGGTGTACGTCGAGGACAGCGGGCGGCCACGGCTGCGGGTGACCGGGACGGTGGCGGCGCGGGCGGCGGAACTGGGGGTGAGGTCGTGGCACGTGTCGCTGAGCCACGACGCGGGGGTGGCCTCGGCGGTGGTGATCGCGGAGGGGTAGGCCGGGGGGTGGGGGCTCGCGGGGACCCGGGGTCGCGGCCGGTGCCGGGTTCGTGGGCTGCGCAGGGCGGCCCGGGGACGGGGCTCCAGGTCTCGGTGGGTCGCGGCCGGTGCCGGGTTCGTGGGCGCGGAGGGTGGTCGGGGGCGGGGCCCGTCCGCCGAGGTGTGCCGGAGGCGGGGCTGAAGAGGGCGGCCCGGGGCCCGTACGGCTGTCGCCGGTTCCGCGCGACGGGGAGGTCCCGTCCGGGTGTGCTCAGTCCTTCGACGGCTGGACCCGGGGGCGCATGCGCTCGCCCTGGGCGCCGTACAGGGCGAGCCACTCGACGGGGCGGTCGCCCGCGTTGGCGGTGCCGTGCGGGACGCGCGTGTCGAACTCCGCCGTCTCGCCGGCCGTCAGCACGAGGTCGTGGTCGCCCAGGGCGAGGAGGAGCCGGCCGGAGAGCACGTAGATCCACACGTGGCCCTCGTGCGAGCCCTGTTCGGGGCGGGCCGTCCGCCCGGCCGCCCCGGCGGGGAGGACCTGCTTGTACGCGTGCAGCCCGCCGCCGAGGTACTGGGTCAGCGGGATCCAGGTCTGGCCGTTGCCGTGCACGAAGGGGCGCGGGTGGACCCTGGGGTCGCCGGTCTCGGAGCCGACCAGTTCGTCCAGGGGGAGGCGGTACGCCCTGGCCAGGGGCAGGAGGTGACGCAGCGTCGGCTCCCGCAGGCCCGACTCCAGCCGGGACAGCGTGCTCACCGAGATCCCCGTCGTCGCGCTCAGCCGCGCCAGCGTCGTCCCGCGGGCCCGGCGCAGGGCACGCAGGCGCGGGCCGAGGGCCGCCAGTACGGGTGCCGTCAGGTCGTCGTCCGCCGGGCCCTCCCCGGCCCGGGGACCGTCCGGGCCGCCGGCGTCCGCACGGTGATCGTCTTCGCCCATGGGGTCATTTGCCGCCCCGGCAAACGCGTCTGTCAAGCGAGCCCCGGCCGAGTGCCGACGCGACCGGTGCGGTCCGTGACGTTCGCGGCGGACAGGGAAGACTCGACCCCATGCGGACTGCGTACAGCGTGGAGACGGTCAGGACGGCCGAACGGGAGTCGATGGCACGGCTGCCGGAGGGGGCCCTGATGCAGCGGGCGGCGGCCGGGCTCGCCGCCGCCTGCGCGGAGGTGCTCGGCCGCGTGGCCGGGCGGGTCTACGGCAGCCGGGTCGTGCTGCTGGTCGGCAGCGGCGACAACGGCGGTGACGCCCTGTACGCCGGGGCGCGGCTCGCGCGGCGCGGGGCGGGTGTGACGGCGGTGCTGCTGACGCCCGGGCGCGCGCACGCCGGCGGGCTCACGGCGCTCGAGCGGGCCGGCGGGCGCGTCGCGGCGGACGGCGCGGGGGAGCGGCTGATCGAGCGCGCCGACCTGGTCGTGGACGGCATCGTCGGGATCGGCGGCCGGGGCGGGCTGCGGGCGGAGGCGGTGCCGCTCGCCGCCGCGGCCGGACGGTCACGGGCCGCGGTCGTCGCCGTGGACCTGCCGAGCGGGGTGGACGCCGACACGGGGGAGGTACGGGGGGAGGCGGTCCGGGCCGACCTGACGGTGACCTTCGGCACGCACAAGCCGGGGCTGCTGGTCGATCCGGCGCGGGAGTACGCCGGGTCGGTGCGGCTGGTGGACATCGGGCTGGCCCTGCCGAACGACGCGGCCGAACTGGAGGCGCTCCAGCACGCGGACGTGGCCCGGCTGCTGCCGGTGCCGGTGGCGGAGAGCGACAAGTACCGGCGCGGTGTCGTCGGCATCGCCGCCGGGTCGGCGCGCTATCCGGGGGCCGCCGTGCTCGCCGTCTCCGGGGCGCTGCGGGGCGGGGCCGGTGCGGTGCGGTACGTCGGGCCGGCCGGGGACGCGGTGATCGCGCGGTACCCGGAGACGCTGGTGTCGGACCGGGGGCCCAGGCGGGCGGGGCGCGTGCAGGCGTGGGTCGTCGGGCCGGGTGCCGGGGACGACGCCGCGACCGTGGCGGAGGTGCTGGAGGCCGAGGTGCCGGTGCTGATCGACGCGGACGGGCTGCGGCTGGCGGACGCGGAGGCGGTGCGGGGGCGTACGGCGCCGACGCTGATGACGCCGCACGCGGGGGAGGCGGCGGCGCTGCTCGGGGTGAGCCGGGAGGAGGTCGAGCGCGCTCGGCTGGCGGCGGTGCGGGAGCTGGCGGGGCGGTACGGGGCGGCGGTGCTGCTGAAGGGGTCGACGACGGTGGTGGCCGGGGCGGGGGGACGGGGGGTCGTACGGGTCAACGCCACGGGGACGTCGTGGCTCGCCACGGCCGGGAGCGGGGACGTGCTGTCGGGGGTGGCGGGGTCGTTGCTGGCGGCGGGGCTGTCGGCGGTGGACGCGGGGAGCGCGGGGGCGTATCTGCACGGGCTGGCGGGGCGGTTGGCGGCGCGGGGGGCGCCGGTGGGGGCGCACGAGGTGGCGGAGGCGGTGCCGTTGGCTTGGCGGGACGTGCGGGGGGTTTGAGCGGGGGGTCGGTGGACGGTGCCGGGGCGGGGTGTCGGTGTGGTCCGGCGTTTCGTCGGGTGCCGCCGGCTGCGGGGGTGGGTGCGCTGTCCGGCGCCGACAGGGTGCCGCTGCGCCCACCCGTGCCGCCCCGGGGGTACCTCCCAGGCCGTTCAGGCACTGGGGGAGCCGCGACTGCCCGCGGCTCGGACGGCTGCGGCGGTGCGGATGCGCCGCGCCGGCCGGGGGGCGGCGGGTCTCCCCGTGGTGGGGTTGCCCGAGGTACGTACGGCGGTGTGCGGACTGGGGGATCGGGGCTCTGAGAGACTGTGGGGACGATGAGTGAGACTTCCGCCCAGTGGGGCGCGTCCTTGCGGGGCCGTGCCGAGATCGATCTGGCCGCACTGCGGGCCAACGTGCGCGCGCTGCGTGAACGGGCGCCCGGTGCGGCCCTCATGGCCGTCGTCAAGGCCGACGCCTACGGCCACGGCGCGATCCCCTGCGCCCGCGCGGCCGTCGCCGCGGGCGCGACCTGGCTCGGCACCGCCACGCCGCAGGAGGCCCTCGCGCTGCGTGCGGAGGCCGGACTCCCCGACGACGTGCGCATCATGTGCTGGCTGTGGACGCCCGGTGGCCCCTGGCGGGAAGCCGTCGAGGCCGGTCTCGACGTGTCCGTCAGCGGCATGTGGGCCCTGGACGAGGTCACCGCGGCGGCACGACAGGCCGGGCTTCCCGCACGCGTGCAGCTCAAGGCCGACACCGGCCTCGGCCGCAGCGGCTGCCAGCCCGGCGGGGACTGGGAGGAACTGGTCCGCGAGGCCCTGCGCGCCGAGAGCGAGGGCCTGCTCCGCGTCACCGGACTGTGGTCCCACTTCGCCTGCGCCGACGAGCCCGGGCACCCCTCCATCGCCGCCCAGCTCACCCGCTTCCGGGAGATGACGGCGTACGCCGAAGGGCAGGGCGTGCGCCCCGAGGTGCGCCACATCGCCAACTCGCCGGCCACGCTCACGCTCCCCGAGTCCCACTTCGACCTCGTACGCCCCGGCATCGCGATGTACGGCGTCTCGCCCAGCCCCGAGATCGGCACCCCCGCCGACTTCGGACTGCGCCCCGTGATGACGCTGTCCGCCTCGCTGGCCCTGGTCAAGCAGGTCCCCGGCGGCCACGGCGTGAGCTACGGGCACCACTACACCACCCCCGGCGAGACCACCCTCGGCCTCGTCCCCCTCGGCTACGCGGACGGCATCCCGCGCCACGCCTCCTCCAGCGGCCCCGTGCTCGTCGACGGCAAATGGCGTACGGTCGCGGGCCGGGTGGCGATGGACCAGTTCGTCGTCGACCTGGGCGGGGACCGGCCCGGGCCCGGCGCCGAGGCGGTGCTGTTCGGCCCCGGCGACCGCGGTGAGCCGACCGCAGAGGACTGGGCCCAGGCGGCCGGCACCATCGCTTACGAGATCGTCACCCGGGTCGGAACACGCGTCCCGCGCGTCTACGTCGACAAGTGACGCGTCCGTCCACGGCGTGACCCCCACGTCCAGGTGAATCAGCGACCAGCGGGCATCGCGCAGCGGCCCGGCGAAGAGGAGCGGAGCACGTGAGCGAGAGCAACGCGGAGGCCGTCGCGGCGGCCGTCGCCTCCGCCACGGAGGCCGCCACCGACGCCGCCGCCGGGGGCTGGCGCCGGGCGACCGGTATCGCCGGGGTGGCGATAGGCGTCGTCGCGGCGGGCGCGGCGGCCGGGGTGGCGATAGAACGGCTCACCGTCGGCCGCGGAATGCGCCAGAAGGCACGGCTCGCCCTCGATTCGGCGGGCCCGTACGGCGAACTGCGCGGCACCCCCGGCAAGGCGTACGCCGACGACGGCACCGAGCTGTGCTACGAGGTCGACGACCTCGCCCCGGAGACCGAGTCCGCGCTCACCCGGCGCCGCCGGCGTCTGTTCGGCCGCAGGGAGCCCGCCCCGGTCACCGTCGTCTTCTGCCACGGCTACTGCCTCAACCAGGACTCCTGGCACTTCCAGCGGGCCGCGCTGAGGGGCGTCGTGCGCACCGTCCACTGGGACCAGCGCAGCCACGGCCGGTCCGGGCGGGGCGTGTCCCAGGTGCGGGACGGCGAGCCGGTCACCATCGACGAACTGGGCCGCGATCTGAAGGCCGTCCTGGACGCGGCCGTGCCCGAGGGACCGATCGTGCTGGTCGGGCACTCCATGGGCGGCATGACCGTGATGGCCCTGGCCGACCAGTTCCCCGGCCTGATCGGCGAGCGCGTCGTGGGCGTCGCCCTCGTCGGCACCTCGTCCGGCCGGCTCGGCGAGGTCAACTTCGGACTGCCCGTGGCCGGCGTCAACGCGGTCCGGCGGGTGCTGCCCGGTGTGCTGAAGGCCCTGGGGCAGCGCGCCGAGCTGGTGGAGAGGGGGCGGCGGGCGACGGCCGACCTGTTCGCCGGGATCATCAAGCGGTACTCGTTCGCGTCCCGCGACATCGACCCGGCCGTGGCCCGGTTCGCCGAGCGGATGATCGAGTCGACGCCGATCGACGTGGTCGCCGAGTACTACCCCGCCTTCAACGACCACGACAAGACCGCCGCCCTCGACCGCTTCCGCGGCGTCCCGGTGCTGGTGCTGGCCGGGGTGCGGGACCTGGTGACGCCCAGCGAGCACAGCGAGGCCATCGCCGACCTGCTGCCGGACGCCGAGCTGGTGCTCGTCCCCGACGCGGGGCACCTGGTGATGCTGGAGCACCCGGAGCTGGTCACCGACCGCCTCGCCGACCTGCTCGCCCGCGCGCACGAGAGGGCACGCGGCACCGCGGTGTGACTGTCCGCACCGCGACCGCGGCGGGACACGGGCGGGCCGCCGGGCAGCGGCTACCGTTGACCGTTATGGAAGCAGCAGCACCGCGGGGCCCGGCCGGGCCCGCCCCCGCCGTCGAGATCACCGTCACCTCCCCCGAGCAGATGAGGGAGCTGGGCCGCAGCCTCGCCAAGCTGCTGCGCGCCGGTGACCTCGTGATGCTCAGCGGGGAGCTGGGCGCGGGCAAGACGACGCTCACCCGGGGGCTCGGCGAGGGCCTCGGCGTACGCGGCGCCGTGACCTCCCCGACCTTCGTGATCGCCCGTGTGCACCCCTCGCTCGGCGACGGCCCGCCGCTCGTCCACGTCGACGCCTACCGGCTGTCCGGCGGCCTGGACGAGATGGAGGACCTCGACCTCGACGTCTCCCTCTCCGACTCGGTGATCGTCGTGGAGTGGGGCGAGGGCAAGGTGGAGGAGCTGACCGAGGACCGGTTGCAGCTCCGGATCCACCGGGCCGTGGGCGACACGACCGACGAGGTGCGCCACGTGACGCTGACGGGGCTCGGCGAGCGCTGGGCGGCGGTGGACCTGAGCGTGGCGACCGCCTGAGCCCGGGCCGCCCCCGTTTCCGACAAGACGTCGGCAAGATATTGCCATTCGGGTCTTTCCCGTGGTCACATGGTATCCAGCTCGTAGTTAGGCATGCCTAACCACGTCCGCCCCCGATCTTCAGGAGGCGTCCATGCCGGAGCCCGTGACCCAGCCGCCCACCGGCGCCGGGGTGTCCATGGAGGAACTGCTCAGGGCCTGTGCCGCGGCGGCCGCGGTCTCCACGCCGCCGCGCACGCCGGAACCGGAGGCGCACCGCCCCGTCCGGGAGCACCGCGAGGCCGCCTGACCCGTCGGGGGCCGGCGGCTCAGGGGATGACGACGATCCGCTGGCCGATCGTCGCGAACCGCCACATGGCGTCGCCGTCCGCCCGCGACTCCCGGATGCCGCCGGTCCGCACCCCCGGATCCGGCTTCGGCGGCGAGTCGTCCACGGCCGCGCTGAACCCGATGACCACACCCTTGACGCTGGTGAAGCGCACGACGTGCTCGACCGGGACACCGTCCGACCCGGTGATCCGCTTCGAGCGGGACATCACCGCGTAGGTGCCCGGCACCGGGTCGACCGCGCCGGGGGTGACCTTGAAGGTGTGCCGGATCCTGTCGCCGGCGCCGACCAGCCACACCCGGTCGTCGTCCAGCGAGTACACCACCCGTTCGCCCCTGCCCGACCCGAGGGGCAGGGCGTCCGGGTGCCGCGCGTCACGGGGCGCCTTGGAGGCACCGGGGGCGGGGGAACTGCTCGCGTGCGCCCGGACCGGACCGGCCGGGGCGTGGGACGAGGCCTGGTAGGCGAGGTAACCGACCGTGCCGAGGGCCGCCGCCATGAGCGCGGCCACCATGCCGGCGCTGCTGCTTGCCACTGGGACCACCTAGGCGTCGTACGTCGAACTCGTGCGCCGCGTCGCCGCCACGGAGGGTGCGAGGATGGTGACGCGGCGTGCTTCCCGGCGACCGTAGCAGCAGGGGGCCGTCCGACCCGGTCGTCCGACACGGGCCCGCGGGCGCCGTAGGCTGTTTGCGTGCTCTTGCTCGCTCTGGATACCGCCACGCCCGCCGTGACCGTCGCGCTGCACGACGGTACGGACGTCATCGCCTCGTCGAGCCAGGTGGACGCACGCCGCCACGGTGAGCTGCTGCTGCCCGCCGTCGACCGGGTGCTCGCCGAGGCCGGTCTGCGCCTGGACGCCGTCACGGGCGTCGTCGCCGGCATCGGCCCCGGCCCGTACACGGGACTGCGCGTCGGCCTGATGACCGCGGACACCTTCGGGCTCGCGCTCGGCGTGCCCGTGCACGGCCTGTGCACCCTGGACGGCCTGGCGTACGCCACCGACCTGGAGGGGCCCTTCGTGGTGGCGACCGACGCCCGCCGCAAGGAGGTCTACTGGGCGCGCTACGCCGACTCGCGCACCCGCCTCACCGACCCGGCGGTCGACCGCCCCGCCGACATCGCGGGCCGGGTCGCCGGACTCCCGGCCGTCGGCGCGGGCGCGCTGCTGTACCCGGACACCTTCCCGCGTGTGCACGAACCCGAGCACGTGTCCGCCGCCGCCCTGGCCTGCCTGGCCGCCGAGAAGCTGGCGGCCGGCGAGGAACTGCCCGCGCCCCGGCCGCTCTACCTGCGCAGGCCCGACGCCCAGGTCCCCAAGAACTACAAGGTGGTCACCCCGAAGTGACCGAGCCCGTGACGCCGCCCCAGAGTGCCGAACTGCGCGAGATGCGCTGGTGGGACATCGACCCCGTGCTGCGGCTGGAGCGGGAGCTGTTCCCGGAGGACGCCTGGTCGCGGGGGATGTTCTGGTCCGAGCTGGCCCACGCGCGAGGACCGGGCGCGACCCGCAGATACGTCGTCGCGGTGCTCCCGGGCACCGACGGCGAGGACGGCGGCGAGCGGATCGTCGGGTACGCGGGACTCGTCGCCTCCGGCGAGCAGTCCGACGTGCAGACCATCGCCGTCGCCCGCGACCACTGGGGCACCGGACTCGGCGCGCGGCTGCTGACCGAACTGCTGCGCGCGGCGACCGCGTTCGAGTGCACGGAAGTGCTGCTGGAGTGCCGGGTGGACAACACGCGAGCGCAGCGGCTCTACGAGCGCTTCGGCTTCGAGCCCATCGGCTTCCGGCGCGGCTACTACCAGCCGGGCAACGTGGACGCCCTGGTGATGCGCCTGACCACAGCGCCCGACGGCGGCCCCGCCGCGGGCGCCGACCCCGTACAAGGAACCGACAACCATGGCTGACTCACGCGACGAACCTCTCGTACTGGGGATCGAGACCTCCTGCGACGAGACCGGCGTCGGTGTCGTGCGCGGCACCACCCTGCTGGCCGACGCCGTCGCGTCCAGCGTCGACGAGCACGCCCGCTTCGGCGGCGTCGTCCCCGAGGTGGCGAGCCGCGCCCACCTGGAGGCGATGGTCCCCACCATCGACCGCGCGCTGAAGGAGGCGGGCGTCAGCGCCCGCGACCTCGACGGCATCGCCGTCACCGCCGGCCCCGGCCTGGCCGGAGCCCTGCTGGTCGGCGTCTCGGCGGCGAAGGCGTACGCCTACGCGCTCGGCAAGCCCCTGTACGGCGTCAACCACCTCGCCTCGCACATCTGCGTCGACCAGCTCGAACACGGCCCGCTGCCCGAGCCGACGATGGCGCTGCTGGTCTCCGGAGGGCACTCCTCGCTGCTGCTGTCCACGGACATCACCTCCGACGTCCGTCCGATGGGCGCCACCATCGACGACGCGGCCGGCGAGGCCTTCGACAAGATCGCCCGCGTGCTGAACCTGGGCTTCCCCGGCGGCCCGGTCATCGACCGGTACGCGCGCGAGGGCGACCCGAAGGCGATCGCGTTCCCGCGCGGGCTGACCGGCCCCCGCGACCCCGCGTACGACTTCTCCTTCTCCGGGCTGAAGACGGCCGTGGCCCGCTGGATCGAGGCCAAGCGGGCGGCGGGCGAGGACGTGCCGGTGCGGGACGTGGCGGCCTCCTTCCAGGAAGCGGTCGTGGACGTGCTGACCCGCAAGGCCGTACGGGCCTGCAAGGACCAGGGCGTCGACCACCTGATGATCGGCGGCGGCGTGGCCGCCAACTCCCGGCTGCGAACGCTCGCCCAGGAGCGCTGCGAGGCGGCCGGCATCCGACTGCGCGTACCGCGGCCCAAGCTGTGCACGGACAACGGCGCGATGGTCGCCGCGCTCGGCGCCGAGATGGTCGCCCGCGACCGGGCCGCCTCCGACTGGGACCTGTCGGCCGACTCGTCGCTGCCGGTGACCGACCCGCACGTGCCGGGACACTCGCACGACCACGTGCACGAGGTCGGCAAGGAGAACCTGTACTCGTGACCGTCGCCCTGATGTGGGAGGCGCGGGCCGTGCCCGGCCGGGGCGAGGACCTGCTGGCCTGGGCCCGCGCCCAGCCGCTCGCCGCCGAGCCCCTGCGCCGCGAGACCCTGCGCGCCCCGCAGGACCGCGTCCTCGTCATCACCTGGTGGGACGCCGACTACGACGCCGACCTCCCCGAACTCCCGGAACCCGACGGCGGGCTGACCACCCGGGCGGTGCACCGGTGGCGGTTCGAGTCGGTGGACGGGCCCCTCACAGACCCAGGGCCGCCGTCAGGGACGTGAGACAGGGAAGTTGTTCTGGCCGCTGACCGGCCCGTTGATGTTGTACGTCTGCTTCATCACGCTCTCCTGGGCGGGGCGCAGGGCGGACGTGTCCACGTTGTGCTCCGTCAGGAACCGCTCCGTGGCCCGCAGGACAGCCTGCTGGATCCGCTGGATGACGTCCTTGGCGTCCATGCGCTGGGTGTGGTCCCCTCCCGGTCGCGGGCGGCCGCGGCGGCACGGAGCGTCCCGTACGCGCCGTGGTCGAAGTAGCTGCGGGGGCCCACCGCTCCATCAGTCCCCCTCCTGGCGAGCAGCCGCAAGGTAGAGGGGGGATGCCCCGCACGGTGCCGGGACGAAACACCGTCGGCGCGGGCGCGCGCCGGAAACGGGACGGCGCGGCCTCCCGCCGCGTCCCGCGGAATCTGAGAATTTCCGCAGAATGCCGTCGGCGTCTGTCCCCGTCCCATTATTCGGACTTATGTTCCTCCCAGGTGGGGGGCCCGTGTGGGGCGCGGGCGAACGGGACGGGCGGGGGCTGAGGCATGGTGGCGCGGGCTGGGCGGGACGGGTACGCGGAGGAACGGGGGAGCGGGCGCGCGGGGGAGCGGGACGGCCGGGCGAGGGGGCTCAGGGCCGCGGGCCTCGCCCTGGCCGGTGCGCTGCTGCTGGGGGCCGCCGCGGCGGGCTGGGCGTACTGGCATCTGAACGGCAACATCAGGAGCGTCGACATCAACGGCGCGCTCGGCGACGACCGCCCCGCACGGCCGGTCACCGCGCCCTCCGCCGCCGCGTCCGAGGACCCGCCGCCCACCGGCGCCCTGAACATCCTCGTGCTCGGGTCGGACTCGCGCGGCGGTGAGGAGAACCGGGAACTGGGCGGCGGCGACAGCGAGGGCGCCCGCTCCGACACGGCGATGGTCGTCCACCTCGACCCCGGCCGGACCTCCGCCACCGTCGTCAGCATTCCGCGCGACACGCTCGTCACCCGCCCGTCCTGCCCGCTGCCGTCCGGCGGCACGACCCGCGAGGCGCAGGGCGCGATGTTCAACACCGCGTACGCCCTGGGCGGCCCGGTCTGCGCGGTCAAGACCGTCGAGACGCTCACGGACGTCCGCATGGACCACTACATCGAGATCGACTTCTCCGGCTTCGCCCGCCTGGTCGACGCCCTCGGCGGCGTCACCGTCACCACCGACGCCGACATCGACGACGACCGCAGCCACCTCCGGCTGGACGCCGGCACCCATCACCTCGACGGCACCCAGGCCCTCGGGCTGGCCCGCACCCGGTACGGACTGGCCGGCGGCAGCGACCTCGCCCGCATCGAGCTCCAGCAGAAACTGGTCAGGGCACTGCTGGAGCGGATCTCCGACGCCGGCCTCCTCACCGATCCCGCGAAGCTGTACCGGGTCGCCGACGCCGTCACCGGCAGCCTCACCACCGACACCGGCCTGGACTCGCTGGGCGAGCTGACGGACCTCGGCCGCAGCCTGTCGGGACTGTCGGCGGACGCCGTCCGCACGGTGACGATGCCGGTCGTGCCGGCGCCCTGGGACGACAACCGGGTGGTGGCACGGGAGCCGGACGCCCGGGAACTGTGGGAGTCACTGCGCTGACCTGCGCGGACGCGGTCCGGAAAAATTCTCCAGAATTTTTCGGCGGGGGTGTCGATCCCCGGCCCCGCCGTTCGACGCAGGGGTGAGAGGCCGGGAAGGACCGGCCGGCACACCGAACGAGGAGTCACCATGCCCCGCTACCTGTCGCTCGTGCGCATCGACGAGAACAACGCCCCCGCCGAGGGCCCCAGCCCCGAGCTGATGCAGCGGATGGGGGAGCTGATGGAGGAGATGACGAAGGCCGGCGTCCTGCTGGACACCGCCGGGCTGACCCCCACGGCCCAGGGCACCCGCGTCCACTACGAGGGCGGCGACCTGTCCGTCACCGACGGCCCGTTCACCGAGTCCAAGGAGGTCGTCGGCGGCTACGCGCTGATGCAGGCCAAGGACATGGCCGAGGCGATCGAGTGGACCAAGCGCTTCCTCAAGGTCCACGAGGAGCACTGGACGGTCACCTGTGAGGTGCGGGAGATCATGGAGGGCTGACTTCCGCTTTGCCCCGGGTCCTGGAGGGTGTTGCATGGTGGGTTGTGCAGCCACAGCCCACCGCAGCCCCGCCCGGAACCGCCCGCCCCGACCGGGCCGCGGACGCCATCGAGACCGTGTTCCGCCTGGAGTCGCCCCGCGTCATCGCCACCGTCGCCCGCCTCGTGCGGGACGTGGGCGTGGCCGAGGAGATCGCGCAGGACGCCCTCGTCGCGGCCCTGGAGCAGTGGCCGCGGGAGGGGGTGCCCGACAACCCCGGCGCCTGGCTGACGACCACCGCCCGGCGCCGCGCCGTCGACCTGATCCGGCGCCGGGAGACCTACGCCCGCAAGCTGGCCGAGATCGGCCGGGACCTGCCGGCCGCCGCGCCGCCGCCCGAGGAGCCCGCCGACCCGGACGGCATCGACGACGACCTGCTGAGGCTCGTCTTCACCGCCTGCCACCCGGTGCTGTCCGCCGAGGCCCGCATCGCCCTCACCCTGCGTCTGCTCGGCGGCCTCACCACCTCCGAGATCGCCCGCGCCGTCCTGGCGCCCGAACCGACGGTCGCCCAGCGCATCGTGCGCGCCAAACGCACGCTGGCCAGGAAGAACGTCGCCTTCGAGGTGCCGTACGGACCCGACCGCGAGGCCCGCCTCGGCTCCGTCCTGGAGGTCATCTACCTGATCTTCAACGAGGGGTACGCGGCCACCGCCGGGGACGACTGGCTCCGCCCGGGTCTGTGCGAGGACGCCCTGCGCCTGGCCCGCGTGCTGTCCGCCCTGATGCCCAAGGAAGCCGAGGTGCACGGCCTGACCGCGCTGCTCGAGTTCCAGGCGTCCCGCACCGCCGCCCGCACCGGCCCCGACGGGGAACCCGTCCTGCTGAAGGACCAGAACCGCAGCCGCTGGAACCGCATGCTCGTCGCCCGCGGCATCACCGCCCTCGACCGCGCCACCGCGCACGCGGCCGGCGCCCCGGGCCCGTACGTGATCCAGGCCGCCATCGCCGCCTGCCACGCGACGGCGTACCGCTACGAGGAGACCGACTGGCCGCGCATCGCCACGCTGTACGGGATGCTCGCCGCCCGCGCCCCGTCCCCGGTGGTCGAACTCAACCGCGCGGTCGCCGTGTCGATGGCCGAGGGACCCGCCCCGGCCCTCGCCCTCGTCGACGCCCTCGCCGCCGAACCCGCGCTGCGCGGGTACCACCTGCTGCCCAGCGTCCGCGGCGACCTCCTGCTGCGCCTGGGGCGCACGGCCGAGGCCCGGGCGGAGTTCGAACGGGCCGCGTCCCTGGCCCGCAACGAACGCGAACGCGAGCTGCTGGTCCGCCGGGCCGAGGAGTGCGGCTGAGCGGGCGGTTCAGCGCGCCGGGTGCCCGATCAGCATGGACGGCGCCCCCGCGACACGGGTCAGGAACACCGTCGCCGCGTTCGGCCCCTGGGGCCTGACCTTGCGGCGCAGCTCCTCGGGCTCGACCGCCGACCCCCGCTTCTTCACGGTCAGCGTGCCGACCTCCCGCTCGCGCAGCAGCGCCTTGAGCTTCTTGACGTTGAACGGCATCCGGTCGGTGATCTCGTACGCCGTCGCGTACGGCGTCGGCCGCAGCGCGTCGGCGGTGACGTACGCGATGGTCGCGTCGAGCAGCCCGCCGCCGACCTGTTCGGCGACCTCGGCGACCAGATGGGCCCGGATGACGGCGCCGTCGGGCTCGTACAGATAGCGGCCGGGCGTGCGGACCTCCGGGTCGGGCAGGCCGGTGCCGAGCAGGGTGCGGGGCCCCGGCAGCAGCGTGGCCCGCACGGCCCCCGGCGCGGTGCCGAACCACAGCACCGCCTCCTTCACGTCCCCGCCGTCCGAGATCCACTCCGCCTCGGCGTCCGCGGGCACCGCCTCGTGCGGAATGCCCGGCGCCACCTTGAGCGCGGCGGCGCGGGACGCGGTACGGGCGGCCTCCACGGCCCAGGACAGCGGCGGCGAGTAGGCCTCCGGGTCGAAGATGCGGCCCCGTCCGCCGCGCCGCGCCGGGTCGACGAAGACGGCGTCGTACCCGGCGGTGTCCACCTCGGTGACGTCCGCCTCGCGCACCTCGATCAGACCGGTGAGCCCCAGCGCCCCGGTGTTGGCGCGGGCCGCCGCGGCCGTCACCGGGTCGCGGTCGACGGCCAGCACCCGGATCCCTGCGCGGGCCAGCGCGATCGCGTCACCGCCGATGCCGCAGCACAGGTCGGCGACGGAGGTCACGCCCAGCTCCGCCAGCCGGCCGGCCCGGTACGCGGCCACGCTCGCCCGCGTCGACTGCTCCACCCCGTTCGGCGTGAAGAACATCCGGCCGGCGTCCTCCGGCCCGAACTTGGCCGCCGCCCGCTGCCGCAGCCGCGCCTGACCGAGCGCCGCCGACACCAGGCCGGCCGGGTGCTCGCGGCGCAGCCGGGTGGCGACCGCCAACTCCCGCGCGGGGTCGGTGTCGCGGACCTCGTCGAGCAGGGCGCGGCCTTCGGGGGTGAGCAGGGCGAGGAGGGCGTCGAGGTCGTTCACCGGCCCATTGTGGGCCAGTCGGTGGATGGTGTGCGTCCGGCGCGGTGTCGGGACGGGGGCCGGGGCCCGGGGCTGCGAGGATCCGGCACCATGCGAGTAGTCGTACAAAATGACAAATGCCGGGCATCTCGGGTGGCGTCGTCGCGTGTCCGCCTGCGCGGCGGCCTCGCCGTCCTCCTCCTCGCCGCCCTCGCCACCGGCTGTGCGCAGGACACCTCCGAGGTGCGCGGCGCCCCCGGCCGGGAGCCCCTCGAGGCACCTCCGGCCCGCGCCCTCGACGCCTACGCGTCCAAGCTCCGCGCGGCGCAGGCCGCCCGGGTCGCCGCGGCCAAGCGCTGGAACCTCGCGCGGGTCCCGCTGACCGCGCCGGCGCCGCCCGCGCGCAAGCCGCTGATCACCGCCCGCAAGGGCTTCGAGGTGGACGGCCAGGAGAGCCTCCCGCCGGTCTTCACCACGGTCCCCACCAAGGAACGGATCGTCTTCCTCACCATCGACGACGGCGCCGAGAAGGACCCGGCGTTCCTGCGCATGATGAGCGAGCTGAAGATCCCGTACTCGGTCTTCCTCACCGACAAGGAGATCAGGGACGACTACGGCTACTTCTCGAAGATGCAGGCCCGCGGGGTCACCCTCAGCAACCACACGCTGAACCACCCCTACCTCCCCGCGCTCTCCTACGAGGAGCAGCGGCGGGAGATCTGCGGCATGCAGGACGTGATGGAGGAGCGGTACGGAACCCGCCCCGTCCTCTTCCGCCCGCCCTACGGCAACTACAACCGCGACACCCTGCGCGCCGCCAAGTCCTGCGGCATCCGCTACGCGCCGATCTGGAACGAGGAGGTCTACGTCGACCACTGGGAGTACCGCGAGTGGGACCGGGACCTGCACCCCGGCGACATCGTCCTCAGCCACTTCCGCGGCCGCGGCGCCTGGGACGGCACGATGACGGACATGGCCCGCCGCTTCCTGGACCGCGTCACGGCCGAGGGATACGCCGTGGCCCGGCTGGAGGACTACCTGTGAGGCGCGGGCGCCTCCGGCCGGCCGGGGCCGCCCTGGCCGCCGTACTGCTCGCCGGCTGCGCCCCGTTCTCCGGCCCCGGCGCCGCGCCCCCGGCCGGGAAACCGGCCCGGGCCGGCGGGCAGGGCCAGGAGATGCCGCCCGTCCTGGACCACGTCCGCACCGCCGACCGGGTCGTCTTCCTCACCTACGACGACGAAGCCGGCCGCGATCCCCGCCTCACCGCCCTGCTCCGCGAACGGCGGCTCCCCGTCACGCTGTTCCTCACCGACGCCGTCGCCGGACCGGCCTACGGCGACTTCGCCCGGCTGCGCTCGGTCGGCGCGGGCCTGCAGAACCACACCCTCGACCACCGCTCCCTGCGCGGCCTGCCCTACGCCGGCCAGCGCGCCGAGATCTGCGGGCAGCAGACCAAGCTCGGCTCCCGCTTCGGCGTCCGCCCCCACCTCCTGCGCCCGCCCCACGGCCGGTACGACGACACGACCCTGCGCGCCGCCGCCGACTGCGGCATCACCGCCGTCGTCCTGTGGCGGGCGGCGCTGGCAGACGACGGCACCCTCGCCTACACCCGAGGCGAACACCGCCTGAGCCCCGGCGACATCGTGTCCGTCACGTCCCCGTCCCGCACGCCGGACCTGCTGCGGCGCATCGAGGAGCGGGGGCTGCGGGTGGCCCGCCTGGAGGACTACCTCCACTCCGGCCCGTCGGCGTTCGAGGGCGAGGCCGAAGGCCGGAGCGGGGGTCCGGGGCGCAGCCCCCGGTGACGCCCGCACGGACGCGTGGACGCGCCCGGGAACCGGCCTCAGCACCGGAAATCCGGCCGACGCGCCGCGGGCATTGGCACTCCGCTTGACCGAGTGCTAATCGCGGTCATAGTCTCGGCTCTGGCACTCCCCCCTGGAGAGTGCCAACAAAGCGACGGGCAGGTCCGGCACCCGCGACGACGGATCGACCTGGTCGCCACCTCAGACAGTTAACCCCGTGAGATCTCCGAAGGGGGAGGTCGGATCGTGACGACCGCCAGCTCCAAGGTTGCCATCAAGCCGCTCGAGGACCGCATCGTGGTCCAGCCGCTCGACGCCGAGCAGACCACGGCTTCGGGCCTGGTCATTCCGGACACCGCCAAGGAGAAGCCCCAGGAGGGCGTCGTCCTGGCCGTGGGCCCGGGCCGCTTCGAGGACGGCAACCGTCTTCCGCTCGACGTCAAGGTCGGCGACGTCGTGCTCTACAGCAAGTACGGCGGCACCGAGGTGAAGTACAACGGCGAGGAGTACCTCGTCCTCTCGGCCCGCGACGTGCTCGCGATCATCGAGAAGTAAGACCCGGCCGACTCACCTCGACTCTGCCGAAGCTGCGCCCCTGGCCCCCGCGACCGATAAGAAGCCGGGCGCGAGGGGCGCAGTCAGTTTTCCCTTAGACCAGATTTCCGAGAGGGCTCCCGCTCCCATGGCGAAGATCCTGAAGTTCGACGAGGACGCCCGTCGCGCCCTCGAGCGCGGCGTCAACAAGCTTGCCGACACGGTGAAGGTGACGATCGGTCCCAAGGGCCGCAACGTCGTCATCGACAAGAAGTTCGGCGCCCCGACCATCACCAACGACGGCGTCACCATCGCCCGCGAGGTGGAGATCGAGGACCCGTACGAGAACCTGGGCGCCCAGCTCGTGAAGGAGGTGGCGACCAAGACCAACGACATCGCGGGTGACGGCACCACCACCGCCACGGTCCTGGCCCAGGCGCTGGTCCGCGAGGGCCTGAAGAACGTCGCCGCCGGTGCCTCCCCGGCGCTGCTGAAGAAGGGCATCGACGCGGCCGTCAAGGCCGTCTCCGACGACCTCCTCGCCACCGCCCGCCCGATCGACGAGAAGTCCGACATCGCCGCCGTGGCCGCGCTGTCCGCCCAGGACCAGCAGGTCGGCGAGCTGATCGCCGAGGCCATGGACAAGGTCGGCAAGGACGGTGTCATCACCGTCGAGGAGTCCAACACCTTCGGTCTGGAGCTGGACTTCACCGAGGGCATGGCCTTCGACAAGGGCTACCTGTCGCCGTACTTCGTGACGGACCAGGAGCGCATGGAGGCCGTCCTGGAGGACCCGTACATCCTCATCAACCAGGGCAAGATCTCCTCCATCGCCGACCTGCTGCCGCTGCTGGAGAAGGTCATCCAGGCGGGTGCCTCCAAGCCGCTGCTGATCATCGCCGAGGACGTCGAGGGCGAGGCCCTGTCGACCCTGGTCGTGAACAAGATCCGCGGCACCTTCAACGCCGTCGCGGTGAAGGCCCCGGGCTTCGGCGACCGCCGCAAGGCGATGCTCCAGGACATGGCCGTCCTCACCGGCGCCACCGTCATCTCCGAGGAGGTCGGCCTCAAGCTCGACCAGGTCGGCCTGGACGTGCTCGGCACCGCCCGCCGCATCACCGTCACCAAGGACGACACCACGATCGTCGACGGTGCCGGCAAGCGCGACGAGGTCGAGGGCCGCATCGCCCAGATCAAGGCCGAGATCGAGAACACGGACTCCGACTGGGACCGCGAGAAGCTCCAGGAGCGCCTCGCCAAGCTGGCCGGCGGCGTGTGCGTGATCAAGGTCGGCGCCGCCACCGAGGTGGAGCTGAAGGAGCGCAAGCACCGTCTGGAGGACGCCATCTCCGCGACCCGCGCCGCGGTCGAGGAGGGCATCGTCTCCGGTGGTGGCTCCGCCCTGGTCCACGCCGTCAAGGTCCTCGAGGGCAACCTCGGCAAGACCGGCGACGAGGCCACCGGTGTCTCCGTCGTCCGCAAGGCCGCCGTCGAGCCGCTGCGCTGGATCGCCGAGAACGCGGGCCTCGAGGGCTACGTGATCGTCTCCAAGGTCGCGGAGCTGGAGAAGGGCAGCGGCTACAACGCCGCCACCGGCGAGTACGGCGACCTGGTCAAGGCCGGCGTCATCGACCCGGTCAAGGTCACCCGCTCCGCCCTGGAGAACGCCGCGTCCATCGCCTCCCTCCTCCTGACGACCGAGACCCTGGTCGTCGAGAAGAAGGAAGAGGAAGAGCCGGCCGCCGCGGGCCACGGCCACGGCCACGCCCACTGAGCTGAGCTGAGCCGACGGTGCCCGGCGCCCCCTGTGGGGGGTGCCGGGCACCGTGGTTTTCCCGGGGTGGCATCACGTCCGCCCCGGTGGGTTCGTCGCCGCGCGCGGCGCCGTCGTGGCTGATCGCGCGGCTCCCCGCGCCCCTTGCGGGGCGCACTCCTACTGCGGCCCGTACTTGCGCCCCGTGCGGGAGCTGATGCCGCCCAGCAGGTTCCGCGGCAGCAGCTTCGCCGCGCCCATCAGGGCCTTGTAGCGGGGGTCCGGGATGGAGAGGGACTTGCCGCGGGAGAGGTCGGCGAGGGCCGCCGCGACCAGCTTGTCCGCGTCCAGCCACATCCAGTTCGGGATGTTGTCCGTGCCCATCCCCGCCCGCTCGTGGAACTCCGTGCGCACGAAGCCCGGGCACAGGGCCATCAGGCGCACGCCGCTGCCTGCCAGATCCTTCGCCACACCCTGCGTGAACTGCACGACCCACGCCTTGGAGGCGCCGTAGGTGCCGCGCGGGAGGAAGGCGGCGACCGAGGCGACGTTGACGATGCCGCCGCGTCCCCGCGCCCGCATCGCCTCCGCCGCCGTGGCGGTCAGCCGCAGCACCGCCTCGCAGTGCACCTTGAGCATCGTCAGCTCGTCGGCCATGGAGACCTCGAGGAAACGGCCCTTGTTGCCGAAGCCGGCGTTGTTGATCAGCAGGTCGACGGGGTTCCTGCGGTCGTCCAGCCGGGCGGTCACCGCCTCGATGCCCGTGTCCGTCGACAGGTCGGCCGTCAGTACCTCGGCCTCGATGCCGTGCCGGTCGTGCAGCTCGGTCGCCTGTTCGCGCAGCCGCTTGGTGTCGCGGGCGACCAGCACCAGGTCGTGCCCGTCCGCCGCCAGCCGTCGCGCGAACGCGGCGCCGATGCCCGCCGTCGATCCCGTAATCAATGCCGTTGTCATGGCGCAAGGTTATGGGTCCGGACCGGACAGGTCCGTTCCGCTCACCGGGACCACGCCTCGTGAAGGCCCCGTGGAGCAAGGTCCGCTGATGCCGGGTCAGGAACCGTGCTTCTCTATGTACGTCCGGGCCTTCGCCAGCGCGTCCGGGTGAAGCGCGTCGCCCGCCGCGAGCAGCCGGGGCAGCAGGTCGCGCTCCGTCGTCACCGCCCGGAACTGCACCGCCACCGTCACCTCGTGGCCGGGCCGGTGCACCACCTCCACCGGGTCGCCCGCCCGTATCTCACCGGGCTCGATCACCCGCAGATAGGCGCCCGGCGCGCCCTTGGCCGTGAAGCGCTTCACCCACCGCTGCTCACCCAGATGGCCCTGGAAGGTACGGCACGGGATCCGGCCGCTCGTGACCTCCAGCAGCAGATCGGGGCCGACGCGCCAGCGCTCGCCGATCAGGGCGCCGGAGACGTCCACGCCCGTCGTGGTGAGGTTCTCGCCGAACGCGCCGTGCGGCAGCGGGCGGCCCAGCTCCCGCTCCCACTCGTCCATGTCCTCCCGGGCCATCGCGTACACGGCCTGGTGGTCACCGCCGTGGTACCGCGTGTCGCAGACCGCGTCCCCGGCCAGCCCGCTCGCGCCGACGCCCCTCGGGCCCGGCGCCGTCACCCGGACGGGTCCGTCGGCCGGCCGCTTGTCGATGCCGGTCAGGCCGTCGGGCTGATCGGTGTAGGGCACGGCCTTCGGGCGGCCGAGATTGACAGACAGAAGCTTCATGGCCGAACGGTAGGACAATCCACATCAAAGAGTCGACGCATTATCCGGCGTACGGTCAAAGGGTCGCTTATCCTCGAAGGTGTGATCGAGGCTCGTCATCTCCGCGTGCTGCGCGCCGTGGCATCCACCGGTTCCTTCTCCGCCGCAGGGCGGGAGCTGGGCTGCACCCAGCCCGCCGTCAGCCAGCAGATGAAGGCCCTGGAGGCCTCCGTCGGCACCCCCCTGCTCGTGCGCACCGGCCGCGAGATGCGGCTGACCCAGGCCGGTGAGGCGCTGGTGCGGCACGCCTCCGGCATCCTCGCCGGGCTGACCGCGGCAGAGGAGGAGGTCGCCGCCATCGCGGGCCTGCGGGCCGGACGGGTCCGGCTGGTCTCCTTCCCCAGCGGCAGCTCCACCCTCGTCCCCACCGCCCTGGCCGCCCTGCGCGCCGCGCACCCCGGCACCCGCGTCTACCTGGAGGAGGCCGAGCCGCCGAAGTCCGTGCAGTTGCTGCGCGAGGGCGACTGCGACGTGGCCCTCGCCTTCCGCTACGAGGGTGCCGCGAACGTCGAGGAGTGGGACGACCTGGTCGTACGGCCGCTGCTGAGCGACCGCCTCGTGGCACTGGTGCCCGAGCGGCACCGGCTCGCGCGCACCGGGGACGGGGGGTCCGTGGCCATCGGCGAGCTGGCCCGGGAGCCGTGGATCGCGGGCTGCCCGCGCTGTCGCGGCCAGCTCGTCGAGGTCTGCGAGGGCGCCGGCTTCACCCCGCGCATCGACTTCGCCACCGACGACTACCCGGCGGTCGTCGGCCTGGTCGGGGCCGGCCTCGGGGTGGCCGTCCTGCCCCAGCTCGCCGTCGAGTCGGTGCGGCCGCGGGGTGTGCGCACGGTGACCCTGGACCCCGAGGTGCGGCGCGAGATCGTCGCGCTCACCCTGCCCGACCTGGCCCAGGTGCCCGCGGTGGCGGCGACGCTGGACGAGCTGGCGCGGGCGGCCTCCGGGCAGGCGGGGGTGCGCTGAGCGGACGCCGGACCGGAGCCGGACAAAAAAGGGGCACGCGTGCGGCGCGTGCCCTTGCTCGTTTCCGGTCAGTTGTCGTCCAGTCCCTGAAAAAACGTTCCTTCAGTGGTGTGCGGCGGCGGATTCCCCGCCGACCGACGCCGGCGCCGATGCCGCCACCAGGCGGTTGCGCGCCCGTCCCATGAGTTCCTCGCGCTCGTCCTCGGTCAGTCCGCCCCACACGCCGTACGGCTCGCGCACCGCCAGCGCGTGCGCCGCGCACTCCGCCCGTACCGGGCATCGCATGCAGACCTCCTTGGCCGAGTTCTCACGAGCGCTCCGGGCCGCACCGCGCTCGCCCTCCGGATGGAAGAAGAGCGAGCTGTCCACCCCGCGGCAGGCAGCCAGGAGCTGCCAGTCCCACAGGTCCGCGTTCGGTCCGGGAAGGCGGGAGAAATCTGCCATTGCGTGACCCCTTGTAGCCGATCTGGGTGGATCCGGTGTCCACGACCGTACAACTACGATCTAAGGAGATGAAAATATGACTCATTGCGAATCTAGCCGCAGACACCAGCGAAGCGGAAGAAAAGCGGCTAAATGGGGCACCGGTTGTGATGAAAGCGGGCGGGTCCCACGCGCATGTCTGCACCGTGAGCGACCCCTCACGTAGAGTGCCGAAGACGACACACAGCCCCGTAACTCTTTCGAGTGACCGTCGTTGAGAGTGCGGAGGCGGTTGAAGGAACAGGTGCTCGGGCGGGCGTCCGGGACGGTCGACCGCACAGGTGAGATTTCGTACCAGCCTGGAGGCTCAACGTGACGCGCATCAGCTCCGGAGGACGGCCATGACTTCCGTCCTCGTCTGCGACGACTCCCCGCTTGCCCGAGAGGCGCTCCGCCGCGCGGTCGCGACCGTGCCCGGCGTCGAGCGCGTGACGACGGCCGCCAACGGCGAGGAAGTCCTCCGCCGCTGGGGCGCCGACCGCTCGGACCTGATCCTGATGGACGTGCGCATGCCCGGTCTGGGCGGCGTCGAGACCGTGCGGCGGCTGCTGTCCGCCGACCCCGGCGCGCGCATCATCATGCTCACCGTCGCCGAGGACCTCGACGGCGTCGCCCTCGCGGTCGCCGCCGGTGCCCGCGGGTATCTGCACAAGGACGCCTCGCGCGCCGAACTGCGCGCGACCGTGACACAGGCCCTCGCGGACCCGACCTGGCGGCTGGCCCCGCGCCGGCTGCGCTCCGCCGAGATGGGCGCCGCGCCCACGCTCACCGCGCGTGAGATCCAGGTCCTGGAGGGCATGAGCCACGGCCGGTCCAACGCGGAGATCGGGCGCGAACTGTTCCTCTCCGAGGACACCGTCAAGACGCACGCCCGGCGGCTCTTCAAGAAGCTCGGCGCCTCGGACCGGGCACACGCGGTGGCGCTCGGCTTCCGGTGGGGCCTCGTCCGATAGGGAACCCCGTGTGGTGCAGGCCCACAGGGCCCAACCGGGGTGCCGGGATCCCCGCTTACCGCGAGGTGGGCGGGGGTGACAAGGCGCCCCGCCGGGTGCCCGCTGCTCGTTTCGCCGCGGATGACGCATCCTTGAGGTGTGGAGTTCCTCGGGGACGAGTCGGTCGAGCGGAAGGGGAGGGCGCAGGGGATGAGTTCCGGCGCACCTGCTCATAACGCTTCGGTGCACAACAGTGGGCACGGAGCCACGGATCGGACGGCCGCAAGGCACCATGGACCGATGCGTGACGACGAGGCGGCCCCCGACCAAGGGACGGTCGGCGGGCTCGTACACCGCGCCGTCGACGGGGACGAGCAGGCCACGCACGACCTGCTCGCCCATGTCCACCCCCTGGCGCTGCGCTACTGCCGTACGCGGCTGTCCCGGCTGCCCGGCGACGCCCGGCACTTCGTGGAGGACCTCGCCCAGGAGGTCTGCGTCGCGGTGCTGCTGGCGCTGCCGCGCTACAAGGACACCGGCCGCCCCTTCGAGGCCTTCGTCTTCGCCATCGCCGCCCACAAGGTCGCCGACCTCCAGCGGGCGGCGATGCGGCACCCCGGCTCCACGGCCGTGCCGTCCGACGAGATGCCCGAGCGGCCCGACGACTCGCTCGGCCCGGAGGAGCGGGCGCTGCTCAACAGCGACGCCGCGTGGGCCAAGAAGCTGCTCGCCAACCTGCCCGAGAACCAGCGCGAGCTGCTCCTGCTGCGCATCGCCGTGGGGCTCACGGCCGAGGAGACCGGCCAGATGTTGGGAATGTCACCCGGAGCCGTGCGTGTCGCCCAGCACCGGGCGCTCAGCCGGCTGAGGGCCCTGGCGGAGCAGTAGTCGTACGGACGGACGGTCGCGAGCCGTCCGTTTCGTAGGAAACGACGAACGTCCCAGGTTCCTTGATCGTGGAATGAGACGGGTCCGCGGCCCGTTAGCATGGACATCCGCACCGATCAAGGCCATTTGGGGAAGGTGTCATGACTGCCAACGTCGACGGAGTGCCCGAGAAATTCGCGACACTCGGGCTGACCTACGACGACGTGCTGCTGCTGCCGGGCCCGTCGGACATGGCACCCGACGAGATCGACACCGCCTCGTACGTCTCCAAGAACGTGCGGGTGAACATCCCGCTGCTGTCCGCCGCCATGGACAAGGTCACCGAGTCGCGCATGGCGATCGCGATGGCCCGCCAGGGCGGTGTCGGCGTGCTGCACCGCAACCTGTCCATCGAGGACCAGGCCAACCAGGTCGACCTGGTCAAGCGCTCCGAGTCCGGCATGGTGGCCGACCCGATCACCATCCACCCGGACGCCACCCTCGCCGAGGCCGACGCGCTGTGCGCGAAGTTCCGCATCAGCGGCGTCCCGGTCACCGACGGCGGCAAGAAGCTGCTCGGCATCGTCACCAACCGCGACATGGCCTTCGAGACCGACCGCTCCCGCCGGGTGCGCGAGGTCATGACGCCGATGCCGCTGGTCACCGGCAAGGTCGGCATCTCCGGCGTGGACGCCATGGAGCTGCTGCGCCGCCACAAGATCGAGAAGCTGCCGCTCGTCGACGACGAGGGCGTCCTCAAGGGCCTGATCACGGTCAAGGACTTCGTCAAGGCGGAGAAGTACCCGCACGCCGCCAAGGACGCCGAGGGCCGCCTGCTGGTCGGCGCCGCGGTCGGTGTCGCCGGTGACGCCTTCGAGCGGGCCCAGGCCCTGATCGAGAAGGGCGTCGACTTCATCGTCGTCGACACCGCGCACGGCCACTCCCGCCTGGTCGGCGACATGGTCGCCAAGATCAAGTCGAACTCGTCCGGCGTGGACGTCATCGGCGGCAACATCGCCACCCGCGACGGCGCCAAGGCGCTCATCGACGCGGGCGCCGACGGCATCAAGGTCGGCGTGGGCCCCGGCTCCATCTGCACCACCCGCGTCGTCGCCGGCATCGGCGTCCCGCAGGTCACGGCCATCTACGAGGCGTCGCTCGCCGCCAAGGAGGCCGGTGTCCCGGTCATCGGCGACGGTGGCCTCCAGTACTCCGGCGACATCGCCAAGGCCCTGGTCGCCGGCGCCGACACGGTGATGCTGGGCTCCCTGCTCGCGGGCTGCGAGGAGTCGCCGGGCGAGCTGCTGTTCATCAACGGCAAGCAGTTCAAGTCGTACCGCGGCATGGGCTCGCTGGGCGCCATGCAGTCCCGCGGCGACCGCAAGTCGTTCTCCAAGGACCGCTACTTCCAGGAGGGCGTCGCCTCCGACGAGCAGCTCGTCCCCGAGGGCATCGAGGGCCAGGTGCCCTACCGCGGCCCGCTCTCCTCCGTCGTCCACCAGCTCGTCGGCGGCCTGCGCCAGTCGATGTTCTACGTCGGCGGCCGGACCGTGCCCGAGCTCCAGGACAACGGGCGGTTCGTGCGGATCACCTCCGCCGGTCTCAAGGAGAGCCACCCGCACGACATCCAGATGACGGTCGAGGCACCGAACTACAGCCGCAAGTAGGCGCACAGCCTTCCTGGGCGGCCCCGGAGCGCATCCGGGGCCGCCCTCGGCGTGTCCGTCGGGGATACTGGAAGGCGCTGCAACGCATCAGGGAAAGGCCACAGACGTGACTGAGATCGAGATCGGGCGCGGCAAGCGCGGCCGCCGGGCGTACGCCTTCGACGACATCGCCGTCGTCCCCAGCCGCCGTACGCGGGACCCGAAGGAGGTCTCGATCGCCTGGCAGATCGACGCCTACCGTTTCGAGCTGCCGTTCCTGGCCGCTCCCATGGACTCCGTCGTCTCGCCGGCCACCGCCATCCGCATCGGCGAGCTGGGCGGCCTCGGCGTGCTGAACCTCGAGGGCCTGTGGACCCGGTACGAGGACCCGCAGCCGCTGCTGGACGAGATCGCCGAGCTGCCGGCCGAGGCCGCGACCCGCCGCCTCCAGGAGGTCTACGCCGCCCCGATCAAGGAAGAGCTGATCGGGCAGCGCATCAAGGAGGTGCGCGACTCGGGCGTGGTCACCGCCGCCGCGCTCTCCCCGCAGCGCACCGCCGAGTTCTCCAAGACGGTCGTGGACGCCGGCGTCGACATCTTCGTCATCCGCGGCACCACCGTCTCCGCGGAGCACGTCTCGTCCTCGCACGAGCCGCTGAACCTGAAGCAGTTCATCTACGAGCTCGACGTCCCGGTGATCGTCGGCGGCTGCGCCACCTACACCGCCGCCCTGCACCTGATGCGCACCGGCGCGGCCGGCGTCCTCGTCGGCTTCGGCGGCGGCGCCGCGCACACCACGCGCAACGTCCTCGGCATCCAGGTCCCGATGGCCACCGCGGTCGCCGACGTGGCCGCCGCCCGCCGGGACTACATGGACGAGTCCGGCGGCCGGTACGTGCACGTCATCGCGGACGGCGGGGTCGGCTGGTCCGGCGACCTGCCCAAGGCGATCGCCTGCGGCGCGGACGCCGTGATGATGGGCTCCCCGCTGGCCCGCGCCACCGACGCGCCGGGCAAGGGCAACCACTGGGGCATGGAGGCCGTCAACGAGGAGCTGCCCCGCGGCATGAAGGTCGACCTCGGCACGGTCGGCACCATCGAGGAGGTCCTCACCGGCCCGTCCCACACCCCGGACGGCTCGATGAACTTCTTCGGCGCGCTGCGGCGGGCCATGGCCACGACCGGCTACAGCGAGCTGAAGGAGTTCCAGCGCGTCGAGGTGACGGTCGCGGACTCGCAGCACCGGCGGTAATCACCCGGACGGCGTACACGGGGGCCCGGAGCGATCGCTCCGGGCCCCCGTGCGTACCCCGGCGCCGTTCAGAGCCGGTGCGCCGCCCCCGTGGGCGTGGCGCCCCGGGTGTCGAGCAGGAGCTGGGCCTTCACCGACAGGCCCTGGAGGTCGTACGTGCGGTGCTGCTGGAGCAGGATCGTCAGGTCGGCGTCGGCGGCGGCCTCGTAGAGGGAGTCGGCGCGGGGGACGGGGCGGTCCAGGACGTTCCAGGACGGGACGTGCGGGTCGTGGTAGCTGACCGCGGCGCCCATCGACATCAGGCGGGTGGCGATCTCCACGGCGGGGGTCGCCTGCTGGTCGGCGAGGTCGGCCTTGTAGGTGACGCCGAGGAGGAGCACGCGGGCGCCGCGCGCGGACTTGCCGTGCTCGTTGAGAAGGGCGGCGGCGCGCCGCACGACGTAGCGGGGCATCTGGGCGTTGACCTGCTGGGCCAGTTCGACCATGCGCAGGCTGCGGGGGGCCTGGCCGGCCAGGTCCTGGGGCACGGAGTGGCCGCCGACGCCGGGGCCGGGGCGGAAGGCCTGGAAGCCGAACGGCTTGGTCTCCGCGCAGCGGATGACGTCCCACAGGTCCACGCCGAGGTCGTGGCAGAGGACGGCCATCTCGTTGACCAGGGCGATGTTGACGTGCCGGAAATTGGTCTCCAGGAGCTGGACCGTCTCCGCCTCGCGGGGGCCGCGGGCGCGGACCACCTTGTCGGTGAGGCGGCCGTAGAAGGCGGCGGCCGACTCGGTGCAGGCGGGGGTGAGGCCGCCGATGACCTTGGGGGTGCCGGTCGGTGCGGCGTCGCGGTTGCCCGGGTCGACGCGGCTGGGGGAGTAGGCGAGGTGGAAGTCGCGCCCCGCTCGCAGCCCGGAGCCCTCTTCGAGCAGGGGGCGCAGGAAGTCCTCCGTCGTCCCCGGCCGCACCGGCGACTCCAGGATCACCGTGGTGTGCGGGCGCATGTGGGCGGCGAGGGTGCGGGCCGCGGCCTCGACCTGGGTGAGGTCGAGCCCGCCGTCGGCCGCCTGTGGGGTCGGCGCGCAGATGACGGCGGTGCGTACCCGGCCCAGCTCGGCCGGGCCCGCCGCGGTCCGGAAGCCCCCCGAGAGCATCCGGCGCACCTCGGCGGGGGTGAGGGGGCCGGGCTCGGGGCCGGTCTTGTAGCCGAGCGTGGAGATGCCGGCGGCGACGGCGGCCTGGGCCAGGGGCAGGCCGTATGGGCCGAGTCCGATGACGGCGAGATCTGCGGGCATGGCGTGGGCCGTCCTTCCCAGTAGCCGGAGCGGGACAGGTGCGCAAGCCCGGTGGACAGGATGGGCGAGCACAACGTCACACTAGGAGTAAATATGACCGATATGCGGTATTGATCGGCCGGGTTTCCGCGAGTGTCGACGGACGGCCGCGGGGAGAGTTGTCCACAGGCCGGGGCCCGTGGTGGCTGAAGCAGGGCAACCCGGTCAGAATCTGGGCATGGGGGGTACACGGAACCGGGCTTCGCCCGACGGGTGCGGCCGACGCGACTGACAGCGGGAGGCAGCAGTGAGGACAGCGACACTGGGGCCGGCGCAGCGCGCCGAGGCACTCGCGTCCATGGCCGAGCGGGAACTGGACGTCCTGGTGGTGGGCGCGGGCGTGGTCGGCGCGGGCACCGCGCTGGACGCCGTGACGCGCGGCCTGTCCACCGGGCTGGTCGAGGCGCGGGACTGGGCGTCGGGCACCTCCAGCAGGTCCAGCAAGCTGATCCACGGCGGTCTGCGCTATCTGGAGATGCTCGACTTCGCCCTCGTCCGGGAGGCGCTGAAGGAGCGCGGGCTGCTGCTGGAGCGGATCGCGCCGCACCTGGTCAGGCCCGTGCCGTTCCTGTACCCGCTGCAGCACAAGGGCTGGGAGCGGCTGTACGCCGGCTCGGGCGTGGCGCTGTACGACGCGATGTCGATGGCGCGCGGACACGGCCGGGGTCTGCCGCTGCACCGGCACCTGAGCCGCCGTCACGCCCTGCGGGTGGCACCCGCGTTGCGCAAGGACGCCCTGGTCGGCGCGCTCCAGTACTACGACGCGCAGATGGACGACGCCCGGTTCACCGCCACGCTGGTGCGCACCGCGGCGGCGTACGGGGCCTTCGCCGCCAACCGGGCGCGGGTGACCGGCTTCCTGCGCGAGGGCGAACGCGTGGTCGGTGCCCGCGTGCAGGACGTCGAGGCGGGCGGCGAGTACGAGATCCGCGCCAAGCAGGTCGTGAACGCGACCGGTGTGTGGACGGACGACACCCAGGCGATGGTCGGCGAGCGCGGCCAGTTCCACGTCCGGGCGTCCAAGGGCATCCACCTGGTCGTGCCGAAGGACCGCATCCACTCCACGACCGGGCTGATCCTGCGCACCGAGAAGTCCGTGCTGTTCGTCATCCCGTGGGGCCGGCACTGGATCATCGGCACCACCGACACCGACTGGGACCTGGACAAGGCGCACCCGGCCGCCTCCAGCGCCGACATCGACTACCTGCTGGAGCACGTCAACTCGGTGCTCTCCGTGCCGCTCACCCGCGACGACGTCGAGGGCGTCTACGCCGGCCTGCGCCCGCTGCTGGCCGGGGAGTCGGACGCCACCAGCAAGCTCTCGCGCGAGCACACCGTCGCCCACCCGGTGCCCGGGCTCGTCGTCGTGGCGGGCGGCAAGTACACGACGTACCGGGTGATGGCCAAGGACGCCGTGGACGAGGCGGTGCACGGGCTCGACATGCGGGTCGCCGACTGCGTCACCGAGGACGTCCCGCTGCTGGGCGCCGAGGGGTACCCGGCGCTGTGGAACGCGCGGGCGAGGATCGCCGCGCGCACCGGCCTGCACGTGGTGCGCGTGGAGCACCTGCTCAACCGGTACGGCACCCTCACCGAGGAACTGCTGGACCTCATCGCCGCCGACCCCGCGCTCGGCGAGCCGCTGGAGGCCGCCGACGACTATCTGCGCGCCGAGATCGTCTACGCCGCCTCGCACGAGGGCGCGCGGCACCTGGACGACGTGCTCACCCGGCGCACCCGCATCTCCATCGAGACCTTCGACCGGGGCACCCGCAGCGCCCGCGAGGCCGCCGAGCTGATGGCGCCGGTCCTCGGCTGGGGCCGGGACCAGGTCGACCGCGAGGTCGAGCACTACGAGAAGCGGGTCGAGGCCGAGCGGGAGTCGCAGCGCCAGCCCGACGACCTGACGGCCGACGCGGCCCGGCTGGGGGCGCCCGACATCGTGCCGCGCTAGCCGGCCGCCCGGCCCGCGGTGACGCAGGGTCAGTCCCCCGGTGACGCAGGGTCAGCCCGCGGGTGACGCGAGGCCGGCCCCCGCCCCCCGTGTCACCGCTGCGCCGTTCACCGGGCCCCGCCGCGCGCGGGGGCCGGCCGCGGCGGGAGGGGCACCCTGGGCGTCGAGCACTTGTCGGGTGAGGGACAATGAAGGCTCTGTCAGGGCGGGTTGCATGAGGGGACGCATGTCGGAGGCGGAGCGGGCGGGAACATCCCGTACGGACAAGAGCGCACGTCTCCTCGCCGGGCGGTACCGGCTGGGAGACGTGCTCGGCCGCGGCGGCATGGGGACGGTGTGGCGCGCCGAGGACGAGACGCTGGGGCGCACGGTCGCCGTCAAGGAGCTGCGGTTCCCGTCGAACATCGACGAGGAGGAGAAGCGGCGCCTGATCACGCGCACGCTGCGCGAGGCCAAGGCGATCGCGCGGATCCGCAACAACAGCGCCGTGACGGTCTACGACGTGGTCGAGGAGGACGACCGGCCGTGGATCGTGATGGAACTCGTCGAGGGCAAGTCGCTCGCCGAGGCCATCCGCGAGGACGGCCTGCTGGAGCCGAAGCGCGCCGCGGAGGTCGGTCTCGCCATCCTCGACGTGCTGCGCTCCGCGCACCGCGAGGGCATCCTGCACCGTGACGTGAAGCCGTCGAACGTGCTGATCGCCGAGGACGGCCGGGTCGTGCTCACCGACTTCGGCATCGCCCAGGTCGAGGGCGACCCGTCCATCACCTCCACCGGCATGCTCGTCGGCGCCCCCTCGTACATCTCCCCGGAGCGCGCCCGCGGCCACAAGCCCGGACCGGCGGCCGACCTGTGGTCGCTCGGCGGCCTGCTGTACGCGGCGGTCGAGGGCACCCCGCCGTACGACAAGGGCTCGGCGATCGCCACGCTCACCGCGGTGATGACCGAGAACCTGGAGGAGCCGAAGAACGCCGGCCCGCTGCGGGACGTCATCTACGGCCTGCTCACCAAGGACCCCGCCCAGCGGCTCGACGACGCGGGCGCCCGCGCGATGCTCAACAAGGTCATCCACGCGCCCGCCGGCCGCACGGCGGACGCCGAGCCGCTGGACGCCACCAAGCTCGTGCCGCTGCCGGCCCAGCCGGACGAGCGCGCCGCGGGCAAGCGGGCCGAGGAGGCCGGGGAGCGGCTGCGCGGGGCACTGCGCTCCGTGCGCAAGGCCGCCGTCGGCACCGGCGCCGCGGCCCGCACCGAGCAGGGAGCCGGCCACCGGGCGGGCGCGGGGGCCGCCGCCTCGCACGCCGCCGCCCCGCCGGCCCACGCACCGGCCTCGGCCGGAGGCCCCGGCGCTCCGAACACCCCGGTGACCGGCCGGAGTTCGGGCTGGCCCGTGGTGCCGCCGCCGGACCTGCCGCCCCGGTCCGTGCCCCGCGCCCCGCTCACCGACGTGGTGCCGAAGCGGACGCTGGCCATCATCGCGGTGATCGTCGCCCTCGCCGTGCTCGGCACGGTGCTCGCCCTCACCCTCGGCGGCGGGGACGACGACGGAGCCGAGGGCGCGAGCGGCACCGCTGCCACCGCCACGGCGAGCGACGGCACCTCGCCGGACGGCGCCGGGGAGGACGGCGAGGGGACCCGTACCGACGGCGCCGCCTCGAAGCCGGCCACGGACGCCTCCCCGGCCTCCCCGGACACCCCCGGCGCCTCCGCCGGCGCCGGGGCCGGCAAGGGCGGCGACGCGCCGGTGGCCGCCACCCACCGGGGCGGCCAGGGCTACTCCATCGGGCTCCCCGAGGGCTGGAAGTTCACGTCCACGGGTGCCGCGGGCGACCGGTTCACCGGCCCCGGCGGGCAGAAGCTGCTGATCGGCTGGACGTCCACGCCCAAGGACGACCCGGTCGCCGACTGGCGCAACCAGGAGCGGTACATGGTCCGCTCGCAGTACAAGCAGATCCGCATCGAGAAGGTGGGCTACCGGGGCTGGAACGCGGCCGACTGGGAGTTCAGCTACTCCGACGGCGGTACCAGGTACCGGACCGTCGACCGGGGTTTCGTGGTCAACGACCACCAGGGCTACGCGCTCATGTACACCGCCAAGGCGGCCGACTGGGGCAGTGACCTGCGCCGGGGCACCTGGCAGACCCTGACGAGGACCTTCACGCCCAAGCCCTGACCCCGCCCGCCCCGGGTTTGAGCGCTCCGATATCCGGCATCCCCTCTTTGCGGGTTGCCTCCGGCACGTATCGTGAATGACCGCGGACCGTACGCAGCCGGAACGGCCCGCTGGGCGAACGGAATTGACCGACCGGTACCGAAGCACCGGGCTGCCGGGGGAGGCAACGTGGACGACTACGCGGGACGGGTCCTCGCCGACCGCTACCGCCTGCCGCTACCGCCGTCCGACGCGTACGAACCGACCGAGAGCCGGGCCTTCGACACCTACAGCGGCCAGGAGGTCCTCGTCCGGCAGGTGCCGCTGCCCGAGGTCGTCGAGGCCGAGGTGCTCGACGCGGACGGTCTGCCCGACGGCTTCACCGCCCGGCGCCCGGGCGCGCGGTCCCCGGTCCCCCCGGGCGGCCCGCGGCGCCCGGCCGACCCGGTGGTCCTGCGCGCCGTCGAGGCCGCGCAGGCGGCCGCCGCCGTACCCGACCATCCGCGCCTGGACCAGGTCTTCGACGTCTTCGCCGAGGGCGGCTCGCTGTGGATCGTCAGCGAGCTGGTGGCGGCCAGGCCGCTGGCCGCCCTGCTCGCCGAGCAGCCGCTGACCCCGTACCGGGCGGCCGAGGTCGCCTCCGACGTCCTCATGGCGCTGCGGGTGCTGCACGGCCACGGCTGGGTGCACCGGAACATCACCGCCCGCACGGTGCTCGTCTGCGACGACGGACGCGTGATGCTGACCGGCCTCGCGGTCGGCGCGGCGGAGGAGGCGCTGTGCGGGTACGACCCCGTTCCCGGGCCGGAGGGCGAGGCGGACGAGGGCGGCACCGGGTTCGGGCCGGGCTCGGGAGCCGGCGGTGACGGGGACGCGCGCGGCTCCGGCTCCCCGGGCGCCGGGCCGTCCGGTCCCGCGACGGCCGTGTTCGGGCCCGGCGGAGCGGGCCCCGGTGACCATCCCGAGGCCGCCCGGCGCGCCGCCATAGAGGCGCGCGACGAACGCGGGCTGCCGGCGACCGGCCCGGAGGGGCCCCGAGGGCTGCCGTCCGGGTTCGTCCCGGCCTCGCTCGACACCGGCGGCGACATCCGCGCCGCCCGCGCCGGAGCCATCGCCGCCTACCGCGCCGGCGCCCGTGCCGCCGCCCGCGTCCAGGAGACGCAGAACGGACGCGCGTCCCTGCCCGGCGCCCGCCCCGCCCCCGACCACGAGGACGGCCGGACCACCGGGCCCGGCACGTCACCGCCCGGCCGGATCGCCGACCCCTACGGCGTCCGCACCGCCTCCTGGCACGGCGCCGCGCCCCGCACGAGCGGCGACCAGGCACCCGCCGCCACCGCGCCGTCGGCCGAGCACGGCGTCCCCCGGCAGGAGACACCTCCCGCCGCCCGGACCGCCGGCGGCTGGGACGACCCGGACGCCCGCCACCCCGCGCGGCGCGGCCCCGCCACGGCACTCGCCGCCGAGCGGGCCCGGCAGGCCCGGATGGCCGTCGTCGGACCCGTCACCGAACGCTGGGCACCGGAGCAGGCCGGACCGGTGCACGAGAACTGGCAGCTCGCCGCGCCCATCGGCCCCGCCACCGACCTGTGGGCGCTCGGCGCCCTGCTCTTCCGCGCCGTACAGGGCCACGCGCCCTACCCGGAGGAGTCGACCGCCGAGCTGGTGCAGATCGTGTGCGCGGAGCCGCCCGCGTTCGCCGAGGAGTGCGGACCGCTGCGGCCGGTCGTGGAGTCGCTGCTGCGTCAGGACCCCACCGAGCGCATCGACTTCGAGGAGCTGAGCGGCTGGCTGCGCTCCCTGGTGCGGTCCGCGCCCGAGCCGGAGGCCGGACTGCACGTGGTCTCGGCACCGCCCGCCGACACCGGCCGCCTGCCCATCGTGCGCCGCCGGGGCGAACTGGTGCGCAGAAGGCGCGCCACGCTGCCCGCGCACCACGGCCGGCACAAGAGGGCCCGGCAGGAACCGGACCGCTCACCGCGCAGCCTCGGCCGGACCCTGCTCCTGGTGATCCTGCTCGGCCTCGCCGCGGCGGTCGCGTACGCCATGTTCTTCATGCCGAGGAACGACACCGGCACGGCCGGCCCCCCCGACCGCACGGGCGCCGCCGCCGGGGCGAGCCGGGCGCCGACCGAGGGCTCCACGGACGCGGGCGGGGATCCCCGGCCGGAGCAGTCGTCCGACGACGGCGGGACCGGCCCCGCGGAGGCGAGCCGTTCCGCCGAGACGCAGACCACCGCACCCGGCGCGGCCGACGGATTCGTCCTGCGCGAGGACCCCGAGGGCTTCCGGGTCGCCGTGGCCGAGGGCTTCACCCGCACCCCGCGCAACGGCATCGGCCAGGTCGTCTACGCCAAGGGCGACTTCGAGCTGCTCGTCGTCCCCGGCCGGGACGGCGCGGACGAGTTCGGCAGCGACCCGATGGCCTACCAGCGCGACCGCGAACGGGAGTTGGAGCCGTACCGCGCGTCGAGCTGGGCCACCTCCAGCGGGCTGAAGACCATCGAGGTGGGCGGACGGTCCATGGCCGAGGGGCAGTTCACCTGGACCGGCGGCGACGGCGGCGAGCGGTACGTGCGCAACCTCGCCATGCTCATCGACGGGCGCTACCACGTGCTCCAGGTCCGCGGCCCGGAGGCGGAGCGCGACGAGGTCACCCGGCTGTACGAACAGGCCTCGTCGACCTACCAGTACACGCGCTGACGGCAGTTGGGGACCGCGGGCGACGCACCGACCCGCCCGATGGTTCCCTCTCGGCGCGGGAAGCGACAACCGTCACAGAGCGGCCGTCGAATCCCCCCACCCGTTCCCCGAACGGGGACGGGTCCCTAGTCTGGCCCCTGACAAGACCATTGCGGGGCAACGTGAATCAGATGCAGGGCCGGCTCGTCGCGGGCCGTTACCGGCTCGGCGAGTCCATCGGCAGCGGCGGCATGGGCCGGGTGTGGCGGGCGCACGACGAGGTTCTCCACCGGGCCGTCGCCATCAAGGAGTTGACCGCCGCGCACTACGTCTCCGAGAGCGACCAGGCCATCCTGCTGGCGCGCACCCGGGGCGAGGCGCGCGCGGCCGCGCGGATCAACCACTCGGCCGTCGTCACCGTGCACGACGTCCTCGAACACGACGGCCGTCCGTGGATCGTGATGGAGCTGGTCGAGGGCCGGTCGCTGGCGGACGCGGTCAAGGAGGACGAGCGCGTCGAGCCGCGCGAGGCGGCCCGCGTCGGCCTGTGGGTGCTGCGCGCCCTGCGCGCCGCGCACACCGCCGGGGTCCTGCACCGCGACGTCAAACCGGGCAACGTCCTGCTCGCCGACGACGGGCGGGTGCTGCTCACCGACTTCGGCATCGCGCAGATAGAGGGCGACAGCACCATCACCCGCACCGGCGAGGTCGTCGGCTCCGTCGACTACCTGGCGCCCGAGCGGGTGCGCGGCCACGATCCCGGCCCCGCCTCCGACCTGTGGGCGCTGGGCGCGACGCTCTACACGGCCGTGGAGGGCAGATCGCCGTTCCGCCGCACCTCGCCCCTGACCACCATGCAGGCGGTCGTCGAGGAGGAGGCGTCCGAGCCCGTGCACGCCGGGCCGCTCGGGCCCGTCATCAGCGCCCTGCTGCGCAAGGATCCGGCCGATCGTCCGGGCGTGACCGAGACCGAGCAGATGCTCGCCGAGGCCGCCGAGGGACGGCGCCCCGACTCGGCCCAGCTGTACGTGCCGACGCAGTACTCGCCCGCCGGACACGCGGCCGCCGCGGCCCACGCGGGAGTGCCCGGCCCGGCCGGGCGGACGCCGTACCCGCCGGTGACCGCCCCGACGGCCGTCGGACACCCGGCGGCGATGCCGCCCGGGGGCACGCCGCCCATGGGCTACCCGCCCGCGGGCGCCGCACCGGTCCGGCCGCGTCGCCGCCGCCTGCGCAACCTCGCCCTGGTGGTCGCCGTCGCCGCCCTGGTCGGCGGCGGCACCGCCGTGCTGCTGCAGACGTCGGACAGGGGGAACGACAAGGACCGGGACACCGTGGCGGGCGAGTCGCAGAACCCCTCGGTCTCCGCCTCGCCGTCCGCGTCGCCGGAGAAGGTCCGCACCGGGTCCGTGCCGGCCGACTGGGTACGCCACGACGACCCGCTGGGTTTCAGCCTCTCCCTGCCCCCGGGCTGGGAGCGCGAGGAGCTGGAGGGCGGCGACGGCCTCCAGCAGGTCGACTACACGCCCGACGGCGGTGAGCACTTCGTCCGCATAGCCGTGGACACCGCACCCGACTTCGACGATCCCTACGCCCACCAGCTCGACCTGGAGCAGCAGCTCCAACGCCTCGTCGGCTACCGGCGCGTGACGCTGGAGCACTCCACCTACCGCGACCGCGACAGCGCCCGGTGGGAGTACACCTGGACGGCCCTGGCGAAGGACACGCCCTTCCCCGGCCCGAGGCGCGCCGTCGAGGAGATGTACATGTCGCGGGACGGCGTCGAGTACGCGATCTACATGTCCGCGCCCGCGCGGGACTGGGAGAGCGCCGACGCCCGGTTCGCGGCCGTGCTGCGGAGCTGGCAGGAGAAGACGGCCTGACCCGGCGCGGCGCCGTCCGCACGCCCGTCGGTTGTCGGCCACCACCCGTCCGGCGGTCCGGAGCAGGTGCGTCCGGTGAGGCATGATGGACGCATGGTGACCGAGGGGGCGGGCGGGCGTGTCATCGCGGGCCGTTACCGGCTCCACGAGCGGCTCGGCCGCGGCGGCATGGGCATCGTGTGGCGGGCGACCGACCAGCTCCTGGGCCGTCAGGTGGCCGTCAAGGCGCTGCCGCGCGACGAGACCCTGTCCGAGGCGCAGGCCCGGCGCCGCCGCGAGCGCACCCTGCGCGAGGCCCGCGCCGTCGCCCAACTGCGGCATCCGCACGTCATCGTCGTCCACGACGTGGTCGAGGACGAGGAACGTGCCTACATGGTCATGGAGCTGGTCGAGGGCGGTTCCCTCGCCGACCGGGTCCTGTCGCACGGGCCGGTCGACGCGCGGGAGGCCGCCCGGATCGGTGTCGCCCTGCTCGCCGCCCTGCGCACCGCGCACGAGGCCGGGATCCTGCACCGGGACGTGAAGCCCTCCAACGTGCTGGTCGCCGAGGACGGCCGGGTCGTCCTCACCGACTTCGGCGTCGCCCAGGTCGCGGGCGCCACCACCCTCACCGAGAGCGGCACCTTCGTCGGCTCGCCCGAGTACACCGCCCCCGAGCGGATGTCCGGCGCCGGGACCGGGCCGGAGTCCGACCTGTGGTCGCTGGGCGTGCTGCTGTGCGCGGTGCTCAGCGGCGCCTCGCCCTTCCACCGGGACTCGCTCGGCGGCATCCTGCACGCCGTGGTCTCCGAGGAGATCCGCCCGCCCGCGCAGGCGGCGCCGATCCTGCCCGTCGTAAGGGGCCTGCTGGAGCGCGACCCCGCGCGGCGGCTGGACGCCGCTCAGGCGGAACGGATGCTGCGCGCCTTCCTCACCACGGGCCGCACCCCGCCCGCGTCCGGCACCGGCGCGCCGCGGTACTCCACGCGCGGCGTCCTCCTGGGCGCGCTGCTGGTCGCGGCGGCGGCCGGGGCGGGCGTGTCGGCGGCGGTGCTGCTCGCGGACGGCGACGGCGGCGGGGGAGGCGGTACGCCGACGGTCTCCGTCACACCGCCGCTGGCGCCGCCGCCCGCGACGCCGTCGACGTCCGGGGAGCCCGCGTCCCCCTCCGCGGAGCCCGGCGGATCCGGCGAGGCGCCGACCGCGACGGTCACCGTGACCCGCCCCGCGTCCACGCCGTAGGCCACGCACACGCGGCCGGCGACCGCGAACACGCCCAAACAGGAGATAAGCGTCAGCGTGCGTCACGGGTCTGTGACCACGGCCGACGGGCGGTGGATACCGGTACGTCCGGCGCGATATGGATGGACCATGAGCAACAACGGGGGACCCCGCGGGGGGTCGGACGAGCCGACGAGTTTTGCCCTGCAACCGCCGAACCCGGCCGCCGCCGTACCCCACCCCGGCAACCCGTACGCGACCCCCGCCCAGGCCGTCCCCCCGCACGCACCGGCCCCCGCCGCGCCCGGGCACGTGCCCGCGCAGGCCCCGTCTCACGCGCCCGAAGCCGGGTACGCGCCGCCGCCGCAGGGACCCGGCCCCGCGCACACGCCCGACCCGGCGCACACGCCCGCGGGGGAGCCGGGCGCCGGACGGCTGATCGCGGGCCGCTACCGGCTGATCGCCAAGCTCGGGCACGGCGGCATGGGCACGGTGTGGCGGGCCGAGGACGAGACCGTGGACCGCGAGGTCGCCGTCAAGGAACCCCGCCTCCCCGACCACCTTCCCGAACGTGAACGGGCCAACGCCTACGAGCGGATGCGCCGCGAGGCGCGCGCCGCGGCCCGGCTCGACCACCCGGCCGTGGTCGACGTGCACGACGTGGCCGTGGTGGACGGCCGGCCCTGGATCGTGATGGAGCTGGTGCGGGGCCGCTCGCTCGGTGACGTGCTCCGCGAGGGCACCCTCGGCGCGCGCGACGCCGCCCGGATCGGCCTTCAGGTGCTCGGCGCCCTGGAGGCCGCGCACGCGGCGGGCATCCTGCACCGGGACGTGAAGCCCGACAACGTCCTGCTGGGCCGGTACGACCGGGTCGTCCTCACCGACTTCGGCATCGCCCAGATCGAGGGCGAGACCAATCTGACCGACACCGGCGGCTTCGTCGGCTCGCCGGAGTACATCGCCCCCGAGCGGGTGCTGGGCCAGCGCCCCGGCCCGGCGAGCGACCTGTGGTCGCTGGGCGTGGTGCTGTACGCGGCGACGGAGGGCGTCTCGCCGTTCCGCCGCAGCAACACCCCCGCCACGCTCCAGTCGGTGCTCAACGCGGTGCCCGCGCCGCCCGCCTCCGCGCGGGGGCCGCTGGCCGAGGTGATCACGGGCCTGCTGGAGAAGGACCCGGCGCGCCGTCCGGACGCCGCCCGGGTGCGCGCCCTGCTGGAGGCCGCGGCGAACCCGCCCGCGCCGCCCGCGTCGAGGCCCACCCAGGTGGTGCCGGCGCCCGCGCCGGGCGGGCGCCGGTTCCGGTTCGGCCGCCTGGCCCGGGCCGGCCTCGCCGCGGCCGTCGTCGCCGCGGCGGCGGGCGCGTACCTGGTGATCGCGGACCCGTTCGCCGGGCCGCTGCCCGAGGGCTGGAAGACCCCGCACGAGAAGGAGGTCGGCGCCAGGCTGGCGGTGCCCGAGGAGTACCAGCGCACCGTGTCCGACGAGGCCGGGGAGCACGGGGTCACCTACACCGACTGGAGCGGCGGCATCTGGGTCGGCCTGACCGTGGACCGGAAGGCGGAGGACACCACCGGCGACATCGCGGGCTCCGCCGCGGCCGAGATGTACGACGACGACGGCGATTTCAAGCGGACCGGCGAGTACCGGCTCTCCATGCCGGAGAACCCGCGGACCGACCCCGAGGAGACCCGGTACCGGGGCCAGAAGTCCGCCGAGAACACGATCCGGTACACGACCACCGACAGCCAGGACCCCCGCCCGCGCGAGCTGCGGATCTTCTACTACCGCACCTCCGCCGGCGACATGTACAAGCTCACCGTCAGCTACCCCGGCAAGGGCGACTTCACCGCGCGGGGACGCGAGGTGGCCGAGACCGCGATCGCCAATCTCGACATCGACGGGACATGACGTCCGTCTCCACACAACGCCCTGATCAGGACGTTTGCTGCCAGTGATCGCTGGCGGCGTGTGAGCACTCGGTGAATCCCCGTTACCGACGGGTACACAAAGTGCGCGCGGCGGCATACCCTGCGGCTCATGACGGACGCGCAGGCCCCGGAAACCACCGGCACCAACCCCCTCGCCCCCGCCCCCGAGGGCGCCCGCACCGCAGCCGACGTGGTGACGCCCGAGCTGGTCGCCCAGCTCACCAAGGGCGTCACCGGCTCCGGACGCACCGCCAACCACACGCCGTTCACCGGTGAGAAGCTGGCCGACCTGCCCGCCTCGACGCCCGAGGACGTGGCGCACGCCTTCGAGCGGGCCCGCGCCGCCCAGTCCGTGTGGGCCCGGACATCGGTACGGCAGCGCGCCGCCGTCCTGCTGCGCTTCCACGACCTGGTCCTCGAGCGGCAGGCCGAGGTCCTCGACCTCATCCAGCTCGAGACCGGCAAGGCCCGGCTGCACGCCCACGAGGAGGTCCAGGCGGTCGCCGTCGCCGCCCGGCACTACGGCCGGCGCGCCGCCGCGTACCTGAGGCCCAAGCGGCACACCGGCGCCATCCCGACGCTGACGAAGGTCACCGAGCTGCGCCACCCGCGCGGCGTCGTCGGCCAGATCGCGCCCTGGAACTACCCGCTGGAACTCTCCGTCGGCGACGCGCTCCCCGCGTTCGCCGCGGGCAACGCGGTCGTGATGAAGCCCGACACCGAGACCTGCCTGACCGCCCTGTGGGCCCGCGACCTCCTCGTCGAGGCCGGGCTGCCCGCGGAGGTCTTCCAGGTCGTCCTCGGCGACGGCCCGGTCGTCGGCCCCGAGGTCGTCAGGCACGCCGACTACGTCTCCTTCACCGGCTCCACCCGCACCGGCCGCGAGGTCGCCCAGGGTGCCGCCGCCCGCCTCGTCGGCGTCTCCCTCGAACTCGGCGGGAAGAACGCCATGCTGGTCCTGGAGGACGCCGACGTCGAGAAGGCGGCCGCCGGTGCCGTCCGCGCCTGCTTCTCCTCTGCCGGCCAGCTCTGCATCTCCATCGAGCGGCTCTACGTCCACGAGTCCGTCGCCGACGCCTTCCTGGAGCGCTTCGCCGCCCGCACCAGGGCCATGCGGCTCGGCACCTGTCTCGCCTACGGCGCCGACATGGGCTCGCTGGTGGGCCCGCGGCAACTGGAGACGGTCGAGCGGCACGTCGAGGACGCGGTCGCGGGCGGGGCGAGGATCGTCGCCGGCGGAGTCGCCCGCCCGGACATCGGCCCGTACTTCTACGAGCCGACCATCCTCGACGGCGTGTCCGCCCCCATGACCGTGTGCACCGAGGAGACCTTCGGCCCGGTCGTCTCCGTCTACCGCTTCGCCACCGAGGACGAGGCCGTGGAGCGGGCCAACTCCACGCCGTACGGCCTGAACTCCTCGGTGTGGACGAAGGACGCCCGGCGCGGCCGCGAGGTCGCCGCCCGGCTGCGCACCGGCACCGTCAACATCAACGAGGGGTACGCGCCCGCCTACGGCAGCGTCCAGTCGCCGATGGGCGGCATGAAGGACTCGGGTCTCGGCCGCCGGCACGGCTCCGAGGGCATCCTCAAGTACACCGAGGCGCAGACGGTCGCCCATCAGCGGCTGCTGCCCATGGCGCCCTCGCTGGGCATGGACGACGAGAAGTACGCGCAGTTCATGAGCCGAAGCCTGCGCCTGATGAAGGCCTTCCGCTTCCGCTGAGCCACCCCGCCCGTACCCGTTCTCACCGAGGAGAGCACGTGTCGCAGGAGAAGTCCGTCCAGACCCGGGACGAGAACGGGTACGACTACGACGTCGTCGTCGTGGGGTCGGGGTTCGGCGGGTCCGTGTCCGCCCTGCGCCTCACCGAGAAGGGCTACCGCGTCGGCGTCCTGGAGGCGGGGCGCCGCTTCACCCGCGGCACCCTGCCGAAGAACTCCTGGGACCTGAAGAACTACCTCTGGGCCCCCAGGCTCGGCCTCTTCGGCATCCAGCGCATACACCTGCTCGGGAATGTCATGGTCCTGGCAGGTGCCGGGGTCGGCGGCGGCTCCCTCAACTACGCCAACACCCTCTACGTGCCGCCGAAGCCCTTCTTCGAGGACCCCCAGTGGCGGGACATCACCGACTGGCACGAGGAACTGTCGCCGTACTACGACCAGGCCCGCCGGATGCTCGGCGTCCGCCTCAACCCGACGACGACCCCCTCCGACCGGCACCTGAAGGCCGCCGCCGAACGGATGGGTGTCGGCGACACCTTCCACATGGCACCGGTCGGCGTCTTCTTCGGCGACGGCGAGGACGCCGACGGCACCGCGCGGGCGAAGCCCGGCGAGCGGGTCCCCGACCCGTACTTCGGCGGCGCCGGGCCCGACCGCAGGGCCTGCCACGAGTGCGGCGAGTGCATGACCGGCTGCCGGCACGGCGCGAAGAACACCCTGAACGAGAACTACCTGTACCTCGCCGAGAAGGCGGGCGCGGTGGTGCACCCGATGACCACGGTCGTGTCGGTCACCGAGGACTCACGCGGCGGCTTCGCCCTCGCCACGCTCCCCACCGACCGCCGGAAGAAGGGCGCGGGCCGCACCTTCACCGCCCGCCGGGTCGTCCTCGCGGCCGGCACCTACGGCACCCAGACGCTGCTGCACCGCATGAAGGCCCACGGCCAGTTGCCGCACCTGTCCGACCGGCTCGGCGAGCTGACCCGCACCAACTCCGAGGCCCTGGTCGGCGCCCAGACCGACGACCGGCGCTACCGCAGGGCCACCGGCGAGGCCCGCGCCGACTTCACGCGCGGCGTCGCCATCACCTCGTCCATCCACCCGGACGCCAACACCCACATCGAGCCGGTCCGTTACGGCAAGGGCTCCAACGCGATGGGCGGCCTGTCGATCCTCCAGGTCCCCTACGCCGGACCCGACGCGTCCGGTGCCGCCCGCGTCCTGGGCTTCCTGGGCCACGCGGCCAGGCACCCGGCCCTGGTGCTGCGCTCCCTGTCCAACCGCAAGTGGTCGGAGCGGACCATTATCGGCCTGGTGATGCAGTCCCTGGACAACTCCCTGACGACGCACCTGAAGGCCAAGGGCGTCGGCAAGGGCCTGCTCACCGCCCGCCAGGGGCACGGCTCGCCCAACCCGAAGCAGATCAAGGCCGCGACCGAGGGCGCCTCGGTCCTGGCCGCCGAGATCAACGGCTTCGCCGGCTCCAACGTCGGCGAGCTGATGGGAATGCCGCTCACCGCGCACTTCCTCGGCGGCTGCCCGATCGGCGCCTCCCGGGAGAGCGGCGTCATCGACCCGTACCACCGGCTCTACGGCCATCCCGGCATCTCCGTCGTCGACGGCGCCGCGGTCTCCGCGAACCTGGGCGTCAACCCGTCCCTCACCATCACGGCCCAGGCCGAGCGGGCGATGTCGTACTGGCCCAACAAGGGCGAGGAGGACCCGCGTCCGGCCCAGGGCACGGCGTACGAGCGCCTGGCCCCGGTGGAGCCCAAGTCCCCGGTGGTCCCGGCGGAGGCGTTCGGCGCGCTGCGGCTGCCGTTCCTCGGGATCCCGGCGGTGCCGCCGAAGAAGTAGCGGCGGCCCGTCCCCGACGACAAGAAGGACCTGCGCCCCCCTCCGAGCGCAGGTCCTTCCCGTTGTCACGTCAGGCCGTGTGGCTCAGCGGCTACGCCTCGGCACCGGTCTTGCGGCGCCGCACGACGAACACCGCGCCGCCGCCGACGAGGACGGCGAGACCGCCGGCCAGGCCGATCATCGGCAGGGCGGAGCTGGAACCGGTCTCGGCGAGGCTGCCGGTGACCTCCGGCGTGGTGGCGGCCGGCTTCTCGTTGGTGACGGGAGCCTTGCCGCCCTCGGTCGGCTTGGTGCCGTCCGTGTTCGTGCCCGCGGCGACGATCTGGAACTTGTACGCCACGTCGCCGTAGCCGAAGCACTCGCCGTCGGAGTCGCCGTAGATGGTCGCGCCGAGGGTGAAGCCGGCGCCGACCGGGGCGTTCGCCTTCACGTTGACGCGCATCGGGATGTTGACCTCGTAGTCGGGCTCGAGGACGTCGGTGTAGCCGACGTACCCGGCCGCGTAGTCGGTCTCGTTCAGGTCTTCCCAGACCTTGTCGTCCGGGTTCCAGGCCTGGAGGCTGACCTGCTTGTTCTTGAACAGGTTCTCGCCGTCGGCGTCGGAGGAGGCGCCGGCGAAGTAGTCCAGGTCCTCGAGCGTGGAGTCCGAGTTGTTGGCCACGTTCAGCGAGAACTTGTGCCAGCCGCTGCCCGCCGCGATCTTGCCGGGCAGGCCGCTGATGCTGACGTCGACCTTGGTGTCCTCGCACACGGACGGCTCGGGGACCGGGGTCTCCGACTCCTCCGGCGCGGAGGCGCTCGGCGACGGGGAGGTGGTGGCGGGGGTGGACTCCGACGAGGTCGGGTCCGGGGTCGAGCTGTCCGTCTCGGTCGGGGCGGTGCTCACCGAGTCGGACGGAGCGGGCTCGGTCGTCTCGCCCGTGGTCTCGTCGTCGGACGGCGTGGTGCTGGGCTCCTCGCTCGTGGAGGAGCTGGGGTCGGTGGTGCTCGTGCTGGTCTGGGACGAGGGAGCGTCCTCGTCCGCGTACGCGGCGGGGGCCGCGAGCAGCGCCAAGGGGGCTATCACTGCCGTAGCAGCCGCTGCTGCCATGGCGCGACGAAGCTTCATGAAGACCTCAGAAAGTCCGGTCGTACCGCACGCGATACGGGGCGAGTCAAGGGAGGCCTCCGCGTGCGGGACGCGGGTCGGCCCTTGGTTCATCTGTTCGGCGTGTTTGATCAGTGAAGGGTGTGAATGGTTGTCCTCGGTCTCACAGAATTTTTATGTGGTCTGCGCCACAGAGAGGGAGGGCGTGCCCGCGCGCATGCGAAGGGCCCCGCGGTGTGTGCCGCGGGGCCCTTCCTCGGCCGGCACCGGCGCAGGGCGGCACCGGTGCCCCGGGGGCGGCGCCGGGGGGTCGCGCCGCCGGCCTTCGACGCCCCGGGGGCGGCCGCGGTGGCCTCGGGCGCGGGGCGGTGCGGTGGTGAGGGGTGCGTACGGGGGCGCGTACGGCGTCGTACGGACGGGGGTGGGATCCGTCACCGTCCCGGCCCTGTCCGGGCCTGTTCCGCCGGCCGGCCCCGGGCGTCCCCGGGGCCGGCCGTTCTCTGGGTGACCGGGCCGCTGTCCCCTGCCGTCCGGTCACTTCCCGGGGCGAGGTCCCACGACGTACGGCACGATCCGTACGTCTCATCGCCCCAGCGAGCCACGCGTGGTTCTTTCGAGCCCGCCCCTGGCTGGCACGGACACCGGGAGCAACGAAGCGTGCCGCTCGGCGGTCACGCGCCGTACGGGTGAGAGCGCGCCCGAACTCAGATACGACCCCGGCACAGCTCCAGCAGGGTCATCGCCAGCGCCGTGCCCGGCTTGCCCAGGGCGTCGCTGTAGCGGCCGAGGACCTCCATCTCGCGCGAGAGGTTCACACGCCGGCCGCCGGAGGTGATCCTCGCCTCCTGGATCACGGCGGAGACGGCCATCCGTTCCTGGATCAGGCCGATGATCCGGTCGTCCAGTGCGTCGATGCGCTCACGGGCACCGGTGATCACGTCGGCGGCCTCGGTGGTGCGGGCGCCGGTCTTGTCCGCGGTGGTGACGGTGACGGTCATGTCGGGGGCTCCTCGCCGGAGAGTGGGTGGCGGTGCCCCGGAATCCTCAGGACCCGGAAACGACAGGCGCCCCGGACCTTGTCGGCCCGGGGCGCCTGGGAAGTCGCTTGTCAGTTGCTCAAGCAGCACGACCATGGCAGCCGGTGGGCCGGTTGCCATAGGTAAAGACGAAGGTCTGGTGCGTGAGCATGGGCCCCAGTATGCCCCGGGCGCGGACGGGGTCCAACCCGGTTCGCATGGTGAGACGACGGGAGCGGGGCCGCCCGGGCACCTGGCGGGACGTTTCACCCGCCCGTCTCGGTAGAATCGGGTGCACAAGCCCGCCCGACCGCCGGAAGGCACCCCGTGTCATCAGCGACTCCCGCTGCCGCCGCCCCCGACACCGTCCTGGTCGTCGACTTCGGTGCGCAGTACGCCCAGCTCATCGCCCGTCGTGTCCGCGAGGCGCGGGTCTACAGCGAGATCGTGCCGAGCTCCATGCCGGTCGAGGAGATGCTCGCCAAGAACCCGGCGGCCATCATCCTCTCCGGCGGTCCCTCGTCGGTGTACGAGCCGGGCGCCCCGACCGTCGACCGCTCCCTGTTCGAGGCCGGCGTCCCCGTCTTCGGCATGTGCTACGGCTTCCAGCTCATGGCGCAGGCGCTCGGCGGCACCGTCGACAACTCCGGCGCCCGTGAGTACGGCCGCACCGAGCTGACCGTCTCCAAGCCGTCCTCCACCCTCTTCGAGGGCACCCCGGCCGAGCAGTCCGTGTGGATGTCCCACGGCGACGCCTGCTCCGCCGCCCCCGAGGGCTTCGACGTCACCGGCTCCACGGACGTCGTCCCGGTCGCCGCGTTCGAGAACGACGAGAAGAAGCTCTACGGCGTCCAGTACCACCCCGAGGTCATGCACTCCACGCACGGACAGCAGGTGCTGGAGCACTTCCTGTACCGGGGCGCGGGCCTGACCCCCGACTGGACCACGGGCAACGTGATCGAGGAGCAGGTCGCGGCCATCCGCGAGCAGGTCGGCGACAAGCGCGCCATCTGCGGCCTGTCCGGCGGCGTGGACTCCGCCGTCGCCGCCGCCCTCGTCCAGAAGGCCATCGGCTCCCAGCTCACCTGCGTCTACGTCGACCACGGCCTGATGCGCAAGGGCGAGACGGAGCAGGTCGAGAAGGACTTCGTCGCCGCGACCGGCGTCCAGCTCAAGGTCGTGGACGCGAGCGAGCGCTTCCTGAACGCGCTCGCCGGGGTCTCCGACCCCGAGGAGAAGCGGAAGATCATCGGCCGCGAGTTCATCCGCGTCTTCGAGCAGGCCCAGGCCGAGATCATCGCCGACGAGGGCCCGGCCGTGGAGTTCCTCGTCCAGGGCACCCTCTACCCCGACGTGGTCGAGTCCGGCGGCGGCACCGGCACCGCCAACATCAAGTCCCACCACAACGTGGGCGGGCTCCCCGAGGACCTCGAGTTCCGGCTCATCGAGCCGCTGCGCAAGCTGTTCAAGGACGAGGTCCGCATGGTCGGCCAGGAGCTCGGCCTGCCGGAGGAGATCGTCCAGCGCCAGCCGTTCCCGGGCCCCGGCCTCGGCATCCGCATCGTCGGCGAGGTCACCAAGGACCGGCTCGACCTGCTCCGCGAGGCCGACGCCATCGCCCGCGAGGAGCTGACCGCGGCCGGCCTCGACCGCGAGATCTGGCAGTGCCCCGTGGTGCTGCTCGCCGACGTCCGCTCCGTCGGCGTCCAGGGCGACGGCCGCACCTACGGCCACCCGATCGTGCTGCGCCCGGTCTCGTCCGAGGACGCCATGACCGCCGACTGGTCGCGCCTGCCGTACGACGTCCTCGGGAAGATCTCCACCCGGATCACCAACGAGGTCAAGGACGTCAACCGCGTCGTCCTCGACGTCACCTCGAAGCCGCCGGGCACCATCGAGTGGGAGTAGTCCCCAAGGTCACGTCCGCCTGAGAGTGCGCACCGGCTCTCCGGGCTTCCAGACCTGGGAGACGAGATACGTCTCGTCCTCGACGTAGGTCCGTACGACCTCCGTCGGTTCGGTGCGGAAGAGGTGGAACGGCTGCGGCGGTTCCACCTCTTTCACGTACGCGCTCTTCGTCTCCGCGTCCTCGACCTCGACGGCGCGCCCGCTGATGCGCACGTCGCCGCCGCCCATGCCGGTGCCCCCACCGGGGTTCGCCTGGAGCGCGAAGCGCGGGTCGCGGCGCAGATCGAGGGCCTTGAGCGAGCCGGGCATCATGCCGAGCCACAGCTCGCCGCCGAGGAAGCGGACCTCCAGGCCCGTGGTGCGGGGCGACCCGTCCCGGCGCAGGGTCGCGAGGACGTGGTGGCGGTACGCGCCGAAGCGCGCCTCGACCAGGGCGGCGAGATCGGGTTCGGCGGCGGTGAAGAGGGCCCAGCCGGGGGCCTCGGTGCTCGGTGTCATACGGGGAGTGTGGCGCCGATACCGGACATCCCCCGTCGTATTTCCTCAGCGGGTCCCGTCGTCGTGTCCGGCGCGGAAGCCCTGGAGGACGGCCGCCTTCGTCGCCGCGAACTCCTCGTCGGTGAGGACGCCGTCGCGGTGCAGCTCGCCCAGTTCGCGCAACCGGCGCAGCAGGACGTCGTGATGGCCGGCCGGGGGCGCCGCCGCATCCCGCGGCCGGGGCACCGTCGTGGGCGCGGCCCCGGCACCGTCGGCCTCCGTGCCCGGGCGTGCCGAGGGGTGCGGGAGCCGGGCCGTGACCGCCGTGGCGACCAGGGCGGTGAGCAGGTCGCGGCTGACGTTGCCCCACAGGTCCAGTGCGTACGGGTCCTTGTCCGGCGGCAGCCTCGTGCACACCGTCTCACGGGTCACGAACCGCAGGAAGCCGTCCTCGCGACCCGAGTTGGGCAGCCACTCCACCCCGGACAGGTCGCCGACGGAGACGATGCGCGGTCCCGTCGCGCGTTTGACCCGTGCGGAGGTGTCGGCCCAGTCGATGCGCACCCGGGTGCCGTCGAAGGAGACGGTGCCGTCGGAGCACCGCACCGACACCGGCACCGGCGGCCCGGGCAGCAGGTAGGACCGCGTCGGCCCCTGGGGGACCCGGTCGAGCAGCAGCGCGCGGCGGACCTCCTCGGCGACGTACTCGGCCACCCCGCCGCGGTCGGCGTCCACCGCGAGCCGGTACGGGTCCGCCGCCTCGGGCAGCCGTCCGCCGGTCGCCTGGAGCAGGGGGTCGGCGCCCTCGCGCAGCCGCAGGCGCAGACGCCCCCGCCGGCGCTCGGGGGTGAAGGCGATGCCCGAGACCGCCTCCAGCGGTACGGAGACCTCCCCGTACGTCTGACGGAACAGCGGCACCGAGCGGTGGAGACCGGGCGTGATCCGGACCGTGTCGCCGTCGAACGTCCAGGTCCCGTCGCGCTGGATGATCTCGGCCATGAGGAAATTCTTCCAGCCGGGTCAACACGGCGCTGCGCGCTTCACCCGCGTTGAGCGGACGGGACCGGGGGCGCCGGGCGCACAGTGGGTGGTGTACGGCACAATTCGCTGTCGTCACAGGGGACTTACGGGTGCCGGCGCGGGTGTGTGCCGCGGGTGTTTCGGCAGGCTTCGGGAAGGCGGGCGTCGGGCGTGGCGGTGCAGGAGGCGAGAGGCGCGAGCGGCTCGGGCGGGGGCGCGTACGGGGCGTCGCACGAAGGCGGCTGCACCTGCGGGGACTGCCCGCACGGCGCCCGCGAGGGGCACCGCCGGGCGGTCGCCGCGTTCCTGTCGAGGCGGGACGAGTTCGCGTCCGGACAGGGGCTGCCGGCCGCGGTGGCGCACTCGCCCTCGGCCTCCCGGCAGTGGGTGTCCGAGGAGCTGACCCAGTCCGCCGAACTCGTCGCCGAACGCGGACGGGCCGAGGGCGAGGCGTGGCTCGCGGGCCTGGGGCGCCGCACGGCGCTGACCGTGTGGGCCGCGGTCGTGGTGCTGCTGCTCGCGCAGTCGCTCACGGCCACCGGCGCCGGCTGGACGGCGGCGCGCACGGCCGGGCTGGCGGCGGCCGTGGCGGTGGCCGCCGCGCTGACGGCGGCGTCCTGGTTCCACCGGGCGCGGGGTGGCGCGCTGGCGCCGGTCATCGGCGAGGACAACCGCATGTCCACGTCCCGGGCCGTCGCCGCGGCCTGGGTGCTCTTCGTCGCCTACGCGGTGCTCGTCCTCGCCGGGCAGCTCGCCGTGGCCTCGGGACCCGGCCGGCGGGACGCGCTGATCTCCGGGCTGGAACTCGCCCGCGGCGCGGGGGTGGTGACGGTGCTGGCGGTGGTGTGCGGGATCGCGGTGCTGGTGCGCCGGGTGGTCGGGCTGCGGGTGCTGGGGCAGCGGCTGCAGAAGGTCCGCGCCGACCGGCCGCGTGCGGCCGACCTGCTGACGGACGACGCGGGACGCGGGACGTTCGCCGACATCCAGTACGTCGTGATCAGCGCCGTCGCCCTGGTGTTCGCGGCGGTACGGCTGGCCCGGCGCCCGGAGCAGCTCCCCGACCTGCCGTGGGGGCTCGCGGTGGTGGTGCTGGTGTCGGCCGCGACCTACGTGGCCGGGAAGTACGCGGAGGGCGGCCGGCCCGTCGTCCTGTCCGTGGTCCGGGCGCGCGAGGCCGGTGACCTGGACGCCCCGATCCGCACCGGCGACGACATCGAGATCCGCGGCGCCGGTTTCGTCCCGCCGGGCGCCCAGCGCGCGGACCGCCTGTCGCGGATGGTCGTCCGCATCGGCGCCGTCAACGTCCACGTACCGCTGGTCCCCGTGGCGGGCGGTTTCAGCAATCCGACGGACGCCCTGCTGACCGTGCCCGTGCCGGCGGACGTCGAGCCGGGCCGGGTGGAGGTCCAGGTGGTCACCAGCGCGGGCGTGGAGACGAACCGCTACGCCATCGACGTGACCGAATGACCGCCCGCCCGCCCCGACGCGGAGAAATGGGCGCGGCAGTATTGAGCCGCGCCCCGGTGTCGTACGTATGGTCTGACGAGGGGGCCGGGCAGGCACAGGGCGAGAGGCGGCTGGCAGCGATGACGTACGGCATGCGGATGGACACGCGGACCTCCCGTCCCGAAGGCGGCCGGGACTGGCGCGACGGCGCCGGCCGGTACGCGCTCATGCCCCTGCGGATCTTCCTGGGCGTCACCTTCGTCTACGCGGGCCTGGACAAACTCACCGACGGCGCCTTCATGAAGGACGCGGGCGCCGGGTCCATCGGCGACATGATGCGCGCCGTCCGTGACTCCTCGGCCGTCCCCGCCCTGGTCGACCTGGCGCTGAAGAGCCCGGCCGGCTTCGGCTACGCCATCGCCCTGGGCGAACTCGCCGTCGGCATCGGCACCCTCCTCGGCCTGCTGTCCCGACTGGCGGCCCTCGGCGGCGCGCTGATCTCCCTGAGCCTGTGGCTGACGGTGAGCTGGGCCTCCGACCCCTACTACTACGGCAACGACCTCGCCTACCTCATGGCCTGGCTCCCGCTCGTCCTCGCCGGGGCACCGATGCTGTCGCTGGACGCGCTGCTGCGTGCCCGGCGGCGCCGCGGGAGCGGCGGATACGCGTAGGCGCGGGCCGCGCGCGGGCGCTGGGGGGCCTGCGGGCGTCGCCGGCCTCGGTGCGTGCCCGTCAGCCCGGCAGGTCGGCCCTCGTCCCGCCCGTGTCCGTGCGCGTCCCGGAGTCCGGGCGGAGGCTGCGCCGATGGCGGCGTACCGCGCCGGCCAGGGTGCCGACCGCGCCGGCCAGGCAGAGGCCGGCGGTGACGAGCGGGACGATCAGGAACCTCGGGACGTCCCACAGGCCGCCCGCGTCGCCTGCGTAGATCACGCCCGTCGCGGTCAGGAAGACACCGGCGACCAGCCGGCCGGGCTGGAAGCTATGACGCAGCACGGGTCACCTCCGCCTGTCCGAGGCCGACCTGGAGGTCGAGATCGAGGGTGCCGGTGCCCTTGACGCCCTTGGCCGGAGGCAGCGTGACCTCCTTGTGCTTGCCGGGTGCCACGTCCACGTCCTTCGCGTCGTCGCCGGGGAGCTGGATGTCGCCGACGCCCACCTCGACCTCGAGCCGCACGGTCACGTCCCGGGGGACGACGACCCGTATGCGGCCCACGCCCACGTCGGCCCTCGTGGCCAGTGTCTGTCCCTCCGCCAGCTTCAGCCGGGTCAGGTCGAGGGTGCCGCTGCCGGTGCCGACGTCGTACTTCTCGCGGACGTCGGCCGCCGTGACGGGCCGCCAGGTGCTGCGGACCCACTCGGTGCCGACGTCCTCGGGCACGGTGGCCGAGCCGGCGAGCAGGGCCGCCGTGACGATCGCCAGGAAGACCGAGCCGGCACCCGTACGGCCCAGGAACGCGCTGACCGCGATGCCCGTGCCGAAGACCGCCAGCGCACAGGCGAGGCCGGTCTGGAGGCTGGTGCCGAGCGGGTGCGTGTCCCAGGTCAGGCGGGTGCCGAGGAAGCCCGCGAGCAGGGCCAGCAGGAAGATCCAGCCGCCGATGCCGCGGGGGCCGCGCGGCTGCGGGCGCCACCCGGCCGGGGCGCCGCGGTCGCGGTGGGCGCCGCGCCCGACGGCCGTGGCCGCCGCGACGTCCCGGTCGTGGGAGTCCCGTGGCCCCCACAGGTATCCCGTCCCGCCGACATGGGTGCCGTCCTTGACGATGGGGTCGCGCCACCACGAGGGGGAGGTGGCCGCGGCCGGCGGCGCCTTGGCCTCCGGCGGGGCGTCGGCGACGGCCTGGGCGGCCGTCGGGTCCGGGCCCGGAACGCCGCGGTGGTGCGACCAGTACCCGGCGCCCGCGAGGACGAGGGAGAGGACCACGGCGAAGGTCAGCACCCCGCCGTTGTTCAGCAGGGTCAGGAACACACCGCAGCCGACCAGGGCGAACAGCACGGCCGCCAGCGCCTGGCCGTCGACCCGGCCGGTCAGCAGCTTGCGCACCTCGTTCTCGTCCTCGTCGTCGTACGGGACGAAGAGCCAGGCGAAGCCGTAGAAGATCAGGCCGATGCCGCCCGTCGCGGCGAGCACTGCGAGGGTGATGCGGAAGATCACCGGGTCCATGTCGCACTGCCGGCCGAGCCCGGCGCACACCCCGGCGAGCGTCTTGTGCCGCCGGTCACGCCGGAACCGCGCGGGCGGCTCCGAGACGTCCGTGGCCACCCCGCCCCCGCCGGCGGCCCCCATGGCCCGATCGGCGTCCGGCGGCCCGCCGTCCCCGGACGGACGCGGACCGGAACCGGGTCCCTGGCCCGTCGCGGCGTGCTCGTGCTCTGTCATGCGTCCATGGTGACGGGCGCGGCGTCCCGGCGGCAGGCCGGACGACCCTGGTCGGACCCTGATATCGGCCCTGAGCCGGCGCCCGGGAGGCGTTCGAGGGCCCCTCGGCCCGAAGATCAGGGACAAACTTAGGGCCGACCCTGATACCCCGCCCCGTCCGGCCGTGTGACGATCGTTGACATGCCGGACGCCGCAGCACCACCCCGTATCGAACCGCGGCCGCCGCGCAAGCTCTACCGCAGCAGCGACGGTCGCTGGCTCGGGGGCGTGGCGCGGGGGCTCGCCGGGCATCTCGGGCTGCCCGTCATCTGGGTACGGCTCGTCTTCGTCGGCCTGTTCATGGCCGACGGCCTGGGGGCGCTGCTGTACGCGGCCTTCTGGTTCTTCGTGCCGCTCGGCGTCGGCGGTGTCGACGCGCAGAGGCCGCCGTCGCTGGTCACGGCCGAGACCTCGCCGGACGGCCGGCGCAGACTGGTCGCCCGCAAGCCGGACAAGGGGCAGATCGTCGCCCTGCTCCTCATGGTCGTCGTCGCCCTGGTCTTCGTCGGCAACGTGGACCTCGGCAACGGCGCCAAGGCCTACCTGTGGCCGGCCGTGCTCGTCGGCGCGGGCGTCGCCCTCGTCTGGCGCCAGGCGGACAACGCCCGCCGGGCCCGCTGGGCCGAGGTCGGCCGGGACCGGCGCACCGTCACCCTGCTGCGCTCGGTGGGGGGCGTCCTGCTGGTGACGGCCGGCGTCTCCGGCATCTTCGTGCTCCAGGGATCCGCCGCCCACCTGGGCTCCGTACTCCAGGCCGCGCTCGCCGTCCTCGTCGGCACCACGCTCCTCGCCGGCCCCTACCTGGTGCGCATGACGCAGGACCTCTCCGAGGAGCGGCTCATGCGCATCCGCGCCCAGGAGCGCGCGGAAGTGGCCGCCCATGTGCACGACTCGGTGCTGCACACCCTCACCCTGATACAGCGCAACGCGGAGAACGCGGGCGAGGTGCGCCGCCTGGCCCGCGCCCAGGAACGCGACCTGCGCGCCTGGCTCTACAAGCCCGAGGGCAACGGCAAGGACGAGGACGACGAGCCCACCACCCTCGCCGACGCCGTCAAGCGCAACGCCGCGGAGGTCGAGGACAAGCACGGCGTGCCCATCGAGGTCGTGGTCGTCGGCGACTGCCCGCTCGACGAGAGGATCGGCGCGCAGATGCAGGCGGCACGCGAGGCTATGGTGAACGCCGCCAAGTACGGTGGCGAGGGCGGCGCGGTGCAGGTGTACGCCGAGGTCGAGGGCAGAACGGTCTTCGTGTCCGTCCGGGACCGGGGCCCGGGCTTCGACCTCGACTCGATACCCGCCGACCGCATGGGCGTCAGAGAATCGATCATCGGCCGCATGGAGCGCAACGGCGGCACGGCGCGGCTGCGCGCGGTGCCGGACGGCGGCACGGAGGTCGAGCTGGAGATGGAGAGGGCGGAGAAGACGTCATGAGCGACCCGACCGAGGGCAACGAAGCGGCGGCACCGGCGGGCGGTGCGGGGGAGCGGCACGTGCGCGTGGTCCTCGTCGACGACCACCGCATGTTCCGCACCGGCGTCCAGGCCGAGATCGGCCAGACCGCCGAGACCGGCGTCGAGGTCGTCGGGGAGGCCGCCGACGTCGACCAGGCCGTCACCGTCATCACCGCGACCCGGCCCGAGGTGGTCCTCCTCGACGTCCACCTCCCCGGCGGCGGCGGGGTGGAGGTGCTGCGCCGCTGCGCCCCCCTGATGGCCGACGCGGAGCGTCCCGTCCGCTTCCTCGCCCTGTCCGTCTCGGACGCGGCTGAGGACGTGATCGGCGTGATCCGCGGCGGTGCGCGCGGCTATGTCACCAAGACGATCACCGGCACGGATCTGATCGACTCGGTCTTCCGCGTCCAGGAGGGCGACGCGGTCTTCTCGCCGCGCCTGGCCGGGTTCGTCCTCGACGCCTTCGCCTCCACCGACGCCCCGCCGGTCGACGAGGACCTCGACCGCCTCACCCAGCGCGAACGCGAGGTGCTGCGCCTGATCGCCCGCGGCTACGCGTACAAGGAGATCGCCAAGCAGCTCTACATCTCCGTCAAGACGGTCGAGTCGCACGTCTCCGCGGTGCTCCGCAAGCTCCAGCTCTCCAACCGGCACGAGCTGACCCGCTGGGCGACGGCCCGCCGGCTGGTCTGACGGCGTGCCCGCGGGGGCGGTCCGGTGCTCCGGCGCGGGAGCCCGCCGCCCTCACACCACGCGTGTGGCGCCCGCGAACGGCATCTGGTCCACGGGGGCGAGCCGGACCGGCGCCGAGGGGTTCGGTGCGTGGATCATCATGCCGTCGCCGACGTAGATGCCGACGTGGCTGATGCCGGAGTAGAAGAAGACCAGGTCCCCCGGAGCCAGCTCGGAGCGGGAGACGCGGTGGCCGGCCCCGATCTGGGCGTAGGTCGTGCGGGGGAGGGAGACGCCCGCGGCGCGGTAGGCGGCCTGGGTGAGCCCCGAGCAGTCGAAGGCGTTCGGCCCGGTCGCGCCCCACACGTAGGGGCTGCCGAGCTTCTGGTAGGCGTAGGCGACGGCAGCCGCGGCGCGGGGGCCGGGCGCCTGGGCGGATGCCGCCAGGCCCTCGCGGGCGCCCGAGGCGCGGGTGGCGCGCTCCGGGCCGGGGATGAGGCGGGCGCGTTCCTCCGCCGTCAGCCGGGACAGCAGGCGGCGGGCCGCTTCCAGCTTGCCGGTGACGGTCTCGCGGTGCCGTTCCGCCTCGGCCCGCCGCGACCTCAGCGACGCCAGCTCGATCCGGGCGGCCCCGCGGAGCTGCTCGATCTCCCGCAGCTCCGTGCGCGCCCGGCCGACGGCGGCCGTCTGCCGGCTGCCCGCCCGCTCGACGAGGGCGGCGCCCCGCAGGTACTGCTCGGGGTCCGAGGAGAGCACGAGCTGGAGGGCCGGGTCGAGGCCACCGCCGCGGTACTGCGCCGCCGCGACCGACCCCAGTGCCTCCCGCGTCGTGTTCAGCCGCTGCTCCTTGCGGGCCACCTCGTCCCGCAGGTCCTCCAGGCGCCGCTCGGCGGCGTCGGCCTTCTCCTCGGCGCCGTTGTACTGCTCGGTGGCGGCCTCCGCCTCCCGGTAGAGCTCGTCGACCTCGGCCTTGATCTGCGCCGGCGTCGGCTCCGGATCGGCGTGCCCGGTCCCGCCCAGCCCGGTGGCCGTGGCGGCGCCCGCGAGGGTGAGCGTGACGGCCGTGCGGGCGGCCGTGCCGTTGCCCGCGTGGCGCTTCCGCGGCCTGCGATGCGCTGCCACCAGGGATCCACGTCCTTCCGTACCCGGAGCCGGCCGCTGGTCGTGCCGGTCACCTGGCCGAGGACGCTAGGCGGGCCGGTAACGGTCCGGTGACGGGTTGCTCGGAACTGGCGGTACCGGACCGGAGAGCGCCCGTAACTGACCGGGAACCGCTCGTGCGGCCGTCGCCTTCACACAGGGTGATGACCGAATCGCCTGATCAGGGACGTGTGAGGTCGGTGAGCTGCTATGGAGCGCATATATGCGCCCGCCGCGCCCGGGCCGCGGCAAACCGGCGCCGGGCTGCCGCGGCCCGCACGGGCCGGTGTCGGAGCGCGCCCGGCCGCTGGCTAGGCTCCGGCCCCATGGACGTACTCATCCACCTCTTCGTCGGACTGCACATCATCGGCATCGCGGCCCTCCTCGGGGGCTTCCTGACCCAGATGAAGGCGATGGGCCGGGGCACCGCCCGCTTCACCCCGGCCATGCTGCACGGCGCGCTGACGATGCTGGTCACCGGAGCGGTGCTGGTCGGCCTCAACCAGGCCCAGGACTACTCCGTCGACAACGTCAAGATCGGCGTCAAGCTCGCCGTGCTGATCGTGATCCTCGGCCTGGTCTACGTGAAGCGCGACGACGAGAAGGTGGACAAGCCGCTGTTCGGCCTCGTCGGACTGCTCACCCTGGTGAACATCTTCATCGCCGTGCTGTGGACCTGACGCCCCCGGCCCGAGCGGCGGACCGCAGCCCCGTCCGGGCCGCGACGACCGCGCCCGCGGCGACCACCAGCCACGCCGCCACCGTGATCCACACCAGCGCCCGGCCCGGTCCGTCCAGCCACGGGACGTCCATGACGGCGGCGACGGACAGCGTCGCCGCCGCCGTCATGCCGAGGGGGAAGACGGTCGACCAGCGGCGCACGTCGTAACGCGGCCGCGGCCACACGATCTCGCCGACGAACAGCGCCACGCACCAGGCGAGACCGAGCACCAGCAGGCCGACGGTCACGTCGTGCAGCGCGGCGTCGTCGTCGCCGTTCCACAGGTACACGCCGCCCTCGGACGCGGCGAGCAGCTTGGCCCCCGCGAGCGCGGAGATGGCGAGCGCGCCGCCCGCGACCCAGTGGTCCCCGGCGCCGTGCGCGACCTGCCGCGGATCGAAGCGGAACAGGGCGACGACGTAGAGCACGAGCCCCAGCCAGAACGGCACCAGCGCCGCGTGCGCCGGCCAGGCCGTCGAGGTGGCCGCGCTCAGCGTCGCCCCCAGCACGGCGAGCCCCTCCGTGGCCACGCAGCCCAGGAACACCGCACCGGGCATCCGCTGCTCCCAGTTCGGTACGACCAGCGTCAGCAGCACCGGCCACAGCAGCGCGGCCAGCGCCAGCAGCGCCGCCGCCAGGGCCGTCCAGCCGAGCAGCGCGAACCGCGTGCCCACCACGGTCGTCGCGGCCACCGCCGTGAGCGCGCCCGGCGTCCCCGCCCACGTCACCCACTTCGCCCGGTCGGACAGCAGCAGGAAGAAGAAGTCGGCCGCGAGGGCCAGCCAGGCGGCGCAGGCCAGGGCCAGCGCGACGCGGGACAGGGACTCGTGGCGCGTCAGGTGCAGACCGACCGACACGATGCCGGTCGCCATCACCGCGGCCCCGGCCGCCGGCGGACGCTGCGCCCACCAGGCGCGCAGGGGGTGACTGGTGCCCGTTGACATGCGTCGATGCTAGAGAGAGCGGCGCCTCAGGCCGGTCGCACCACGCTGTGGATCGACGACTCACCGTCGTAGTAGACCGACTCCTCGCGCACGTACGCGCCCGGCTTGGGGGCGTGGATCATCATGCCGTCGCCGACGTAGACGCCGACGTGGCTGATGTCGTCGTAGAAGAAGACCAGGTCACCGGGTTGCGCCTGGGAGACGGGTTCGCGCCCTTGCCGCCCGGCTGGGCCGGTGGGGGCGTGACTCTCCGTGCCGACGCCTCCGGCAGGAGCCCCCCTGTCGCGGTCGTCCGGGCAATTTCCGGGGCGGGAACCGGTTGTCGGTGGGGCGCCCTAGACTCGGAGAGCGATGAGCAGCCTCTTTGACGAAAGCTTCCTGGCGAGCCTCCAGACCCCGCGCGGTCACGAGGAGGAGCCCCCGCCGCCGCCCGAGGACGATCACCCCGCGGAGCCGGTTCCCCACGATCTGTTCGGCGGGCGGTTCGACATGCCGCCGGACCGGGACACCCACTACCGGGACGGAGCCCCGCGCCCGGCCCTGGACCCCGCCGCGCTCCTGGAGGGGCTCAACGACAACCAGCGCGCCGCCGTCGTCCACTCCGGCTCCCCGCTGCTCATCGTGGCCGGTGCCGGCTCCGGCAAGACCCGCGTGCTCACCCACCGCATCGCCCACCTGCTGGGGGCGCGGAACGTCCACCCGGGCCAGATCCTCGCGATCACCTTCACCAACAAGGCCGCGGGCGAGATGAAGGAGCGCGTCGAGCAGCTCGTCGGCCCGCGCGCCAACGCCATGTGGGTCATGACGTTCCACAGCGCGTGCGTGCGCATCCTGCGCCGCGAGTCGAAGAAGCTGGGCTTCACCTCGTCGTTCTCGATCTACGACGCCGCCGACTCCAAGCGCCTGATGGCCCTGGTCTGCCGCGACCTCGACCTGGACCCCAAGCGCTTCCCGCCCAAGTCCTTCAGCGCGAAGATCAGCAACCTGAAGAACGAGCTGATCGACGAGGAGGACTTCGCCGCGCAGGCCGCCGACGGTTTCGAGAAGACCCTCGCCCAGGCGTACGCGCTCTACCAGTCGCGGCTGCGCGAGGCCAACGCCCTCGACTTCGACGACCTGATCATGACGACGGTCCATCTGCTCCGCGCCTTCCCGGACGTCGCCGAGCACTACCGCCGCCGCTTCCGGCACGTCCTGGTCGACGAGTACCAGGACACCAACCACGCCCAGTACGCCCTGGTGCGCGAGCTGGTCGGCACCACCGAACACCCCGTCGACGTGCCGCCCGAGGCCGAGGTCCCGCCCGCCGAGCTGTGCGTGGTGGGCGACGCCGACCAGTCGATCTACGCCTTCCGCGGCGCCACCATCCGCAACATCCTCCAGTTCGAGGAGGACTACCCGGACGCGACGACGATCCTCCTGGAGCAGAACTACCGCTCCACCCAGACGATCCTCAGCGCCGCCAACGCGGTCATCGAGCGCAACGAGTCCCGCCGCCCGAAGAACCTGTGGACCAACCAGGGCGCCGGAGCGCGGATCACGGGCTACGTGGCCGACACCGAGCACGACGAGGCGCAGTTCGTCGCCGACGAGATAGACCGCCTCACCGACGAGGGCGCGGCCAGGGCCGGAGACGTCGCCGTCTTCTACCGCACCAACGCCCAGTCCCGTGTCTTCGAGGAGGTCTTCATCCGCGTCGGCCTGCCCTACAAGGTCGTCGGCGGCGTCCGCTTCTACGAGCGCAAGGAGGTCCGGGACGTCCTGGCCTACCTGCGCGTCCTGGCGAACCCCGAGGACTCGGTGCCGCTGCGCCGCATCCTCAACGTCCCCAAGCGCGGCATCGGCGACCGCGCCGAGGCGATGATCGACGCGCTCGCCCAACGGGAGAAGATCAGCTTCCCGCAGGCGCTGCGCCGGGTGGACGAGGCGTACGGCATGGCCGCGCGCTCCGCGAACGCCGTGAAGCGGTTCAACGCGCTCATGGAGGACCTGCGCACGATCGTGGAGTCCGGCGCCGGACCGGCGACCGTGCTGGAGGCCATCCTCGAACGCACCGGCTACCTCGCCGAGTTGCAGTCCTCCACCGACCCGCAGGACGAGACCCGCATCGAGAACCTCCAGGAACTCGCCGCCGTCGCCCTGGAGTTCGAGCAGGAGCGGGCCGAGAGCGAGGGAGAGGGCGCCGGAACCCTGGCCGACTTCCTGGAGCGGGTCGCGCTCGTCGCCGACTCGGACCAGATCCCGGACGAGGAGGACGGCGACGGGGTCGTCACCCTGATGACCCTGCACACCGCCAAGGGCCTGGAGTTCCCGGTCGTCTTCCTCACCGGCATGGAGGACGGCGTCTTCCCGCACATGCGCGCCCTCGGGCAGACCAAGGAGCTGGAGGAGGAGCGGCGCCTTGCCTACGTCGGCATCACCCGCGCCCGCGAGCGGCTCTACCTGACCCGCTCCACGCTGCGCAGCGCCTGGGGCCAGCCGTCGTACAACCCGCCCTCGCGCTTCCTGGAGGAGATCCCGGCGCCCCACCTGGAGTGGAAGCGCACCGGGGCGAGCGGCCCCGCGTCCTCCACGCCGGTGTCGGGAGTGGCGGCCTCGCTGTCCTCGTCCCGCTCGCGTTCCTCGGCGTCGGGCGCGTCCGGCTTCGCCACCCGCAGGACGGCCGAGAAGCCGGCGGTGTCGCTCGCCGTCGGGGACCGTGTCACGCACGACCAGTTCGGGCTCGGCACGGTCGTCGGGGTCAAGGGCACGGGAGGCAACGCCGAGGCGACGATCGACTTCGGGGACACCAAGCCGAAGCGCCTGCTGCTGCGGTACGCGCCGGTCGAGAAGCTCTGAGAGAACGGGGTGAGGGCGCCGGCTCGGGCCGCGCCCTCATCGCCGGAAGGTCAGGGCGTCACACCGGGTTGAGACCGTGGCTGCGCAGCCACGAGAGCGGGTCGATCGCCGAGCCGCCGGAGGGCCGCACCTCGAAGTGCAGGTGCGGACCGGTCGAGTTGCCCGAGTTGCCGGAGAACGCGATCGCGTCCCCGGCCTTGACCTTCGTACCCGAGGGAACCTGGTAACTGGAGAGGTGGCAGTACCACGTCTCCGTGCCGTCCTTCGCGGTCACGATCATCATGTTCCCGTACGCGGTGTCGTACTGCGTCCGCACTGTGCCGTCGGTCGCGGCCATCACCGTCGTGCCGTACGACACGGGGAAGTCGATGCCGGTGTGCGCGGACATCCAGTTGATGCCGGCCTGGCCGTAGTAGGCACTGAGCCCGTGCTGCGCGACCGGGAGCGCGAACTTGGGGCGCAGCCGCTCCTTGCGGGCCGCCTCCTCCGCCGCCCTCCTCTTCTCCGCCGCCTGCTCGGCCTTGAGGTCGATGCGCTCCTGGGTGCGGCTGGCCCGGTCGGCGAAGTCGTCGGCCCCGGCGGACAGGCTCGCGAGCTGGGTGTCCAGCTTGTTGTTGGCGGTGGACGGCTTCACCGGGGCGGCGTCGGCCGCGTCGGCCGCCGACGCGGTGGTCTCCTTGCCGTCCTCACCGCTCAGGCCGCCGACGGAGGCCGCGGCGATGCCGGCGACGCTCATCACGCAGGCCGAGGGGACGGCGATGGTCATCAGCGCCGAGCGCCTGGCCGGCTGCCGGCGGCGGGAACGCCCCGCGCTCCGGGAGGCGGTGCGCGCGGCGGGGATCCGGGCGGCGGCCGGGGCGACCTCCTCCTGGTCCTCGAGGAGAGCGGTCACGGTGGGCAGTTCGCCGGTGGCGGCCAACCCGTCCTCGCGCGGGGCCGGTTCCCCGGCGGCGGCCGGCGTCGCGGTCTCGGGGGCGGTGTCCTGGGCCGCGCCGTCCGAGTTCCACTCCGTGGCGTCGTAGGCGCCGGAGTCGAAGACGCTCGTGCCGAAGGCGCCGGTGTCCAGGCTGCCCGTGTCGGCCGTGCCGGTGCTCGGTGTTCCGGTGCTCAGCGTGCCGGTGCCGAAGGCCACCGCCTCGAAGGTGTCCGTGGCGAAGGTCTGCGTGCCCCAGTCCCACTGCTGGGTCTGCCCGGCGGTGTTCTCCGGCCGGCCGGCCCGGTCCCAGGCGCCCGTGTCCCACTGGCCCGTCGACTCGGCGCCCGTGTCCTGCGACGGCAGGGTGACGGGCTGCTGGTAGCCGGCCGTCCACGCGGTCGTGTCGTAGGCACCGGTGTCGTAGGCGGCGTGGTGCTGGGCCGCGTACGGGTCGTGGCCCGGCGTCTGGTGGCTGCCGGTGGACCACTGGGCGGCGTCGTACGAGCCCGTGGTGTCGTAGGCGCCCGTCGTGTCGTACGACCCCGTGTCGTAGCCGCCGGTGGCCTGGTCCGGGAATCCCCCGAACAGCGGGTCGGCGGTGAAGGTCGTGGTGGGGTGCGCGCCGGTCGCAAAACCGGTGGCGTCATAGGCGCCGTACGTGGTGAAGTCGCCGTACTGGGCTTCACCGGTGCCGTACGGCGCGTAGTGCGCCGGGTCGGCGTCGGAAGCCGAGGCCGGGGCGGTCATGTCCCCCGACGGGTGACGGTTGTTCACCAACTTCTCTTTCGCCTCGACAACAGGGCTGCCAGAGCAGTGCGGCGACTGTACCCGTCGGTATGCGGGCGCGACAATCTTCCGCAGGTTTCGTCCCCACAGGAAACGGGCAATCGGCCGTGTTTTGGGGGCGGGCGCACGCGACCTTGGCTTTGTGTTCGACGTCTGTTCGACGCCGACCGGGGTGGACCGGGCGGTCGACGCCCTGATCACCGCCCGCGCGGTCGCCCGCCGGGGCGGGAAGCCCGGTCTCAGGCGACGGTCAGTCCGCCGCCGTGACCGCCGGCCGCCGCGTCCGTCGTGGGGCCGGGCGTGTCGAGCGCCTCCCGGATCCCGTTGGCAACGGCGGGGTGCACGGGCAGGGCGAGGTGGCCGATGCCGGTCACCCGTATGTTCCGTACGGCCAGGTCGGGGTGGTCGAGGCAGGCCGTCTCCAGCGGGTCCATCACCCGGTCCAGGTCGCTCCAGAAGCTGACGAAACGGGTGCGGCAGCCGGGCGCCGGGCGGGCCAGCTCCTCGATCACCGCCGAGCCGGGGCGCATCTGGCGCACGATCGGGTGCGCGTTGGCCAGCGGCACGACCCGGGTGCCCGCGTGCGGCGTGCCGAGCGTCACCAGGGTCCGCACGCGCCGGTCGCCGCCGAGCCGCTGGACGTAGTACCGGGCGATCAGTCCGCCGAGGCTGTGCCCGACCACGTCGACGCGGTCACTGCCCGTGCGTTCGCAGATCTCCTCGATGTGCCGGCCGAGCAACTCGGCGGCGCAGCGGATGTCGCAGGTCAGCGGGGAGTAGTTCAGCGACTCGACCTGCTGCCTGCCGTGCTGGGCCAGACTGCGGCGCAGGAGGAGGAAGACGGAGCGGTTGTCGATGAAGCCGTGCAGCAGGACGACCGGGGGGCTCGCGGGGGCCGGGAGCTGGGCGGCCGGCGCGGGGGGCTCCGGGGTCGTGCGGACGGGGGTGGCCGCGCGGAAGGTGTCGGGAGCAGTGCGGCGCTCCGGGGTGATGCCGTAGGGGTAGAGCAGGAGGTGTCCGGCGAGGATCGCGGCCTCCAGGGCCGTCGCCTTCAGGAGGGTCAGGGACAGTCCCGTCACTCTCCCGGGGAGGGCCGCCATCCCCGGGAGGCCGGGCAGGCCCGGCAGGGTCAGGGTCGGCAGAGCCGGGAGGGCCGGGAAGGCCGGGAGCGTGGGCAGGAGACGCTGGCAGAGCGGAAGAAGAGACAGTGCCGCCGTCGTGACCTTCATGGGCCGACCTCCTGTCGCACGCGGAGGGACGCCTCTGTCCCCCGGGTGCCCTCGTGGAGAGCCGTGACACCAGTGAATGGTGGTGTTCGCGAGTTGTGCGTAATCAAGTGTGCCAGGTGAGCGGGTGTGGTGCCCTGTGATGCCGTCGGATACGGCTACGAGGCCCGCTGCCCCGCCCCTTCCGCCTCGCCGTGGCTCTCCGTGCGCGTGTGGCCGCCGCGGACCTTGTGACGGTGCGCGGCGAAGATGTCCCACCGTGTGATTTCCCCCTCTGTATTCGCCGGGAAACTGCCGGTTGCGGGATGCTGGCGATAACGTTCGTTCACTTCCCCGGACGGCGTGGTACGGGGTGTCTGTACCGCGGAGGCGTGCACGTGGCGCACTTCGTGCGGAATATGGATGTAGTCGCTTCATGGAGGCAGTGATGGGTGTGGCAGCCGGTCCGATCCGCGTGGTGGTGGCCAAGCCGGGGCTCGACGGCCACGATCGCGGGGCCAAGGTGATCGCGCGGGCCCTGCGCGACGCCGGTATGGAGGTGATCTACACCGGGCTGCACCAGACGCCCGAGCAGATCGTGGACACCGCGATCCAGGAGGACGCCGACGCGATCGGGCTGTCCATCCTCTCCGGGGCCCACAACACGCTCTTCGCGGCCGTGATCGACCTGCTCGAGGAGCGGGACGCGGCGGACATCCTCGTCTTCGGCGGCGGGATCATCCCGGAGGCGGACATCGCCCCGCTGAAGGAGAAGGGCGTCGCGGAGATCTTCACCCCCGGCGCGACGACGGCGTCCATCGTGGACTGGGTGCGCGCGAACGTGCGCGAACCGGCGGGGGCGTAAGGGCTCGGCCTCCCTCCGCTCGCTCACGGCGGGCGGCGGTGAGGCGCGGGGGCGGTGCGCGGCGGGGCCTTTCGGGGCTCGGCCCCGGGGCCGCCCCTCACGCGTTTCCGGCGGCGGTGGGACGAGGGGCGGTGAGGTGAGCGGTGAGCCTCACCCCGCCTCACCGCCTCCGGCGTCACCGCCGGGTGCCTGGCAGGGCATCCCCAGCTCCTCCGCCATCGCCGCCCGCAACCGCAGGGTCGTGACCAGCCGCTGGAACGCCTCCGCCCAGTAGCCGCCGGCCCCCGGCGACGCGTCCTCCGGTTCGTCCGGCACCGCCAGCAGCCCGTCCAGCCGGCCCGCCTCCGAGGGGTCGAGGCAGCGTTCGGCCAGGCCCATGACGCCGCTGAAACTCCACGGGTAACTCCCCGCGTCCCGCGCGATGTTGAGCGCGTCGACCACCGCGCGACCGAGCGCCGGCGCCCACGGCACCCCGCACATTCCGAGCAACTGGAACGCCTCGGACAGGCCGTGCGTCGAGATGAACCCGGCGACCCACTCGGCCCGTTCACCGGCGCCGAGCGTGCCGAGCAGCTTGGCCCGCTCCGCGAGGGACACCGCCCCGGGGCCGCCCGCCTCGGGTGCCGTGGGCGGGCCCAGCAGCGCACGCGCCCACGCGGCGTCGCGCTGCCGTACCGCCGCCCGGCACCACGCGGCGTGCAGGTCGCCCTGCCAGTCGTCCGCCACCGGCAGGGCCGCGATCTCCTCCGGCGTGCGCCCGCCGAGCCGGGCCGGCCAGGCGCCGAGCGGCGCCGCCTCCACCAACTGTCCCAGCCACCAGGACCGTTCGCCCCGGCCCGTGGGCGGCTTGGCCACGATGCCGTCCCGTTCCATGGCCGCGTCGCACTCGTGCGGCGCCTCCACGGTGATCTGCGGCGGATCCTGCGAGCGGTCCAGGGCCACGCAGGTCAGGGCGCGTGCCGCCATCCGCCCGGCCAGCGCCGACCCCGGCAGCGCCGACAGCAGCTCCGCCGCCGTCGCACGGACGTTGCGGCTGCGGTCGGCCAGCGCCTGCTCCAGGAACGGCTCGTCCGCCGGCTCCAGGCCCGTGCGCAGCGAGTCGAGGAACATCAACCGGTCCTCGGCCCGCTCCGTCGCCCAGGTCGAGGCGAGCAGCGCGCGGGCCGCAGCCGGGTCGCGGGCACGCAGCGACGCCAGCAGGGCGACGCGTTCGGCGAACAGGCCGTCCGCCCACAACTCCCGCACCCGGTCCGTGTCCTCGGGGCCGGGCAGCCCGGCGCCGCTGCCCGGCGTCGCCCGCAGCGCGAACCGCCAGTCCGGGTTCAGCCGGGCCAGCCACAGCGCCCGCGGTCCCGCGAAGACCAGCGCCGCCGGGCGCAGATCCGTCCGCCCGCGGGCCGCGTCCAGCAGGGCCGGAAGAGCCTCGGGCGGTGCGGCGAAGCCACGGGCGTTGGCCGACGCCAGCCACTGCGGCAGCAGCTCCATCAGGTCCGGTGCCGTGCCCCGGCGTCCCCCGCCCGCCGCGCCGGGACGGTCGGTGAGCAGCGTCATCAGCCGGCGTGCCGCCGCGGCCGGCAGCGGAGGGCGGTCGTCGCCCGGCGCGGGCTCCGGACGGCGGGCCGCCCGGGCCGGGAGGAGACCGGCTCGTCTGCGGACGGTCTCCACGGCGGCGGCGTCCAGCAGGGCGGCCGGTGCGCCCGGGCCCGGCTCGCAGCCCGGGGGAGTACGCCGCTCCGTACCGAGCAGCGCCGAGGTGACGAGTTCCTCCCACACCTCGTGGGCGGGCGCGTCCGAGGGAGCGGGCGTCCTGGTCATGCGGTTCCCTTCCGTGGAGTGGGTCAGCACAGCGGCACCGCCGGTCCCGGTCCGCTCGGCCATGCCGTCAGCGGGGTGAAGCCCCGGTGGCCGCATTCGCCGAAGACCGTGACCGGCGCGCCGCCCGCCAGGGCGACCAGGCGCCACAGCCCCGGGCGCCCGTGCGCGGCCGGGGCGAGCGGCAGCGCCGAGTCCGCGTCGGCGTCCGCGAGCTGCCAGGAGTCGCCGTCCGGTACCGGCACGACCCGTTCCAGGGTCACCGGGACCGACTCCAGCCACGGATCGTCGCGGAGGGCCTCGCCGTACCGCACGGCGGCCCCGGACGTCGTCACGCCCGGGGGGCGCACACCGGTGGGCGCGGGCGGCGCGAACCGCTTGCCGAGGGCCACCCGCCGCCGGCCCGTCTCCGCACCCGGGTAGGCGGACACCTCGGCCTCCACCGTCAGGCCCACCGGCAGCGCCGGCTCGGGCGCCCGGCCGCCGGCACCGTAGGAGAGGACCAGCACGGTGCGGTCCGACTCGGCCCCGTACAGCCAGAGGCGCCGGGTCGTCAGCCGCGCGTCCGCCGTGTCGTACTGGGCGAGGACCAGCCAGCGGTCCCGCACCGGCGGCCCGTCCGGCGCCGCCGGCAGACCGACGCGCGAGCGGACCGTCGCCGCCAGCGGATCCGGCAGCCGCTCGCGGCGCAGCCAGCCCCGGTCCAGGAGGTGGAGCAGCGCGCACTCCTCCAGCAGCCGGACCGGCCAGCCCGGACCCGACGACGGCACCGCCCCCAACTCCCGTGCGCGCGCCGCCAGTCCGGGCGCCTGGGCGTCGACCATGCGGGCCGCCGTCTCCTCCCACAGCCCGTACCCCGCCTGCTCCGCACCGGCCAGACCGTCCCTGAGCAGGTCCCCCAGCCGCTGCTCCAGCTCCGTCACACCCGCCGTGATCCGCTCGGCCCGCCGCTCCGCCCGGCGCCGCGCCGCCGGATCACCCGCCCCGGACACCGAACCGGAAGAGGCCCCCGCCCCCGCCTCCGTCCCCCGCGCCCGCTTGCGTCTGCCGCTGATCCACTCCTGCGCCCAGACCGGCGCCTCCCCCCTCGGCACCGCGCTCACGTCGCCCGCCCGGAGCAGCAGCCCGAGCGCGTGCGCGCACGGGAGCTTCCGGCTCGGACAACTGCACCCGTACGCCGGCCCGGACGCGTCCGCCACGTCCACGACCGTCCGGTACGGCGTGCCCGCGCCGCCCCCGCACAGCCCCCACACCGCACCGTCGTCCGAGCTCCCCGTCCCGGACCAGCACCCGGCCGTGCCGAGTTCGCTCCCCGCTTTGCGCGACGCGGCGTCAGGTGCCAGTGCCAGCACCTGGTCCGCCGTCCAGCGCACCCCCTGCTGAGTCATGTCACCGAAGGTAGGCCCTGCCACTGACAATCGGCCCTGCGAGCGCGTTCGTGCAGGTCAGAGCGATTGTCAGTGGTGTGGTGCACCGTTGTTGCCAGACCGAACCGGCCGAGCTGGAGGGGGACCGAGCCATGCCTGTGTCCGTAGATCCGACGTCCGCCGATCCGACCCGGGACGGGTCCGCGTCCGCGCCCCGGGCGTTGCGTCCGCACGCCGAGCACGCCTTCGCGGCCGAACTCGACGCCCTCGCCGCCCAGGACGACCGCCCGCGTCCCGCCCGCTGGAAGCTGTCGCCGTGGGCCGTCGCCACGTACCTGCTCGGCGGCACCCTGCCCGACGGCACGGTGATCACCCCGAAGTACGTGGGGCCCCGCCGCATCGTCGAGGTCGCCGTCACCACCCTCGCCACCGACCGCGCCCTGCTCCTGCTCGGCGTGCCGGGGACGGCCAAGACCTGGGTGTCCGAGCATCTGGCCGCCGCGGTCAGCGGGGACTCCACCCTCCTGGTGCAGGGCACCGCCGGCACCCCCGAGGAGGCGATCCGCTACGGCTGGAACTACGCCCGGCTGCTCGCCCACGGCCCCAGCCGCGACGCCCTCGTGCCGAGCCCGGTCATGCGGGCCATGGCGGAGGGCCTGACGGCCCGCGTGGAGGAGCTGACCCGCATCCCGGCGGACGTGCAGGACACGCTCATCACGATCCTGTCGGAGAAGACCCTGCCGATACCGGAGCTGGGCCAGGAGGTGCAGGCGGTCCGCGGCTTCAACCTGATCGCCACCGCCAACGACCGCGACCGGGGCGTCAACGAGCTGTCCAGCGCCCTGCGCCGCCGCTTCAACACGGTGGTGCTGCCGCTGCCGGAGAGCACCGAGGCGGAGGTCGGCATCGTCACGCGCCGCGTCGACCAGATCGGCCGCTCCCTCGACCTGCCGGCGGTGCCCGACGGCATCGACGAGATCCGCCGGGTCGTCACCGTCTTCCGCGAGCTGCGCGACGGGGTGACGGCCGACGGGCGCACGAAGCTGAAGTCGCCCAGCGGCACCCTGTCCACGGCCGAGGCCATCTCGGTGGTCACCGGCGGACTCGCGCTGGCCGCGCACTTCGGCGACGGGGTACTGCGCTCCGGGGACGTCGCCGCGGGCATCCTCGGCGCCGTCGTCCGCGACCCGGCGGCCGACCGCGTCGTCTGGCAGGAGTACCTGGAGACCGTCGTCCGCGAACGCGACGGCTGGCAGGACTTCTACCGGGCCTGCCGGGAGGTGAGCGCGTGAACGCGACACCGGCGCTTCCCGCGGCCGTCTGCCCGCTCCTCGCGGTCACCGGCCCGGCGGGGGACGACGACCAGGACTCCACCTGGTCCCGGAGGCGAAGGCGAAGGGGGACGGTGTGACGGGAGCCGACCGGCCCGGGGGCGGGACGCGGGCGCCCGGGGGAGAGCCGCTGCTGCTCGGCGTGCGCCACCACGGGCCGGGTTCGGCGCGGGCGGTGCGGGCCGCGCTGGAGGCGGCCCGGCCGGGCACCGTCCTGATCGAGGGCCCGCCCGAGGCCGACGCCCTGATCCCGCTGGCGGCCGACGAGGACATGCGGCCGCCGGTCGCCCTGCTCGCCCACGCCGTGGACGAACCCGGCCGCTCGGCGTTCTGGCCGTTCGCCGAGTTCTCCCCGGAGTGGGTCGCCGTCCGCTGGGCGCTGGAGCACGGCGTACCGGCCCGTTTCATCGACCTCCCGGCCACCCACACCCTCGTGTGGGAGGCCCGAGGGGACGAGGCGCCGGACGCCGGGGAGGGGTCCGGCCCGGACGCCGGGCCCGGCGACGTGCGGAGCGATCCGCTGGCCGCCCTCGCCCGGGCCGCCGGGCACGACGACCCGGAACGCTGGTGGGAGGACGTCGTCGAGCACCGGGGCACCGCCGGCGGGGACCCGCTCGCGCCGTTCACCGCGCTGGAGGAGGCCATGGGGGCGCTGCGCGAGACCGAGGACGGCGACGAGTCCGGACGGGACCTGGTCCGGGAGGCGTACATGCGGCTCCAGGTGCGGGCCGCGCGGCGCGAGTACGCCGCGGGCGTGGCCGTGGTGTGCGGGGCCTGGCACGTGCCCGCGCTGCGCCGCAGGACCACCGTCGCGGCCGACCGGGCGCTGCTGAAGGGGCTGCCCAAGGTCAAGGCGGACATGACCTGGGTGCCGTGGACCCACCGCAGGCTGTCCCGCGCGAGCGGATACGGGGCGGGCGTCGAGGCGCCCGGCTGGTACGGCCATCTGTTCGGCGCCCCCGACCGGCCGGTCGAACGCTGGCTGACCAAGGTGGCCGGCCTGCTGCGGGAGGAGGACCGGCAGGTCTCCCCGGCGCACGTCATCGAGGCGGTCCGGCTGGCGGAGACTCTCGCGGCGCTGCGCGGCCGTCCGCTGCCCGGGCTGAGCGAGACGACGGACGCCGTACGCGCGGTGATGTGCGAGGGCTCGGACGTACCGCTGGCCCTCGTGCGGGACCGGCTGGTCGTCGGGGACGTCCTCGGCGAGGTCCCGGCGGGCGCGCCCGCGGTGCCGTTGCAGCGCGACCTGGCCCGGCTCCAGCGGCGACTGCGGCTGAGGCCGGAGGCGGCCGGGCGGGAGCTGGAACTCGACCTGCGCAAGGAGACGGACGCGGAGCGCAGCACGCTGCTGCACCGGCTGCGGCTGCTCGGCGTCGGCTGGGGCGAGCCGGCCGCCTCCCGGGGCAGCACGGGCACGTTCCGGGAGACGTGGCGGCTCAGGTGGGAGCCGGAGCTGGCCGTGCGGGTCGCCGAGGCCGGGGTGTGGGGCACGACCGTGCTCGCCGCCGCGACGGCCAGGGCCGAGGCGGACGCCGTCACCGCGCGCGGCCTCGCCGACGTCACCGCGCTCGCCGAGCGCTGCCTGCAGGCCGGACTGGCGGACGCCCTCCCCGCGGTGATGCGGGTCCTCGCCGACCGCGCGGCCCTGGACACGGACGTCGGCCACCTGGCCCAGGCACTGCCCGCCCTGGTGCGCTCGCTGCGCTACGGCGACGTGCGCGGCACCGACACCGGAGCGCTGGCGGGGGTGGCCGCGGGCCTTGCCGAGCGGATCTTCGTCGGACTCCCCGCGGCCTGCGCCGCGCTGGACGCCGACGCCGCCGAGGAGATGCGGCGCCAGGTGGACGCCGTGCACGGGGCGGTGGGCCTGCTCGGCGACGCGCCCGCGCCGGGCCACGCCGACCTGCGCTCCCGCTGGCGGGCGGTGCTGCGGACCCTGTCCGCGCGGGACATCGTGCCCGGCGTGATCCGGGGCCGTGCCGTGCGGATCCTGCTGGACGACGGCCACCTGGCGGCGGTCGAGGCGGCGCGGCTCATGGGCCTCGTGCTCTCCCCGGGGACGCCCCCGGCGGACGCGGCGGCCTGGATCGAGGGCTTCGTCGGCGGCGGCGTCGGGGGAGGCATGCTGCTCGTCCACGACGAACGGCTGCTCGCCCTGGTCGACGCCTGGCTGACCGGGGTGCCGGTGGAGGCGTTCACCGACGTGCTGCCACTGCTGCGCCGCACCTTCTCCGCCTACGAGCCCGGGGTGCGCCGCACCCTCGGGGAACTGGTGCGGCGCGGCCCCGAAGGGCGCCGCGCCGTGACGGCGGCCGCCGGCCCCCCCGGCTTCGCCGCGGGGATCGACACCGCACGCGCGGACGCGGTGCTGCCGGTGGTCCGGCTCCTTCTGGGCCCGGACGCGGACGACGACCACATGGAGGTGTGCGCATGACGACCGAGCGAACGGACGCGGGGGCGGCGCGGGAGCGGCTGCGGCGCTGGCGCCTCGTGCTCGGCGGCGACCCGGCCGACGGCACCGGGCACGCGCTGTCCGGGCGGGACGCCGCGATGGACGGCACGCTGACCGCGCTCTACGGCCAGGGGGAGAGACAGGGGGCGCGCGGGGAGCGTGCGGCGGGGCTCGGGGCCTCCGCGCCGTCGGTGGCCCGCTGGCTCGGGGACATCCGCACGTACTTCCCCTCCTCCGTCGTCCAGGTCATGCAGCGGGACGCCGTCGACCGGCTCGGGCTCGCCACCCTCCTGCTGGAGCCGGAGCTGCTGGAGGCCGTGGAGGCCGACGTGCACCTCGTCGGCACGCTGCTGTCCCTGAACAAGGCGATGCCGGAGCGGACCAAGGAGACGGCGCGGGCCGTGGTGCGCAAGGTCGTCGAGGACCTGGAGAAGCGGCTCGCCGACCGCACCCGGGCGACCCTGACCGGCGCCCTCGACCGCAGCGCCCGTGTCAGCAGGCCGCGCCACCACGACATCGACTGGAACCGCACCGTCGCGGCCAACCTCAGGCACTACCTGCCCGCGCACCGGACCGTCGTCCCGGAACGGCTCATCGGCTACGGGCGCGCGTCGCGGTCGGTGAGGAAGGAGGTCGTCCTCTGCATCGACCAGTCGGGGTCGATGGCCGCGTCCGTCGTCTACGCCTCCGTCTTCGGCGCGGTGCTGGCGTCCATGCGGTCGATCGCCACCCGGCTGGTCGTCTTCGACACGGCCGTCGCCGACCTCACCGACCGGCTCGACGACCCGGTGGACGTGCTCTTCGGCACGCGGCTCGGCGGCGGCACGGACATCAACCGGGCCCTCGCCCACTGCCAGGAGCGGATCACGCGGCCCGCCGAGACGGTGGTCGTGCTGATCAGCGACCTGTACGAGGGAGGCGTCCGCGACGAGATGCTCAAGCGGGTCGCCGCGATGAAGGCGGCCGGGGTGGCGTTCGTGGCGCTGCTCGCGCTGTCCGACGAGGGCACGCCCGCGTACGACCGGGAGCACGCGGCAGCGCTCGCCGCGCTGGACGTGCCGGCCTTCGCCTGCACGCCGGACCTGTTCCCGGAGGTGATGGCGGCGGCGATCGAGAAGCGGCCGCTGCCGATACCGGACGCCGGCTGACGGCCCCCCGGAGGCGGGCGCGGCCGCATCCCGGAAGAGGTCCTTCCGGGGCGCGTGCGACGGGCCTCGCCGGGCCCGTCAGAGCCGCGCCGGGGCTCCCACCAGGCACGACCCGCCCTCGCACCCGGCACGCCGTGCCAGTGAGGGGGCCCCTGCGCGGCATCATGTGACAGGTATCACCGCTCAGGTGTGACCCGCGATTTAGAGACCCCCCGCAACCGGCGATAACCTGCGAGACGGACATGCCGCGCGCTCGGACACCGTGTGCGCCTCCCTTGTGACACACAGCGGACGTCACGTTGCCCTTCGCGGCACGCCCACGCATCCAACGAACCGCGAGATCACTGATAGGGACGGAAGCGCGTGGACCTGTTCGAGTACCAGGCGAGGGACCTCTTCGCCAAGCACGATGTACCGGTGCTGGCCGGTGAAGTCATCGACACGCCTGAGGCGGCGCGCGAGATCACCGAGCGTCTGGGCGGCAAGTCCGTCGTCAAGGCTCAGGTGAAGGTCGGTGGCCGCGGCAAGGCCGGTGGCGTGAAGCTCGCCGCATCGGCGGACGAGGCCGTCGCCCGCGCGACGGACATCCTCGGCATGGACATCAAGGGCCACACGGTCCACAAGGTGATGATCGCCGAGACCGCCCCGGAGATCGTCGAGGAGTACTACGTCTCCTTCCTCCTCGACCGTGCCAACCGCACGTTCCTCTCCATCGCCTCCGTCGAGGGCGGCATGGAGATCGAGGAGGTGGCCGCCACCCGTCCGGAGGCCGTCGCCAAGACCCCGATCGACGCGATCGACGGCGTGACGCCGGAGAAGGCGCGCGAGATCGTCGAGGCCGCGAAGTTCCCGGCCGAGGTCGCCGACAAGGTCGTCAACGTCCTGGTCAAGCTGTGGGACACCTTCATCAAGGAGGACGCCCTCCTGGTCGAGGTCAACCCGCTGGCCAAGGTCGCCTCCGGCGAGGTCATCGCCCTCGACGGCAAGGTGTCGCTGGACGACAACGCCGAGTTCCGTCACCCCGACTTCGAGGCGCTTCACGACAAGGCCGCGGCCAACCCGCTCGAGGCCGCTGCCAAGGAGAAGAACCTCAACTACGTCAAGCTCGACGGCCAGGTCGGCATCATCGGCAACGGCGCGGGTCTCGTCATGAGCACCCTGGACGTCGTCGCGTACGCCGGTGAGAAGCACGGCAACGTCAAGCCCGCCAACTTCCTGGACATCGGTGGCGGTGCCTCCGCCCAGGTCATGGCGAACGGCCTGGAGATCATCCTCGGCGACCCGGACGTCAAGTCCGTCTTCGTCAACGTCTTCGGCGGCATCACCGCCTGCGACGAGGTCGCCAACGGCATCGTCCAGGCGCTCAAGCTCCTCGAGGACCGCGGCGAGAAGGTCGAGAAGCCCCTCGTCGTCCGCCTCGACGGCAACAACGCCGAGCTGGGCCGCAAGATCCTCACCGACGCCAACCACCCGCTGGTCCAGCGCGTCGACACCATGGACGGCGCGGCCGACAAGGCCGCCGAGCTGGCCCACGCCGCCAAGTAAGCACTCAGGACGAGGACACCAACACACCATGGCTATCTGGCTCAACAAGGACAGCAAGGTCATCGTCCAGGGCATGACCGGCGCCACCGGCATGAAGCACACCAAGCTCATGCTCGGCGACGGCACCAACGTCGTGGGCGGCGTCAACCCGCGCAAGGCGGGTCAGTCCGTGGACTTCGACGGCACCGAGGTACCGGTCTTCGGCACCGTCAAGGAGGCCATCGAGAAGACCGGCGCCAACGTCTCCGTCATCTTCGTGCCGGAGAAGTTCACCAAGGACGCCGTCGTCGAGGCCATCGACGCCGAGATCCCGCTGGCCGTCGTGATCACCGAGGGCATCGCCGTGCACGACTCGGCGGCCTTCTGGGCGTACGCCGGCAAGAAGGGCAACAAGACCCGGATCATCGGCCCGAACTGCCCCGGCATCATCACGCCGGGCCAGTCCAACGTCGGCATCATCCCGGGCGACATCACCAAGCCGGGCCGCATCGGCCTGGTCTCGAAGTCCGGCACGCTGACGTACCAGATGATGTACGAGCTGCGTGACATCGGCTTCTCGACCGCCGTCGGCATCGGTGGCGACCCGATCATCGGCACCACGCACATCGACGCGCTCGCCGCGTTCGAGGCCGACCCCGACACCGACCTGATCGTCATGATCGGCGAGATCGGCGGCGACGCCGAGGAGCGTGCGGCCGACTTCATCAAGGCCAACGTGACCAAGCCGGTCGTCGGCTACGTCGCGGGCTTCACCGCGCCCGAGGGCAAGACCATGGGCCACGCCGGCGCCATCGTCTCCGGTTCGTCCGGCACCGCCCAGGCGAAGAAGGAGGCCCTGGAGGCCGCGGGCGTCAAGGTCGGCAAGACGCCGACCGAGACGGCCAAGCTCGCCCGCGAGATCCTCGCCGGCTGAGCAGCCGCATCACGGCGCGTGGGGGCCCCCCCCCCCCCCCCCGGGGGGGGGCCCCCCCCGGGGGGGGGGGCCCCCCGGGGGGGGGCGGGGCGGCCCCCCCCGCCCCCCCCCCGCCGCGCCCGCGGGGCCCCGGCCCGCCG
>NZ_JBIRZD010000012.1:0-10774 GCF_044390505.1 Streptomyces sp. NPDC018947
CATCGCCGCGGACACGTCGGCGTTCTTCACCGCGAAGGTGCCGCCGAAGCCGCAGCACTCCTCGGCACCGGGCAGCTCGACCAGCTCCAGCCCCTTGACCGCCCGCAGCAGCCTCAGCGGCCGGTCGCCCAGACCGAGCATGCGCAGTCCGTGGCACGACGGGTGGTAGGTGACCGTGTGCGGGAAGTACGCGCCCACGTCGGTCACCCCCAGCACGTCGACGAGGAACTCGGTCAGCTCGATGACGCGCGGCACGAGGGAGACGGCGGCGCCGGCCAGTTCCCGGCCGCGTCCCTCGGCAGCCGCCTTGGCCCCGATCCGGGGGTAGTTGTCGCGGACCATGGCGACGCAGGAGCCGGAGGGGGTGACGACGTGGTCGTAGCCGTCGAAGGCGCGGGCCATGCGGCGCACCAGCGGTTCGGTCGCGCGCCGGTAGCCGGTGTTGTACTGGGGCTGGCCGCAGCAGGTCTGGGCGGCGGGGAAGTCCACCTCGACCCCGAGGCGTTCGAGGACCTTGACGGTGGCGATCGCCGTGGACGGGTAGAGGGCGTCGTTGACGCAGGTGGCGAAGAGGGCTACGCGCATCGGGGTTCCGTTCGGGCGGGGGTGAGCCTGGCGGCTGCCGCGTCCCAGGCGGCGCTGTCGCCGCGGGGGCTGTAGCGCCTGAGGTGCTGGGTGGAGGCGACGAGCCGGCGCATCGCGGCGAGGTCGGCCACCAGTCCGGCGGCTCTGGCCTGGACGAGGATGTTGCCGAGGGCGGTGGCCTCGGTGGGCCCGGCGATGACGGGCAGGCCGGTGGCGTCGGCGGTGAGCTGGCAGAGCAGGTCGTTGCGGGAGCCGCCGCCGACGAGGTGGATGTGGGTGATGTCGCGGCCCGCGAGTTCGGCGGCCTGTCTCAGGGTGCGGCGGTGGGCCAGCGCGAGGCTTTCCAGGATGCAGCGGACGACGGCACCCTGGCTGTCGGGGACGGGCTGGTCCGTGCGGCGGCAGTGGTCCCGAATGCGTTCCGGCATGTCGCCGGGGGCGAGGAACTCGGGGTCGTCCGGATCGACGACGGCGCCGAACGCGCGGCAGCGGGCGGCCTCGGCGAGGAGTTCGGGGATGTGCGTGGGCAGTCCCTGGGCGTCCCAGGTCCGGCGGCACTCCTCCAGCAGCCACATGCCCATGATGTTGCGGAGGTAGCGGACGGTGCCGTCCACGCCCAGCTCGTTGGTGAAGTTCGCGGCCCGGGACGCCTCGGTGAGGACCGGGGCGTCCAGTTCGAGGCCGGCCAGCGACCAGGTGCCGCAGGAGATGTAGGCGAAGTGCGGCTCGGTGGCCGGGACGGCGGCGACGGCGGAAGCGGTGTCGTGCGAGGCCACGGTGACGACCGGGGTGCCCGCGTCGAGACCGGTGTGGTCGGCGACGTGCGGCAGGAGGGTGCCCGCCGGGTCGCCGGGGCGCCGCAGCGGTGGCAGCAGACCGGGGTCGACGGAGAGCCGCTCGAGGAGTTCCGCGGACCAGGTGCCCGTGCGGGCGTCGAACAGCCCGGTGGTGGACGCGTTGGTGACCTCCGCGCCGACGGATCCGGTCAGCCAGTGGACCAGCAGGTCCGGGATCAGCAGCAGGGTGCGCGCCGCACGCATCTGGCTGCTGCCGGCCGCCGAGGCGAGCTGGAAGACGGTGTTGAACGGCAGGTGCTGAAGCCCGGTGATCCGGTACAGCTCCTCGGGGCCGACGTGGGGCCGGACCCGCTCGGCGGCGTCGTCGGTGCGGCTGTCGCGGTAGTGGTACGGGTTGCCGAGAAGGACGCCGTCGGCGTCGAGGAGCCCGTAGTCCACCGCCCATGTGTCCACTCCGACGGAGGCGACCGAGCCGGCCCGGGCGGCTTCCCGCAGTCCGTCGACGGTTCCCTGGAAGAGGGCGAGCAGGTTCCAGTGCAGTCCGTCGGGCAGGCGTACGGGGGTGTTGGAGAACCGGTGGACCTCGGTCAGGTCGAGGTTGTCCGGTCCTACGCGGCCGAGGATCACCCGTCCGCTGGTGGCCCCGAGGTCGACCGCGGCGAACGCCGAGGGGAAGGCCGAGGAGGCCGGGGTGGTGGTCACGTGGTGGTACCTCCGCTGGGCGCGGCGAGGAGTGGTCGGACGGGGAGGGAGGGACGGAGGGGCCGGAGAGGTGGGACGGGAGGCCGGTGACGGGCCGGTCCGGCGGGCCGTGGTGCGCCCCGATGCCGCCGCGCGTGCCGCACCGGCGTCGGGGCGCGTCCGGGGTCAGCGCAGGAAGGCCGCGGCGACGCCCGCGTCCACGGGGATGTGCAGCCCGGTGGTGTGGGTCAGGTCGCCGCCGGTGAGGGCGAAGACCGCGTTCGCCACGTGCTCGGGCAGCACCTCGCGCTTGAGCAGCGTGCGCTGGGCGTAGAACTCGCCCAGCTTCTCCTCCTCCACGCCGTACACGGCGGCCCGCCGGGCCCCCCAGCCGCCGGCGAAGATGCCGGAGCCGCGGACGACTCCGTCGGGGTTGACGCCGTTGACGCGGATGCCGTGCTCGCCGAGCTCGGCGGCCAGCAGACGCACCTGGTGCGCCTGGTCGGCCTTGGTCGCCCCGTAGGCGATGTTGTTGGGGCCCGCGAAGACGCCGTTCTTGGAGGCGATGTAGACGATGTCGCCGCCGAGCTTCTGGGCGGTCATCACCCGGGCGGCCTCGCGGGAGACCAGGAAGGAGCCGCGGGCCATGATGCCGTGCTGGAGGTCCCAGTCCTTGGCCGTGGTCTCCAGCAGCGGCTTGGAGATGGAGATGCCGGCGTTGTTGACGACCAGGTCGACGCCGCCGAAGGCGAGGACCGCCTCGGCGAACGCCGCGGCGATCTGCTCCTCGCTGGTGACGTCCACCGTGACGGCCACGGCGCGGTCGGGTCCGCCGAGCTCCTCGGCGACGGCCGCGGCGCCCTCGGCGTCGAGATCGGCGACCACGACGCAGGCGCCCTCGGCGACGAGCCGGTGGGCGATGGCCTTGCCGATGCCCGAGCCGGCCCCGGTGACCAGGGCGACACGGGTGGCCAGCGGCTTGGGCGCGGGCATCCGCCGCAGCTTGGCCTCCTCCAGCTCCCAGTACTCGATGCGGAACTTCTCCGACTCCTCGATGGGGCTGTACGAGGAGACGGCCTCGGCGCCGCGCATCACGTTGATCGCGTTGACGTAGAACTCACCGGCGACGCGGGCGGTCTGCTTGTCCTTGCCGAAGGAGAACATGCCCACGCCGGGCACGAGGACGACGGCGGGGTCGGCGCCGCGCATGGCGGGCGAGCCGGGGACGGCGTGCCGCTCGTAGTAGGCCCGGTACTCGGCGCGGTACTCGGTGTGCAGCTCCTGGAGGCGGGCGACGGCCTGCTCCAGCGGGGCGTCGGCCGGCAGGTCCAGGACCAGCGGGCGGACCTTGGTGCGCAGGAAGTGGTCGGGGCAGGAGGTGCCGAGGGCCGCGAGGCGCGGGTGTTCGGCGCGGGCGAGGAAGTCCAGCACGACGTCGTCGTCGGTGAAGTGGCCGACCTGCGGGCGGTCGGCGGACGCGAGGGCGCGGATGTGCGGGGCGAGCGCGGCGGCGCGGGCGCGGCGCTGCTCGTCGGGCAGGGGCGCGTAGCCGTCGGTCACCGGCCCGAAGGGTTCGGGGCGGCCCTTCTCGGCGAGGAAGGCCTCGGCGGTGCGGATGATGTGGAGCGAGTTGGCCTCGCACTCCTCGGAGGTGGCGCCCCACGCGGTGATGCCGTGGCCGCCGAGGACGCAGCCGACGGCCTGCGGGTTGGCCTCCTTGACGGTGGCGATGTCCAGGCCGAGCTGGAATCCGGGGCGCCGCCAGGGCACCCAGACGACCTTGTCGCCGAAGCACTCCGCGGTCAGCTTCTCGCCGTCGGCCGCGCAGGCCAGGGCGATCCCGGAGTCGGGGTGCAGGTGGTCCACGTGGGCCGCGTCGACCAGGCCGTGCATGGCGGTGTCGATGGAGGGCGCGGCGCCGCCCTTGCCGTGCAGGCAGTAGTCGAAGGCGGCGACCATCTCGTCCTCGCGTTCGACGCCGGGGTAGACGTCCTTGAGCGCGCGCAGCCGGTCGAGGCGCAGCGCGGCCAGTCCCTCGGCCTTCAGCGTGCCCAGGTCTCCGCCGGAGCCCTTGACCCACAGCAGCTCCGTCTCGCCGCCGGTGACCGGGTCGGTGGCGGTGCCCTTGGCGGACGTGTTGCCGCCGGCGTAGTTGGTGTTGCGGGGATCCGAGCCCAGCCGGTGCGAGCGCGCCAGGAGCCCGGCGACTTCGGGGTGGATGGCGGAGGCCATGGTGATCTTTCCTTCGGTGGGATGACGACGGGGATGCGGGGCGCGGGGGTCCGGGGGTCAGGCGCCCCAGCCGGCCTGCTCGCCGCCCACGCGTTCGGCGACGATCCGCTCCTGCCAGCCGCTCGCGCGGTAGGCGGCGACCGGGTCGGGGTGCAGGCCCCGCTCCTCCCGGATCTCGGCCAGCAGGGGGCGCACGTCGGTGTTGTAGGCGTCCATGAGCACGGCGTTGGCGGCCAGGACGTCGCCCTCGGCCTGCGCCGCGGTCAGCGCCTCGGCGTCGACGAGCAGCGCCTTGGCGGTGGCCTCCTGCACGTTCATCACGGACCGGATGACGGCGGGGATCTTGGCCTCGATGTTGTGGCACTGGTCGAGCATGAAGGCGACGCCGGCGGCGGGGTCCAGGCCGCCGTTCTTGACGACCTCGTGCATGATCCGGAAGAGCTGGAAGGGGTCGGCGGCGCCGACCATGAGGTCGTCGTCGGCGTAGAAGCGGGAGTTGAAGTCGAAGCCCCCGAGCTTCCCCTCGCGCAGCAGGACGGCCACGATGAACTCGATGTTGGTTCCGGGCGCGTGGTGGCCGGTGTCGACGACGACCTGCGCCTTGTCGCCGAGCTTGAGGCAGTGCGCGTACGCCGTGCCCCAGTCGGGGACGTCGGTCGTGTAGAAGGCGGGCTCGAAGAGCTTGTACTCCAGGAGGATCCGCTGGTCGTCGCCGAGGCGCTCGTAGACGGCCCCGAGGGCTTCGGCGAGACGGTCCTGGCGGGCCGCGACGTCGTCCTGGCCGGGGTAGTTGGTGCCGTCGGCGAACCACAGCTTCAGATCGCGTGAGCCGGTGGCGTCCATGATGTCGACGCACTCCATGAGGTGCGCGAGGGCCTTGCGCCGCACCGCGGCGTCCGGGTGGCAGACACTGCCGAGCCTGTAGTCGTCCTCCTGGAAGACATTGGCGTTGATGGCGCCCAGTTCCAGGCCGCGGTCCTTCGCGTGGGCGGCGAGCGCCGCGTAGTCGTCCACCTTGTCCCAGGGGATGTGCAGCGCCACCCGGGGGGTGATGCCGGTGAACTCGTGCACCTTGGCCGCGTCGTCCAGCTTCTCGCGCGGTGTGCGCGGCACGCCTTGCTGCGCGAACACCTTGAAACGCGTTCCGGAGTTCCCGTAGCCCCAGGAAGGCGTCTCGACCCGCTGGTCGGCGAGTGCGGTCTTCACAGCAGTGATGTCAGGCATGTCCACCTCTGAATACGCAAGTTGTGCCGTCGCGGGCACTTGAACGACCCTCATGTGAATCGATTCAGGCTGCCGCTGAAACTAGCCCGTGACCGAAACCCCGTCAAGGGGCCGCGGGCAGCTCGGTGACCCCACGGCCCGATCGCGGGCACGCGGTACCGAGACAGGTCCGTGAGCCCGACGACTGCGCAGATCACTTGGGCTTCCAGGCGCCCCCGCCCACTCCGTCGGCAACTTCCGGCAACTGTGTGGCGCCCAGACCCTTGACGTTCCGGACAAGTCGAAGCTAGCTTCCGGGCAACCCCGTTGAAACATTTCACAGCGGGGTTCCCGCCCGGCACACGTACTGGAGACAGCCCATGACTCATCCCGAACCGGAGACCACTCCGGTGCTCGCCCTGGAGGGAGTGAGTAAATCGTTCGGCGCCGTCCGGGCCCTGCGCGGCGTCTCGCTGCGACTCTACGCGGGAGAGGCCCACGCCCTGGCGGGCGAGAACGGCGCCGGCAAGTCCACCCTCATCAAGACTCTCGCGGGCGTGCACCGTCCGGACACCGGCACGGTCCTCCTCGACGGCGAGCCGGTGGAGTTCCACGGCCCGGCGGACGCCCGCGACGCGGGGATCGCCGTGATCTACCAGGAGCCGACGCTCTTCCCCGACCTGTCCGTCGCGGAGAACATCTTCATCGGACGGCAGCCGCGCCGCTCCCTGGGCCGGGTGGACCATCGCGCGGTCAGGCAGGCGGCGTCCGACCTCTTCTCCCGCCTCGGCGTCGCTCTCGACCCCGACCAGCCGGCGCGCGGCCTGTCCATCGCGGACCAGCAGCTCGTGGAGATCGCCAAGGCCCTGTCCTTCGACGCCCGCGTGCTGATCATGGACGAACCGACGGCGGCCCTCACCGGCAGCGAGGTGGCCCGGCTGTTCGGCGTGGTCAAGACGCTGCGCGAGCAGGGATCGGCGGTGCTGTTCATCTCGCACCGTCTGGAGGAGATCTTCGAGCTGTGCCAGCGGGTCACCACCCTGCGCGACGGTGCCTGGATCGCCAGTGAGCCGCTCTCCGGACTCGACGAGGACGGCCTGGTCCGGCGCATGGTCGGCCGCGATCTCGACGAGCTGTACCCCAAGCAGGAGACGAGGATCGGCGAGGTCGCCCTCAGCGTGCGCCGGCTGACGCGCGAGGGGGTGTTCACCGACGTCTCGTTCGACGTCCGGCGCGGCGAGATCCTCGGCCTGGCCGGACTGGTCGGGGCGGGCCGCAGCGAGGTGGCCCGGGCCGTCTTCGGCATCGACCGCTTCGACGGCGGCGAGGTGGAGGTGCTCGGCCGGAAGCTTCCGGCGGGCGCTCCCAGCGTCGCCATGGCCGCGGGCATCGCCCTGGTGCCCGAGGACCGCCGCGCCCAGGGCCTGGTGATGGACATGTCCATCGAGCGGAACATCGGACTCACCGGCTTCGCGGCCACCTCCCGTGCCGGGCTGATGAACCGCGCGGCCGAACGCAGCCGCGCCGTGGACTGGGCGACCAGGCTCCAGGTGAAGTACGCCCGGCTGGCCGACGTCGTCGGCACCCTCTCGGGCGGCAACCAGCAGAAGGTCGTCCTCGCCAAGTGGCTCGCCACGGCACCCCAGGTGCTGATCGTCGACGAGCCGACCCGCGGCATCGACGTGGGGACCAAGGCCGAGGTGCACCGCCTGCTGTCCTCGCTCGCGGCCGACGGGGTCGCCGTGCTGATGATCTCCTCCGACCTGCCGGAGATCCTCGGCATGGCCGACCGGGTCCTGGTGATGCACGAGGGCCGGCTGACCGCCGACATCCCCCGGGCCGAGGCCACCGAGGAAACCGTCATGGCAGCCGCGACCGGCCGCGCCGACCGAGGGAGGAAGGCGGCATGACCACGACCGTCGAACCGGTGCGGCAGGACGTCGCACCCGAGTCCGTGGCCGCGCGGCGGCTCATGGACAAGATATTCAAGGCCCGCGAACTGGCCGTGATCGCCGTCCTGGTGATCATGCTCGGGGCCACCCAGTTGTCCAACGGCGAATTCCTCTCGCAGCAGGGCATCAAGGACCTGCTGCTGAACGCGACGATCCTGGTGCTGGTCGCGATCGGCCAGGCGATGGTGGTCATCACCCGCAACGTCGACCTCTCGGTCGGCTCGGTGCTGGGCATCTCCGCCTTCGCCGCGGGGCTCTACCTCCAGGACGGCGGCAACGCGCTCGTCGCCGTGCTGCTGGCGGTGGTGATCGGCGCGCTGTTCGGCGTCGTCAACGGTGCGCTGGTGAGCCTCGGCAAGGTGCCGGCCCTGGTGGTGACCCTCGGCACCCTCTACATTGTGCGCGGCATCGACTCGATCTGGGTCGGCTCCCGCCAGATCACCGCGAGCGACCTGCCCGGCGGCTTCGTCGACTTCGGCCACGACGGCATCCTCGTGGTGCCCTACCTCGCCCTGCTCACCGTCGCCGTGCTGGTCGTCGTCGCCCACTACCTCCGCAGCTACCGCAGCGGCCGCGACATGTACGCCCTGGGGTCCAGCCCGGAGGCCGCCCGGCTCGCCGGCGTCCCCGTCCGGGCCCGCATCATGACGGCCTACGTGGTGTGCGGCGCGCTCGCCGGACTGGCCGGCGCCCTCTACCTCGCCAGGTTCGGCAACGTCGACTCCAACACCGGCAACGGCTACGAGCTCATCGTGGTCAGTGCCGTGGTCGTCGGCGGCGTCGCCTTCACTGGCGGATCGGGCACGGTCTACGGCGCCGCGCTCGGCGCGGTCCTGCTGACCTCCATCAACGGTGTGCTCCCGGCCCTGGGCGTCAGCTCGGTCTGGGTCACCGCCATCAACGGCTTCCTGCTGCTGCTCGCCATCGCCGTGGACCGCGTCCTGGCGCTGCGAGTCGCCGGGGCGCTGCGCAAGAAGGCCGCACGGACGAGGAGTGCCCGTCATGTCTGACACCGCCGTCAAGTCCCCCGCGCTCTCCCGTCCCGTCCGGGCACTGCGCTGGGACACCTCGGTCGGCCTCCTGCTGGTCGTCCTGCTGATCTGCTCGTTCTCCTTCGTCGAGAACTTCGGCAACGCCCTCAACGTGTCCTTCCTCATCGGCAACACGCTGCCCATCGCGCTGATCGCGCTGCCGATGGCGATGCTCGTGGTGTCCGGCGAGGTGGACCTCTCGGTGGCCTCCACCGCCGGCCTCTCCAGCGCCGTGATGGGGGCGCTGTGGAACGCGGGTATGGCGATCGAGACGATCATCCCGTTGTGCGTGCTGCTGGGTGTGGTGTGCGGCCTGGTCAACGGGCTGCTCGTGACCCGGCTCGGACTGCCGTCGCTGGCCGTGACCATCGGCACGCTCGGCGCCTACCGGGGCATCGCGCAGATCGTGCTCGGCTCCGACTCGGTGACCGACTTCCCGGCGCAGTACCTGGACTTCGGGGCCGGCCGGTTCGGTGACACGTTCCTCCCGTACGCCGCGGTGCCCTTCGTCGTGCTGCTGGCGATCGCGGTCGTCCTGCTGCACGCCACGCGCTTCGGCCGCTCGCTGTTCGCCATCGGCTCCTCCGAGGAGGCCGCCCGCTTCGCCGGCATCCGGGTCAAGCGGCTCAAGCTGGCCATGTTCGTGTCCACGGGCGTGGTCTCCGCCCTCACCGGTGTCTTCTGGACGCTGCACTACGCCAGCGCCCGCTACGACAACGCCACCGGACTGGAACTGTCCGTGATCGCCGCGGTGCTGCTCGGCGGCATCGACTTCGACGGCGGCAAGGGCACGCTCGGCGGCGCCGTGGCCGGCGTGTTCCTGCTCGGCACGATGCAGAACGTCATGAGCCTGCTGAACGTCACCGCCCAGTCCCAGACCGTGGCCACCGGCGTGCTGCTGGTGATCTCCGTCCTGGCTCCCCGGATCGGCCGCCGGATCTCCCAGGCCCGGGCCAGGGCGCGAACGGCGTCGTCCCCGCCGGCCACGGCCTCGTCCGCGTAGCTCTCCTCCTCCCAGCACCCTCCGGTACACCGACCACTCCCCCGCCCGCACAGGTAAAGGAACCCTCCATGTTCGGCACCACCGCCAGATCGCGCCGTCTCGGCCTCGCCCTCGCCACGGTCACCGCCCTCGCTCTCGGCGCCACCGCCTGCGGCGGCACCACCAAGGACGACGCGTCCAAGGACGGCGGCAGCGCGGCGGCCGGCAAGGCCGACCCCAACGCGGAGACCAAGAAGGGCCTCACCGTCGCGTTCCTGCCCAAGCAGGTCAACAACCCCTACTTCACCACGGCCGACGCCGGCGGCAGGAAGGCCCTGGAGGAACTGGGCTCCACCTACAAGGAGGTCGGCACCAGCAGCGGCACCGACACCGCCGGTCAGGTCAGCTATGTCAACACGCTGACCCAGCAGCAGGTCGACGCCATGGCCGTCTCCGCGCAGGATCCCGGCGCGCTGTGCACCGCCCTCAAGCAGGCCATGCGCAACGGCGTCAGCGTCGTCACCTACGACTCCGACACCAACAAGGACTGCCGCCAGGTGTTCGTCTCGCCGGCCTCCACCGAGGACCTCGGGCGCACCCAGGTCGAGTTGCTGTCCAAGCAGATAGGCGGCAAGGGCGAGATCGCGATCCTGTCCGCCGCGCAGACCGCGACGAACCAGAACGCCTGGATCGACGTGATGAAGGAGGAGCTGAAGAAGCCCGCCTACAAGGACATCAAGCTGGTGAAGGTCGCCTACGGGGACGACGACGCCCAGAAGTCGTTCCAGCAGACCCAGGGCCTGCTCCAGGAGTACCCGGACCTGAAGGGGATCATCTCCCCCACCACCGTGGGCATCAAGGCCGCCGCGCAGTACCTGTCCGGCTCCAAGTACAAGGGCAAGGTCAAGCTCACCGGTCTCGGCACCCCGAACGACATGCGCGCCTACGTCAAGAACGGCACCGTCGAGGCGTTCGAGCTGTGGGAGCCGGCCAAGCTCGGCGGGCTCGCCGCGCACGCCGCGGTCGCCCTGGAGTCCGGCCAGATCACCGGTCAGAAGGGCGAGACGTTCAAGGCCGGCGACCTGGGGACCTTCACCCTGGGCGAGGACGGCGTCGTCTCGCCGGGCGAGCCGACCGTCTTCGACAAGGCCAACATCGACCAGTTCGACTTCTGATCCGAACGACTCCCGTGACGACTGCGGTGGGGGGCCCGCGCGCGCCGGGGGCCCCCCCCCGGGCGCCCGGGGGTTCCGTGGGCCCCCGCGGGTTTCAGCAGGAGGGGCCCCCCCCCCAAGCCCCCCCCAAACCCGA
>NZ_JBIRZD010000012.1:10784-268787 GCF_044390505.1 Streptomyces sp. NPDC018947
GGGCCGCCCGGCGGGGCCCCCCTCCCGATTACAAACCCACAACCCTCCACCTTTCGTAGTTCTGACCCCCCCCCCCCCCCCCCCGGGGGGGGGGGGGCCCCGGGCGGGGGGGGCCCCCCACCGTCGGCAGCAAGGTGATCCGATGCAACGCGTCTGTTTCCTCCTGAAGGTCCGCGCCGAGAAGGCCGCCGAATACCGTGAACGCCACCGGGACGTGTGGCCGGACATGCGCGCCGCCCTCACCGAGGCCGGCTGGCGCAACTACTCCCTCTTCCTGCGCGAGGACGGCCTGCTCGTCGGCTATCTCGAGACCGACGACTTCGAGGCGGCCCGCGCGGCCATGGACGCCACCGGGGTGAACGCCCGCTGGCAGGCCGAGATGGCGGAGTTCTTCGAGGAACTCGACGGGCAGGCGCCCGACGCCGCCATGCGCCCTCTCACCGAGGTCTTCCACCTGGCGTGAGCCGGCGTCCCGGCTCCGTAGGATGAAAGCTTCCCACCGCACCGGTTCGACGGCGGGAAAGAACAGCAGGAGGCAACACACATGACGCGCTCCACGCCGAGGGCCGGCATCAAGGACGTGGCACGGGAGGCGGGTGTCTCCGTGGGCACGGTGTCCAACGTGCTCAATCAGCCCAGCCGGGTCTCGGAGCGGACGCGGCGTCATGTGGAGCAGGTGATCGCGCGTCTGGGCTACGTGCGCAGCGAGTCCGCCCGGCAGCTTCGGGCGGGCCGCAGCCGTGTCATGGCGGTGCTCGTCCTGGACATGGGCAACCCGTTCTTCGTCGACCTGGCGCAGGGAGCGGAGCGCACCGCCCGGGACGCGGGTCTCGCCGTCACGCTGTGCAACAGTGCGCAGAACGCGCAGAACGAGGCCGAGTACCTCGACCTCTTCGCCGAACAGCGGGTCCGCGGGGTGCTGGTCACGCCCGCCGACCCCAGTGGGCGCAGTCTGAGCGACTTCCGCCGGCACGGCATCCCGTACGTGCTCGTGGACCGGGTGGCGGGGGACGAGGAGGGCTGCTCCGTCTCGGTCGACGACGTCGCCGGCGGGGCCATGGCGATCCGGCATCTCACGGGCGCCGGGCACCGCTCCATCGCCTTCGTCAGCGGGCCGCCCCATCTGCGCCAGGTGCAGGACCGCAGGACGGGTGCCCTGAGCGCCGTCGCCGAGGCCGGCCTGCCCCCCACCGCGCTGCAGGAACTTCCCAACGAGCGCCTCGACGTGGCCGCGGGACGGGACGCGGGGGCCAGGCTGCTGGGTCTCGCGGAGCGGCCCACCGCGGTGTTCTGCGCCAACGACCTGCTGGCGCTCGGCGTGCTCCAGTTCATGTACACGGCCGGCGTGAAGGTCCCGGACGACATGGCCATCGTGGGGTACGACGACATCGAGTTCGCCGCCGCGGCGACCGTCCCGTTGACGTCCGTGCGCCAGCCCGCCCGCGCCATGGGCGCGCTGGCGGCCGAGCTGCTGCTCCAGGAGGCCGGTGACCGGGCGGAGGAGCACGAGCACCAGCACGTGGTCCTCCAGCCGGAGCTGGTCGTCCGCGGTTCGAGCCTGCCCACCCGCTGACTCCCGGCGCCTCGCGCGCAATGCCCGACGGCGGTGGCGTCGCACGACGCCACCGCCGTCGGTGTGTTCAGGAGGCGTCGGGCGCGTACACCGACGTGAAGGTCCAGTCGCCCGAGCCGACCTCGTAGACGGCCTCGCCCCGCTCGGTCCGCAGCGGCTTCGCGCCGGCCGGGGCGTCGACGCGTCCCCCGGTGAACGGCACGTGGACCTCGGCCGTGCTGCCGGCGGGGACGCTCAGCCGCAGCCGGTAGCGGTCGCCGTCGCGCTGCCAGTCGGTGCGCACCGTGCCGTACGGCGTCCGGTAGGAGCCGGCGGCGGAGGTGAGGTCGCCGACGACGGCCGGATCGATCAGCAGCTTGCGGTAGCCGATGGAACCGGGGGCCTGTTCGATCCCGGCGACCCGGTCGGTGAACCAGGCGTCGATAGCGCCGAGCATGAAGTGGTTCTGGGACTGGCCGGGGCCGCCGTCCCAGGACTCGCCGAGCGTGGTGTTGCCGTTGAGGACCTGGTAGCCGTAGCTCGGGCTGGTGGTCTGCGTGGCGATCTCGTGGACGACGTCGTCGCGCCCGGCCGCGGAGAGCACCCGGAAGGCGGCGGGCAGCGAGATCTCGCCCAGCACCAGGTGGTGACCGGCCTCCTCGACGCTGCGGACGAAGTGGCCGAGCAGCCGCTCGCGCTCGCCGTCCGGGACGGCACCCATGTCCAGGGCGAGCGCCTCCGCGCCGTGTCCTCCGCCGCCGAAGGTGCCGGTCTCCCGGTCGTAGTACGTGGCGGTGAGGGCCTCGGCACTGGCATCGGCCCTGGCACGGTAGGACGCGGCGTCGTCCTCGTCGCCGAGGACGTCGGCGATACGGCTCATGGCGTCGACGACCCGCCAGTAGCCGTAGGTGCCGGCCACGGCGCGCGGGAACGTCCGGTCCGGGGTGAACCAGTCGCCGAGGCCGTAGTCGAGGATGCCGTCCTTCACCTGCTGCTCCAGGAACGACACGTACCGCTTCATCTGCGGGTAGTACGTGCCGAGCGTGTCCCGGTCGCCGTAGGTGGTGTAGAGCTGCCAGGGCACGAGGACGAAGGCGCCGCCCCAGTTGGCGTCGTTGCGGTAGCCGCCCGGCAGGTTCGTGTACTCGGGGACGGTGCTCGGGATCAGCCCGTCCTCGGTCTGGGCGTCGGACATGTCGCGCACGAGCTTGCGGAAGTACGCCTCCATGTCGTAGTTGCCGGTCAGGACGGGGAAGAGCAACTGGTTCTGCTCCAGCCAGCCGAGCTTCTCGCGGCTCGGGCAGTCGGTGAGGACGCTCATCATGTTGCCCTCGACCGACCGGCGGATGATCGCGTGGATGCCGTTGACGAGCTGGTCCGAGCTGGTGAAGTCGCCCGAGGAGGCGTTGTCGGTGTGCAGGACCTTGCCGCGCACGGTGACGGTCGCGTTCTCGGGCAGGCCCTTGAGCTCCAGGTAGCGGAAGCCGTGGTAGCTGAACTTGGGGTGCCAGGTCTCCGGGCCGTCGCCGCCGGTGGTGTAGGTGTCCCACAGCGGGCCGCCGACGTTGCTGATGGACTGGAAGGCGTGGCCGTCCTTGAGGCTCTCCGCCGGCAGGATGCGGATGTCGGTGCCTGCCGGGGCGGTGACGGTGATCTCCGGCCAGCCGGCGATGTTGCGGCCCAGGTCGAAGACGCGGCTGCCCTCTGCCGCGCCCTGGACCTCCTTGCCCGTGAGCGTCTCGATCACGCGGACGGGTTCGGTCTCCCGGGCGCTCAGGACGGCGGGGTCGGCGGCCGTCCCGGGACCGGACACGGTGGCCGCCGCCTTCCAGGCGCCGCGGTCCTGGCCCGGCTTGTTCCAGCCGGGGATCGCGCGACGGGCGTCGTAGTCCTCGCCGCCGTACCAGTTGGAGGAGGTCGTCGCGCCGAGCGTGGTGCGCCAGTCGCCGCCGCTGGCGACGCGGCGCACGGTGCCGTCGGCGAGCGTGATCTCGAGCTGGGCGACCACCTTGGGATCACTGAGGTTGCCGTACAGCTTGCGGTAGCGGTCGGCGGTGCTGACGACGTTGGACATGCCGTTGCCCAGCTCGATGCCGATGGTGTTGCGGCCGGAGCGCAGCCGGTCGGTGACGTCGTAGGTGGCGTACTGGACGCGTTCGGCGTAGTCGGTGTTGGCGGGTTCGAGGACGGCGTCGCCGACCGGCTCGCCGTTGATGCTCGCGTCGTAGATGCCGAGGCCGGACACGTACAGCCGTGCGCTGCGCACGCTCTTCGGCAGGGCGAAGTCCTTGGTGAGCAGCGGCAGTCCGGCGGGCAGGTACGGCGTGGGCGGCTGCTGCCCGGTGACGCGGGCGGCCTCGGTGAACGGGCCGGTGGGCGCGTCGCCGGTGGAGACGGTGTAGTCGACGGGGAAGTTCGGCACCCGGCCGTCGCCGGTGAGGACGTCGGCGCGCGGGTACAGGGCGACCCGGTCGAAGGTCTTGGCCGACTTGAGGTCCAGGGTGAGCACGACCGGTGTGCCGGAGACGTCGGGGCCCGTGTGGGGCGGGCTGGAGTATCCGGCGGCGGTCTGCAGGGCGCTGTTGGGCAGTCCGTCCACGGCGAGGGCGGGTTCCCAGGTCTTGCGGACGGCGTGGGTCTCCGAGGCGGTCACGGCGGCGCCCTTGGCGAGGCCGGTGGTCCCGGTCTCGGAGTCGCGCAGGTCGATCTCGCCGAGCTGGAGGCGCCAGGTCTCGGCGGGGAAGTCGTCGGCGAGCGGCAGTCCGAGCCGGGTGACGTCGAGGCGGACGTAGCGGGCCGTGGTGCGCGGCAGGTCGACGACGACGGGCTCGACGGTGCGCTTGCCGAGCTGCCAGTCCGGGTGTGTGATCCAGTCCGCGTCCCAGTCCCGCTGCTTCGTCAGGCCGGTCTCGAACTGGGAGGGTTCGCTCCATCCGGAGTCGCGGCCGGTGTCCCCGGACCACAGCATGACCCGCCAGTAGACGCGGGTGCGGGAGCCGAGTTCCTTGCCGGCGTAGGTGGTCTGCGGGACGCCGGAGCGGACCTTGCCGGAGTCCCACAGGTCCGGCTTGCCCTGTCTGAGCCTGCTCAGGGAGCTGGCCGCCTGCACCCGGTACGCGGACTGCGCGACGCCCGTGGCGCGGCTGGTGATGTTCCAGCTCAGGTAGGGCGTCGTGTCGTCGATGCCGAGGGCCTGCGCGAGGTGCTGGGTGCGCAGTCCGGCGGGCGCGATGCGGGCGGGAGGCCCGGCTTCGGCGTTGACGGCCGTGGGCAGCACGGTGACGAGGGCGGTGAGGCCGGAGGCGACGAGGAGGGCGGGGCGCCGGCGGGCGCGCCGGGTGAGCGCTCGGCTCATGGGGTGCTCCTTGCGGGTGGAGGGCGGGGCGGGGGCTGCCGGGTCAGACACGGCTGAGTACGGCTGTGAGGCGGCGGTACGGCCGCAGGGTCACGGGTCCGAGCAGGCCCGACGGCAGCGGCTTCTTGCGTTCGTTGGAGAGCGTGTTGGAGACGCGGACGGTGATCGTGTTGCGGCCGGCCCTGAGGACGTCGGTGACGTCGGCGGTGTAGGGGCTCCACAGCAGCGGCGGCAGGTCGGTGCCGTTCACGGTCACCGCGGCGACCTCGCGGACCGTGCCCAGGTCGAGACGCACGCCCCGCCCGTCGAGGGTGTCGTGGTCCAGGTCGACGGTGGTCGCGTAGGTGGCGCTGCCGGAGAACAGCGGGTCGAGGTCGGTCCAGCTTCCCAGGGGGCGGGTGACGGGCGTGGCTCCGTCCTTCTCCAGGGTCAGCGTCCAGTCGCCGCCCAGCCGCACGGCGTGCAGCGGGTCGGTGACCTCGGCGGTGCCGCGGTAGGTGTGCCGGCCGTCGGTGCCCGCCAGCGGATGGCTGCCGGGCGCGTCGGCGACGGCGGTGACGTGCAGGGCGCCCTTCGCCTCGGTGACGGCCTCCACGGGCAGGGACGCGTCGGTGAGGTGGGCACCGGCCCGGGTGGAGGCGCGGACGACGACGGCGAGGGTCTCGTAGGGCCGCAGGCGCAGCGGCACCCGCAGTCCGTCCCGTCCTCGGTCGCGGCGGTACACGGGTGCCGGCCGTGCGATGCCGGTGGCGGGGTCCCACAGCTCCGGGACGCCCGTGGCCGGCAGTGCGGCGACCGTCTCGACGGACATCGCGCTCTCGTTGTTGACGAGGAACGCGATGTCCTTGCCGCGGGTGGTGCGCAGGACGCGGACGGCCTCGGCGGCCGGTTCGAGGACGGCGGCGGCGACGCCGGCCGCGTGGGCGGCCTCCCGCAGTCCGGACACGTCGGCGACGCGGACGGCCGTCCCGGCGCCGGTGCGGCGGCTGCCGGGCAGCTTCTCGCCGAACAGTCCGGACAGCGCGCGCTCCAGGCCGCGGTCGCCGCCGTTGGCCTCGTCGCCGGGCAGTTCGCCGACGGCGACGACGGTGCCGCCACCGCGCACGAAGGCCGTGAGGGTCTTCACGGCGGCGGCGTCGAGCGTCGGCGTCAGCGGCAGGACGGCCAGGTCGTAGCGGGCCTCGCCGACGGTGAGCCGGCCGCCGCGGGCGGTGGCGTGGGCGAGGAGTCCCCGGTCGCCGCTCAGCGCTCCCTCGTGGACGAGGTCGAAGTCGACCTGCGCGGACTCCAGGGCGTACGCGGCGTCGCTCAGCGCGCTGTCGACGAAGCCCTGCCGGTCGGTGCCGCGCCACTGCTCGGCCGCCCGCTGCGGCTGGATGAGCGCGGTCCGCGCGGCGGACGTGCCGCGCGCGACCTCCATCACGCGGCCGATCCAGTCGGCGAGCGGCTCCATGGCCCACCACCAGGGGGCGCGCGGGCCGAACGGCGGGGGGAAGTACACCCGGGTCTCGTCGGTCCACAGCGCGTGCAGCACGGTGAGGTTGATGCCGCGGGTGGCGTTCGCGCCCACGAGGGCGCGGGCGAAGTCGGGTGCGACCTGCCAGCCCATGTTGCCGAAGGCTTCGAGCAGGGCGCGTTCGCGGCCCATCTGGTGGGCGACGCTCACCGGGTTGCGCGGGATCATGGTGGGTTCGCCCGCGACGTACTCGGCGGTGATGATGTCGCCGCCGGGCACCTGCGCCCACTGGTGGACCTTGTGCAGGTCGCCGGTGGACGCGATGCGCTTGGAGGGGGAGGTCTCGTCGTACAGCGGGTTGGTGACGAGGGCGACCTTCCGCTTCTCGTACCAGCGGGACTGCTTCTCGAAGTAGACGGCGAACCGGTCGGAGACGGCCTGCCAGTAGCGTCCGCGGGCGATACGGCCGTCGCGGCCGAGGTCGTCGAAGGCCGAGGCGTACGCGGTGCCCGGTTCGACGCCGACGGCGTGCAGCGCGTCCTCCAGCGTCGGCGACCAGGGCAGTCGCTTGAAGTGGGCCTCTGCGGAGGCGAAGTAGGGCTCGTCGTCCCAGAATCCGGGCACGACGTTGCCGAAGTAGCGGCCGAAGCGGCGGTGGTACTCCCCCGGGACCATGTCGAGGAACAGGTCGACGGGCTCGTCGTCGAGCAGGTCGACGTAGCTGCGGCTGTAGCCCTGGCTGTCGTCGATCAGGGTGCTGCCGCCGAAGACGTCGATCTGCCAGCGTCCGGCGGGGACCTTCCAGGACCGTCCGGCCCGCAGGTCCCGGGTCAGCTCCACCATGCGGTCCGTGCCGGCGGCACCGACGGGGCGGGCGGTGGCGGCGACGGGTGCGGCGGTGCCCTCGGGGCGCGGGCGGGCCGGGAAGTCGCCCGCGGCGGCGGGGTCGTCGAAGGTCTGCTCGTACAGGGTGGTGCCGTCGGGGGCGGTGACGGTCAGGCTCTCCCACAGGGCGCGCTGCCCGTCGACGGCCCGCACGCCCACGCTGCCGGTGGTGCGGGCGGCGTCGGTGACGGTGCCCTTGTCCTTGCCGTCGAGGGTGACGGCGATGCCGTCGCCGCGGACGGTGACGGCGAGCGTGTGGAACTTGGTCTTGTTGAAGCCGTCGGTGCGGCTGCTGCGCGCGAGCTCCTTCGGTGCCGCGCCGTCGGCAAGGCGCAGGACGGTGACGACGCCGGTCTGGTCGAACTCCACGGCGTAGCCGTCGGTTCCGGTCGCGCAGGCGCGGACGACGAGTCCGGCGGAGCCGTGTTCGGCCTTGGCGCTGCCGGTGACGGTGCAGTCGGTCCAGCCGGCGCCCCGGCTCAGTACGGCGGCGCCGCCGAGGACGTCGGCGTCGGCGACCAGGCGGCCGGTGTCGACGCCCACTCCGGTGGTGGCGGTGAGGTCGGCGACGGCGGGTCCCTCGACGACGGTGGTGGACCGCCACAGTGCCTTGAGCCGCAGGTCCGGCCGGGGTTGGTAGGTGCGGGAGCCGACGGTGCCGCCCTTGACGACGTACTCGCCGGCCCGGCCGCTCGGGAAGTGGTCGTCGTTGAAGAGCCAGACCCGCATGCCGGTGCGCTCGGCGACGCGCAGGACGTGGCCGACGATCGCGAACCACTCCTCGGTGAAGAACACCGGCTGCATCTCGGCGTTGTCGAAGGGGAAGAGGACGACCTCGAACATGCCCTTGTCGCGCAGGTCGGCCATCTGGGTCTCGACGAGCTCGGGGGTGACGGGGCCGTTCCAGTACCAGTAGACCGTCGGTCTGCTGTCCCGGCGCGGGTCGGCGAAGTCCTCGGGGGCGTAGCCGGACGGGCGGGCGGCGCCGGCGGGGGCCGGCTGAGCGGTGTGGGCCGCGTGGGCGGTGCCGGGCAGGCCGGTGGCGAAGGCGGCTCCCGCCGCTCCGGCGGCGACGACGAACCGGCGTCTGGACAGGTCGGACTCGGACATCGGGGACTCCATCGTTCGGGGTGGGATGCCGGGCGGGCGTGCCCGTGCCGTGCGGCACCGGGCATGTGGGTGCCCGGGCCGGCGGGCCCGGGCGGGGCGGGGGTGTGCCGTGGACGCGTGCGTCCGGGCCCTGTCAGCCGGCGGCGAGTGCGGCCACCTCGGCGGCCGTCAGGGCACGGTTGTGCAGGCGGAAGTCGGTGATCGCGCCGTGCAGGTACGGGTGCGTGGAGTTCTGCGAGCGCCCGAGGTAGTTGCGCGTGCTGGCGCCGAACAGCAGCGGGCTGGTGACCACGGCGGCGTTGCGGCCGGCCTCGGCTCCGTCGACGTACAGGATGCCGGTGCCGTCCGCGAGGGTGAGGGCGACGTGAATCCACCGTCCCTGCGGCAGGGGCCCGGCCGCGTCGACCACGTCCTCGCCCTCCATGCCGGAGATCTTCAGCGCGGCGCGTGCCCGTCCGGCGCCGGTGCGCGGCGTGAGGTACAGGTAGGTGCTCTTGTGGTAGCCGAGGTCGAAGACGCGGGCGGAGTTGGCGATCGAGTCGATGCGGACGCGTACGGCGACCGTCAGTTCGGTCAGTCCTGCGGGGAGCCCCTCGGGGAGCGCGACGTGACCGTCCCTCCCGTCCAGGAGCACCGCGGTGCGCGTGCCGTCGGTGGTCCACGCGGCGCCGCCGGTCAGTGCCGCGCGGGGGAAGGTGCCGGTGCTGTCGGCGGCCGTGGTGCCGGTGCCCTCGTCGAGCGGGTAGCGGGCGATGTCCCGTGCGCGGTCCCGGCGGGGCGTGACGGCCCAGTAGACGGTGTAGTTCTGGTGGTGGACCTTGTAGAAGGGCCGCAGCGGGACCTCGCGGCCGTCGGCCACGGCGGTGAACTCCAGCGGGACGCCCGCCACCGGCCGCAGGGAGTCGGGCCGGATGTCGGGGATGGTGGCGAGCGCCGTGGATCCGTACGCTCCGGCGAGGACCACGGGACCGTACGAGAGGGACCGGACCTGCGGGTTGTCGGGGGCCGGCTGCCAGACGGGCTCGCGCGGGAAGGTCAGTTCGACCGTGTCGCCGCGCCGCCAGGGGCGTTCGATCGTGACGTACCGGCCCGGGCGGACGGGCGCTCCGACGGCGTGGCCGTTGAGCCGTACCGAGGCGCGCCCGCCGGCGGCGGCGAGCCAGGCGGGGACACGGACCTTCAGGCTGAAGCGTCCCTCGCCGGCGGTCACGGTGAGACGGGTGCGGTCGGTCTCCGGGTGACCGGTGTCCTGACGCAGGGTCACCCCGGCGTCCCGCCAGGTCACCTCGGAGGGGATGAACAGGTTCACGTACAGCGTCTTCGCGTCCGGCCCGGCGGAGCGGAAGTAGATGCTGTCGGCGAACTTGGTGTGGGTCTCCATGCCCGTGCCGTGGTCGCAGGAGAAGTTGTCGTAGTCGCTGCTGTAGCTGCCCGGCGCGGCACCGAGTCCGCCCTTGGGCTGCCGTCGCGAACCCGCCCACAGGCCCGTGTAGTAGGTGACGAACCCGTGCTCGGAGTCGGGGTCCTGCTCGCCGAGCATCTGGTTGTAGAGGGTCCACTCGTAGTGGTCCATGTACGCGGTGGCCGCGGGGTCGTGCAGGTAGAGCTGTCTGCCGAGCTTGAGCATGTTGTAGCTGTTGCAGTTCTCGCAGGTGTCCTCGGAGAGCCGGCTGACGATCTCGCCGGGCGGGCCGAAGAACTCCTGGTTGGAGTTGCCGCCGATGGCGTACGAGTGGTGCCGGACGACCGTTTCCCAGAAGTGGGTGGCGATGTCCAGGTAGCGCCGCTCCCCCGTCGCACGGTAACTGCTCACCGCGCCCACGATCTTGGGGATCTCGGTGTTGGCGTGCCGTCCGGCGAGTTCGTCGCGGCCCGCGGCCAGCGGCCCGTACAGCTCCTCGTGGTCGAAGCGCCGCGCGGTGCGCAGGTGCGCGGGGTCGCCGGTCTCCAGGTACAGGTTCGTCAGCACCTCGTTCATGCCGCCGAACTCGACTCCGAGCAGGGACTGCATCCGGTCGTGGGACAGGGGCGCGGTACGGGAGTCCGCCCATGCCGCCATGCCCGTCAGCACGGTCATGGCCTGCTCGTCCCCGCTGAGCCGGTACTGGTCGAGGAGCCCGGCCATGATCTTGTGCAGCGTGTAGTAGGGCGCCCAGGGCTTGCCCCCGGCTTCGAGCCGGTCGAAGACGTCCTCCGGGAAGGCGGAGAGGTAGCCCGGACGGTAGCCGGCGGCGGGCGCGTGCGCCTGGCACTCGGCGAGGGCCGCGACCAGGTGGCGGGCCTTCTCCGCGTAGGCGTCGTCGCCCGTGTTGGCGTGCGCCTGGGCGAGGGCGGACAGCAGGTGGCCGGTGCTGTGTCCGCGCAGCAGGACGTCCGGTGCCTCCCAGCCGCCGCACGGCTCGGCGGTCGACGGCAGTCCGACGTTGAGCCGGAAGGTGTGCAGCAGCCGGTCGGGGTCGACGTACCGCAAGTAGGCGCAGGTGCGCCGCATGTTGGCGAGGAACGGGCTCTCCAGCAGCCGGACCGCGGAGAGCGGAAACGGGTCCAGCGCCGGCCGGACGGCCGCCGCGGCCGGTCCCGCGCCGGCCGGCGAACCGGTGTCCGGCGCGGCGGCGGACGTCTCGGCTGCCGCCGCGGCAGGCAAGCCCACCGCGGTGGTCGCGGCCGCGGCGGCCGTGGCGGTCAGGACGCGGCGGCGGGTGGGGCTGGGCGCATGGGGTCGCACGGACAAGCCGGGCTCCTTCGGGAGGGACGAACCACTCGTTGGCGGGCCGACGCGTGCACGGGACGGCGGGAGGCGACGCCCTGTGGCGGTCGGCTCCGCAGCGTGCGTTGCTTTGAAACGTTTTTCTCAGCCGACGGCAAAGTAGGCGCAGCCTTGGGGCGCGTCAAGGGTTCCGACAGCCCCGCCATGACGCCCCTCCGGGCGTCACCGAGCTTCATTCGCACGGTACTTGCTGGTAACAGGCCCTGTCGGCGACACATGAGGGCGATCGGACGATCTACCTCCGCACGACTCTTGCGGCCGCACACCGGGCTGCGTATGTTCCAGCCAAGTAATTAAAACGTTCAAACGAGGTCCGATGAGTCACACACCTGGGCAGGAAGACACCTTCGAGCGGAGCAGCCTGCGTCGGCGGGCGCTGCTCAAGATGACCGCGGCGGCCGGGGCCGCGACGGCGCTGTCGGCGGGCACCGCTTCCGCCGCCGCGGCGGCGGGGTCGCCGGTGACGACGGGCGTCACGACGGCCAAGTCCGGCGGCCCGTTCGCCCGTTCGTTCTCCTCCCCCGCGGCGCCGGTGCGTCCCAAGTTCCGCTGGTGGTGGCCGGACGCGCTGGTCGACGCCGACGAGATCAGGCGGGAGATCGACCAGATCGCCGACGCGGGCTTCGGCGGCGTGGAGATCGCGGCGGTCACCCACAGCGTCTCCGAGCCGATCGACCCGTCCCGCCACGGCTGGGGGACACCCGCCTGGACCGACGCGGTGGAGACGGCCCTGCGGCAGGCGAAGAAGCGCGGCGTCGTCGTGGACCTCACCCTCGGCCCGGCCTGGCCCGCCGCCGTTCCCGGCATCACGCCCGACAGCAACGCGGCCATCAAGGAGCTGGCGCACGGCGTCGCCGTGGTCCCCGGGGGCACCGCCTTCACGGGCCCGCTCCCCGAGCCGGTCACCGCCCCCGACTCGGCCGCGACGACCCGGAAGGTGCGGTCCGTGCAGGCCGCCCGCGTCGTCGCCGGCACCTCGCCCACCGCCTTCCCGACCCGGCTGGAGAAGGATTCGGTCGTCGACCTCACCTCGCGCGCCGAGGGCGAGCGGCTGGAGTGGACGGCGCCGGACGACGGCACCTGGCTCGTCATCGCCTGCTACGAACGCGGTTCGGGCCAGCGCCCCGAGGGCCCCGCGCACACCACCCCGCCGAGCTATGTCGTCGACCACTTCAGCGAGGCCGGGACGCGGGCCGTCATCGACTTCTGGGAGAGCCGCGTCCTCACCCCGCGCATGCGCAAGCTGCTGCGGGAGACCGGGGGCGCGCTGTTCGAGGACTCCATCGAGATCGAGACGCACGCGACGCTGTGGACGCCCGGCATCATGTCCGAGTTCGCACGCCGCATGGGCTACTCGCTCGCTCCGTATCTGCCGGCGCTCCTCCAGACCAAGGAGAAGTACGCCTTCGCGTTCGACGACGCCACCAACAAGGCCGTCCGCCGGGACTACATGGAGGTGGTCACCGAGCTGTACGTCGAGAACCACCTGCTCCCGGTGCAGAAGTGGGCGCACGGCCTCGGCCTGCACCTGCGCGTCCAGCCGTACGGTCTCCAGACCGACGCGATGTACAAGGCCGCGCTGCTGGACGTGCCCGAGGGCGAGTCGCTCGGGTTCAAGAACCTCGACGACTTCCGCTGCCTGGCGGGCGGCCGGGACATGGGCGGCAAGCTGGTGCTGTCCAACGAGGCGGGCGGAACCGCGGGCGGCGCGTACGCGACCACCTGGGACGCCACGTTGCGCAAGCTCGTCACCCAGTACGCGGCCGGGGTGAACCAGGCCGTGTTCCACGGCTTCGCGTACGCCGACGCCCCGGGCGCGGCGTGGCCCGGCTTCGCCGCCTTCTCGCCGTACAACGGCGGCGCCGGCTACGGCGAGGCGTGGGGTCCCCGCCAGCCCACCTGGCGTCACGCGCCCGACGTCGCCGGGTACCTGAGCCGCGTTCAGCAGGTCCTGCAGACCGGCGTCAACAAGGCCGACATCGGAGTGCTGTGGCAGAAGGGCTACGCGGGTTCGGGGCTAGGCGCGTCCTGGTTCAGCGGCGAGGGCGTCCCCGTCGGCTGGACGCACCTCTTCCTCAGCCCGCGCCTGCTGTCGCTGCCCGGTGCCGTGGTGCGCGACGGCCGGTTCGCGCCCGACGGCCCCGCCTTCAAGGCGCTCCTCGTCGACGGCGACGTCATGATCGGCCGTGAGCACACGCTGCAACTGGACGTCGCCGAGAAGCTCGTCGGCTACGCCGGGAAGGGCCTTCCGATCATCGTCATCGGCGACTGGAAGGACGGGCACGTGCCCGGGCTGCCCAGGACCGGTGACAACGCGCGTCTGCTGGAGCTGATCGCCGAACTGCTGGCCCAGCCCAGCGTGTCCAACGTCCCCGACCGCCCCGACGTCCCGCAGGGCATCGCCGCGCTCGGCCTGACGCGCGACGTGGAGTACGCGCAGTCCTCGATGCTGCTCCACGCCCACCGGGCGGACACCGAGGCCGACTACTACTTCTTCGCCAACGACTCGGTCAGCAAGAAGGGGTCGACCGGCTCGCCCATCAGCCACGACGTCACACTCACCACGCGCAGGCCGGACGTCGTCCCCTACGTCCTGGACGCCTGGACCGGCACGATCGAACCGCTCGCCGTCTACACCCGGCTCGACGACGGGCGCATCCGGCTGCGCGTCTCGCTGGAACCGGGGGCCACGACGATCATCGCGACGGCCCGTCCCGGCAAGTGGATCCCCGGCCCCGCGCCCCGCTGGAACGCCACGTCGAGCGAGGCGGCCGAGGTCCGCCGGGCCGAGGGCGGCCGGCTGGAGATCCGTGACACACGTCCGGGCACCTACACCACGGCCCTCCAGGGCGGGGCCGCCGTCAGGGCGACCATCGAGGAGGTCGCCGAGCCGATGGCGCTCACCCGCTGGACCCTGACGGCCGAGGACTGGACGCCGGGCAGCACCCCGTCGAGCACCGTCAGGACCCGGCGCACCGTCGAGCTCGACGGACTCAGGCCCTGGCCCGAGATCCCTGAGCTGGCCGACGCGTCGGGCGTGGGCCGGTACCGCACCACGGTGAGGCTGGGCGCCGCCTGGAGCGGTGGTCACGGTGCCCGGCTGGAACTGGGCGAGGTGTACGACACCTACCGGGTCACGGTCAACGGGCGCGCCCTGCCGCCCGCGGACCAGTTGACGCCGGTCGTGGACGTCGGTCCGTACCTGCGTCGCGGGACCAACACCATCGAGGTGGAGGTGGCCACCTCGCTGCTCAACCGCCTGCGGGTCTCCAACCCGCCGGTGTTCGGGCTCGCCAAGCGGCAGAACTACGGGCTCGTCGGCCCGGTGCGGCTCGTTCCGTACGGCAGGGCGGTCGTCGAGGCGTGACGCCGACCGCGCCCCCTCGACGGCGATCGAGGGGGTGCGCCCGGGTCAGCTCGCGGCGCCGGGGCCCGGCGGGATGTGAACGGTCATGATCAGGTGGCAGGTCCCCTCGCCCGAGCCGCGGTAGGTGTGCGGGGCGTCACCGTCGAAGGTGGCGGTCTGACCGGCCTCGACGGGATGCTCGGCGCCGTCGACCACGAGCACCATCCGTCCGGCGGTGACGCTGACGGTCTCCACGACGCCTGCCTGGTGGGGGTGGCTGGGGTACTCCTCCCCGGGCTCCAGTCTCCAGCGCCAGACCTCCACCGGCGCGGGTCCCGACGTGGTCAGCATGAGCCGCGCCTCGCCGCCCTTCTCCCCGGCCCACAACGGCATGACGGCGTCGGCGGACACGACCCGCACGCGGCCCTCGGCCGGCCCCTCCATCAGTGCGGACACCGAGATCCCGAGGGTGTCGGCGAGGCGGACCAGGGTGGCGAAGTTCGGGTTGCCCTGGGCCTTCTCCAGAGCGACGAGGGCGCCCTTGCTGACCTTGGCGCGGCGGCCGAGTTCGTCCAGGGACAGTCCGGCGCGGGTACGGGCCGCGCGGACGTTGTACGCGAGTGTCCGCAATGCCGCCTCGGTCTCGGCCATCCCTCTCACCCTTCACCCAATGGGTCAGTGGACTGCACCGTGCGGTCGTTCGGTTGACTACTTCCGGTCGGTGCGTTGTACGGTGCAGTCGTTCCATTGATAGTAAGGGATGTCCCCGTGATCGCTCTGCTGCTGGCCCTGGGCAGCTCCCTCGCCTACGGATGCGCCGACTTCCTCGGGGGTCTCGGCGCCCGCAAGGCCCATGTTCTGCGCACCGTGATGATCGCCGCCCCGGCCTCGCTCACCGTCGAGCTGCTGCTGTGGCCCTTCCTCGGCGCCTCCTTCGCCCCCGCCACCCTCGCCTGGGGCGCCGCCTCCGGCGTCGCCTCGGCCGCCGCGTTCGCCCTGCTGTACCGCACGCTGGCGATCGGCCCGATGAACGTCCTCTCCCCGGTCACCGCGCTGGTCTCGGCGATGCTGCCGGTCGGCGTCGGACTGGTCCAGGGCGAGCACCTGGGCCCGGCCGGGCTGATCGGCCTGCCGCTCGCGCTGGCGGCGGTGGTCCTGGTCAGCGCCGGACACGGCGCCGGCAGCGCCCGCCCGTCGCGCACCGCGCTGCTGTCGGCGTTCGGCGCCGGGGCCGCCATCGCCCTCCAGTTGGTCTTCCTGCACCAGGCGCCGTCCGACAGCGGCGTCGGCCCGCTGATCGTCGGCCGGGCCGTGTCCTCCGCGGTGACGCTCGCCGCGGCCGGCCTGATGTTCCGGCGGCTGGGCCGGGAGAAGCCCGCGTACGCGATGTCGGCGACGGCAGGGGTGCTGGACTCGGTGGCCAACCTGCTGTTCCTGCTCGCCGCCCGCGGCGGTGACCTGGCCGTCGTCGCCGTGATCACCGCCCTGTACCCGGCAGGTACCGTCCTGCTCGCCCGCGGCGTCCTCGCCGAGCGCATCCACCGCGGCCAGGTGATCGGCCTGGGCACCGCCGCCGTCGCCGTCAGCCTCCTCGCCCTCACCTGACCCGCCCGCTCAGCCACTTTCCCCGAACGGACCGGACGATGACCACCTTCCGCATCAGCCCCGCCGTCTCCGACGCCTTCCCCGACACCCTCGTCGCCGTCGTCACCGTCACCGGTCTGCGCGGCCACGGGCCCTGGCCCGCCACCGTCGCCGCCCTGGAGGACCTGGAGCGGCGACTCGCCGACGGCACCTGGCGGCCCGCCGACGAGAACGACCCGCGCATCGAGGCGTGGCACACCGCCTACCGCTCCTTCGGCACCAACCCCCGCCGCGTCCGGCCCAGCGTCGACGCCCTGGGCCGCCGCATGGCCAAGAGGGGCTCCCTGCCCCGGATCAACCCGGCCGTCGACTCCTACAACGCCGTCTCCGTCCGCCACGGCCTGCCCGCCGGCGCCTTCGACCTCGGCCACGTCACCGGCGACGTCGAGATCCGCCACGCCGACGGCACCGAGACCTTCACCCCGCTCGGCGAACCCGACGCCACCGAGCACCCCCGGCCCGGAGAGATCATCTACACCGACTCCACCGACGTGCTCACCCGGCACTGGAACCACCGCGACGCCCACCGCACCCGCGTCACCGGGGACTCCACCCACGCCGCCTTCGTCCTGGAGACCGTCGCCGCCACCCGCGACGGGCACCTGCTCAAGGCCGCGGCCGACGATCTGCGGGACCTGCTCCGGCCCCACTGCGAGAACACCACCGTGCATCACCTCGGCCCGGCACATCCCGAGACCACCGTCTGACCACCCCGCCGAAGGACCGGCACCCGCACCCCTTGGAGGTTCGTCTTGTTCACCGGTCTGAGCGCCTTCCCGCTCACTCCGGTCCCCGGCGACGGCGGCGTAGACGAGAAGGCGTTCGCGGCGCTCGTCCACCGGCTCGCCGTCGCCGGTGTCGACTCGATCGGGGCGCTGGGCTCCACCGGCTGCTACGCCTACCTGACCCGCGAGGAACGCGCCCGCGTCGCCCGCGTCGCGGTCGAGCACGCCGACGGGGTGCCGGTCGTCGTCGGCATCGGGGCGCTGCGCACCCGCGAGGTGCTCCGGGCCGCCGAGGACGCGCAGAACGCCGGGGCCGCCGGCGTTCTGCTGGCACCGGTGTCGTACCAGCCGCTGACCGAGGAGGACGTCTTCGGCCTGTTCGAGGAGGTCACCGCCCACCTGTCGGTCCCCCTGGTGATCTACGACAACCCCGGCACCACGCACTTCACCTTCACCGACGAGCTGTACGCCCGCCTGGCCCGGTTGCCGCGGGTGGCGTCCCTCAAGATCCCCCCGCTTCCCGCCGACCCGGCACGGGCCCGGGCCCGGGTCGAGCACCTGCGCCGGCTCCTGCCCGACACGGTGACGGTGGGCACCAGCGGAGACGCGGCCGCGGCCGGGGGCCTGAACGCCGGGTGCGACGCCTGGTACTCGGTGATCGGCGGCACCTTCCCCGAACCGGCGCTCGCCCTCACCCGTGCGGCGCGGGCCGGCCGTCACGAGCGGGCCCTCGCCGAATCCCGGCGGCTCGAGCCCCTGTGGGACCTGTTCGCCCGGCACGGATCCCTGCGGGTCGTCGCGGCGGCCGCCGCACACCTGGGCCTGACCGCCCACCGCAACCTCCCCCTGCCGCTGCGCGGCCTGGACGCCGGGGACCGCGCCCACCTCGCCACGGTGCTCGAACAGCTCCGGCTCCACACCTGACGGCCCGCCCTCCCCGCGGAGACGAGAGCGGCGACGCGATCAGCCGCCGCGCCCCGGAGAATCTGCGCAAGAGCGCTACACGGGCTGCACACGACCGTACGAAAGCGTCGCTAGCGTTGCCGACTGCTCGATCCCGCGTACGAGTGTGACCAGGCCGTGGGTCCGGACGGACCGACGGCACAAGCGACCCAGGAAGACCGCAGATGGACTACTGCTCCACGTGCCGTCGCCATCTCAACGGCGCGCTGGTGTGTCCCGGGTGCGGCGCCTACGCGCCGGACATCGCTCCGCCCCACACCTACAGCGGCACGGCGCCGTTGCGGCACACCACCCCGATGACGACGGTCGAGGCGTCCGGCACGGCGTACGCCGGGCAGCCCACTGCCTCCGGCACCGGGGACGACGTCGCCGTGCGGAAAGAGGCGGAACTCGGCCCCGGCACCACCACGGTCGCACCCGCCGGCGTCGAGGGAGCACGGCCCTCGGGGCCCGGACGCGCGGCGAGGCGGCGCCAACTGGCCCGCTGGAAGAAGAACAAGCGCCGCGCCGCGGTGGCCACGGCGGTCGCCATCGTCGGCGGCGGGCTGACCGTCGCCACGCTGGAGGGCCACTCCACCGACCGGGCCCGGGCGGCCACCGCGCCGGACGACCGGAGCATGGGAGTGGCACGGGAGCGGGTGCCGGACCGCGACCAGCCCGCATCCGCGCCGCCCGCCGGTGACCGGCCGTCACGCACCGGTTCTCCGGTCCGGGCACCGGGCACCGCCACCGCGCGGCAGCAACCGCGGGCGACCGCGGCCTCCCCCGCACCGACGAACGACCGGTCGGCCGAAGCAGCTCCACCTCGTCCGGTCACGCCCTCGGAGCCGGCTCCGCGGACCACCGCTCCCCAGCCCTCCGCTCCCTCCGCCCCTGACAGCAGCGGTACGGCGGCACAGCCCCCGGCCGCGCCCCCGGCCACCGACCGTCCGGAGACCGGTGCGTCACAGGGCGACCCGGCGCCTGAGACGACGTCACCGACCGAGGTCTGCCTGCTCGTGCTGTGCCTGCGCTAACCGAGCCGCGGCAAGGTGGACCGGGGGCGCGTCGGGTACGCCGCGCGGGTGACACCGGCACGCCGACCGGGCCCGAGGGCCGATCGGCGCGCCGGTCGCCGCGGAGCGCGGGTGTCAAGTGAGGTGCCGGGAGAAGAACCTCGGTGAGCCGAAGGCGTCGTACCGCGCGAGGCTCTGGTCGCGCGGCACGCGCTCGTCGTCAACCCGCCTGCGGCGCAAGGCCGTGGGCGCGCTACTCGTGTGCGGCCGGCTCCGTTTCCGGTGCCGGCCGCGGCTCCTTTCCTCGGGCCGGCCGGAGCAGCACCAGCACCGCGGCGACCGCCGCCACACCGGCCAGGACCAGCAGGACCAGCCGGTCGGACACGGCGGCGCCGATGGAGGACAGACGCTCCTCCAGGGCGAACTCGGTCTCGGCGCTCAGCACGGACGGCAGCGCGGAGGTGCCGTCGAACGCCAGGAACGCCGCCCCGAGCGCGATGAAGAACAGGCCGCCGAGCAGTGAGGTGCTGTGCAGGGCCATCGGTCCCACCTGGAAGGTCCGCCCGCGCAGCCAGCGCCTGCGGCCCAGGTCGAACCGGTCCCACAGCGACGCCAGCACGAACATCGGAACCGCCATACCGAGGGCGTAGACGGCGAGCAGCACTCCGCCGTGCGCGGGGTCGCCGTCCACGGCTGCCACGGTCAGGATGCCGCCCAGGATCGGTCCCGCGCAGAATCCCGCCAGCCCGTAGACCGTGCCCAGGGCGAACACCGACAGCGCCGAACCGGAACGGCGCCCGCCCGCGGCCCGCGCCATCCGGCGTGAGCCGAAGCCCACCCCGGCGATCTGCGCGACGCCCAGCGCGATGACCGTCCACCCTCCCACCGTCACCAGGGTGTCCCGGTGGCCGTAGAAGAGGCGGCTGGCGAACGAGCCGGCCACGCCGAGCGGGACGAGAGTCGTGCACAGCCCGACGTAGAACAGGCCGGTGCGCGCCACCAGGCGGGTGCGGCTGGTGAAGGAGTAGGCGAAGAAGGCCGGCAGCAGCAGGGCGCTGCACGGGCTGAGCAGGGCCAGCAGTCCGCCCAGGAAGGCCATCGCCAGGCCGACTTCGCTCATCGCCCGGCCGACTTCGCCGCCGCCTCGACGGCTTCCTCGAAGGTGGCCGTGGGCTGGGCCCCCAGGATCGGCCTGCCGTTGACCAGGAACGCCGGGGTGCTGGTCACGCCGAGACCGTAGCCCTCCTCCTGGTCCTTCCGCACGGCGCTGCGGGCCTCGTCGGACGCCATGTCGGCCTGGAACCGCTCGATGTCGGTGATTCCCGCCTCGCGGGCCATGGCGACGAGGTTCTCGGCGCTGAAGGCACCGGAGTTGCGTTCGCGCGGCTTGCCGTAGGCGACGTCGTGGAACTCCCAGAACTTCTTCTGCCGCCCGGCCGCCCAGCCGGCCAGGGCGACCTGCTCGGACTCGTCGCCGAAGATGGGGAAGTTGCGCCATTCGATGCGCAGGATCCCCTTGTCCACGTAGGAGCGCAGCAGTTCGGGCTTGGTCTTGCGGGCGAACTGACCGCAGAACGGGCACTGGAAGTCGGAGTACTCGATCATCACCACCGGAGCGTCCGCGCGTCCGACCGCCAGCGGGTCGGAGGCATCGCGGCGGGCGAGAGCGAGCAGGCCCTCGGGAGCGGGTTCGGGGGTGGAGGACTCGACGACGACCGCTTGTTCGTCCGCGGTCCGGTCGCGGTCGTTCGCGTCGTCGAGTGTGAGGGCGAAGGCCGCGGTCACCGCGGCGGCGGCGAGGACCGCGGCGGCGGCGACGGTCCGCCTGCGGTTGCGGCGGGGCGAAGAGGGGGTGGATCCAGTCATGGGGTACCTCAGACGTCGAGGAGGAAGGGAAGGCCGCAGAACCGGCCGCGGGTCAGGCGGAAGCCGTGACCGGGCACGCGGTCTGCGAGGACAGGCGGCGCAGCGCGGCTTCGGCCAGCAGCCCCACGGACAGCAGGGCCAGCAGCGGCTGCAGAGGCGCCCAGTAGCTCAGTGCGCCGGAGGCTCCGATGAGCACGAGGACGAGTTTGTTGCAGACCGGGCAGCCGACGGCGAGGAAGGACAGCACCCCGCCGATCGCTCCGAGACGGCCGCCGTCCGGGGCTTCCGGCTCCTCGGGGCGCGAGGGCTGTCGCACGTAGGTGCTCAGGACGATGCCGGCCAGGACGGAAGTGACGGCGAGGGCAGGGTAGTTCCACCACTGCACGGGGATCGACCGGCCGAACAGCGGATTGGGCACCACGTCGGTGGGCACGCCGACCAGGATCGCCGTGGCCAGGGCACCTGCGCCTGCCACAGCCCACTGCCGGGTCCGCCAACCACGCAGTGCCGCGCCCGCCCGGTTCCATGAACGCGGGGAAGGGGACATGCTGATGAGCTCCGTTTCCGAGGATTCAGGGACGCGACCGACGGGCCGGTCTAGATCCTCAGAACGGAGTGGAGTGGGGCGGGGGGCGGAGCCGGGCTCCCCGCGAGTATCCCGGAGTGCCGGGAAGGAGGGTGCGCGGGCTCGCTGTGCGGGGACGTGGTGCCGGGGCACGTGGCGGACGACGACGGGGTCTCGGCGCGCTGCCCGCTGTGGTCGGCGATCCCCTTCTTGCCGCACGGCGGTGCCGTCCCGTCCGACGCCTCGGAGACGGTGAGGGCGTGGGCGTGTTCCACGACCGGCGGGGACACGCCCTGCCCTCCCCCGCGCTCCACGTGTCCGAAGACGCACAGCAGTCCGACCACAGCCACGAGCAGGGCCAGCACACCGCGGAGGCGAGCGTGCGCTCGCCCCTGTGCCGTCCGCTTCATCGCTGCTCCCGCGCCCGTTCGGAGATGGGGCCAAGTCACCGTGCCGGCGCTCCGGTTACGGGCCGCCACCGGCACCAGCGTACCGGTTGCCCAGGGGGACCCATGACTTTCCCCCCGTACCCGCGCGCGGGACGGGACGGTGCCCGGCCCGGGCGTCCGGCCGTGGACCGGGCGACCGGGCGCGGCTCGACTCGCAGCGGGCGACCGGTGGGAGCACGTGTGCCGGAGCCCGTCATCGCGGCGTGCCGGCCGGCCCCTTCAGTTCTGCCAGGTTCTCCTCCGCCGTCCGCTCCGCGGTGGCCGCGGGCTGTCCGGCGGAGGGCCGCGGACGGACACAGAGGGCGTGGAGGCCCGCGAGGAGTGCCAGCCACACGACGCCGACCACCAGGGCGACGCGCGTGCTCTCCTGGAAGCCGAGCAGCACCATGACCGCGGCCATGAGGACGATGGCGGCGATCTGGCCGTAGGGCCAGAAGGGGGCCGGGAACTTCAGGGCCGCCGTCTCCTCGGCGGACATGGCGCGTCGAGCCTTGACGTGGGTCAGCAGGATCATCAGCCACACCCAGACGGTGGCGAACGTCGCGATCGAGGCGATGATCAGGAAGACCTTCTCGGGCATGAGGACGTTCATCAGCACCCCGGACAGCAGGGCCCCGATCATGACGAGGGTGGTCACCCACGGCACGCCGTTGCGCGTGAGCCGCAGCATCACCGCGGGCCCCTGCCGCCGCTCCGCGAGGCCGTACATCGTGCGGCCCGCGGCGAAGATGTCGCTGTTGATCGCCGACAGGGCCGCCGTGAGGACGACGACGTTCAGCACGGCGGCCGCGGACTTGAGTCCCACGCCGGCGAAGATCTCGACGAAGGGGCTGCCCGAGTCGTCGATGCTCTGCCAGGGGGTGATCGACATGATCACGGCGAGGGTCAGGACGTAGAAGAGGATGATGCGCAGCGGGATGGAGTTGACCGCGCCGGGGATGGTCTTCTCCGGGTCCTCCGCCTCTCCCGCGGTGACCCCGATGATCTCCGTGCCGCCGAAGGCGAACATGACCACGGCGAAGGAGAGGACGAATCCGTCGGCACCGCCCGCGAAGAAGCCGCCGTTGCTCCACAGGTTGGACAGGCCGACGTCGCCGCCGCCGCTGCCGAGGCCGAAGGCGATCACGGCGATGCCGACCAGGATCATCGCGACGATGGCGACGATCTTCACCAGGGAGAGCCAGAACTCCAGCTCGCCGAAGACCTTGACGCTGACGAGGTTCAGCGCGCCGATGAGCAGCACGGCGGCCAGCACCCAGATCCACCGCGGCACGTCCGGGAACCAGAAGCCCATGTAGACGCCGACGGCGGTGACGTCCGCGACGCAGACGATGACCATCTCGAAGGCGTACGTCCAGCCGGTGGTGAATCCGGCGAGCGGGCCGAGATGCCTGGTCGCGTACTCGCCGAAGGAGCCGGCGCTCGGGGAGGCCACGGCCATCTCGCCGAGGGACCGCAGGACGAGGAAGACGGCGGCTCCGCCGATCAGATAGGCCAGGAGGACCGCGGGCCCGCCGGCCCGGATGGACTCGGAGGAGCCGTAGAAGAGCCCGGTGCCGATCGCGGAGCCCAGGGCGATGAAGCGGATGTGCCGGGAACGGAGCCCTCTGCTCAGGCCGGCGGTGTCGGTACGCAAACGAGTCTCCCTCTTCGGGGGTGTGCGCCGGAAGGCATGACCGAGCGACGCCTGTCTCGGCCGCGCCGGTCACTCCGGGCTCCGGACCGCGGCCGGCAGCCTGTATATTCCTGCCTATACAGGAGCGTCAAGAGGTGGTCCGATGAGTGAACGCGAGCCGGCGCCGGGTCAGTCGTCCTCACCGAACGCGTCGTCGAGTGCGTCGCCGGCCGTCGGCCGGGCGCTGGACATGCTGGTGTACCTCGCCGGGCGCCCCGGGCTGGTGCAGGCCGCGACTCTCGCCCGTGACCTGGGCGTTCCGCGGTCGTCCGCGTACCACATCCTCAAGGTCCTGGCCGACCGGGGCTTCGTCACCTACGTCCCCGCGGAGCAGGCGTACGGGCTCGGCGTCACCTCCTTCGAGGTGGGTTCCGCCTATCTGCGGCACGAGCCCCTGGAGCGGCTCGCCCGCCCCATCCTGCGCACCCTCGCGCGGCGCCTCGGCCAGACGGTGCACCTCGGCATCGTGCACGGCGCGGAGACGGTCTACCTCCTCAAGGAGCGACCGCCCGCGGGCCGGGCCGGTGACGTCGACATCGCCCTGGTCACCGACGTCGGCGTCCGCCTGCCGGCCCACCTCACGGCCAACGGGCGCGCCGTCCTCGCCCACACCCCCCGGGCGCAGCTCCGGGCGCTCTTCCCCCGGCCGGGCGATCTGACCACCCGCACGGGCAACGGGCCGCGGACCCTGCCGGGGCTGGTGGGCGAGCTGGCGCGGGAGCGCGAGCGCGGCTGGTCGCAGGAGGTCGAGCTGGTCACCCAGGGGTTCTGCTCGATGGGGGTGGCGGCGTTCGACCACAACGAGCGGCCCGTCGCGGCGATCAGCACCACCTGGCGCCGTCACCACTGCCGGCACGACACGGACCACGTGAGGGACGTCCTGCGGCAGGGCGCCGCACGGCTCACCGCGGCCGTCTCGGGCCGGGCGCCGGCGGCAGGGCGCGGCGACGGCGCCGCCGCGTGAGCGTCAGTGCGCGGCGAACGCGCCCTCGAGACGGTACCGGGAGCCCGGGTGCAGCAGCCGGGCGATGCTGACGAGCGCGTCCCGGGACCAGGTGCGGCGGTGGATCAGCAGGCACGGCTCGGACGGCGCGATGCCGAGGATCTCGCACTCCTCGGGCGACGCCAGCACCGCCTCCACGATGTGCTCGCCCCTGCCCAGTGGCGCGACCTTGGACAGGAACGTGAACGGCGTCTGCCGCGTGAAGTCCTGCTCGAGATATCCGGGGGCGAAGGCCGGATTGACGTAGCGGTCCTCGAGCTGAAGCGCCGTCCCGTCCTCGTAGTGCACCACCCGTGAGTGGAAGACCGGCCGTCCCTCACCCAGGCCGAGGTGCGCGGCGGTCTTCTCGTCGGCCCCTTCCTCGCGCACGGACAGCACACGGGCCTCGTAGCGGTGGCCGCGGTGGCGTACCTCGTCGGCGATGTTGTGGACTTCCAGCAGGGCGGAGCTGGCCTTTCTCGGGGCGACGAAGCTGCCCACTCCCATGACCCGCCGGATGACGCCCTCGGTGGCCAGCTCGCGCAGTGCGCGGTTGATCGTCATACGGGACAGGCCGAGCGCCTCGACGAACTGGCTCTCCGACGGCAGGGCGTCGTCCTCGCGCCAGTGGCCGTCCGCGATCTGACGGGCGACGAGGTCCTTGACGCGGTGGTAGGCGGGCGCGGTGCCTGCCGTGTCCTGCTCGAACAACCGGGCGAGCTCCGCCGGATCCACGACCACGCCGCCCACCGTCCTCGTCACCCGCCCCGATGCCGCCGCCTCGTACCGGACCCGATCCTAGACCACCGGTCCTCTCACGAAGAGGCCGATGGCGCGGGGGACGAACGAAGGGTCTCGGATCCGAGAGATCCCGAGGACGCCGCTGGTGCCGCGTCCGCCGCTGCCGTGTCATGGCGCAGGTACGGCTCGATCCCTCTGTGAGGAGTGCACATGACCAGCTCTTCCCCCCAAGCGCCGGGCGTCGTCCGCGCGCCGCGCGGCACCGGACTGAACTGCCTCGGCTGGCAGCAGGAAGGCGCCCTGCGGATGCTCATGAACAACCTCGACCCCGAGGTCGCCGAGCACCCCGAGGACCTCGTGGTCTACGGCGGCACCGGCAAGGCCGCCCGCAACCGGGAGGCGTACGAGGCCATCGTCCGTACGCTGAAGACGCTGAAGGACGACGAGACGCTGCTGGTGCAGTCCGGCAAGCCGGTCGGCGTGATGCGCACCAGCGAGTGGGCGCCGCGCGTGCTGCTGGCCAACTCCAACCTGGTCGGCGACTGGGCCAACTGGGAGGAGTTCAGGGCGCTGGAGGCCAGGGGCCTCATGATGTACGGCCAGATGACGGCCGGTTCGTGGATCTACATCGGCAGCCAGGGCATCCTCCAGGGCACTTACGAGACCTTCGGCGCCGTCGCCCGCAAGAAGTTCGGCGGCAGCCTGGCCGGCACCATCACCCTCACCGCCGGCCTCGGCGGCATGGGCGGCGCCCAGCCCCTCGCCGTCACCATGAACGACGGCGTGGCCATTTGCGTCGACTGCGACCCGACCCGCATCGAGCGCCGCATCGCCCACCGCTACCTCGACGTCGCCGCCGACGACCTGGACCACGCCCTCCGCCTCGCCGTCGAGGCCCGCGACGCCCGCAAGCCGCTCTCCATCGGCCTGGCCGGGAACGCCGCCGAGGTCTTCCCGGAGCTGCTCCGGCGGGGCGCGCCCATCGACATCGTCACCGACCAGACCAGCGCCCACGATCCGCTGTCCTACCTCCCGGTCGGCGTGAGCGTCCAGGAGTGGCACGAGCAGGCCCGCAAGGACCCCGCGGACTTCACCGAGCGTTCCCGCGCGTCCATGGCCAGGCACGTGGAGGCCATGGTCGGCTTCCTCGACGCCGGCGCCGAGGTGTTCGACTACGGCAACTCGATCCGCGACGAGGCCCGCAAGGCCGGCTATCAGCGGGCGTTCGACTTCCCCGGCTTCGTGCCGGCCCACATCCGGCCGCTGTTCGAGGAGGGGCTCGGCCCCTTCCGGTGGGCCGCCCTGTCCGGTGACCCGAAGGACATCGAGGCCACCGACAAGGCGATCATGGAGCTGTTCCCGGAGAACGAGCACCTGCACCGCTGGCTGAGGATGGCCGGTGAGCGCGTCGCGTTCGAGGGCCTGCCCGCCCGCATCTGCTGGCTGGGCTACGGCGAGCGGCACCGCGCCGGTCTGCGCTTCAACGAGATGGTCGCCTCGGGCGAGCTGTCCGCCCCCGTGGCCATCGGCCGTGACCACCTCGACTCCGGCTCCGTGGCGTCGCCGTACCGCGAGACGGAGTCGATGCTCGACGGTTCCGACGCCATCGCCGACTGGCCGCTGCTGAACGCGCTGGTGAACACCTCGTCGGGTGCCTCCTGGGTCTCCATCCACCACGGCGGCGGCGTCGGCATGGGCCGGTCCATCCACGCCGGCCAGGTGTGCATCGCGGACGGCACCGAGCTCGCGGCCCAGAAGCTCGCCCGTGTGCTGACCAACGACCCGGGCATGGGCGTCATCCGGCACGTCGACGCCGGGTACGAGCACGCCGCCTCGGTGGCCAGGGAGCGCGGCGTGCGCATCCCGATGGCGGAGACCGAGGGCGGCGCGGCGTGAGCGCCGTCCCCGCGCGCCATGAGGTCCTCGACGTTCGCACGGACGTCCCGGCCGTGCCGTGGACCGGCCGGGACGACGGCCCCGGTGTCGAGAACCTGCGCTGGCACCAGGCCGTCCACCTCGACCCGGAGCAGGCGGCGCCGGGAGAGGTCGCCTTCGTAGGCTTCCGGAGCGACGAGGGCGTACGCCGCAACAAGGGCAGGCGGGGCGCCGCGAACGGCCCGGGCGCACTGCGCCGCGCCCTCGCGTCGATGGCTCTGCCCCAGCCGCTGCGTGCGCTCGACGCCGGCGACGTCGAGGTCACCGGTGACGGCGAGGACGTCCTGGAGGCGGGCCAGCGACGGCTGGGCAGCGCGGTCGCGGCGCTCGTCGACCGCGGCCATCCGGTGATGGTGCTGGGCGGCGGCCACGAGGTCGCCTACGGCACCTACAGCGGGCTGCGGCGGACGCGGGCCCTGCGCGAGGGCGGCCGCCTGGGGGTGCTGAACCTCGACGCGCACTTCGACCTGCGCGACGACGTCCGGCCCAGTTCCGGCACGCCGTTCCTGCAGATGGCGCGGAGCGAGCAGCGGCATTCCCGGGAGTTCAACTACTGGGTGCTGGGCGTCAGTCAGCCGAGCAACACGGAGCGGCTGTTCCGCACCGCGGACACGCTCGGCGTGCGCCACCTGCCGGACACGGAGTGCGGTCTGCTCGACCTGGCGCGCGTCGAGACGTTCGTCGACGAGTTCCTCGCGAGCTGTGACGTCGTGCACCTGAGCATCGACCTGGACGTGCTCCCCGCCGCGGTCGCGCCGGGCGTCAGCGCCCCCGCCGCCTACGGGGTGCCGATGGAGGTGATCGAACGCGTCTGCCACCGGGTGGCGGCGAGCGGCAAGCTCGTGGTCTGCGACGTCGCCGAGCTGAACCCGGAGTTCGACGTGGACCGGCGCACGGCGCGCGCCGGGGCCCGTCTCATCCACCGCATGGTGACCGCCCGGGCGTGACGCGACGCGGGCCCACCGGCCCGCCCCCGATCAGGTCGCCAGGCCGTGCGACGCGAGGAGAGCCGCGGCCCGGCGGCCGCGGCTCTCCCGACGAGCACGGGCACCCGGCCCGGCCTTCCCGGTCAGTGACCGGGAAGGCCGGGCCGCTCGGTGAGCGTGACGACGGCGAGGACCCCGTCGACGTCGAAGGAGGCGTGGTCCTCGTCGCGGAGCAGGACGGCGTCGAACCGGCCCAGGGACACGACGGCCCGGTGCAGTACGGCCCGCCCCTCCAGGACGACCGCGAGAACCCGGGTCCCCGGACAGGGGCGCACGGACGTGGGCCCCCGTTCGATCCGGACCCGCGCGCTCATCAGGGAGCGCCGGACCATCACGTTGAAGTCGACGATCGGCCCGCCGAGCAGCTCACACCCGGTCGCGGCGTCCCCCGGGAACTCGAACGGCTCATGGGGTGCGTCCAGTACGTGCGTGTCCCCGTCGACGGTCAGGGCCATGCCCGCCCCCTGGACGACGGTGATGTTCCGGTCGACGCCCTCGAAGGTGGAGAACGGCCCTCCGCGGGCCACCTCCGCGACGCTGACCCGCCATGCGAAGTCGTCCAGCCCCGCGCCCTCCGGGTGGGCGGCGACCTCCGACGTCACGCCCCCGCCGTTCTTCCACGGCGCGGGCGTCCTCTCCTCAGCACGCAGAACACGCGGTGCCATGTGATGTCCCTTCCGGTCGCATGTCACGAAACCCCTCTCCTCCGGGCGCGGCGAACACGGGTGAGCCGCCCCCCGGACCCTGGGCCCGGGAGGGCGGCGGTGCAAGGACGGGCCGTCAGACCAGTCGGCCGGTGACCGACTCCGCGGCGGCCAGGGCCCGGCCGGAGCTGACGTACTGGACGGTCGCCTCGATCTCGGGGGCGAGCCAGCGGTCCGTGCCGGGGCCGTCGACCGTCTCGCGCAGCCCGTCGCGCACCGCGGCCGTGGCCGGCGCCGGGGCCAGCGGTGCCCGCAGGTCGAGAGCGCGGGCGGCGGTGCAGAGCTCCACCGCGAGAACGCGGCCGAGTCCGTCGATGGCACGGCGCAGCTTGCGGGCGGCCGACCAGCCCATCGAGACGTGGTCCTCCTGCATGGCGCTGGAGGGGATCGAGTCGGTGGAGGCGGGCACGGCCAGCCGCTTGAGCTCGGAGACGATCGCGGCCTGCGTGTACTGCGCGATCATGTGACCGGAGTCCACGCCGGGGTCGTCGGCCAGGAAGGCGTTGAGGCCGCGGTTGCGGGCCGGGTCGAGGAACCGGTCGGTGCGGCGCTCGGAGATAGAGGCGACGTCGGCGACCGAGATGGCCAGGAAGTCGAGCACGGCGGCGACCGGGGCGCCGTGGAAGTTGCCGTTGCTCTCCACCCGTCCGTCGAGGGTGACGACGGGGTTGTCGACGGCACTGGCCAGCTCGCGGGAGGCCACCAGCTCGGCGTGGGCGAGGGTGTCGCGGGCCGTGCCGTGGACCTGCGGCGTGCAGCGCAGCGAGTACGCGTCCTGGACGCGGGTGCACTCCGGGCCCTTGTGGCTGGCGACGATCGCCGAGTCGGCGAGCAGGGAACGCAGGTTGCCGGCGCTGTCCGACTGGCCCGGGTGCGGGCGCAGCGCCTGGAGGTCGCCGGCGAACACGGCGTCGGTGCCGAGCTGGCCCTCCACGCTCATCGCGGCGGCGATGTCGGCCGTACGCAGCAGGCGCCGCAGGTCGTGGGCGGCGAGGACGAGCATGCCGAGCATGCCGTCGGTGCCGTTGATGAGCGCGAGCCCCTCCTTCTCCTCCAGCACGACCGGGGCGATGCCCGCCTCGGCGAGGGCCTCGCCCGCGGGCTTGCGCACGCCTTCCGCCGTGCGGACCTCGCCCTCGCCCATGACCGCGAGCGCGCAGTGCGCCAGGGGGGCCAGGTCACCGGAGCAGCCGAGCGAACCGTATTCGTGGACGACCGGGGTGATGCCGGCGTTCAGCAGCGCGGCGTAGGCCTGGGCCGTCTGTGTCCGTACACCCGTACGGCCCGTGGCGAGGGTGGACAGGCGCAGCAGCATCAGCGCGCGGACCACCTCGCGCTCCACCTCGGGACCCGAACCCGCGGCGTGCGAACGCACCAGGCTGCGCTGGAGCTGGGCACGCAGCTCCGTGGGGATGTGGCGGGTCGCCAGGGCGCCGAAGCCGGTGGAGACGCCGTAATGCGGCTTGGCGTCATCGGCGAGGGCCCGGACGACCTCGCGGCTGCGGGCGATTTCCTTGAGCGCCTCCGGGGCGAGGACCACCGGGGTTCCCAGACGGGCAACGGACACGACTTCGTCGGCAGAGAGCGCGCCGACACCGACAACAACGGTCATGCCCCTATGAAGCCGCAGGCAGGCGCGGGTCCGCGAGAACGTACAGACGGGTAGTGTCTGGGATACCAGACGGTTGTGTCTGGTACCCCAGACACTTGGTCCGCGCGTCCGCTGGTCTACGCTCGGTTCATGAGTATCGTCCCGGCCGCGGCGCAGGTGCTGGCCGTACTGCGCTACCTGGCGCGGCAGGCGGCCCCCGTCCCCGCCGCCGCCATCAGCCGCGACGTGGGCCTGCCCCGGTCGACGACCTACCACCTGCTCGACACCCTCGCCGCGGACGGCTTCGTCGTGCACCTCCCGGAGGAACGGCGCTACGGCCTCGGCGTCAGCGCCTTCGAGCTGGCCTCCGGGTACGAGCGCCAAGCACCGTTCCAGCGGCTGGCGCGCGGCCCGCTGGCCGCGCTCGTGGACCGTACCGGGCACAACGCGAACCTCGCCGTGCTGCACGGCCGGGAAGTCATCTACGTCATCGAGGAGCGCGCTCCGGGCAGGGCGCCCCTGGTCAGCGAGGTGGGGGTGCGGCTGCCGGCCCACCTCACCGCCAGCGGACGGGCGGTGCTGGCGCTGCTGCCGCCCGCGCAGGTGCGAGCGATCTTCCCGGACCGGTCCGCCTTCGTGCAGCGGCACGGCCTAGGCCCCGCGTCGCTGACGGCACTGCGCGGGCTGCTGACCCAGGTGCGGCGCCGTGGCTACGCGACGGAGGAGGGCGAGGTGACTCCCGGGCTGTCCTCCGTCGCCGCGCCCGTGCTGGACCACCACGCCCACCCGATCGCCGGAGTCTCGGTCACCTTCCCCGGCGAGTCGGCCGACGGCGCCGAGAGGGACCGGATCGCGGACCACGTGGCGCAGACGGCGCGCGAGCTGACCCGCCGGGTGGGAGGCGTCACCCCGGCGCCGCGCTGACGGGCTTCGCCCGCCGCGGTGCCGCCTCTTCGGGCCAGGTCCGGCGGACGATCGCGGGTGCGCCCGCCTCGGCCACCGATGGACGTGCGCTTCGCGGCGGTGCGCCGCGGTGAGCCCGTCAGGGCCTCGCGGGGGCGTCGTCCCAGGCCATGGAGGACATCCTCCAGCCCGCGGGGGTGCGCAGGAACTGGGTGGTCTTGTGGCCGCCGCCCTCGAACCACTCGCCGTCGCGGTAACCGGACTTGCGGTACTCGCTGAACCGGTGGGCGATCGACCCGAAGACCTCGGTGCGCTCGGACACCTCCCACTCGGAGAACTCCGTCAGCGTCCCGTCGGTGAGCATCTTCTGGCGGGGCGCGATGAACCCGTCGAGGTCGTGGATCACGGGTTCGGCGCCGACGTTCGCGGTGATCCGCCCCTGCGGCACGAAGAGGTCACGGATGACGCCGAGGTCCGGCCGTCTGCCGCCGGTGTTGGTGAAGGCGCCCACGAACACGCCCATCAGCCGGTCGAGTTCGGCGCGGACGGCGGCCTCGGAGGCGTCGGCGTCGGTCGGCCACTCCTCGGCGAGGACCGACCACACCTCGATGTCGCGCCGTTCGCCCCGGTGGACGGAGTGCCGCCGCAGCACACCGTCGCGGCTCATGCCGAGCCGGCGGGCGACCGCGATGCTGCGGACGTTGCCCGAGGAGGCCCACCACTCGACCCGGCTCATCCCGCGCTGCTCGAAGGCCCAGTCGATCAGCGCCCGGCAGGCCCGTGTGATCAGCCCCCGCCCCTCCCCCGCCCGCTCCAGCCAGCAGCCGACCTCGCACACCCCGGTGGCGACGTCGAAGCGGGTGAACATGACGCCGCCGACCAGGATGCCGTCCAGCCAGATGCCGAAGATCCGGGCGCCGTCCGCGGCCTGCCGGTCGGCGTACCGCTGGAGGGTGGCCGTGGCGGAGGCGAGGTCGGTGCTGAAGGAGGCCCAGGGTATCCACGGGTCGACGGTGTCCCGGGCCCGGTCGATGTGGGCCAGGAACTCCGGCGCCTGCCAGGGCTCCAGGGGGCGGAGCCGAGCGCGGTCGCCGAGCGGCAGGGTGAACATGGGGCCTCGCTCTCCAGGTACGTAACAAGCGTTCGGTACGTAAGCTAGCAGCATGCCGCCCGCACCCGGAGACCGTGAAGCCCGCCGCAAGGACGTGTCCGAGGCGGTGTGGCGTGTCCTCGCCGACAAGGGGTTCGGCGGCCTGACCCTGCGCGCCGTCGCCACCGCGATGGGCGTCTCGACCGGGATGCTCATGCACTACTTCCCGACCAAACGGGCCCTCGTCACGCACGCCCTGGACCTGCTGGAGAAGGACACCGCGCAGCGCCCCCGCAGGGCGCGCCCGGCGCCGGGGCTCGCGACGGTGCGCGCGATGCTCCTCGACATCCTGCCGCTGACGGCGGGCGACACCGCGCGCAACCGCATCTGGGTCAGCTCCTGGGACCTCTCCCTCGCCGACGACGGCCTCGCCGCGGAGCAGGCCGGCCGCTACACCCGGCTGCGCTCGACGCTTCGGCCCCACCTGGAGGCCGCACGCGACGCGGGCGAGCTCCCCGCGGCCGCCGACCCGGAGCAACTCGCCGCCACCGCGGTCGCCTTCACCCACGGCCTCGTCGTCCAGGCCCTCTTCGACCCCGACCGCTTCCCCATGGACGTGCAGACCGCGATGGTCGAGTCGTTCCTCGCCTCACTCGCTCCCCGCTAGGCCGTTTCCCACGGGGCACTTCGTCGGGGATCCCGTGCCCGTCGCGCCCCTTTCGGCGCCCCTCGGACATCGGCGGCGGTCTTCGGCCCGACGCGCGCCGGCCTCTCTCCCGGGGTGGTCCCGGGAAAGAGGCCGGCGCCCCTGAGGTGCTGTGCTCAGCCGGTGAGCTTCACGACGCCGGAGGCCGTGGCGTCCGCGCCCGTGCCGTCGGCCGGCGTGGCGGTCAGCCGCCAGGTGTAGCCGCCGGTCTCCACCGGGGTGCCGGACCCGGAGGTGCCGTCCCAGGTGACCCGGACGGCGCTGAGGGTGCCTTCGCCCGTCCAGGTGCGGACGACCTCGCCGGTGGCACGGCGGGTGAGCGTCACCTTCCATGAGGCCGCGGGCTTGGAGAGCCACCACGCGGCGGCCCACTCACCGGCCGACGTCCCCGGAGCCGCGGTGCGGGCGACGCGCAGCGCGGAGACGTCGTGCTGCGGAGCGGTGACGTGCACGGTGTCGTCCGCGCCGACCCAGACCAGCTTGCCGGCGCCCGCGTCGACGGTCCAGGTGGAGCCGCGTCCGTCGCCCTGCGCGGGCTGCTTAAGCCCGGTGACGGTTCCCAGGTCGGCCGTGCCGCCGTCCGTCCGCAGGGCCGTCAGGCGCAGCTCGCCGGACGTGTCGCGGTGAGCCGTGAAGCGGTCGCCCAGCAGGACGCCGGTCGCCGGGGCGGGGTAGGAGCGCCCGGTCTCCAGGTCGCGTACGCCCGCCGCTCCCTGGGAGGCGCAGCTCCAGTACAGCAGGGTGCCGCTGGACTGGAGTTCGTCGGGCACGCAGGCGGTGCCCAGGTCGAGGGTGCTGATCAGGTTGCCGGAGCGCACGTTGATCACCTTGACCGTGCCCGGGTCGTTGAGCGCCGGCTTGAACAGCCGCTTCTGGTCCAGTGCGGCGGCCTGCGCCCGCTGTTCGCGGACGACGAGGTCGCGGGCCGTGTCCACGACGTACTGCCGTCCGCCCGCCTCGTAGAGCACGAACTCCGGTGCGGCGTCCAGGATGCGGCCGCCCGTGCCCGGCAGCGGGAAGCTGTCCTCCGGATGCTCGGGGTCGTCGCCGGTCACCAGCACGTCGGCGCCGGTCTCCGGGTCGGCGGTCAGTCTGGCCAGGCCCTCGTCGGTACCGTCCGCGAAGCGGCCGGCCTCCAGGCCCGGGAAGTCGGCGAGGGCCGCGCCGTCCGCCGGGTCGAGAGCGGTGCCGATGTCCTTGCCGTGCAGCGTCCGGGTGCCGGTGAGGGAGTTGACGTACCGCAGCCTCCCCCGGTCGAGGCTCAGCGCCGTGATCGCACCGTCCGCCGTCTTGACCCGCGGCACCTGTCGCAGGTTCAGGTCGGCGACGAGACCCAGGCTGTTCGCGCTGAAGTGGTGCACCGCGCGCCTGCCGTCGGCGGCCTTGCCGAGGACGACCAGCGAGCCGGTGCCCTCGGCGCGCAGGAACGCCTGCTCCACGTCGGCGAGCAGCGTTCGTTCGGTGTCCGCTCCGGCGAACGGGGTGAGGTGCAGCGGACCGCCGTCGCCCTCGTACCAGAGGACGTTGTCGCCCACCACGAAGGAGGTGACCCGGCTGTCGGGGGACTGCGTGGGCAGCGGCACGATCCGCGGGGCGGCCGTGCTGCCCCGCGGCATGACCCGCACGCCCGGGGTTCCTTCGCGGGAGAACCAGCTCACGGTGGTCTGCGTGATCCGGAAGCTGCTCGCCTCACCGGTCACGGGCAGCGGGACGACCTTGCCGTTGTACGCGGTGAGGGTGCCGTAGCCCTGGGTGCCGTCGCCGGTGCGGTAGCCGATGAGGAGCTGGTTGTCGAAGGCACCGAGCAGCACCGGCTCCGCGCCGGTGGTGGCGCCGGCGGGGAGCTGCACCACCGGGTCGCTCGCCGGGTCGCCGCCGCGCGCGACGCGCAACTGGTACGTCCCGTCCCCCCGGTCGACGGTGGCCAGCACCCAGCCGTTGGCGACGCGCGGGTTGAGGTATCCGGCGGGCACCTTGACGGTGCTGGTGTTGGCCGGGTCCTCGACGCCGATGCGTACGACGTCCGTGCCGCCGTCCTCGCGGGGCCTGGTGTAGACGACGCGGTTGAACCCGTCGTGGCCGCGCACGACGGCGTCCTCCGGGACTCCGTCGAGTTCCGGGACGGGCTTGGTGGTGCTGTTGTACGTGGTCGTCCAGAGGTACTCGCCGGCCTCGCGGTGCAGCACGCCCTGGGCGCCGGTCGCCAGGACCGTCAACGTCCCCTCGCCGTAGGCGTCGGGCGCGGGAACGAGGACCTCGCTCGCCTCCGCCGCGTGCGCCGTGGCCGGCAGCACGGTCGTCAGTCCCGCGGCCAGGACGGCCGCGACGGCCGCCGCGGTGGTGGTGCGGCGGATGCCTCGGGCGTGGCTGTTCTTGCGCAGGTGATGGGACACCTGAACCCCCCTCGCGTGAAAGCGTCAACACCCGTTCTGGGTGTGAACTCGGTCAACAGTACGCTGCCACGGGGGAGTTGTGTGAGAAACGTGTTCCGTTCGTGTCGCAGAGGTGTCACAGCGAGAGGTGCCCCGGCCCTCGCAGCGGCTGGGCCGCCACCGCGGCCGTAGCCCTCATCGACCACCGACCGCTCACCGGTCGAGCTGCCGCGGGTTCTCGCCGTGCGCCGGCCGCGGGGTGCCGCGCAGCCGCTCCTCCAGCACCTCCAGCAGACCGGGCAGATCGGGAGCGACGGCGAGGTCGTCCAGGGTGGAGGCGGGGAGGAATCCGGCGTCGGCGAGCCCGCGCAGGGCACCGAGAAGCGGCGTCCAGAAGCCTCCGGCGTCGAGGAAGCCGACGGGCTTGGCGTGGAAGCCGAGCTGGCGCCACGACCACACCTCGAAGATCTCCTCCAGGGTGCCGAGGCCCCCCGGGAGGGCGACGAAGGCGTCGGCGTACTCGGCCATCATCGCCTTGCGCTCGTGCATCGAGTCGCACACGACCAGCTCCGTCACCCCCTCGTGCGCCCACTCACGCTCGACCATGCTGCGCGGAATGACGCCGACGACCTCGCCGCCGGCCCGCAGCGCGCCGTCCGCCAGCACCCCCATCAGACCCCGGCGGCCACCGCCGTAGACCAGACCGATGCCGCGCCGCGCCAGCTCCGCGCCGACACCGGCCGCCAGTTCCGCGTGCGCGGGGTCGTGCCCGTCGGACGAGGCGAGGAAGACGGCGAGTCGGCGCATGGAGAACTCCGGGACGGTGGCGGACGGGCCTTCGGTGTACCACAGGCGCGCGCCTGCTCCGGTCGACAGGTTTCCGGCGAGGGACGCCCCGGGGAGCGGCACGCCGACCGGTGGCCACCCCTCGCCGCCAGGAGAGGCAACTTCCTACTCTGTGCACATGGTTGCAAGGGGAGAACTGGTGGACGGACGGTTCCGGCTGATCGAGCAGCTCGGAAGCGGCGGGATGGGGACGGTGTGGCGGGCGAGCGACACCGTGCTGCACCGGGAGGTCGCGCTCAAGGCCGTACGGTCGGACGCGCAGGCGTCGGACGTCTCGCGCGAGCGCGTTCTGCGCGAGGCACGGGCCCTGGCCCGGCTCAACCACCCCCACGTCGTGACCATCCATCACATCGTCGACACCGATCCGCACCCGTGGCTGGTGATGGAGCTGGTGCCCGGCCCCTCCCTCCAGGAACGGCTCGCGGCCGGCCCGATGACGCCCGTGGAGGCCGCCCGCCTGGGCCGTCAGGTGCTGTCCGCGTTGCGGGCGGCCCACGCGGTCGGCGTCCACCACCGGGACGTGAAGCCCGCCAACGTGCTGCTGCGCGCGGACGGCGCCGCCGTGCTCACCGACTTCGGCATCGCGGGGCTGCGAGGGGCCACCTCGCTCACGGCGACCGACGAACTCGTGGGCTCCCCCGAGTACATCGCGCCCGAACGCGTCCGCGGCCGCGACGACGACCCCGCGTCCGACCTCTGGTCGCTCGGCCTGCTGCTGTACGTGACCGTCGAAGGCGTCAGCCCGCTGCGGCGTGCCACGGCACTGGCCACCCTCGCGGCGGTGCTCGACGAGCCGGTGCCACCACCCGTACGGTCCGGCCCGCTCGGCCCCGTGCTCCAGGAACTGCTGGTGAGGGACCCGGCGGCGCGCCCCGACGCGGAGCGGCTGGACGCCATGCTGGCGCAGGTGGAGTCCGGCCCCGCGCCCCACTGGGCGCAGCCGACACTCACCACGCCCGTGCCGCCGTCCATGCCTCCCCTGCACGTGCCCACGCGACTGGACACCCCGAGGCCCGCGCCCGCGCCGAAGCGGCGACGGGGACGGAAGACGGTCGTCCTCGCCGTGAGCGCGACGCTGCTGACCGCCGCCACGGCCGTGACCGCGATACTGGTGCTCCCGCTGCGCGGCCCGGGGAAGGACGCGGCGCAGGAGAACATCGGCAGGTCGCCCGGTACGGCGTCCACTCGGCCCGCGGACACCGGTGCGGGTTCCCCGTCCGCGCAGGCTCCCACGGCGTCGGCCCAGCCGACACCGGACACGGTGGCCGACCCGCCGACACAGCCGACGGACTCGGCGACACCCGTCGGGCAGGCCCCCGCGACCGACGGCCGCTGGATCGCCCAGCTCTACTCCGAGCCCGTCGCCGCGGGCGTCGCCGTGCGCGACAGACGGCTCGCCACGGTTCGGCAGTCGGTGCCCGAAGCGGAGGTTCTCCGCAGCGACGACTTCGCGTCGTTGCGGCCGGGCTACTGGGTGTTCTACGCCCCCGGCCCCTTCACGGACGGGCACTCCGCCCTGGCCTTCTGCGCCGCCCGCGGCAGGACCACGGCCAACGCGTGCATCGGCCGCTACCTGAGCACCAGTGCGTCCGACCGCCCCCTCCAGTGCCGCCCTCCCGCCGACCGCCCCACCGGCCGCTGCTCGCGGTCCTGAGGGATGACCGACCACGACCGACGTGCCGGCAAGGGGAGTCCGGCGTGAGGCTCGGCACGGCCCGCGAGCGCGCGCTTCAGCGGATGTCGTGGTCGGGGTGGGTCCGGTCGTACGCGCGGCGCGCGTCGGCGATGACGGAGCGGTGGGCGAGCGACCAGTCGGCGAGCGCCTTGACCAGGAGGACCTTGCCGAGGCAGCGGCGATCGTCGCGGCGAGTCCGGCGGAACACGGCGGACGCGTCCACGACGTCGTCGGCACACCGATCACGGCGGGCCGGGTGGCCGACCGGCTCGGGGCGGCGCACCGCACCATCGGCCTGGGCGCATACCGGCGCAGCCTCCTCGACGAGACGCCGGGGCTCCTGGCGTTCCAGCCGCCGATGCTCGCCTCGATCGCCACCGGCATCCGGCACGGCTTCCTGGACGGCACCACTGCCGACCTCACACGCCTTCTCGGCCGCCCGGCCCGCTACCCGCTGGCCACAGCCGCCGCGGCCGCCGCGACAAGGCCCTAGCAGTCCGACCGCGCGGCGGGCAGCGCGATCGCCTCCAGCCCGTGGTGCACGCATCAGCCCCGACGACGCGACCGGTGCCCGGCTCGCCGGGTACCGTCGCCGCCGGCCCGGCGCGAAGGGCCCCGGCTCACCCTCCTCGGCGCCGATGTGGTCCTCGTCCGCTCCCCCCGTGCTCACGGGGGGGGATCCGGCCGCCTGTTCCGGACACGGTTTCGCTTCGGGCCGTCGAGCGCTACTGTCCGGGGTGCAGCACGTCGGCCCCGAGGAGTTGCAGACATGGTCGGTCGTCCGAGCGCGCGTTGACGTTGCCGGCCGTGTTCGGCCTGTCATCGCGTGCCGCCCTTCGAAGTCGCGGCACAGCGAGCCTTCTCCCCGCCCGACACACGGGTGCGCCTGTTGCGCGCCGGGTGGCGGGCCTCGCCGTCGACCGTCCAGGGGATCGTCGTGCCGTCCGCTTCCTCCGCCGTATCCGGTTCCGGTCGGCCCGGTCCGCCAAGTCTGTGGCGGGACCGGGCCTTTCGCAGACTCTGGGTGGGGCAGTCGGCCTCCCAGCTCGGCGAGCACACCGCGGTGATCATGCTCCCGCTCTTCGCCGTCGTGACACTGAACGCCGACGCGGGCGAGTTGGGCGTCCTGCGCGCGGTGGGGCAGGTGCCGGTCCTGATGTTCTCGCTCTTCGCCGGCGCGTGGGTGGACCGGTGGCGGACCCGCACGGTGCTGGTCGTGACGGATGCCGGCCGCGCGCTGCTCCTGGGCGCCGTCGCGTCTGCCGGGCTGCTCGGCGGGTTCGGCCTGCCCGCGCTGTTCGTGGTCGCCTTCGCCGTCGGCGCGCTGTCCGTGTTCTTCGACGTGGCCTATCAGGTGTCCGCCGTGAGGATGGTGACCCGAGATCAGCTCGTGCGCGCCAACAGCGCGCTGGAGGGCAGCCGGTCCGCGGCGCAGATCGGCGGACCCGCTCTCGGCGGTGCGCTGGTGTCTCTGCTGTCGGCGCCGGTGGCCGCCGCCGCCGGCGCCGCGCTGTTCGCGGTGTCCTTCCTGTCGATCAGGCGTATCCCTCGCACCGAAACGATCCCGGAACGCGCGGGAGGCGTCCCCCGGTTGTGGCGACGGGTCCGTGAGGGCCTGGGCTTCGTCGTCCGCGACACCTCGCTGCGGGCCGTGTGCCTGGCCTCGGCCGCCTTCCAGTTCTCCTTCTCCGCCGTGATGACGGTCCATCTGCTCTTCCTGCCGCGGGAACTGCAGTTGTCCGGCACCACCGTCGGACTGACGCTCGCGGCGACGGGACCGGGCGCGCTGCTGGGATCGCTCCTGGCCGCTCGTCTGCCGAGCCGGTTCGGGTACGGCACGGTACTCGTGTCCGCGGCGGCGCTCGGCGACGGCCTGTTCCTCTGCGTGCCCGCGCTGCACGGCTCCTCGGCGATGACGGTTTCCGCGCTGCTGGGGATCACCGCGGTGTTCGGGGCCACGGGCCAGTTGGTGAACGTCACGGTCATGGCGGTGCGGCAGGCGGTCACTCCCGACGGGATGCAGGGCCGCGCGGCCGCGACCATCACGTTCGCCGGTATGGGAGCGGCCCCGCTGGGCTCCCTGCTCGGCGGTTTCCTCGCGATGCAGTGCGGGGTGCGCACCGCTCTGCTGCTGACGGCCGCCGGCATGTTGTCGTCGCCGGTGGTGATGGCGCTGTCCCCGCTCGCGCGCCTCGGACGGACGCTGCCGACCACGGCACACCGCACCGGTCCCCGGACATGAGAAGTCCCGCTCCCGGCAGCCGGGGGCGGGACCGAACAGAGCGCCGGGCAGGCCTTGCACCTGCATCTCCCCGCAGGAAGCGGGGCGTCTTTCCTTGGACCACCGACGCGCGGAGGACATCCGCCGCAGCGGGGCACCTCGCAAGATCAACTATAGGGCATGCGCAACCTCCGTGCACACCAAGGCCCTTGAGCGCGTCGGTGAAGCAGGTCCAGCCGCAGCGTGAGCAGGGCCATCGGCGGCGCGCCGACGACCGGCCGCACCGGGCGCCGTGGCCGGGCACCGCCGCAGGGGACCTCGGCGCGAGGGATCAGCGGCCGGCGAGCACCGAACCGACGTCCCCCGCGGTCTCGGTGTCGTGGGCGACGTCCTGCCGGTCGGGGCGCGGCGTGTTCATGAGCGCGGCGACGATCGCCGCGCCGGCCAGGAGGATCCCCGCGGCCCAGGTGCCGGCGGTCACGAACCCTTCCAGCATGGCCTTGCCGGCGAAGGCCGGAGACGGGCCCCGCGTGGCGTGCGAGGCCACGTAGTCCGCGGTCGCGCTGGTGGCGATGGTGTTGAGCAGCGCGGTGCCGATCGAACTGCTGATCTGCTGGGCGGTGTTGACGCCGGCGGACGCGATTCCCGCGTCGCTCGGGGCGACGCCGTGGGTGGCGTAGTTGAAGGCCACGGGCATGATCAGGCCCGCCCCGAAGCCGAGGAGGAGTCCCGAGACCAGCACGCCCTCGACGTAGGCGGTGTCGGTCTCCATCGTGCGCAGCCACAGCATGCCGGAGGCGACGAGCAGCATGCCCGGCACGATCAGCACCCTCGGCGGGACCTTGGGCAGCAGCCGGGCGGAGAGCCCGCCGGCCGACACCAGGACCGCCATGGTCATCGGGAGGAAGGCCACGCCCGTCCTGATCGGCGAGTACCCCTTGACGACCTGCAAGTAGTAGGTCATGAAGAGGAACGCCCCGAACATTCCGATCATGGCCAGCCCCACGCTCATGTAGGCGCCGCCGCGGGTCCGGTCGGCGATCAGCCGCGGCGGAAGCATCGGCTGCGGCACCCGGCTCTCGACGAAGGCGAAAGCGGTCAGCAGCACCGCTCCCCCGGCCAGCAGTCCGAGGACTTCCGCCGAGCCCCAGCCCTCGGACTCCGCCCGGCTCGCGCCGTACACGAGCGCGACCAGCCCGCCGGTCACCAGCAGCACGCCGGGCACGTCGAGCCGGGCCCTGCCCTCGCTGCGCGACTCGGCGATCATCGCGTACCCGCCCGCCACGGCGATCAAGGCGATCGGGACACTGACGTACAGGCACCAGCGCCAGTCCAGGTAGTCGGTCAGTGCCCCGCCGGCCAGCAGCCCGATCGCGCCGCCGACGGCCGTCACGGCCCCCCAGATCCCGAACGCCTTGGCGCGCTCCCCGGGCCGGGTGAACGTCACGGTCAGCAGCGACAGCGCGGACGGCCCGAGCAGTGCGGCGAACCCGCCCTGCAGGGCACGGGCGCTCAGCAGCATCCCGAAGTCGTCCGCTGCGCCGCCGAGCGCCGACGCGGCGGCGAAGCCGAGCAGCCCGATCGTGAAGGTCCGCTTGCGGCCGGCGTAGTCGGCGATCCGGCCGCCGAGCAGCAGCAGGCTGCCGAACGCCAGCGTGTACGCGGTGATGATCCACTGCCGGTCGCCGTCGGAGATTCCCAGATCCCGCTGGAGCGACGGCAGGGCGATGTTCACGACCGTCCCGTCCAGCACGATCATGAGCTGGGCCAGCGCCATGAAGAACAGCGCGGCCCAGCGGCGCGGATCGGCCTCCGGGGCCTGCGCCTTGGTGGTTGCCATGACTTCGTCCTCACTCGTGGTGCCGCGTGCCGCGCGGCCCGTTCGCGCGGCCTTCTGACGAGCACAGGACGTCGGCGTTCCGCGCCTTGTAACAGCGCGCACATATGACGTGGGTCACAGTGCGCGGGTGTCACAGAGCGGTGGGGAGCGGCGTCCAGTGCGTGGGGCGGGACCGAGGTCGAACAGACGGGAGCCAGGCATGAGCGGGCGCAGCGAACGAACGAAGGACACGGCGGAGCCGCCCGGACGTGCCGGCCGCACGGGCCCCGTGGACGCGTCGACCCAGGTGTTCGTCACCCATCGCAACCTGCTGTTCACCGTCGCCTACGAGATGCTCGGTTCGGCCGCCGACGCCGAGGACGTCCTCCAGGAGACCTGGCTGCGCTGGGTGCGCGTCGATCTGGCCACCGTCCGGGAGCAGCGTTCCTACCTGGTGCGGATCGTCACCCGGCAGGCACTGGACCGGCTGCGCGCGCTCGGCCGGCGCAAGGAGACCTACGTCGGGCCGTGGCTGCCCGAGCCGCTGCTGACCACGCCCGACGTGGCCGAGGACGTCGAACTGGCCGACAGCGTGTCGATGGCGATGCTGCTGGTGCTGGAGACGCTCACGCCGACCGAACGGGCGGTGTTCGTGCTGCGTGAGGTCTTCGACGTGGACTACGAGGAGATCGCCGAGGCCGTCGGCAAGAGCCCCGCGGCGGTACGCCAGATCGCCTACCGGGCGCGGTCGCACGTCGCCGCGCGCCGGCCACGCGGCGAGGTCTCCCCGGCCGAGACCCGAGCCGCGCTCGAGGCCTTCCAGAGCGCGGTGGAGACGGGCGACCTGCAGCGTCTGATCGACATCCTGGCGCCGGACGTGATCGCCCTCAGCGACGGCGGCGGGATCAGGCACGCCCTGCTGCGGCCCGTCGTGGGGGCCGACAAGGTGGCTCGCCTGCTGGCCGCCGGCTGGTGGAAGCGCGACGCCGAGAGGTCGGTGGAGGCGGTGCAGATCAACGGCGGCCCGGGGCTGCTGGTCCGCGTCGGCGGGAAGATCGACGGCGTCGTGGCGGTGCGGGTCGAGAACAGCCGCATCACCGGCGCCTACCACGTGCGCAATCCCGAGAAGCTCTCGCGTGTGGAGCGGGCGACCGCCGTGAGCCGGTGAGGCCGCGGCGCGCGGACGTCCGCGGCTGCCCTCCGGTGCCGCCGTCCGCCGAACGGCGGCTCGGCCCCGCCCGTCCCCGCCGCGCCATGGGTGCCGGCAGCTTCGCCTACCTGGCCTTGAAGCGCTGGCCGGCGGCGATCTCGTCGCCGATCACCGACCAAGCGGTCTCGTCGTCCCGGAAGGGGAGCGGGTCGATGCCGCTCGTCTCCTGGACGATGCGCTCGACCTCTTGGTCCAGGCGCTCGAAGTCGGCTTCCTCGTCGCCGTCGTCGCCGCCGAAGGCGAACTCGTCGAGCAGGCGCTGGAACCGGAGAGTGACCCGGACGAGGGAGGAGGCGTCCGTGTGGAGTTCCCGCACGGTCTCCTCGTCCGGGTCGAAGGCGTACACCGTGCCGGAACCGGGGTCGAGGGCGAGGTGGGCGTTGAGCAGCCAGCCGATGACGGGCCAGTCACCCGCGTCCTGAGGGGCGCCCTCGAAGTACTGGGTGTCGACGACGTCCTGGACGAGGGGCAGCCGGCCAAAGGCCGCGTCGGGCACCCGCAGCGAGAGCGTCCCGGTGGGGACGCCGACGGTCTGCAGGAGGCGGGCGCCCTCGGTGTCCGCGGCGCCGGGCGGGAAGGCTGTGGCGGGCAGGGCCGCGAGCCGGTCCTCGCCGAAGATGCCGGCGAGTTCGCCGCGGGTGACGTCGAAAAGCACTGCCAGGACTCCGAACTCCGCGGCGGCGAGGACGCCGTGGGTCTCTCGGGGGACGGAAGGGATCGCAGCGACAGCATCGCGGATCGAGGCGCCGGCGGCGAATCCCCCGCGGACCCGGAGGGCCGCCGCGCCGTCGGCGACGCCCCGGGCGGGTGTCAACCGGCGTGCACCGGGGTGTTCTGGCAGGCGTGCAGCAGCCATCTCCCGTCGTCCTGCTTGGTCATGACGTAGAGCGGAGCGCCCTCCGTGTCGCCCTCCGCCGAGTGGTAGACCTGGCGGACCTTGACCGCCGCCACGTCGGGCCGCAGGAACTGCGTGTGCACCGCCTCGTAGGTGACCTCTCCGTCCCAGTTCGCGGCAGGCAGCACGGTGCGGGTGAACTCGGCGATCGCGTCCAGGCCGACGAGGACCTTGCCGTGGGCGGTCGTCCACAGGGCGTCGGGGTGGAACAGCGCGAGGAAGGCGTCCACGTCCCTGGCGCGCTGGGCGCGCTCGACGCTGGCGACGACCTGTTCGACGGCTTCGGCATCCGCGGTTTCGGTGTTCATGCGGATCACCCTGCAACCTCAAGTCGGCTCGAGGTCAAGGCCGTCGGCCCGCGGACCGCCGAAGGAAGGCCCTCGGCGGTCTCCGGGCTCTCGTCACCACGCGCCGATGACCGGCGCGTCGGCCTCGTGCCGCCGCCATGCCTCGTTGAGACGCGCGAGCCGGTCGGTGGCGGCGACACCGATCAGCGACGTGACCTTGCCGTCGCCGACTCCGAAGGCCACGGCGCCCGCGACCCGGTCGCCGACCACGGCGAGGACGGCCGGGGACCCGTTGACCAGCGCGATGTGGAACACGGGGGAGCCGCCGGCCAGCCGCCGCTTCGCGTCCGTGGGCTTGAAGCCGGCCCGCACATAGGCGGCGATGCGCTCGCGCGAGTCGTGGCGCAGCAGATGCCTGGCCAGTCCGGCGCCGTCCGAGACCGCGGTCGCGTCGGAGGTGAGCATCGCCACCAGCCGCTCGATACGCCCCGACGTGGCGGCGGCGAGGAACTCCTCGACGATCCGGCGCGCGGACACGGGGTCGACCTCGGCGCCGCCGCGGCGCTCGGCAGCGACCCGGCGCCGGGCCCGGTGGACGTGCTGCTGGCTCGCGGACTCGGTGATGTCGAGGATTCCCGCGATCTCGGCGTGGGGGTACGAGAAGGCCTCCCTCAGGACGTAGGCGGCGCGCTCGAGGGGCGACAGCCGTTCCATCAGGGTCAGTACGGCCAAGGACACCGATTCGCGCTGCTCGAAGGTGTCGGCGGGGCCGAGCATCGGGTCGCCCTCGAGGAGTGGCTCGGGGAGCCAGTCCCCGGCCGCGCGCTCGTGGCGGGCCTGCGCCGAGCGGAGCCGGTCGAGGCAGAGGTTGGTGACGACCTTGGTCAGCCACGCCTCCGGCACCTCGACGCGTTCCCGGTCCGCGGCCTGCCAGCGCAGGAACGTGTCCTGCACGGCGTCCTCGGCGTCGGCGGCCGAGCCGAGCAGACGGTACGCCAGCGAGGCCAGCCGGCCCCGGCTGGCCTCGAACCGATCGATGGCTGTGCTGTCCATGCGCAGGAGCCTATGCCGCAGCCTTCACACCGGCCTGTTCGGCCACGGTGACCAGGCGGCGCTTGCGCTTGGGGAGGCCGAAGGTCGGGTGGGCGATGCTCCAGCCGGCGCCCTTGAGCACGGTCGACTTGAGCCACACGGCGGGCCGGCCGCCCAGGTACCAGGACTTCGCCCGGACGTCGCCGTCCACCATCTGGACGATCGCGTCCCGCCGCCCGAGGCTGATGTGGTTGCCGTGGTACTTCAGCCCGACGGTCGGGACCTCGCCGCCCGTCAGGCGCGCGATGATCGCGGCGGTGGCCTGCATGTTGGTGTAGCCGGCCGAGGCACAGGACATCGGCAGGGGCCGGCCGTTCTCACCGATCGCGTAGGCGCAGTCACCGGCGGCGTAGACGTCCGGGTGCGAGACCGAGCGCATGGTGCGGTCGACGACGATCTGGCCGGTCTCGGCGACCTCCAGTCCGGCGGCGGCCGCGATGGGGTGCACGGCGAACCCCGCCGACCACACGGTCACGTCGGCCGGGACGGACGTGCCGTCGGCGGCGATCGCCCGTGTCGGCTCGACGGCTTCGATACCGGTGTGCTCGTGGACGGTGATGCCGAGCCGGTCGAAGGTCCGGCGCAGGTGACGGCGGGCCTTCGGGGAGAGCCATGCGCCCAGCTCGCCGCGGGCGGCGAGCGCGACCGACAGGTCGGGCCGGGACTCGGCGAACTCGGTGGCGGTCTCGATGCCGGTCAGCCCCTCACCGACGACCAGCACCGTGCCGCCCTCGCCCAGGCCGGCCAGGCGCTCGCGCAGACGCAGCGCCGAGGACCGGCCGGTCACGTCGAAGGCGTACTCGGCCACGCCGGGCACGCCGCCGTGGGCCACGGAACTGCCGAGCGTGTAGAGAAGCGTGTCGTACTCCAGCTCCCCCTCCCCGTCCTCCCCGGCCACGGCGACCGTCCTGCGCTCGGGGTCGACGCCGGTGACGCGCGCCAGACGCAGCCGTACCGCGGTGCCCGCGAAGACGTCGGTGAGCTCGCGGAAGGCGACGTCCTGGCCGATCGCGAACTGGTGGAGCCGCATCCGCTCGACGAATTCGGGCGCGGCGTTGACGACGGTGATCTCGGTGTCGGCGGGGTTCAGCCGGCGAGCCAGGTTCCCGGCGGCGAAGGCCCCGGCATATCCGGCACCCAGTACGACGATGCGGTGCTTCATGGCGACGCTCCTGTCTCGTTCGTGTGCCCCTTGAACGAGATGGCGTCCCGATCCCTGACAGGAACCGGGTGTGACTCGGGTCACTGATCCGAGATCCTCCGTGCGAGCCCCGACCGGGTGCGACGCGGCGTAGATCCCAGCCGTCCGCCCCGGCTCACGTGCCACAGCAGAACCCCTTGTTGAGTTCGGAATTAAACGGTAGACCTGCGTTCCGATCACTTTCGATCAACCGGAGGCAGGAAACGCATGGGAATGCCCAGACCCGTCCTGATCGCCACCGCAACTCTGGCGGGTGCGCTACTGCTCGCACCACCGCCGGCGACCGCTGCTCCCCGGAAGCCGCTGCCCCCCGTGCGTGAAGGCGGCGGCCTGGACAAGGCCCTCGGCGTCGCTCCGGCCGCCGCGGCCGGCCGCGCGCTCGGCGCGCCGGCGCCGGACCTGCGCCGCGACACCGGCTACCCGCGCCGCACCGTGCTCGTCCCGCCCCCGGTGAACCCGGCGGACAAGTCGGTCAAGCTGGGCCTGACGCCGTACCACGCCATCGCGCCGAAGCTGAACGAGCTCCAGAAGCTGAGCGACCGGGTCAGCGTCGAGGTGGCGGGGCGTTCGGCGGGCGGCCACGACCTGTACCTGGTCACGGTCACCGCGCCGGAGACCGCGGCACAGGCCCGGGAACAGGAGCGGATGCGGGAGCGCATCGAGCACTCCCCCGCGGCCGCCGCCAGGGACCGGAGGATCACGTCGGCCTACAAGGCGCCGTTGTTCATCAACAACAACATCCACGGCAACGAGTGGGAGGGCACCGACGCCGCGCTGAAGCTCATCGAGCGGCTGGCCACGGCGAACGACGCCCGTACCACCGAGCTGCTGGCGAAGAGCCGCGTCTACCTCAACGTCACGGCCAATCCGGACGGAAGGATCGCCGGCACCCGCGCCAACGCCAACGGCTTCGACCTCAACCGGGACTTCATCACGGCCAGCCAGCCCGAGTCCCGCGCCATCCGGCAGATCGCCATCGACAAACAGCCCGTGATGATGATCGACCTGCACGGATACGTCAACGGCACCCTGATCGAGCCGACCACCCCGCCGCACGGCGAGAACTACGAGTACGACCTCTTCCTCAAGAACTCCTACGCCAACGCCCTCGGCATGGAGGCCGCCGTCAACGGCCTCGGCTACACCCCGCAGAAGGACGGCGTCGAGCCCGCCGTCATCCCCTTCCGCGACCAGCAGGAGGGCTGGGACGACTGGCCGCCGATCTTCACCCCGCAGTACATGCCGTTCCACGGCACGGTCGCCGCCCACACCGTCGAGTTCCCCATGCGGGTCAACGGGCGGGACTACGACACCCAGCCGGTCGGGGAGTTGCGGCGCCGGTCGGCGATCAACACCGCCATCGCGGGCGCCGCGATGCGGGCCACGCTCGACTACGCCCTGGACCACCGCGCCACGGTCATCGCCGACCAGATCGAGCTCTTCCGGCGAGGCGCGGCGGGCGAGGCACAGCGGCAGGTGTCGGAGGAGACGGTGCCGGGTGTACCGGGCATCGGCCCCGAGGACGTCTACACCGCCGAGTTCCCCCGGGCGTACGTGATCCCGGCCGGGGACGGACAGAGGTCCGCGACGGCCGCGGCCCGGCTGGTGGACCACCTGACCGCCAACGACGTGCGGGTCGTGCGGGCGGACAAGGACTTCCGGCTGAACGGACGGACGTATCCGTCCGGTTCGTACGTCGTCGACATGCACCAGCCCAAGCGCGGGCTGGCCAACGTGATCCTGGCCGACGGCCGGGACATCAGCGCGGACGTGTCCGCGATGTACGACATCTCGGGGTGGAGCCTCTCGCTGCTCTGGGGTGCGACGGTGGACCGGGTCGAGGACGGCCGGCTGTCCGTCCAGGGACGTGCGGTCCACGCTGCGGCGCCGTCCGGCCGGGTCGCGCCGCACGGGGACCTGGCGCTGCGGCTCGACGACCCGAACGAGCTGGCGGCGGTCAACTGCCTGCTGGCGCAGGGCGTCCGGGTACGCCGCACGGACGACGGCACGGCGATCGTGCCCGGCTCGGCGCGCGAGCGGGCACGGGTGCTCGCCGACCGGTACGGCGTCGTGTTCCGGGCGACGAAGCAGCGCGGCACGGCGGACATGCGGCGCACCCGGGTCGCCGCGGCGGTGACGCCGGGCGAGCTGTTCTCGCTGCGTGAGATGGGCTTCGACGTGGTGCCGGTCTCGACGGACGTGCTCGACGCGGGCTTCGACTGGTCCGGCGTCGATGTCCTGTACGTGTCGACCGGACTGTCGTACAAGGCGCTCGGCCCGGCCGCGCGGACCGCGCTGGACGGCTTCCTGAAGGGCGGCGGCGGCGTGGTCGGCCTCGGCTCGACGGGCGCGGCCTTCAACAGCGACGCGGGGCTGCTCGCCGCCACGGCGGTGGAGGGCCACGGCGACGCCAACGGCGTGGTGCGGGTGGTGAACGCGGGCGGCCCGGTCACGGGCGGTGCCTCCGCGCACAGCTTCGTCTACTCGCCGCTGTGGTTCACCGGTCTGGGCACGGGTGTACGCGCCGACCAGTCGTACGGGAGCGGCAATCCGCTGGTCTCCGGCCACTGGCGGGCGGAGGAGAACGGATCCGGCGGCCCCCTGGACGCGGCGGGCCGTGCCTCGGTCGTCAGCGGTACGTCCGCGCAGGGCGCCCCGGTCGTGCTCTTCGGCACCCAGCCGATGTTCCGCGCGCACCCGAAGGGGGTGTTCGCCCAGATCGGTCGGGCGCTGCTGACCGGCGGGGAGTGATCCCCGGCCGGATCCCGAGGCCGGCCCCGGGCAGGGCGGAGGGCCGCACCCTGCTCGGGGTGCGGCCCTTCGCACGGGCGGTACCGGGCCGCGGCTGCCTCCGCCCCACGTCGGGTCCGCGCTCGGCCGGATTTCGCGGACGGGCGGGGTGTCAGGCGTCCCGCGCGAGGGACGCGATGATCGATCGGACCGTCTCCTCGGTGATCCCCGGGTGCAGGAAGGCCAGTCGGGCGACGGTCTCGCCCTCCCAGACGCTGGGGGTGACGAACGCGAGGCCGGAGGCCAGAAGGCGCTTGGACCACGCGTAGTAGTCCTCGGGGAGCCAGCCGGTGCGTCGGATCAGGACGACCGTCAACTCGGGCTCCCGGAGCAGGTGGAGGCCCTCGGTCGCCTCGGCCAGGCGGGCGGCGTACCGGGCGATCTCGGCGCCGCGGGCCACGGCGTCCCGGTAGGCGTCCGTGCCGTGGACGGCGAGCGAGAACCACAGGGGCAGGCCGCGCGGACGCCGGGTCAGGTGGTACGCGTAGTCGCTGGGGTTCCAGTCCGCGTCGTGGCCGGCTCCGTCCGCACCGTGGATCGCGTCGAGATAGGACGCGTCCTGGGTGTGCACGGCACGGGCGAGGCGCGGCTCCCGGTACAGGAGGGCCCCGCAGTCGAACGGCGCGAACATCCACTTGTGCGGGTCGACGACGAGTGAGTCGGCGTGCTCGATGCCGCGCAGCCGGGTGCGGAGTTCCGGCACGAACAGGGCGGCGCCGCCGTAGGCCGCGTCTATGTGCAGCCACAGGTCGCGGGCCCGTGCCTGCTCCGCGACGCCGTCGAGGTCGTCGACGATGCCGGCGTTGGTGGTGCCGGCGGTGGCGACGACGGCCACGACGGGGGCGCCGCCGTCGGCCGAGGCCGTGTCGAGTGCGGCGGCGAGGGCCGTGCCGGTGAGCCGGTGGTCCGAGGTCGCGACGACGAGCGGTTCGACGCCGATGATGCGCAGGGTGTTGCCGACGGAGGAATGGACCTGGTCGCTCACGGCGATCCTCACGGGGTCCGCCGCGCCCAGGCCGAGCCGGCGCCTGCCGGTGTCGCGGGCCACGACCAGGGCGGAGAGGTTGCCGGCCGAACCGCCGCTGACGAAGCACCCTCCCGCGCCCTGCGGCATCCCGGCCAGGTCGGCGAAGAGGCGCAGGACCTGGTTCTCCGCGGCGACGGCGCCCGAGGCCTCCAGCCAGGACACGCCGTGCAGCGACGAGGCCGAGAGGACCATGTCGAACAGCGCGGCGGCCTTCGTCGGAGCCCCGGGGATGAACGCGAGGAAGGCGGGGTGGTCGCAGGAGACGACCGTCGGCTCCAGCGCGTCCGTGTAGGTCCGCAGCACGTCGGCCGGGCGGCGCGGCCCCGTGCCGATGGCGTCCTTGAGCGCCAGGGCGAGTTCCTCGTGCTCGCCGAGCCTGCCCAGCGGCGGAGGGTCGAGGCGGAGCCGGTCGAGAAGATGGCCCATGACCTGCTGGGTGAGGTCCTCATCGTAAGCGTGCACCGAGGGCTCCTGTCGGAACGAGCGACTAATTGGATCCATGCTGGATCCAATTCGGACCTTAGGCTGCCGCCCGAGCGCGCGTCAACCACGCCCCGCGTACCGCCTCGCGCCAGCCGGAAGTCCGGGCCGCTCAGTCGGAGGCCGCGGCGAACTGGTCCAGGAGGACCAGGAACTGCCGGTGCGACTCCTCGAGGTGCTCGCGCATCCGGCGCTCGGCGGTGTCCCCGTCGCCCGACAGGACGGCCAGGGCGATCGCCTCGTGCTCCTCGCGGAAGGCGCACCCGAAGTCCCGGCCGGTCGGATAGACCGGCGTCCAGTCGGAACCCAGCCAGAGCGCGTTGCCGGCCACGAACATCTCGGTGCGCGCCCGCGTGACCGCTTCCGCCAGCACCTCGTTGCCGCCGGCCTCGGCGACGCCGAGGTGGAAGCGGGTGTCCACACGGTGGTACTCGCCGAGGTCGGCGACCCTCGTCTCCAGCATCTCGACGAGTCCGCGCCGGCTCGCCGCCGCTCCCCGCTCGGCGGCGAGCCGGGCCGCGAACGGCTCGATGGCCCGGCGGTACTCCATGTAGTCACGCAGGGAGGCACGGATGCCGGCGGCGATGGCCGCCCTGCCGTCACGGCCGCTGCGGGGCGCCGGCGCGACCCGGGTGCCGCCGGAGCGGCCCAGGGTCGTGACCACGAGCCCCTCGTCGGCGAGTTCCCGTACGGCCTGGCGGACGGTGTTGCGGCCGACCCCGAAGGCCGCGGCGAGGTCCCGCTCGGTGGGCAGCCTGTCCCCGGGACCGAAACCGCCGAGCGCGATCCGCTGGCGCAGCGCCTCGGCCACGACCGCGTGCGACGGCGCCTGCCGGGGGGCGGCCCCCTTCGCCGCCTTCTCCTTCCGCTTGCCCGCGTCGTCGTTCCGGCTCGCGCTCGTCCCGCCCATGGCCTGCCCCTCACCCCTGGATTCCGTTCGGCTCCCGCCCGGCCAGTCTATTGGGATCGTGCCGACCCCTATTGACAGGCCGCTGGCGCGGCCCTAGCGTCGCCCCATCGATTTTGGGTCCACCCCGAACCCAATCGATGTCCCCAAGGAGCCACGTATGAGCCAGTCCACGGGCACCGCAGCCCCCGCCGCAGGGGCGCCACGCCGCTCCGGGCCCTGGAAGATCGCCACCGCCGCGATGATCGGCACCAGCGTCGAGTGGTACGACTTCGGCATCTACGCCACCGCCGCCGCACTGGTGTTCCCCGAGCTGTTCTTCCCCGAGATGAGCCGGGCCCTCGGCACCGTGATGTCCTTCGCAACCCTGTTCGTCGGGGCCCTCGGCCGACCGCTGGGCGCCGTCCTCTTCGGCCACATCGGCGACCGGCACGGCCGCAAGAAGGCGCTCATCTGGTCGATGACCCTCATGGGCGCCGCCACCGTGTGCATCGGTCTGCTGCCCACCTACCACCAGATCGGTGTCCTCGCACCGCTGCTCCTCGTACTGATCCGCATGATCCAGTCCCTGGCCGTCGGAGGCGAGTGGGGCGGGGCCGTCCTGTTCGCGGTCGAGCACGCGCCGCCCCGCCGCAAGGCCTTCTTCGGTTCGTTCCCGCAGGTCGGCGACGGTGTCGGCTACTTCCTGTCGACCGGCGCCTTCGCCCTGACCGCGCTGCTCGGGCACGACGCGCTGGCGGACTGGGCGTGGCGCGTCCCGTTCCTGCTGTCCGCCGTGCTCGTCGCCGTCGGCCTGGTCATCCGCCGCTCCATGGACGAGTCGCCAGAGTTCGAGGCCGCCCGGCGGGCCGAGGAGGCCGGGGGCCCGGCGGCCGGGGGCAAGGAGCCCGCCCCCGTGATCGGCGTACTGCGCCATGCCTGGAGGACGTGGCTGCTGGCGACGGGCGCGTTCCTGATCACCATCGGCGGCTACTACATCGTCGTCACCTTCATGTCGAGCTACGCCGTCTCGGAGCTGGGCTTCACGGACGCCCAGGCCGCCGCCGCCGGAACCGCGGCCTCGGTCGTCGTCATCGTGTGCACCCCGCTCAGCGCGCTGTTCGCCGACCGCTACGGCCTGCGCCGGGTCACGCTCATCGGCGTCCTGCTGCACCTGGTCGCGGCCTTCCCCATGTTCTGGCTCGCCGACACCCGCTCCGTCACCGGCCTGTGGCTCGCCATGTGCCTGCCGATGCTCGCCAGCACGATCGCGTACGCCTCCCTCGGCACCCTCGCCTCGGGGTGGTTCGCGCCGCGCGTCCGCTACACGGGCCTGTCGATGAGCTTCCAGACCGCGGGCCTGCTCGGCACCCTGGCCCCCGCGGCGACGACCTGGCTGTACTCCTCGTCCGGCGGCTCCTGGGTCCCCGTCGCGGTCGCGTTCGCCGCCATGGCTGCCGTGAGCGCCGTATGCCTGATGGCGTGCCGTCCGGCACCGGATTCCGTCGTGTCCCTCGACGCGCCGCAGGCCGGTACCGGCGTGCCGGTGCCGACCGCGGCGACGGGTACGGACGCGCCCGCCGGCGTCACCCGGACCGGCTGACCGGCGAGGGACCCGTCCCTTCCCGTGGGCCCCGCCTCCCACCCCGTCCGACCCCACCCCGATCCCGAAGGAGCTTCCGTGCGCCCCGCACCCGACCTCATCCTGACCCGGGCCCGCGTCCACACCGTCGACCCGGACCTGCCCAGCGCCGAAGCCGTGGCGGTGACCGCCGGCCGGATCAGCGCCGTCGGCACGCATGCCGAGGTCACCGCACTCGCCGGTCCCGCGACCGAGGTACGCGACCTCGGCGGGCGCATGCTGCTCCCGGGCTTCGTCGACGCGCACAACCACGTCCGGCTCGGCTCCGACGCCGACAGCGTGCAGCTCGCCGGGGCACACACCCTCGACGAGGTGCACGCCCGCATCCGGGCCTGGGCGGACGCGCACCCCGACGCCGCATGGATCGAGGCGGAGGCGTTCGACTACGGGGCGATCCCGGGGGGACGCATGCCCACCGCCGCCGACCTGGACCCGGTCACCGGTGACCGGCCCGCTCTCGTGTTCACCTACGACGTCCACAGCGTCTGGCTCAACACGGCCGCCCTCCGGCGTCTGGGCATCACCCGGGACACCGGCCGGCTGCCGTGGGGAGTCGTCCAGAAGGACCCCGTCACCGGCGAACCGACCGGGTTCGTCACCGGGTTCGCCGTCCTCGGCCTCGCCCGCCGGGGCCAGCGCGCGTTGGCGGAGTTCCTGCCCTGGGCGAGCGAGGAGCGCCGGTACAAGCGCCTGTGCGCCTCCCTCGACATGGCCGCGGAGAGCGGTCTGACCACGGTCGTCGAACCGCAGAACTCCCCCGACGACCTGTTCCTCTTCGAACGGGCGAGGAGCGAGGGCCGGCTGCGTTCGCGGATCGTCGCCGCACTGTTCCATCCGCACGGGACGACCGCCGAGGATCTGGACGAGTTCGAGCGGTGCGCCAAGCGGTTCGACGACGACCGGTTCCGCGTCGGTCCGCTCAAGCTGTACATCGACGACGTGATCGAGCCGCACACCGCCGCGCTGTTCGAGCCGTACGCCAACGAGCCCGGAAACCGGGGCCGTACGTTCTACGAGCCCGGCGAGTTCGCGGAGGTGCTGACCGAGCTGGACCGGCGCGGCTTCCAGACGTTCACGCACGCCACGGGCGACCGCGGCATCCGTACGGCCCTCGACGCGCACGCGGCGGCGCGCGCCGCCAACGGCCCCCGCGACGCCCGCCACCAGCTCGTGCACGTCGAGTGTCTCCACCCGCAGGACGTCGGCCGGTTCGCCGAGCTGGGCGTCGTGGCCTGCATGCAGCCGCGGCACTGCGCGCCGGACGTCGCCGGTCCGGGCAAGGACTGGGCCGAGGGCGTCGGTGAGCACCGCTGGTCGCACGCCTGGGCGTTCCGCAGCCTGCGCGAGGCGGGGGCGAGGCTCGCCTTCTCCAGTGACTGGAACGTCGCCGAGATGAACCCGCTCGCCCACCTCTACACCGCCGTCACCCGCCGCGCCCCGGACGGCGGCGACTCGTGGGTGCCCGGTCAGACGATCGACCTGGCCGCCGCGATCGAGGCGTACACGATGGGGAGCGCCTACGCCAACTTCGTGGACGGGGACCGCGGGTCGGTGACCGTCGGCAAGTACGCGGACCTCGTGGTGATCGACCGGGACCTGTTCGCCGTGCCGGTGGAGGAGATCAAGGACGCGTCGGTCGACGAGACGATCGTCGAGGGGGTGACCGTCTTCCGCCGCTGAACCGGCGGCACGGCTCGGCGCCCCCGTGCGGGGGCGCCGGCGCGCGGCGGTCCGGCGGACCGGTGCCGCTCAGGACGTGGCGCGGATCGCGGAGATGTCGAACTGCAGGCGGACCTTCTCGCTCACCATGGTGCCGCCCGCCTTGAGCCGCTGGTTGTAGACCAGGCCCCAGTCGGTGCGGTCGATGGTGGTGGTGCCGTCGAAGCCGGCCCGCTCGAAGCCGAACGGGTCCAGGACCGAGCCGAGGTAGTCGAGTTGCAGGTCCACGGGCCGGGTGACGTCGCGGATGGTCAGGTCCCCCGTCATGCGGAAGCTCTCCCCGCCCTCGTGGACGGTGGAGGTGCTGCGGAAGGACATCTCCGGGAAGCGGCGCGCGTCGAAGAAGTCGCGGCCGACGAGGTGACCGTCCCTCTGCTCCACGCCCGTGTCGACGCTGGCGACCCGGATGACGAGCTCGGCCCGCGACTCGGAGGGCCGGGCGCCGTCGAAGTACAACGCGCTGTCGTAGTCGGTGAAGGCGCCCCTGACCGTCGTGACCATCGCGTGCCGCACGGAGAATCCGATACGGCTGTGCGGGCGGTCGATGGTCCAGTGCCCGGTCAGCGCCCGGAGCGCCGGGTCGAGCGCGACGTCCCGCGGCGCGGACTCCATGACGGGGGCGCCGGCGTCTAACGCCGAGACCGAGTCGACGACGGCCGCCTGGCGTCGGTTGAAGATTCCCATGATCGAGCCCTTTCCGTCTGACCGCTCCGTGCTATCACGGCATCCCCGGGCACCGCCCGGCGAGATGGGTGGCCCTGTCCGGGTTCCACGCGGTCGACTGCAAAGCTGTACAAGATCAACATGATGTGGGGGTGCGCTGCTGCCGGGCGGCTCCCGGTCGGCACCGCACGAACGCCCCGAGGGCCCTGGGGGCCTACTCCGGGGGCGTGGGCGTGTCGTGGGTGTGGTACATCGCCTGGATGTCCAGCTCCAGTTGGACGGTCGGGCCGACGACGGCGATGCCGCGGGCCAGCATGGACCGCCAGTTGAGGGTGAAGTCCTCCCGGTGGAGTTCCGCCTTCGCGAGAGCGGCGCAGCGCAGTTCCTGGCCGTACCCTCCGTTGACCGTCCCGAGGTAGGTGGTGTCGAGACCGACGGAGCGGCTGGTGCCGTGCATGGTGAGCGTGCCGTGCAGGGTCCACTTCGAGCCGCCGCGGTGGGCGAACCTGGTGCTGGTGAAGTCGATGTACGGGAAGCGCTCGACGTCCAGGAAGTCGGCGGAGCGCAGGTGGTTGTCCCGGGTGTTGTTGCCCGTGGAGATGCTGGAGGCGTCGATGCGCACCGAGACGTGCGAGTCGGCCATGTTCGGTGCGACGCGGATGCCGCCCTGGAAGCGGGTGAACCGTCCGTGGACGTGGGCCATGCCCACGTGCTTGGCGATGAACCGGATCGCGGTGTGCGGAGGGTCGAACAGCCAGGTCCCGGCTGTCGGGAGTTCCAGTTGGCGGGCGGGTTCGAGGGCGATGCGCTCCGGCGGCAGAGCCACGCCGGCGGTGATGTCGAGGTCCTCCCGTACGGGCGCCAGGCCCTCGGCCACGGTCATGACGCTGTAGGAGCCCGGAGGCAGCGTCGCGATGAAGTAACCGTGCGGGTCCGTGGTGCCGCGCGTCGCCACCCGGTGGCTGTCCAGGGCGGTCACCGTGACCTCGGCCCCGCGCATGGGCTGCCCCATGGGGTCGACGACCTCGAAGCCGAACCCCCCGGCGTCGGGCGGCAGGGGGATCGAGAGGCTCGGTCCGGCACCGGAGGCGCCGCGGGAACGCCGGCGTCGCAGAAGCCCGAGGGCCATGGAAGTCACCTTTCCTCACATGCGTCACCGTCACGCGGCCTGATCGGCCCGTTGCGTTCGCGGTCGCCAAGGTACGTCGGCGACAGAAGGACGGACGCGAAGTCAGCAGTTCGTCGACGATCATAAAGCCGTGCGCGTGCCGGTGACTTGCTCCGAGATCCGCGCTGCTCACTCCCATACCAAGGGAAGTGGGGTCACAAATCAGCACATCGACGGGCCATATCGCCACACCTCGACTCCGATGCTTTGCAGCAATGCTGTGGCGAATCGCACGGAAGGGAACCGCGATGTTCACCGGCGGTCTGCGGTTCCCCCACGGACCCGACACAGACGGACGGCCGGGAAGCCGGACGCACGGGCGGCGGACGCGATCGTCGCGCCATGACGATGCCCCTTCCGCCCGGAAGCGGCCGGCCGGTCAGGTCTGCGGGTCCGCCGCCGACGGGGCGCCATCCGTCCGGCGTTCTCGACGCGTTGACGTCGGCTCAGGTCGGCCGAGCCTGGCCGAAAATCCCCTGGAAACCCGGGCAACCTTTCCCTGAGAAAGTTGAGACTTTGTCCTTGACGAGTCGAAAGTGCACGCTCTAGCGTCCGACTGACTCACTTCGCACGGACTTTCACCTGCTTTCACTCTGCGGCGGCCAGTCGGGGGCCTCACTCTCATACAGCCGCTGACCAGACCAGAGGAGTTCTGAGTGCGCAACAGACGGATCGTCACCCTCGTGGGGGCGGCGGCGCTGGCCGGAGCCGTCGGCATCCTGCCTCTGTCCCCGGCCCAGGCCGCCAAGTCGGACCCCGCACCGCCGGCCCCGGCGGACTTCCAGAAGGTCACCCTCAACGACCGTCCGGGCGAGCCCATGGCCCTCGCGGTCCTGCCCGACCGGCGCGTGCTGCACACGGCGCGCACGGGAGAGGTCCGGATCCACGACCCCGAGAGCGGTGTGAACTTCCTCGCCGCCGACATGAAGAAGAGCCCCGCCGGGCTCTACCAGCACGACGAGGAAGGCGTGCAGGGCATCGCCGTCGACCCCGGCTTCGCCAGGAACCACTGGGTCTACCTCTACTACTCCCCCCGCCTGAACACCCCCATGGACAACCCGGACACCCCGGGTGTCAACGAAGGGGACGCACCGGAGTACGGCACGGCCGAGGACTTCGCCAAGTACAAGGGCGTCACACGGCTTTCGCGGTTCAAGCTGGAGGGCAACAAGCTCGACTTCGCTTCCGAGCAGAAGATCCTCGACGTGCCGGCCGACCGAGGGATCTGCTGCCACGTCGGCGGCAAGATCGACTTCGACCACAAGGGCAACCTGTTCCTGTCGACCGGTGACGACTCCAACCCGTTCGCCTCCGACGGTTACGCCCCGCTCGACGACCGCCCCGGCCGCAACCCGGTCTACGACGCGCGGCGCACGTCGGGCAACACCAACGACCTGCGCGGCAAGGTCCTGCGCATCAAGGTCAAGCGCGACGGCGGCTACGTGGTCCCGGACGGCAACCTCTTCGCCAAGGGCACTCCGAAGACCCGGCCCGAGATCTACGCCATGGGCCTGCGCAACCCGTTCCGCTTCGGGGTGGACGACAAGACCGGCGAGGTCTACGTCGGCGACTACTCGCCCGACGCCAACAAGGCCAACCCCGGCCGCGGCCCGGCCGGCCACGGCCGCTGGATGGTCATCGACCGCCCCGCCAACTACGGCTGGCCGTTCTGCGTGACCCAGGACATGCCGTACCAGGACTACGACTTCGGCACCAAGGAGTCGAGCGGCGCGTTCGACTGCGGCAACCCGGTCAACGACTCGCGACACAACACCGGTCTGGGCACGCTGCCTCCGGTCACGGACGCGGAGATCGTCTACGGCTACGGGGCCTCCGCGGAGTTCCCCGAGCTCGGCACGGGCGGCATAGGCCCCATGGGCGGCCCGGCGTACCGCTACGACAAGCGGAACACCGCCGAGAACCGCTGGCCCGCGTACTTCGACGGCAAGCCGCTCTTCTACGAGTGGACCCGCGACCAGATGAAGGCCATCACCCTCGGCAAGAAGAACGAGGTGCAAAAGATCGAGGACGCCATTCCCTCGATCACGACGGACGGTCCGATCGACGCCGAGTTCGGCCCGGACGGCGCGCTCTACGTCCTCGAGTACGGCACCGGGTACTTCGCGGAGCTGCCCGAGGCCCAGCTCTCGCGCATCGACTTCACGCGGGGCAACCGCACTCCGGAGCCCAAGGCCGCCGCGGACGTGGTCAACGGGACCAACCCGCTGACGGTGCAGTTCTCCAGCGCCGGCACGAAGGACGCCGACGGTGACGCCCTCAGCTACGCCTGGGACTTCGACGCGGACGGCACCGTGGACTCCAGGGAGGCGAACCCGAAGCACACGTTCACGGAGAACGCCGTCTTCGACGCCACGCTGAAGGTCACCGACAGCACCGGGCGTTCGGCCTCCGCGTCGGTCCCCGTCGTGGTCGGCAACAAGGCGCCGGTCGTCTCGCTCACGACCGACCCGGCCCCGCACGGCGGCACGCCGTTCCACTGGGGTGACACGGTCACCTGGAAGGTCACCGTCACCGACGACCAGCCGGTGGACTGCGCGAAGGTCAGCGTCTCCTTCATCCTGGGCCACGACTCGCACGGTCACCCGCTCTCCTCGAGCACCGGGTGCTCCGGGTCGTTCAAGACGTTCGTGGACGGCGGTCACGCCGGTGCGGACAACCTGAAGGCCGTCTTCAACGCCACCTACCGGGACACTCCCCCGGACGGCCTGCCGTCCCTGTCGGGCAGCGCCGAGGTCGCACTGACGCCGGCCGACTGACCGACGAAACGGAGGAGACGGGGCGTCACCCACGGGGGGCGCCCCGTCACCGTCTCCGGCAACGCCCGACCGGGCGCGCCCTCGCCCCGCTCGGGCCGGCCCGGGGCGGCTCCGAGACGTCGTTGCGGGCCTGGCAGTCTGCTACCCATGACGAACACCCCCATCGAGGCACAGACGCCGAGGCGCCGCATCACGGATCCGGCAGAGGCCCTTGCGGCGCTCGAGCGCGCCGTCCCGAACCTGGTCGGCATCCGCCGATCGGTGCCGGCTGCACTCGACTGGGATCTGGTCGAGGAGAGCCTGGGCACCACGCTGCCGTCCGACTACAAGCACCTCGCCGAGTGGTACCCGACGTTCGCCATCGGCGACTGCATCCTCGTCGGCCTGCCCGAGCCGGGCGAGGAACACCTCGTGCACCAGGGCGTTCAGGACATGCTGGACGTCCTTGTCGATGCTTGGCTGGAACCCGGCCTCGGCCTGTCGGCCTATCCCGCACCGGGCGGCCTTCTGCCGTGGTCGGAGTCGGACGAGGGTGACAAGTTCATGTGGAGCACCACCGGGGACAGCCCGCAGGAGTGGATCGTCACCGTGGCGGGCCGCGGCGGAGCCTGGTGGCACTACGAGGGCGGAGCCGTGCAGTTCCTCGCGGACCTCTGCGCCCAGAGCGTGGAACCCTGGGGCCTGCGCCTGTTCGAACCCGAGGTGACGCCCTGCTGATCCGGCCAACCGCGGGCGTGGACCGTGACACGCGGGGCCGTCGCCCCGCGTGTCACGGCGCTGTGCGCGAGTCAGGCGGCCGGGGCGGGCTGTTTCGCGCGCAGGAAGGCGGCCGCCAGGGCGACGCCGAGGAGGACCAGGGCGGCGTTGACGGCGATGGCGACGGTGACGCCGTGGTGGATGGCGGAGGCCGTGGCGGACCCTGCCGTGGTGGCCGTGACGACCGTGGACATGATCGGCGTGCCGAGGGTGATGCCGACCTGCTGGGACATCGAGGCGAGGCCGGTGGCCAGGCCCTGCTCCTCGTTCGGCAGGCCACTGGTGGCCGTGACCATGAAGCCGACGATGACCAGCATGTTGCCGACCCCGCCGAAGAAGGTCGCGGGCAGCAGCAGCGCCAACGACGCCCCGGTGGACGTACCGAGGAACAGCAGGGCGGCGGTGAAGACGGTCTGGACGATGCCGCCGGCCACCAGTGCGGTGCGCGTGGACGTCTTCGCGATGACCCGGGGCGCGAGCAGTCCGCCGACGACCGTACCGATGCCGAGGACGCCGAACGAGATGCCGGCGGTCAGCGGTGAGAAGCCGAGGGTCTTCTGCAGGTACAGGGTGAGCAGGTACACCAGCGACGTCTCGGTGACGAAGGCGAGCAGGCCGAGGGCGTTGCCCCAGGCGACGTTGCGGCGGCCCAGCGTCTTCAGCGGGACGAGCGGCTGGGCGACCTTGCGCTCGATCAGGAAGAACGCGGCGAGCAGAACGGCGCCGGCGACGAGGCCGACGACCGCGTGGGCGTCGCCCCAGCCGTGCTCACCGGCCTGGATGAGGCCGTAGACCAGGCTGAGCAGCCCGAGGGTGACGGTGAGCGCGCCGGGCAGGTCGAGCCTCGGACGGGCGGCGGGCCTGGACTCCTTGATGACGGCGGGCGCGACGAGCACCACGGCGAGCGCGACGGGGACGTTGACGAAGAAGGCCCAGCGCCAGGAGAGCAGGTCGGTGAGGACCCCGCCGAGGACGGCGCCGGCGGTGAACCCGGCGGACATCAGGGCGCCGTTGATGCCGAGCGCCTTCTGCCGCAGGGGCCCCTCGGGGAAGGAGGTGGTGAGGAGGGAGAGCCCGGCCGGGGTGGCCGCGGCCGTGGCAAGGCCCTGGGCGACCCGGGCGATCAGCAGCATCTCGGGCGTGGTGGCGAGCCCGCCGGCCAAGGAGGAGAGCCCGAGCAGCGCCAGGCTGCCGATGAAGATCTTCTTACGGCCGACCAGATCGCCGATGCGGCCGAAGAGGAGGGTGAAACCGGCAGCCGACAGGGCGAACGTGGTCGCGATCCACTGGAGGTCGGACAGCGGGAAGCCGAGGCCGTCGCCGATCGCGGGGAGCGCGACGTTCAGGATCGAGAAGTCGACGGCCAGCATGAACTGGGCGACGAGGAGCACGGCCAGGACCAGCTTCAACCGGCCGGTCAGGGGCTGCGGCCGGGACGCAGGGCCGCTCGCCGGGCCGGCGCCCCCGGCACGGGTCGTACGCGGGTCGCCGGGGCCCTCCGACGCCTCAGTTTTTATCATGGACATGACATGTACTCCTTTCGCTCCCACCGTTCGCCGACACGGCGGGACGCGGGAGGACAGGGCCGAGCGGGCCCCGAAGAGCTCGCTTAACGGGTTCACAGTTCCGTTACGGCTCAGAAGGTAGCACCGAAGCCCGACAATGGGAACTCTGGTCCCGTTAAGATGGCTGTGGCACCGTGACACTCCATCGGCCGTCAGAAGCCTCCAGAAGGAGCCCCCATGTCCGCTGCGCCCGCCCCCTCGGGCACCGTCCGCCCCGGCGGCCGTACCGCCCGCGTCCGCGAAGCCGTCCTCAGGGCGGCCGGCGACGCACTGGCGGAGAACGGCTTCGCCGCCCTCGACCTCGCCGAGATCGCCCGCCGTGCCGACGTCGGCAAGACGACCGTCTACCGACGCTGGGGCACACCCGCCGCGCTGGCCGCCGACCTCCTCACCGACATGGCCGAGACCTCGCTCCCCCGCGCCGACACCGGCACCCTCGAAGGCGACCTGACCGCCAACGCCCGCCTCGTCGTCAAGACCCTCACCGACCCCCGCCAGGGCCGCCTCTTCAAGGCCTTCATCGCCGCCTCCCTCTGCGACGAGCAGGCCGCCGAAGCGCTCCACCGCTTCTACGACACCCGCATCACCGAATGGGCGGGCTGCGTCACCGACGCCGTCGAACGCGGCGACGTCCCCGTCGGCACCGACCCCCACACCGTCATCGCCGCCGTCTCCGCCCCCCTCTACTACGCCCTCCTCAACACCGGCCGCCCCCTCACCCCCGCCGACGCCGACCGTGCCGCGCACGCCGCCGCGGCGGCGGCCCGCGCCGGCGCGTACACGTCTTCGCCGCCCGGCTGACGGCACCGGGGCGGCATCTCCCCCGACCCCGGGCTCACGGCCCGGTCGACGTCCACGGGCGCGATCACCAGGTCCGCGGCGCCGTGGCGAGCGGAGGCCGTACAACCTTCCGGCCCTGTCGCGGGTCTGGAGACGGCGAACGGCCCTACGCCCCCGTTCGCCGTCTCCGTCACCGCCGGACCGACCGGGAGATCCGCTCCGTGAGCCGTACCGCCACCGAAGCCCTGCGCGCCGCCGCGTTCGGCTTCGCCGCCGTCGCCGTCGTCCTCTGCCTGGTGTACGACCGGGCCGACGGGCCCCGTTGGGACGTCCTGGCCGCGCTCGCCGCCGGTGCGGTGTGCGCGGGAGCGTGGGCCCTCACGACCCGCGGGGAGCCCGCGCCCGCCCCCGGCCCGCCGCAGTGGAAGGGCCTGCCGTCCGTGCTGCCCCGCAACCCGGTGGACTGGTACACGGTCGCGGGCATGCTGCTCGCGGCGTTCGCGCCGTTCGCGGCCTACCGCTTCGCCGCGAGCGGCGAAGTGCACGACGGCCTCCTGGTCCTCGGGGCCTTCCCGCTGGTCGTCTGGGTCCTGTTCTTCGTCCCGGTGCTCGGGAAGCTGCTCGCCCGCCCCCTGCCCGAACGGCACCGGCTCCTCGCCCAGGACGCCGAGGCCGGCCGGGTCTTCGCCGTCCGCTTCAGGTCGGCCGGCGCCGAATGGGCGCGCATCGTGGAGGAGGACAACCCCAAGCTCATCAACCCGACGCCGGAGATCGCCCGGATGCTCAAGGTCCGCGACGAGCACGGCAAGTGGTACGGCGTCCAGGGGCTGTTCCCGGGGTTCTTCGGCCAGAGCACCGTCGGTGAGGTGTCGCTCTTCGGCGCCAAGTTCAAGGGCGAGCACATCTGGATCATGTGGCCGGAACGCTGGCAGTCGGTTCTCGCGGTCGCACGCCGGCAGGGCCCTCCGGCGTATCCCGTGGCCCTCGTCTCCGAGACCGGCGAGATGCTCTGGGGCCAGGCGGCGATCGACTTCACCGACCGTTACCTCACCGACCCGGCGAACCTGCGCCCCACCGTCCCGGGCCTGGCCGCGCGCACGCTGCGCCCCCGTCCCGTCTTCCGCACGGCCGTCCACGGCCGCATGTACCTGCGCCTCGCCGTGGCGATGGCGGCCCTCGCCCCGCTCCTGCTGGACATGGTCTCCGGCGCGGCGAGCGCCTGGCTCGGCCTGCTCGCCGCCGCGGCCCTGATCGACGCGCCCTTCGCCGCCTCCCGCGCCAACGCCCGCATCCCGGACCGGACCCGCTGGGCGGTGCCGCCGGTCGACGACCAGCGTTCCAGGGGCCGAGCGGCGTAGTGAGAGACCGGGTCCGACGGCCGCCGCGGCCCCCGCTCGTCGCGACGGCTCGGCCCGAACGACCCTTCCGGGACGGTGATGCCCCGGTCAAGCGCGCCGGGGGCCGCTCACCCTTCCCGCCGGGCCTCACGGGTGATCTCGCCGGCGAGTGCGGCGAGGTCGGGGATGGCGGGGTGATCGGGAGGATCGTTCCAGGCGAGCAGGACGGGCACGTCGGCCGCGTCGGTGAGGGGGCGGTAGGTGATGCCGGGGTAGGGGTGGATGCCGGCGGTGGCGGTGGTGGTCACTCCCACGGCGCGTCCGGCGGCGATCGTGGCGAGCCAGTCGTCGGTGTTGGCCACGGTCAGGCTCTCGACGGGTCGGATCGCGGCGGGCCACAGGGCCAGGGTGGTGGTGCCCGAGACGGTGTTGACGGCGATGACCCGGTCGCTGAGGTCGGCCAGCGTCAGGTGCGTGTGCCGTGCCAGAGGGCCGGCGGCGGGTACGGCGGCCACGCGGGGCTCGGTCAGCAGGACGATGCTCCGCAGTCCGGGGGCGGTGACCCTGCCGCGCAGCACGGCGGCGTCGACCTTGCCGTGGGTGAGGCCGGCGGTGCGGTCGTCGACGCGCAGCAGTTGCAGCGGGGTGTCCGGGTGGGCGTCGTTCCAGCGGCGCAGGAGGAGGGCGGTGTGGTCGCCGAGGGCGGACCACGCGTGCCCGAGGCGCAGCGGTCTGGCCCTCATGCGGTGGGGGTCGAACGCGGCGTCGGCGGCCGCGACGGCGGCCTCGGCCCGGGGCCGGAAGGCCAGTCCGGCGTCGGTGAGGTGCAGGTGATGGGTGGAGCGGTCCACCAGCCGGACGCCCAGGTGCTGTTCGAGCCGGCGCAGCGTCCTGGAGACGGCCGGCTGGCTGGTGTGCAGGCGGCCGGCGGCACGCGTGATGCCGCCCTCCTCCGCGATGGCGAGGAAGGTCCGCAGATGCCGCAGCTCCATGGTCATGACTGTGAAGCATAACCGCACGCGAATCGGCATTTCACAGGCGCGGGGACGGGCTCGTAGCGTCGTCGTCATGTCCGATGTGCGCCTCTCCGATCCCCCGGCTCCCGCCGTGCCGCGCCCCTCGGCCGCCCCCTCGCCCGGTCGCGGGCAGGTGGGCGCGGTCGCCCTGGTGGTGGGCGGGATCTTCAGCCAGCAGTTCGGTTCCGCGGTGGCGAACCTGCTGTTCGACCGGGTGGGCGCCTCGGGAGTGGTGACGCTCAGGCTCACCGTCTCGGCCGTGGTGCTGCTGGCCCTGTGCCGGCCGGGGCTGCGCGGACACCGGCGGGGGGACTGGGCCGTCGTCGTCGCCTTCGGCGTGGCCCTGGGCGGTATGAACATGCTGTTCTACCAGGCGATCGCCCGGATCCCGCTGGGCACGGCGGTCACCCTGGAAGTGCTCGGCCCGCTGGTCCTCTCGGTCGTCGCCGCGCGTCGCGCGAGCAGTTGGCTGTGGGCCGCGCTGGCCCTGGCGGGCGTCGTCCTGCTGGGCCGGGGCGACGCCGGTGGCGGCGACCTCGCCGGCGCGGCCTTCGCTCTCGGCGCGGGGGCGATGTGGGCGGCGTACATCCTGCTCGCCTCCCGGGCCGGAAGCCGGTTCCCGAAGGCCGACGGTCTGGCCCTCGCGATGGCGGTGGGAGCCCTGCTCAGCCTGCCCGCGGGGACGGCCGGAGCCGGGAGCGCCCTGCTGCACCCGGTCGCTCTGGCGCTGGGAGCCGCCGTCGCCCTGCTGTCGTCGGTCCTGCCCTACACCCTGGAGCTGATGTCGCTCAGGCGGCTGCCCGCCGGTACGTTCGCCGTGCTGATGAGCCTGGCCCCCGCTGTGGCCGCGCTGGCCGGCCGCCTCGTCCTGGGGCAGGACCTCGGCGCGACGGAGATGCTGGCCATCCTCCTGGTGGTGGCCGCCAGCGCGGGAGCCGTGCGCGCCTCGGTGCGCTCACCGCTTCCCGGGCCGTCCGCCGGCCGAACCGAAGCGTGAGCGGTTGCGGCCGCCACCACGAAGCCGCCCGGCGTGCCGTCGAGAACGACGGCGCGGTCGGCCCCCCGCCGGGCACCGGCCCGGCCACCCGCCCCCCAGCACAGCGCGCGGCACGCGCGCGGACCGAGGAAGGACGATCTCATGACCGACACCGAGCAGACCCTCCGGACGCCGACGCCCGGCGACTCGGCGGAGAAGCCCGCCGCACCCACCGGGCCCGCTTCCGGCCTGGTGGCCGAGGAGCCGGACCCGCGGATGCCGCGACTGGCGGCCATGCCCGCGTTCGTCGCGTACATGGGGCAGGGCTGGGGCACCCCGGACCGCACCGCGCAGGTGGTGCCGGGCGCCGCGAAGGCCGCGGCGGAGCACCGGGCCCGGCTCGCGGCCGAGCTGCCCGGACGGACCATCGCGGTGGCCTCCGGACGGGCGAGCGTGCGCAGCAACGACACCTTCCACGACTTCCGTCCGGACAGCGACTTCTACTGGCTGACCGGATGCCCGGTGGAGAACGCCGTCCTCGTCATGGACACCCGCGCCGCCGGAGACCCGCGCAGCGTGCTCTACCTCCCCAGGCCCGCACAGCCCGGCGACCCCGGCTTCTTCGCCGACGCGCAGTACGGCGAACTCTGGGTCGGCGCCGCCCCCGGTCCGCGGGACTGGGCGCGCGCCCTCGGCCACGGCCTGGAGGTCCGCCCGCTGGAAGACCTCGACCCCGCCCTTGCCGAGGGCAACCGGGACGCCCAGGTGGCCCGGACGCTGGCCGAGCTGCGGATGATCAAGGACGACTGGGAGATCGCCCAGCTCAGGACCGCGGTGGACTGCACGGTGGAGGGCTTCGCCGCCGTGGTCCGCGAGTTCCCGGCCGCCGTCGCCGGGGGTGGCGAGCGCTGGCTCCAGGGAACCTTCGACCGCTACGCCCGTACGTACGGCAACGGCCCCGGATACGCGAGCATCGTCGGCAGCGGACGGCACGCCGCGACCCTGCACTGGGTGCGCTGCGACGGCCCGGTGGGCGAGGGGGAAGCGGTGCTGCTCGACATGGGCGTCGAGACCCACAGCTACTACACCGCCGACGTCACCCGCACCTTCCCGGCCACCGGCCGGTTCAGCCCCGCCCAGCGCCAGGTGCACGACCTGGTGGAGAAGGCGCACCGGGCGGGCCTGGCGGCGGTGCGCCCGGGCCGGGACTTCGCCGACTTCCACACCGCGGCCATGGACGTGATCGCGCACGGCCTGCACGACTGGGGCCTGCTGCCGGTCTCCGTCGACGAGGCGCTCTCCCCCGAGGGGCAGCACCACCGGCGCTGGCTGGTCTGCGGGGTCGGCCACCACCTCGGCCTGGACGTCCACGACTGCGCCCGCTCCAGCTACGAGGCCTACCAGGGTGCCCCCCTGGCACCCGGCATGGTGCTCACCGTGGAGCCGGGCCTCTACTTCCACGCCCACGACCTCACCGTTCCCCCGGAGCTGCGTGGCATCGGCGTCCGCATCGAGGACGACGTCCTGGTCACCCCCGAGGGCTCCGACGTCCTCTCCGACGCCCTGCCGCTGGACGCCACGGGCCTGGAGAACTGGATGCGCTGACGCCCCGCCGAGGGGGCCGTGCTCCCCCTCGGGAGGATCACCGAGCCCGGTCGGCGACCGACCCGACCTGCCCCGCCTCCGCCCGGGAAGGCGGGGCAGGTCGGCGAGGGCGGCCACGTCCCGGTGGTGGCGCAACACCGGCGTGCGGGTCCCGCCCCGGGCGGCCGGCGGGCAGGACGTCAGCTGTCCTGGTCCGCCGGGCCGTCGGCGCTCGCGCGGAGCCGTACGCAGCACTCCCCGGGCTCGGGCGCGAGGTCGGCCTGGACACCGTTGACCTCGAGGCCGCCGAGATAGCCGCTGAGGAAGGCGTGGTTCATCCCGCACACCAGGTCGGGGGCTTTGGCGGCCAGCGGGTGGAAGGGGCAGTTGCGAAGCCGCAGCCGGGTGGAGGTCTCCCGGACGGGCTCGTATCCGTACCGGTCCAGCAGGTAGGCGCAGGCGGTCAGTCCCCGCTCGGGGCCCAGGCGGCCGGGACGGGTCTCCTGCCGTGCGGCCTCGCCGAGCTGCCGGCCACGCCGCTCAGCGGTCCGCACGGCCGCCTGGGCGGCGTTCTCGTCGGCACCCTCGCCCAGGACGGCGTCCAGGAGCAGATCCGCCAGGAGTTCGTGGCGCCGGTCGGGGATGCTCACGCTGATCTGGGCGTCGGTGGGCTCGTACACCTTGGGCTGCCTGCCGACCTTGCGGACGGCGCCGGGCGTTCCATAGCCCGCGCGCAGCAGGCCGGCGTCGACGAGCTTGTCGAGGTGGAAGGCGGCGAGCTTGCGGGAGATGCCGACGCTCGCGGCGGCCTCGTCGCGGGTGACGGCGCGGCGGGCCCGGCGGATGAAGGTGAACATGCGCCGGCGCGAGTCCTCGCTCAGGACGCTGAGGGAGTCGATGGCGCTGTCGGCCGCGTCGGGCCGCTCGCTCGGATCGGGAGCCACATGTCCACAGTAACTCCCATCCGCATGGGCACAAGCGTTCTTCTCCCGCGCTGGACCTGGTCTCTTGACGCCCTTCCGCAATAAGACCAAACTTTGTTGGTGAAACCCTGGGAGGTTGCGATGACCAGTGACCCGCGACTTCAGGCGAAGCGCCCGGTCAGCGCCTCGCTGGCCGGCCCGTACGGCCACCCGTTCCACCCGATCCTGGTGACCGTGCCCATCGGCGCCTGGGTGATCAGCCTGGTGTTCGACATCGCGTCGCACGTCGTGCACGAGCCGGGCTTCCTGACCCAGGCCTCCGAGTGGCTGATCGCGGTCGGCGTGCTCGGTGCCCTGCTGGCGGCCACGGTCGGATTCCTCGACCTGTTCGCCATTCCGGCCGGCACCCCGGCCTTCCGCACCGCTCTGGTGCACATGACGCTGAACCTGCTGGTGACCGCCGCGTACGTCGCCAACTTCCTGTGGCGCCACGGCGACTACACGAGCGGCGACAGCGTCGGCGCCGGGCAGCTCGCACTGTCCGCGCTCAGCGTGGCGGTCCTGGGCGTCTCGGGGTTCCTGGGCGGCAAGCTCGCCTACCGCTACGGCGTGCGCGTCGCCGACGAGAACACCCAGGCCGAGGGATACACGCCCGCCCACCGGAGCGGCGCCCGCCCGGCCGGCCGAGCGAACCCTCGCACACCATGACGGCCGGTGCCTCCGGCTGCCTCCACCTCCATCCGCTCGGGAGTTCCCCATGGACATCGCCGCACTGATCACCTGGGTGATCACCGCTCTCGGCGGTTTCTTCCTGCTCGGCACCTGGATCCGGCACGGCGGAGTCCGCGGGCAGCAGACCGGCACCAGCCGCCTGCCCGCCCCGGTCGTCTTCGGCCACTTCGCCCTGGCCGCGATCGGCCTGGTCGTCTGGATCGTCTACGTCGTCGCGGACCGGCGCGCCCTGGCCTGGACGGCGTTCGGCCTGCTGCTGCCGGTCGCGCTGCTGGGCTTCGCGATGCTGGCCCGCTGGATCCCCGTCCAACGCGACCGCTCCACGCCCGTGGCGGCAGGCGCCGCAGCGGGCCCGGGGACCGCGGGAACCGTCCCCGCCGAACGGCACTTCCCGGTGCCGGTCGTGGTGGCCCACGGTCTGCTGGCCGTCGCCACCCTCGTCCTCGTCCTGCTCACCGCTCTGGGTATCGGGGGAAGCTGACATGACCGAGCGCCGGCACCACGGCACCGCCCGTCTGGCCCCCCTCACCGAGGAGGAGGGCGCACCGAGGCCGCCCGCCCTGCGGGTCGTCCACGAGGCCGAGGGGGTCGACCTCGCCGCCGCGGAGGCCGCGGCCGGTCAGTTCCTCGCCGCGCTGGGCATCTCCACCGCCTCGGAGAGCCTGCGCGGCACACCGGGGCGGATGGCCCGCGCCTACGCGGAACTGTTCACGCCCCGCCCCTTCGACCTGACGACCTTCCCCAACGACGAGGGGTACGACGAACTCGTCCTGGCGCGCCGCATACCGGTGCGCAGCGTCTGCGAGCACCATCTGCTGCCGTTCGTCGGCACCGCCCACGTCGGCTACCTGCCCGGCACACGGATCCTCGGCCTGTCCAAACTGGCGCGCGTCGTCGAGCACTTCGCCTGCCGCCCCCAGGTCCAGGAACGCCTGACCAAGCAGGTCGCCGACTGGCTCCAGGCCCACCTGGAACCCAAGGGCGTCGGCGTGGTGATCGAGGCGGAACACTCCTGCATGACCCTGCGGGGCGTCCAGGCGACCGGATCCAGCACCATGACCTCCACGCTCCTCGGACTGCTGCGCTCCGACGCCCGCTCCCGCGGCGAGTTCCTCGCCCTGACCGGCGCGGGCTGACCGAGCGGTACGGCTCCGCTCCCCCGGGGCCCGGCTCTGCCCGCCGGGCCCCTCCCGAACCCGGACCGGGCGCCCCACGGCCACGGCGTATCAGAGTGTACGTTCGTACATTGTTGCCGCTAGGCTCCCGCGCATGACTGTTGACGTCCTCCCACGGCCCGCCACGGCCGAGCGACAGGCCCGCGCGGCCGTGGCCGTGCTGTTCTTCACCAACGGCGCCCTCTTCGCCAACCTGCTCCCCCGCTACCCGCAGATCAAGGCGGACCTCGGCATCGGCAACGCGGTCTACGGGCTGGCCGTCGCGGCCTTCCCCACGGGCGCCATCGCCGCCGGTCTGGCGGCCGGAGTGCTCGTCCGCCGGCTGGGCTCGGCCCGCGTCGCGGTGGCCGGCACCCTGCTGACCGGCGCGGGAACCCTCGCCGCGGGCCTCGCGGAGTCGGTGGCGGTGTTCGCGGCGGCGCTGTTCCTGGCCGGTGCCATGGACGCGGTCACCGATGTCGCCCAGAACGCCCACGGCCTGCGGGTGCAGCGCCGCTACGGACGTTCCATCATCAACTCCCTGCACGCCGTCTGGTCCGTGGGCGCCGTCACCGGGGGTTGCATGGCCGCCGCCGCGATCGCGCTGGACCTGTCCCGCGGGCAGCACCTGCTGATCTCGGCCGTGCTGTTCGGCGCCGCCGCCTGTGTCGCCCTGCGGTACTGCCTGCCCGGGCCCGACACCGAGCCCACCGGATCCCCGGACGGACAGGACGACAGCCCGCGGCAGCCGCAGCCCTCACCCGCCGGCCGGCGCACCGGGTACGTACTGGCGGCCCTCGTCCTCATCGCCACCGCCGGCACCCTCGTCGAGGACGCGGGCAACTCCTGGGCCACCCTCTACCTCTCCGATTCCCTGCACGCCTCGGCCACCCTGGCGGCCGGCGGCTACATCGCCCTGGTCGGCGCCCAGTTCATCGGCCGCGTCATCGGCGACCGGCTCGTCGACCGCTTCGGCCAGCGCACCGTGGCCCGCACCGGCGGGCTGATCGCCGCGGCCGGCATGGCCCTGGCGCTGACCGTGCCCACGGTGCCGGGCACGGTCCTCGGTTTCGCCGCGGCCGGGTTCGGCGTGGCCACCCTGGTGCCCGCCGCGATGCACGAGGCCGACGAACTGCCCGGCCTCAAGCCCGGGTCCGGGCTCACGATCGTGTCCTGGCTCATGCGCCTGGGCTTCCTGATCTCCCCGCCCGTCGTCGGACTCGTCGCCGACACGACCAGCCTGCGCGTGGGCCTGCTGGTGGTGCCTCTCGCCGGAGTGCTCGTCGTCCTGCTGGCAGGGGTGCTCCACAACCGCCGCCGGTAGCCCTTGCGCATCCTTTCGGGTTCACACACGGCCCGGAATGTACGATCGTACGCATGCCGACCGACTACTTCGCGGACGACCCCCGAACGAACCTCGAGCGCATGCGGGCGGGCGACCTCTACATCGCCGACGACCCGGAGATCGCCCGCCGCCAGCAGCAGGCCGTGCGGTCGGCGGCCCGCTACCAGGCCGCCTACGCGCAGGACGCCGACGCCGCCCGGCCGATCCTCGCCGAACTGCTCGGCGCGCTCGGCGAGGACGCGCACGTACGGCCGCCCCTGTACGTGGACTACGGCAGCAACATCACCATCGGCGCACGCACCTTCGTCAACTACAACCTCACCGCACTGGACGTCGCGGCCATCACCATCGGCGAGGACTGCCAGATCGGCCCCGGCGTGCAGCTGCTCACGCCCACCCATCCCCTGGAGCCGGGGCCCCGCCGCGACAAGCTGGAGGCCGCCGAGCCGATCACCATCGGCGACAACGTCTGGCTCGGCGGTGGCGTGATCGTGTGCCCCGGGGTGACCATCGGCGACAACTCGGTCATCGGCGCGGGAGCCGTCGTCACCAAGGACGTCCCCGCGAACGTCGTCGCCGTCGGCAACCCCGCCCGCCCCGTGCGGAGTCTGTGAGCATGTCGCCATGGCCACCGGACACACCGACCCCCAGCGCCGCGACCGCATCCTCGCCGCGACCCTCGACCTCATCGCGGAGGAGGGCATCGCCCGCGTCTCCCACCGCAAGATCGCCGCGCGCGCCGGCGTGCCCCTGGGGTCGATGACGTACCACTTCTCCGGCATCGACGACCTGCTGCGCGAAGCCTTCGGCCGCTTCACCGACCACATCGTGGCGGTCTTCGACGCGTACCTCAGTACACCCGCCGATCCCGGGCAGGCCCGGGAGGCCGTCGCCGACCTCATCCACTCCCTGTCGGAGGAGAGCCAGCGCGACCTGGTCCTCACCCAGGAGCTGTACACACTCGCCGCCCGCCAGCCGTCGTACCGGGAACTCACCCACGAATGGATGCGCCGCAGCCGCGTCCACCTCGAAAGACACTTCGACCCCGGCACCGCGCGCCAGCTCGATGCCCTCATCGAGGGACTGACCCTCCACCGCGCCCTGTCCCGGCAGCCCCACGACCGCGCCCTCACGCTGGAGGCCATCACCCGCATCACGACCCCCGGCGGGCACGCTGCGTGACCCCTGGACGGCCGTCCGGGCGGCCGGAGCCCTCTTCCGCCACCTGCCCGTACGGAGGGCGTCGCCGCACGGGGATCGCGGGGCGGATGTCGCCTCGGACGGGCTGGTATTACTGGTGCATGCATGAAGAGACCGCGCAGTCCGCGATCGACACGTTCCTCTCCGCGTTCAACGCCTCGGACGACAACTACGTGACCGGGCTGCTCTCCCAGGCCCTGACCAGGGATGTCGTCTTCTGGGGGCCCTTGGGGCGCCGCGAAGGGATCGAGGCGGTCGAACAGTTCGTGCTGGACATCCGCAACCATCCGGCGGGGACCGGCACGATGGTGCGCTGCTCGGCGGTGGACATGCCGGACGAGTGGGCCCGTTACGAGTGGGTCTTCACCACGCCCGACGGAGGCCCCCGCCTGGCGGGAACGGACGTCGTCCATCTGCGACGGAGCCTCATCGACCAGGTCATCGTCTTCGCGGGCGAGGTCCGGACCGGCTCCTGAGCCGTCCTTCGCCTCGCGGCGCCGACCGACCGGGTCCCGGACGGCGAGCGGCCACCCGGTGCCCGCCACCCGGTGAAGCGGCTGACACGGCCCCGGACGCAGCGGCTGCTACATTCACCCCGTGTCCAACGCCGACGGGAGTTGCCGCGGACGGGCCGTACCCCTCGAACAGGTTCCGCAGGCGGACCGGTGAGCGCGCGCCCTGCCCCGGCCCGGCGGATGTGGCCGCTGTACGCGGCCGGGTTCACCACCGCCTTCGGCGCGCACGGCATCGCCGCCAACCTCGGCGGCCACACCGATGACGCCGTCACCTCGCTGCTCGTCCTGGGCGGACTCCTCGCCCTGTACGACGGCGCCGAAGTCCTCCTCAAGCCCCTCTTCGGCACCCTGGCCGACCGCGTCGGCGCCCGCCCGGTGCTGCTCGGCGGGCTCGTGGCCTTCGCGGCCGCCTCCGCGCTGTACGTCGCCGCCGACAGCCCCGGCTGGCTCTGGGCGGCGCGCCTCGGGCAGGGAGCGGCGGCCTCGGCCTTCTCACCGTCCGCGTCCGCCCTCGTCGCCCGGCTGAACCCGGCGGCGAGACACGGCCGGGCGTTCGGCGGTTACGGCTTCTGCAAGTCCATCGGCTACACCCTCGGCCCGCTGCTCGGCGGCGTCCTGGTGTGGGCCGGCGGCCTGCGCCTGCTGTTCACCGTCCTCGCGGCGCTGGGCGCGGCGGTCGCCGTCTGGGCCGCGCTCGCCGTTCCCGTCGTACCGCCGCTGCCCAAGGCCCGCCAGACAGTCCTCGACCTGGCCCGGCGACTGGCCGACCCGATCTTCCTCGCCCCGACGGCCGCGCTCGCGGCGGCGACCGCGGCGCTGTCGGTGGGGGTCGGTTTCCTTCCGGTCTCCGGCCGCGCGGCCGGGCTGGGCACCGTGGCGACCGGGGCGGCGGTGTCGGTGCTCGCCGGCTGCGCGGCCGTCGTCCAGCCGCGAGCCGGGCGTGCCCTGGACGACGGACGCCTCACCGTGCGGGCCGGCCTCGCCGCGGGACTGTCGGTCACCGCTGCGGGGCTGGCCTGCGCGATGCTGCCGGGGCTGACCGGCATCCTCCTCTCGGCGGCCCTGACCGGCGCCGGTACGGGACTGATCACCCCGCTCGGCTTCGCCGCGCTCGCCGCGAGCACCCCCGCGGAGCGTCTCGGCCAGACCATGGGCGCCGCCGAGCTGGGCCGTGAACTGGGCGACGCGGGCGGCCCGTTGCTCGTCGCCGCCGTCGCCTCGCAGGCCACCCTCACCTACGGGTTCGGGGCGCTCGCCGTCCTGACCGGGACCCTCGCCGTGGCGGCGTTCCTTCACCGCCGGCCGGCGGACTCCGTGTCCCTGCCCCCCGGAGGCGGCGGCTGAGAGCGAGCGGCGCTCACTGGTTGTTCAGGTGCCACGAGGACCACGGCCCGAAGCTCGTTCCCGCCACGATCTGCCACCGCAGCCTGCTGCCCTGGCTCCCGTAGGCGTTGGTGCTGCTGTTCTCGTAGAAGTCCTTGTTGCAGACTCCCCACTGCCCGACGTCCAGGGTGTAGGCGGTACAGGTGCCCATGCGGTAGGTCAGCCACCGCTGGCCGTCCCACAGTTCGTTCTCCCACCGGACGTCGAAGCTGACCGCGTCCCACTTCCGGACCCAGAACTGGTCCCCGTACTTCCTGAAGCACCCGTTCCCGCTCGTAACGGACGTGCAGATGGCGTCGGAAGGCAGGGAGCCCGGTGTGGCCTGGTCGTAGTCGGCGGCCTGCGCGGGGGACGTCCCGAGGGCCAGCGGAGCACATGCGGCCAGGGCGACCAAGAGCGCGCGGAGTTTCCTCAACGTGTCATCTCCTCGGTGTGCGACTGATCTTGCCGGATTGCCTGTGGAGCCGCTCCGAACTGACGGGGCCCTCCGGAACGCGTGCTCCTCCGGGGCCCATGACCGATCGCTGATCAGGCGAGTGTGCCCGGCGGCCGCCGGGCTGTCCACGACGACGGACCCTTTTCCGTCAGGTCCGTGTGGCCAGATGCTGAATTGCAAAGTTTCGCAATTAGTTAGATGCTGTACCGGCTGTGCCCGCCGACCGGTAGCCGCGGGCACAGCCGATCGTTTCTGCCCCGAGGCGGGGCGGTGTAGGGGAGGCCGAGGGGTCGTGTCCGTTCCGCTGTGCCAGGCCGAGACTTTGCCCCACCGGCACGTGCTCACCCTGCCGACCCTGCCGGCCGCCGTGCGCGTGGCCCGGGAGACGGCCGAGCAGGTGCTGACGGAGTGGGGGATCGGTCTGCGGCACTCCGCCGTGGACCCGGCCCTGCTGATCCTGGGCGAGCTGGTGACCAACAGCGTCCGGCACGCCGCCGTCCGCTCCCCGCAGGTGACCGTGGTCTACGCGGCGGGCGCGGACTGCCTGGCCTTCGCCGTCCACGACCGCCACCCCTGCCGGCCCCCGTTGCACGGTGCGTCCGGCGGCGGGGGCGGGGGGCTGGCCACCGTCATGGAACTGACCCTGGCCCTGGGCGGCAGCGCGGACGTCCGCGCGGACGCCGACGGGCTGGGCAAGAGCGTTTGGATCACCCTCCCCCTCAGGTGAGCCGCATCCGACGGGCCGGGGACGGTTTCCCGGAGGCGGGTTCGGCGCGGCCGGTGCCGCAGGCGAGGATGGACACCATGTTCTTGACGAATGGGTCGACGCGACGCGCCGAGCTCCGACGGGCTGCGCCGTGCCGTCGCCCCGCGGAGGAGACGGCACGATGACTACGCCGCTGTACCAGCTCAAGGCCGAGTTCTTCAAGACCTTGGGGCATCCGGCCCGTATCCGGGTCCTGGAGCTGCTGAGCGAGCGCGAGCACGCCGTCGCGGAGATGCTGCCCGAGGTGGGTATCGAGCCCGCCCATCTGTCCCAGCAGTTGGCCGTGCTGCGGCGGGCGAACCTGGTCAAGACCCGCAAGGAGGGCTCGAACGTGTACTACTCGCTGACCAGCCCCCGGGTCGCGGAGCTGCTGCGGGTCGCGCGGACCATCCTGTCCGGCGTGCTCGCCGAGCAGGCCGGGCTGCTGGCCGATCTGCGGGCCTCTCCGGGCGAGGGGGAACCGCCGTCGTGACGGCGGTCGCCTTCCGAGAACCGGACAGCCTGTGCGGGGCGGGAGGCGGTGGCTTCACCCCTCCCGGACGGTCCGGCGGGCCGGCGCAGGCGTGCCGTCCGGGCGGCGGGGGCCGGCAGACGTGAGGGCTCGCCGCGGAGAGGTCCGTGCGCGGCCCCGGTGGGCCAGAGGACCTCGACGTCGACTCCGTGGCTGCGGGCGTACGCCACCAAGTGGGCCGTCACGTCCCGGCCGTTGGACGGCGAGCCGTCCCACACCGCGAGCACACGGCCGCAGTGCCGCAGCAGACGCTCGTCGGCGGTCACGCAGGCGCCCCGGTCGCCGGGGTCGTACTCCACCAGCCGGACCTGTTCGGACAGCAGCAGCAGTTCGCCCGCCGCCTTCCGGTCCGGCTCGCCCAGCTCCGCGGGCACGCCGTTGCGCGACGGCAGCACCGTCACCAGGGCCAGTCCGGCCTTGCGGGCGGCCCGCCCGAACACCACCGGGAGGCCCTTGCCCGCGCGAACCAGGCCGGCCCCGCCCTCCCTGGCGAAGCCGGACAGCCGCGAGCGCAGCTCCTCCTCCAGCAGCGCGAGCGTCGGCGCGCTGAGATCGGGATGCCCCACAACAGCGATCACCCTGGCCTCCCCTTCTCCCCCTCACCCGGCGACGGCGACGGCCCGGCCGACACGACCTGTGGCCCACGCCGGGAGTCGAACCCATGGACGGCCGTCCGGGGGAATGAAGGCCGCCCATGAGCTGGCTTGATCATCTCCGGAGGCGGGTACGGCGTGCCAGAGCCGACCGGGGACCGGGATACGGGCCGACAGGCCCTTGCCGACCCCTGGGACCACGGACCGCCGCCGGCGCCGCCCCGTCCGCGGCTCCGCTACTTCTGGGCCTGCTCGCCGAAGTAGAACAGCAGCATCACGAAGCCCGCGATCAGGTGGGTGCCGGCGATGTAGAAGAAGGCGCGCAGCGCGACGCCCCGCTCGATCTTGCCGTTCGTGTCCCGGGACTTGCCGTTCCTGGCGTCGCTCACCGTGTCCATCCCCTTCGTCGGTCCTGCCGCGTGTGCTGACGACGGGCCCTCGTCCCGCGCTCCTCCACGCCCGCCCGACGGCGTGTCCCGGGTCACCGCGCCGCATCCGTGCGGCGCAGCTCGTCGAGCAGGTCCTGCCGCCCGGCCAGCAGCACGGACAGGATCCGGCGCGCCGCGGCCAGCAGCTCCACGACATCGCCTCCGGCCAGTTCGTACACCACCGTGGAGCCGGTACGGGTGGCGGTGACGATCCCGGAGCGGCGCAGCACGGCCAACTGCTGCGACAGGTTCGACGGCTCGACCTCGATCGCCGCGAGCAGGTCGCGCACCGGTTTCGGCCCGTCCTGCAGCAGTTCGAGCACGCGGATGCGCACCGGGTGGCCGAGCATGCGGAAGAACTCCGCCTTCGCCTCGTACAGCGGCATCGGCATCCCGATCACCCCTCCGTCGCCCCGGCAGCGGGAACAGCAACTGACCAATTGAAGAACTCTTCAAGTATAGGGTGCGAGAAGGCCGCCGAGGACGCCCCGGGGCCCCAACACGGGCCCCGGGGCGTTCGCGGCGCATCGGCGCGGGTGCGTGTGATCAGACCAGGGCGGCCCAGGTCCGGGGGCCGACCACGCCGTCGACGACGAGCTTCTCGCCGGCCTGGAAGGCGGTGACGGCCGCCTTCGTGGCCGGGCCGAAGCGGCCGTCGACCGTGAGCTCGTAGCCGTGGGCCACCAGTTGGGTCTGGAGCGCCCGCACGGCGTCGCCCTGCGAGCCGCTCCTGACCTCGACCACCAGGCGCGGCCAGGTCCTGGGTCCGATCTCGCCGTCCGCGACGAGCCCGTTGGCGCTCTGGAAGGCCTTGGCCTGCGCGGTGGTCCTCGGTCCGTAGGCGCCGTCCGCGGCCGTGCCGTGGCCGCGGGCGCGGAGCAGGTACTGCGCGGTCGTGACGTCCGTTCCCCGCGCCCCGGACTTCAGCAGCGGCCACTGCGCGGCCGGCGGCTCGGGGGCGGGCGGGGTCTCGCCGGACAGGTTGACCGGGCGGTACGGCTTGTACTCGCTGCCCGGGGCGAGCCCGTAGGTGCGCACCCGGTGGTCCGTGCCGTGGCCGCCCCGCTGCTCGAAGGCCGTGTAGGCCGTGTGCGAGGAGTCCGTCCATTTCTCGAAGATGACCACGTGGCGGGTCGTGTTGGAGCCGGACGCGTCGATCAGCAGGTCGCCCGGTTTCAGGTCCCCGAGGGAGATCGGGGTGGTGAGACTGCGGTTGGTGGCGAGTTCGACGGTGTTCGGGCCGGACTTCCACAGGCCGAGCGTCATCGAGACGTAGCCGGAGCAGTCCTGCCGGTAGCCGTCGGACCACACCGAGGTCTGGCTGTACGGAACCTGGGCGCCGTTGTTCGCGGTGAGCCAGGTGCGGGCCCGGCGGAGCATCTCGGCCGGGGTGACGGTCGCGGCCCGCGCCTCGGCCGCGGCGGCCCGGTACGCCGGGGCGGCGGGGGCGGCGGGGGCGGCGGACGCGGACGCGGGAAGCAGCGTGACGCCCGGGACGGCGAGGCCGGCGACGGCAACGGCCGTCAGGATCATGCGAGTTCGGCGAATCACGCGGGAGGGGAGCGACATGGCCCGTCCTTCGAGTGGGGGGTGAGCGGTCGGCGCACAGGGAAGAGGACGACCGAGACGCCCGTCCGTGGGTCACCACCCGGGCGCCGGTCATCATGCTCACCTCAAAACATGCCTCCCACCCGTCGCACGCGGCGAACCTTCACCGTTCCGTCGCACGGAGGAGGATCCGAAGGCACACATGCCTCCGATGTCGGGCGTCGGGGCCGGGGGGAGGAGTCCCACCGCCCGCGCCCACCTCGGCGCCACGAGGACGCCGGCGGCAGTGCGGCTCGTTCGGACTCCGACAGCAGGACGCAGAACTCGTTGCCCTCGGGTCGGCAAGCACGACCCACCCCCGGCCGTCCGGCTTCCGCCGGTCGTCCACCAGGGTGGCCCCCAGCGCCGGCAGCCGCTCGACCTCCGCCTCGCGCGAGGTCTCGGGACGCAGGCACAGATGCAGCCTGTTCCTCCCGGCAGGGGGCGATCGCTCATGCCGGGTGAGTACGAACGCTCAGGCCCGCCGTCCCGGTCGCCCCGTAGCGTCCGGCTCATGCACACAGACCAGACCGCGCAGGGCATGTCGCGCCGGGTGGGCATCACCGCGGTGGCCTCCAGTCTGCCGGAGCGCGAAGTGACGTCCTCCCGGCTCCAGGAGCGGATCTCCGCGGCCTCCGGGCTGTCCCTGCCGACGCGGATGCTCGAGCGGGCCACCGGCATCGTCTCCCGCCGGACGGCCGCGGAGGACGAGTACGCCTCCACGCTCGCGGTACGGGCGGCCCGCACGGCGCTGGAACGGGCGGGGCTCGACCCGTACGACGTGGACCTGCTGGTGTTCGCCTCCGCCACGCGGGACGTGGTCGAGCCGGCGACCGCGCACATCGTGCAGGCCGAACTCGGCTCCCGGGCGCACGCGATGGACGTGACGAACGCGTGCAACAGCTTCGTCAACGGCATCGACACCGCACGGGCGCTGATCCTCGCCGGCCGGGCCCGCCGGGCCCTGGTGGTCACCGGGGAGACGCCGAGCCGCGCGGTGCGGCACGCCCCCTCCGGCCCCGGCCAGCTCCGCGACGGCTTCGCGGGCTACACCTTCGGCGACGCGGGAGCCGCGGTCGTCCTGGAGGAGACCCCGCGGGGCGGCGTCCTCGACGTGGACACCGAGACGCACTCCGAGCACTGGGCGGCGGGTGGCATCCTCGGCGGTGGATCACGCCACCCCCGCGGCGACGAGCACACGTACTTCCACGGTGACGGCGGCGAACTGCGGGAGGTCTTCGAGAAGATCGGCCCGTCGGTGCTCGACCGGATGCGGCAGCGCACCGGCCTGGGCTGGGACGACTTCCGGCACATCCTGGTGCACCAGGTCACCGTGCCGTACCTGGAGCGGTTCGTGGAGCTGACCGGCGTCCCCCGCGACCGGCTCGTCGTCACGGTCCCCGAGCTGGGGAACATGGCCAGCGCCACGCTCGGCGTACAGCTCGACCGCGTCCACGAGGGGCTGCGCCCCGGCGACCGGGTCCTGTTCGTGGGCCTGGGCGGCGGCGTGAGCATCATGACGATGGTCTGGGAGAAGGCATGAGCGCCCTGTGGGTGGTGGTGCCCGCGCACCAGGAGGCACGGCGGATCGGCGCCACGCTGGACGCGCTCGCGGCCCAGCGCGACCGGGACTTCACCCTCGTCGTCGTGGACAACGCCTCCAGCGACGGCACCGCCGCGATCGCCCACGACTTCGCCCGCTGGGCACCCTTCCCGGTGCACGTCCTCAGCGAGCCGGAGAAGGGCGTGGGCTGCGCCGTGGACACCGGCTTCCGGTACGCGATCGAGCACGGCGCGACGCTGCTGGCACGCACCGACGCCGACTGCCTGCCGCGGCCCGGCTGGACGGCCGGTGCCCGCGAGGCCCTGCGGCACGGGGCGGGCCTGGTGTGCGGACGCATCGACGCACGACGCGACGAGCACGGACCGCTCGGGCGGGCCGCGTTCCGCGCGCTGGTCCGCGCCGCCGCCCTCTTCGGCCGGATCCGCCCCGCCCACCGCCGCTCCCACGGCTACCTCGCCCCCTACCGGATGCACGCCGGCAACAACATGGCCGTCACCGCCGCGCTGTACGAGGCCGTCGGCGGGATGCCGCGCCGCCCCTCCCCCACCGACCGGCTGTTCCTCAACCGGGTGCGCCGCCGCACCACCGCCATCGTCCACGCCCGCGACATGGTCGTGGAGAACTCCACCCGCCGGCTGCGCGCCTACGGCCTCGTCGGCACCGCCCGCTGGTACCTCGACAAGGGCCCGGGCCGTCACGGGGAGGACCCGCGCTGATGCTCGACACCCTCGACCGCGCCCTGCGGCGCCACCCCGAGCGGCCCGCCGTCCTCGGCACCACCCGCACCGGGGCCGTACGGACCAGGGCCACCTGCGGGGACCTGACCGACCTCGCCGACCGCTGCGCCGCCGCCCTGCACGCGCGGGGCGTCGCACGCGGCGGCACCGTCGGCGTCGCCGTACGGCCCGGCCCGTGGGCGCTGGCCGTGATGCTCGCCGCGCACCGCCTCGGCGCCCGGGTGGCGGTGCTCGACCCGGGCGCCGGGCCGGACGTGCTGCGGGCCCGGCTCGCCCTGGCGCGTCCCGACGTCGTCCTCGCCGACGCCACCGCCCAGGCGGTCGCCGGCTGGGCCCGGCCGCTCGCCCGCCGGGCCCGTCTGGCCCTGCCGGACCTCGCGGAGCTGGGACCGGTGGCCACGGTCGGGCCGCGGCTGCCCGGCTGCGCCCCGGCCCTGGACGCCGGAGCCCGGGCCGTGCCACTGCCGCCCCCGGTGGACGGGGACGGCGACGCGGTCGTCGTGTTCACCTCGGGCACCACCTCCCGGCCCCGCGCGGTGGTGCACACCCGCTCCTCGCTCGCCGCCGGCATGGCCACGGTGGCCGAGCTGGTCCGGCCCGAGGCCGGGCGGCCCGTCCTCGGCGGCACCTTCTTCGTCCTCGTTCCGTCGCTCGCGAGCGGAGCGCCGGTCGCGCTGCCCGCCCGCTGCGCACGGGTGCTCTCACGCCAGGTGCGCCGCCTCGCCCCGCAGGCCACCTATCTGACGCCGCCGCAGCTCAGGCGGCTGCTGGCGGAGGGCGGCCGGTTCACCGGGCGGGTGTGGACCGGGTCGGCTCCCGCGAGCGCCGGCCTGCTCACGCGCGTCAAGCGGGCGGGCGCCGACGAGGCGTGGGGCGTCTACGCGCTGACCGAGCTGTTCCCCGCCGCGGCGGCCGAACAGGCCGACAAGGCCGCCTTCACCGGCGAAGGGGACCTGGTCGGTGCCCCGCTCCCCGGCGTGACGGCCAAGACCGACGCCGCCGGGGAACTGCTGCTGTCCGGCCCCGCCGCCCGCGACCGCTACCTGGGCGAGGACCCGCAGCCGTGGGTCGCCACCGGCGACCGAGCGCGTCTCGACGGCGGCCGGATCGTGCTGGAGGGCCGGGCCAAGGACATGGTGCTGCGGAACGCGGAGAACATCTACCCGGGGCTGTACGAACCGGCGTTGCACGTGCCGGGCGTCGAACTCGCCCTGCTCGTGGGCGTACCGGCCTGCGACGGCGACGAGCGCCTGGTCGCCGTCGTCCAGCCCGACCCCGGGGCGGACCACGGCGCGCTGCGCACGGCCCTGGCCGGGCCGCTGGAGCGCATGGGTTCCGCACGGCCGGACGCGGTGCTGTTCGCCGGGATCCCGCTGTCCGGCCGCTCACTGAAGCCCGACCGCGCCGCGACCGCACGGCTCGCCGCACGGCACCTCGCCGCACGGAGGCGGCGATGACCGCGCCCGGCGGGGCACCCGCGCTGTGGGTCGTCGTCCCGGCCTACAACGAGGAGAGCGGGATCGGCGCCACCCTCGCCGCGCTCGCCGCCCAGACCGACACCGGCTTCGCCCTCGCCGTCGTCGACAACGCCTCCTCCGACGCGACCGCCGCCGTCGTGCGCCGCTTCGCCGCCGACGCGCCGTTCCCCGTGCACCTCGTCCACGAGGAGCAGCGGGGCACCGGTGCCGCCGCCGACACCGGTTTCCGGTACGCCGTCGCGCACGGCGCCGAACTGCTCGTGCGCACGGACGCCGACTGCCTGCCCGCCGCCGACTGGATCGCCGAGGCGCGCCGGGAGTTCGCCCGCGGGACACAGATGGCCTGTGGCCGCAGCCTGCCGCGCCGGGACGAGCGGCCCTCGCTCGCCGAGCGCCGTCTGCTCCCGGCGGTCGTCCGGGCCACCGCGTTGTACGGGCGTCACCGCGCCGAGCACCGGCACCCGCGCTACCGCGCCCCCTATGTGCTGTGCCACGGGCACAATCTCGCCATCACTGCGGCGCTCTACCTGCGCTGCGGGGGCGCTCCCCGCGTGCCGCTGGAGGGCCCGCCGGAGGACGTCGTCCTCCTCAACCGGGCGCGCGAGCACAGCGACCGGATCACGAGGGCCGAGCGGATGGTGGTCCACGCCAGCCTGCGGCGTCTGCGGGCCTGGGGCGCCCGTCGCACCCTGCTCTGGTGCTGGGACCGCCGCTACCGCCCTGCCGACCCGAAGCAGGTGCACGTCCGATGACCACGGTTCCCGACGCTCCCGTCACCCCCACCGTCCCCACCGACCCCGCCGCGTCCGCCGTTCGTGCCGCCCGGCGCCGCGACCGGCGCGTGTACACCCGCTCCCACCCCGTGCTGTTCGCCCTCCTCGCCGCCACCCGCCGCAGCCCGGTCACCCGTATCGGCGGCACGGTGCTGGTGCACGGCACCGAGCCCTGCCGGCAGGCCCTCACCCGGGTCCCGCTGGACCGCGCCGCGCCCGGCACCACCGGGGGCGCCGCCCGCGAACTGTCCGCCGGCGGCCTGCTGTTCGACCAGGAGGGCACCGGCCACCGCGCCGCACGCCGCACGCTCGCCGACGACCTCGGCGCGGCCGGGGTGGAGCGACTGCGCCCCGTCTGGCGCGACGTCCTGGCCCGCCGCCTCGCCCCGCTCGCAGCGGGCCGCGACGTCGACCTCGTACCACTGGCCCGCGAACTGGCCGGCGCCACCGTCCGCGCGCTGCTGCGCACGACCGGCGACCCGGAAGGCATCGCCAAGGCCGCCGCCGAGGCGGCGGCCTTGGCCGTACGCGATCATCTGCCCGGCCCCCGGCCACCGGGCACCGCACGCGCGGCCGCCGCGGCGGCGGCGCGGCTGGAGGCACTGCTCGCCCCGGACCGGCCCGGCGGGGAACCGGAGCCGGCCCTGCGGGCCATGCTCGCGGTCGCCGCCGTCAGCACCACCGTCGCGGCCCTCCCGCGGGCCGCCGCCTGGTGCGCCGACGCGCGCCTGTGGGAGCAGGCGGCCGACGACCGGCTGCGCCCTGCCCTGGTGGCCGAACTGCTGCGCGTGACGGCACCCTCCCCTCTGCTGCCCCGCGTGACGGCGGCCGACGCGGACCTCGACGGCTGCCCGGTGCGGTCCGGGGACCGCCTGATCCTCGTGGCCCGGCACGCCGCCCGGGCCCACGACCGGCGGCCGGACGCGCTTCGCCCGGCTCCGCCCGCCGTGGCCCAGCTCGTCTTCGGGGCCGGGCCGCACGCCTGCCCCGGCGCACGCCTGGCCCGGGCCCAGCTCGACGACGCCCTCGCCGCCCTCGCCCCGCACCGCCCCACCGTCCGGCGCGCCCGCGTGGACCGGGGCGCCGCTCTGCCCGGCTGGCGTTCCCTCACCGTCCGGGCGGGCGACGTCGACCGGTCCGGGGAGGAGCGATGACCACCATCGCCGTGACCGGGGCGAGCGGCTTCTGCGGCTCCCACGTGGCGGTGACGGCCGCCGCCCGCGGCGCCGACGTCCTGTCCGTCGGGCGGCGTCCCGGCCCGGTCGGCCGGCACGTCCCGTGGGACGCCGCACGCGACGTGCCGGACCTGTCCGGCGCCGACCTCGTCGTGCACTGCGCGGCGGCCGTGGGCGATCCGGTGCCCGGCTCCCCGGCGGAGGCCGCGATGCACGCCGTCAACGTCGACGGCACGGCACGGCTGCTGGAGGGCGCCGCCGGCCGACCGGTGGTGTGGGTGAGCAGTGCCAGCGTGTACGCGCCGGGGACCGGACGCTCCCGCGTCACCGAGGACCATCCGGTGCGCGGACACCTGAACGCGTACGGCCGTACCAAGGCCGCCGGTGAGGCGCTGGCGCTCGCCGCGGGTGCCGTGGTGCTGCGGCCGCGTGCGGTCTACGGCCCCGGGGACCCGCACCTGGTGCCCCGGCTGCTGGCCCGCGTCCGCCGCGGACTGCTCCTGCTGCCGGGGCCGAGCGTCGGCCTCAGCCTGACGGCCGTCGGGAACCTCACCGACGCCTGCCTCGCGGCCGCCGGCTGGCCGCCGGGCGCGTACAACATCGCCGACCCGGCGCCGTACGACCGGGACGAGGCGATCCGTACGGTGCTGCGCGCCCACGGTGTACGGGCGCGCATCGGCCACCTCCCCCTGCCGGTGGCGCGTGCCGCGGCCGGCGCCGCCCAGACGCTGGCCCGCCTGCGACCGCACACGCAGCCGCGGCTCACGCGCTACGCGGTCGACCAGCTCGCGCACTCCGTCGTCCTGGACGTGTCCCGGGCCGAACGCCAGGGGTGGACCGCGGGACGGACCCTCGCGGACTACGCGCACGGCCTGTCGAGCGGGTGAACGGCCCCACGGCGGCCCTCTCTTACGGAGGCGGCGTCCCGGCGGCGGGAAGACCGTCGGAGGAAGGGCCCGTGTCCCCGGCCACGGCTGGGCACTTGCACCGGACACGTCCGACCGGACCCGGCCGACCAGGGCCTGTCCCCGGCGCACGTCGCCCAGCAGATCGACGCCTCCCTCACCCGTCCGAAGACCGACCACGTCGACCTCTACCAGGCACACCGCTTCGACCCCACCGTCCCGGTCGAGGACACCCTCGAGGCGTTCCAGAAGGTCGTCGACCAGGGCAAGGCCCGCTGCATCGGCTTCAGCGAGTGGACCCCCGAACAGATCCGGGCCGCCATCGACGTCGCCGGCCCCGACCTGTTCGTCTCCTCCCAGCCGCAGTACTCCATGCTGTGGCAGGCCCCCGAAGGCGAGGTCTTCGGCCTGTGCACCGCCCACGGCATCTCCCGGATCGTCTGGTCCCCCCTCGCCCAGGGCGTCCTCACCGGCAAGTACGAGCCCGGCCGGCCCGTCCCCGAGGGCATCCGGTTCGCCTCCGCCGACATGGCGGTCTCCCAGGACCTCGTCAACAGCGACGCGAACGAACGCCGCCCCCTCCGGCGTGGAGCTCTCCGACGACCTGCTCACGGCCGTCGACGAAGCCCTCGGGGACGTCCCCGTCACCGAGCCGACCCTCGCACCCGGCGCCCTGCCCGGCGTGAAGCACCGCTGACACCGACCGGGCTCCCCGCACGCCACGTACGGTCTCCGTACGCGAGACATACGCTGGATGTACGCTCCGTGGGCTACAGTGCGGGCGGAGGTGCCAGGTGTCCGAGTTGTTCGATGCGGTGGACGCGCTGATCGCGTCCCGCTCCCCGCTGCCGCCCCCGGCCGAGCGGAGGCGGCTGCGGCAGGCCCACGCGCTGACCCTGGACGAAGTGGCCGCCGCCCTGGGCGTGCGGCGGGCGACCGTCGGCGGCTGGGAGTCGGGCAGGACCGAGCCGCGACCGCCGGAACGGGAGGCGTACGCGCGTCTGCTGAAGCAGCTCGCTCAGCTCTATCCCGCCCCGGAGAACACCGACGCGCCGCAGGAGGGCACCGAGACACCACAGAGGTCCGCCGGCCCGGAGCCGACGTCCCGGACACAGCGGACGAGCGGGCGGGACCGGGGAGCCGGCGCCCCCGCCGAGGCCGGGACACCCCCGGCCGCTCCCCCGACGGCCGTCGAGACCGCGGCCGTCGAGACCGCGGCCGCCGCGCCGCCGCGTCCCCGCAGCACCCCACCACCGCGGTCCTCGCACCGCCCGGGCGTGCAGGGGGCCGCGTCCTCGGGCACCGCCGTGTCCGCCGGTGCCTACGCGCACGGGCCGCTGCTGGTCATCGACGCCGACGCCGACCGGAACGTCACCGGCCACGGCGTGGGCGGTCTGCTCCTGGAGGTACCCGCCAAGTCGCTGCCCTCCCTGGTGGAGTGGACGCTCACCGAGGCGCGGATCGGGGCGGAGAGGCTGCACGGCTCGGGCAAGGACGCCGACCCGCTGCTGGTGCTGACCCGGTCGGCGTGCGAGCGCTACGGTCTGCCCGGCCGGCTCTCCGACGCCGAGCGGCTCGCCGGGCGGCTCCCGGACGGCCACAAGGTCATCAAGCAGCTGGAGCGCGCCGACTGGCGGCTCACCAAACGGGGACTGGGGCCGTGGGCGCGGATCTACCGCCCCGCCCAAGGCGGCCGCCGGCGGTGCGTGCAGCTCTGCGTCCCGTCCTGGCGCGCCCTCGACGACCGTGCCTGGGGCCGTGCCGCCGGCCTGCATCCGGCGGAACTGGCCCGCGTGCTGGGGGTGTACGCGGACCGTGTGATGACGCCGGTCGGCTCCACCGCCGTCACGGGGCTGGAGCTGATGACCGCACTCAACCCGCCCACCCGGGCCGGCGAACCCGACGAGAAGGGCAAGCGGCACTCCGAGCACCGGCCCGGCTCCCTGGGCACCGAGCCCATGGACCCGGCGCCCTGCGAGGCACCGGACGGGCATCCCGTCCTCGCGCATCTGCCCCGCTTCCACGTGCGCGGGCCCGCTGAGCGGCTGTTCGAGGAGGCCTACGACTGGGCGCGGGATCTGACCGACGCCGAGTGCATGCGGCGCCACCTGGTCGGCATCGACGTGAACCTGGCCTTCGGCGCGGCCGCCAACGGTGCGGTCGTCGGCCTCGCCTCCCCGCCCGTGCACGTGACCGACCCCGCCTTCGACGCGACGGTGCCCGGCTCCTGGCTGGTCGACCTGTCCCACGTCGACCTGTCCCGGGTGAGGGTCGCCAAGCAGTGGCACCGGCTCGAAGGCGACCTGCTGCCCAGCCCGTTCACCCCGACCGGGGAACGCCCGACGGGCCCGGCCTGGTACGCCACCCCGACGGTCGCCTACGCCGTCGAACTCGGCTACGACGTCGCACCGCTCGAGGCGTGGGTGCGCCCGGAGAGCGGACGGTTCCTGGACGGCTGGTACAAGCGGCTGCGCAACGCCTACGTCGCCACCATGGCCGATCTCGGCGTGGGCGAGGAGCTCGGCCCGCGGGAGTTCCTCACGGCGATGGACGGCTACCGCAGCCGTGATCCGGAGATGGCGATGGTCCTGGACGCGATCAAGATGACCGTCAAGGGCGGCATCGGCAAGCTTCAGGAGAAGGCACGCGGCGGCGGCTGGAAACCCGGACACGCCTGGCCCGCGCTCGCCCGGCCGACGTGGCGGCCGGACATCCGCGCCACCGTCGTCTCCCGGGCCCGGATCAACATGCACCGCAAGATGCTCGCCCTGGCGGCGGCCACCGGACAGTATCCGGTCGCCGTCCTCTCCGACTGCGCCGTGTACGCCGCCGACGGCTCCGGCCCGCTGGACGTCCTGCCCTACGGCGCCGACGGCAGGACCGTGCCGGGCAGCTTCCGCGTCGGCGTCTCGCCGGGCATGGTCAAGCACGAGGGGACCCAGAGCGTGCTGTGGGGGGCGGACGTCCTCGAACAGCTCGGCGCCGACGGCAAGGTCGCCAACCTCGCCCGCTACATCAAGACCGGCGAGGTCACCGCCAAGGACACCGGAGAGTAGGAGAGTCACGCCGATGGTCACGGTCGGGGAGGAGCTCGACAGGGCGGTGCAGGGCGCGTTCACCCGTCCCGTCCCCAAGTCCGCCGGGGCGCAGATGCGTTACCTGGTCCGGCAGCACCGGGGCAGCACCCGGCTCGTGGCCGAACTGCTCGGCATCAGCCGGCGCACCGTCGAGCGGTATGTGAAGAACCGGATCAGGACGCCGCGGCCCCAGCTCGCCGAACGCCTCGAACGCGAGGTACGCGCACGCTGGCAGCCGCAGGTGCGGGCCCGGGCCAAGCAGACGGCGGCCACCACCGGCGGCATCATGATCGACACCCGTGCCCGGTTCGGCTTCACCGCCGCCCCCGGCAGCACCGACGACGCCCGCCTGCGCCACCTGACCCTGGCCCTGCCCCCGCAGCACGCCGCCCGGCTCTTCGAGGCCCAGGAGGGCGGTGCCACCGAGGACCAGCTCCGCCGGATCGCCGCCGAAGCCCTCGGTGAGGTCTACTTCCGCGACAACGGCCGCCGCGCCCACGGCCTGGAGGTGGAACTCACCGACGTCGCCCATCTGGAGTTCGAGCTCTGACCGCTCCTGGAGTTCGGCGTCCCACCCGTCGAACCGGGAGCCGAAGCGCGGTAGTTGTCACCGGGGTCGCCGAACTGGGCGCGCCGACACCACCGCCGGTGCTCTCGTGGGACTCGGCTCACCTCGTCGGAACCTGGCGGACCGGAGAGGTCGACGGCGGCAGGTCCGCGAACGAGGTCGGCCACGCGACGTCGTCGATGGCGAGCCACGGCGCAGCGGCCACGGCGGTGGGTGTCACCCCGGTGAACGCCTTGACCTCGCGGTGGAGGTGGGCCTGGTCGACGTAGCCGCTCGCGGCCGCCACCTGGGCGGCCGCGTTACCCGCCGCGAGGAGACGGGCGGCATGGTCGAAGCGCACCAGCCGGGCGGCGTGCTTGGGGGTGAGGCCGATCTGGGACCGGAAGCGGGACCACAGGCGCTTGCGGCTCCATCCGACCTCGTTCGCCAGGCTGTCGACGCGTACCCGTCCCCGGCTGGTGCGCATCAGCCACCAGGCGGCGGCGACCTCCGGATCAAGCGACGGGCGGGCGCTCAGTCGTCGGCCGAGGACATCCACTGCGATCGCGAACCGCTCGTCCCACGACGTGGCGGCCCGCAGCCTGTCCTCGGCTCGCCCGGCGTCGCGGCCCCAGACATCCTCCAGGGAGACCACCGTCCCGCTGAGGTCGGTCGCTGCGCCGAGCCCCGCGACCGCCAGGACCGGCGACAACCGGATCTGGAGGCACTCGATCCCCCCGGCCGCCCGGCCCCCGATCCGAAGGTCGCGCGGTACCAGTCCAACGACCGTGCTGCCGCATTCGCGCCTGCCGCGGGCGTCGTAGACAAGGCTGTCCCCCTCACTCAGGTCCACGAACAGAGTGACCGAGGGGTGCGCGACCATGGCGATGTCCACGTGGGCCGGGGCACGTTGACGGAACCCGGCCATGCCGACTCCCGGGAGTCCGCCCGGCTGCCGGGGCACGGCGACCTCCACCGACGCCCAGTCAGGTGGTGATTCGGTGGACCTCACGGCACCAGGCTAGGCGATGAGTGTCAGCGGCCCGTAGCCGCGAAGCCCAGCAGCAACTCGCCGGTGGCCTCCGGCGCTTCGAGCATGGGGAAGTGCCCGACGTCGGGCAGTTGCTCGACTCGCGTGTTCGGCACCGTGTCGTAGTGGTGCGCCGAAGACGGATCCCAGCGGGGGTCGGCAGCGCCGAAGATCACCAGAACCGGGACGTCGAGTGCGGTCAGGCGCGCGGGTACGCTCCGCTCGGCGATGTACGCGCCGTTCTGGCGCAGCACCGTCCTGAACGTGCGGTAACCGATGCCCCGTACGTCGGCGACCAGGTCGTCCGGGACGTCCACCGGGCGGTTGCACACCGCGGTCACCCCCCGGCGGAGCATGGCGTCGGTACGGACTCTCCAGAGAAGCGGGCCGAGCGGCGGGTCGATCAGGACCCGAAGGAGGACGGGCTGCGGAAGGAGCGCGTCGGGACTCGGGCCACTGCTGATCAGTGCGAGCGAACCCACCAGGTCCGGCCGCTGTTCGGCGAGGGCGGTGGCGATGTATCCGCCGCTGGAGTGCCCGGCCACGGTGACCGGACGAAGGCCGAGCTCATCGAGCGCCGCGGCCAGCCTGGCCGCCTGCTCAGGTACGTCGTACGACGGCGCGGGCGGGGACTGACCGTGGCCCGGCAGATCGACCCGGATGACGTGATACCGGCCGGCCAGTGCCGGCACCACCGGTCCCCAGGAGCTGCCCGAGGCCCCCGATCCGTGGATGAGCACCAGCGTCGGCGCCTCCCGCGGGCCGTCGTGGACCATGTGCATGCCGTGCACGTGCTCGCCGTCGTAGATACCCATGCACGGGAGGATGCCTGGGTTGCCGGCCTCGGTCTTGTACAAATGTCGTCACGGGGCCGATGACTGGTGCGGCCGGTACGTCAGTTGTCCGGGTGACCGGCGCCACCGGCCTTGTCAGGACCGCGACCCGGTGGGTCGGGCCCGGGTCACCGGCGCCTGCAGTTCGGTCACCCAGTCGTCCCGGTCGTCCGGGCACTCCAGGTTGACCTCGCGGGGGTATCCCGTCGACCGGTGGCCGTTGGCGTCGATCCAGCGGGCCAGGGTCTGGGCGGTGGCCAGCACGGTGTCCATCGGACCGCGGTGCACGACGGTCGCCGCCCGGTCGAGCGCCGGCAGGTCCAGGACGCGGACGGCGCCGTCCTGAAGAGGGGCGGAGACCTCGACGGCGGCGTGGACACTGATGCGGCCGTCGCCCTCCGGCGCGTCCTCGTAGTAGGAGACGCCGGGACCCGTGGGCGCGATGCCCGCCGATGCCAGGCGGCGGAACAGCTCCTCGTAGAGCGGCCCGACGACCGGACCGATGTGCTCGGGCTCGAAACTCGCCGCGGTGGCGCTCAGTTCGGCCACCCGGACGGTGGGGACGTGCTTGAGGACGACGTCGTTCGTGGGCATGTGACCCTCGCTCTCGATCGCGCGGATCCTCGCCTCGACCCGGACCAGCCCCGCTTCCGCCGCCGCCACGGCCGCCTCCAGTTCCGCCCGCCGCAGCCGCAGCATGCCGAGCAGTTCCTCGACGCTCACCTTCTCGTCCACGATGCTCCCCACCTGCTGGAGCGTGAAGCCGAGGTCCTTGAGCGCGACGATCCGGTTGAGGCGGGCGAGTTGGGCGGCGGTGTAGTGGCGGTAGCCGGTGACGGGGTCGACGTGGGCAGGGCGCAGCAGGCCGGTCGCATCGTAGTGACGCAGCATCCGCACCGAGACGCGGCCGTGCCGGGCGAAGTCTCCGATGGTGAACATGATGTCCTCCAGTCGACCGCCTGACACGGTGTGAGGGTCAAGCGGTTCCGCCCACGTCGCCTACCGGCGTCAGGGCTGGGAAGCGGCCACCTTGATGCCGAACCCGATCAGGACGACACCTGTGACGCGGTCCATCGCGCGTCGTACGGCGGGCCGCTCGAAGAAGGCGCGGGCCTTGGCGAGCACCAGCACGTAACCGCCGAGCCAGACGAGGGTGAGGGCCGCGTGGACGAGGACCAGCAGGGACATCCCGAGGTGGGGCGAGAAGCCGGACGGCGCCAGGGTGGGGAGCAGACCCGTGTAGAAGACGGCGATCTTCGGATTGAAGACGTTGCTGATCAGTCCGGTGCGCCACGGGTTGCCCGACGGGGCCGGGGCGCTCGCCTCCGGGGTCGCCGAGCGGCCGCGCCGGCTCTGCAGCAGGGCCTGGACCCCCAGGAAGCCGAGGTAGAGGGCACCGGCGAGCTTGACGACCGTGTACGCCGTGGCGGAGGCGGCCAGGACGGCGGCCAGGCCCACGACGGTGAGCGCGCCCCAGACGAGCAGTCCCGCCGTGATGCCCCCGACCGTGCGCAGGCCGTCCCGCCAGCCGGACGCGATGGCCCGCTTCGTCACCACCGCCATGTCGGGGCCGGGAACCATGGTCAGGACGGCGAGCACACCCGTGGCCGCGAGGAACTGGACGAACATGGGCTCAGTGTCGCACCCGGGGCCGCGGGCCCTGCAGCGGGGCGGGCCCGGTTCAGCAGGGCGACGACCGTCCTGCCGGACGCGCTCCGGCCGCCCTCATCCGGCCGCCTCCCTCCCCCGCCGTCCCTCCTCGTGCCCTCCGCGGGGCGCTTCCGGGCCGGGTTCCAGGGGTGGGCAGGTGAGGGAGAGGTGGGAGCGGCACAGGGGGTGCGGGGCGGTCTCGACGCGGTGGCGTTCGCGCCGGGGCCGGACGAAGACGGCCGCTGTCGCCGAGGCGGCCAGGAACAGGACGACGGTGACGACGGCGGCGCGGTGGAAGGAGCGGTTGACCGCGGCGGCGGAGGTGTAGGCGTCACCGGACAGGCCCACCAGGAGGGGCAGCGCGGCGACGATCAGCAGTTGGGCCACCCGTGCCGCCGTGTTGTTCACTCCGCTCGCCAGTCCGGCGTGCCCGGCGTCGACGGAGGCCAGGACGGTCGCCGTCAGAGGCGCCACGAACAGGCTCATGCCCAGGCCCATCACCAGGACCGGTGGGAGGACGTCCGGCAGGTAGGCGGAGTCCGGTTCGACGCGGAGCAGCAGCAGCGCCCCGGCCGCGGCCACCAGCGGGCCCGCGACCAGGGGCAGCGCCGGCCCGACGCGCTTGGCCAGGGCACCCGCGCGGGCGGAGAGCAGCAGCATCAGCACGGTGATGGGCATCGTGGCGAGGCCGGCCTGCAACGCGTCGTATCCGAGCGCCGTCTGAAGCTGGACGGGCAGCAGGAACAGGACACCGCCGATGGCCGCGTACAGGAACACCGTCATGCCGTTGGTCGCGGAGAACAGCCGCGAGGAGAACAGGGACAGCGGCATCATCGGGTTCCCGGCCCGGCGCTCCACCGCCAGGAACGCGGTCCCCGCGGCCACGGCGACCACCGCCGGCAGCACGATCCGCGGGACGGAGGCGCCCGCCGAGGCGCTGATCAGCGCATAGCTCACGCCTCCCAGCGCCACCGCCGCCAGGCACGCGCCCAGCGTGTCGAACGGCCGGCCGGCGGCGGCGGGATCACGGCTCTCCGGTACGAAGACGACGGCGACGACCACGACGGCGACCGCTATCGGCACGTTGATGAAGAAGATCCACCGCCAGCCCGGCCCGTCGATCAGCCAGCCTCCGAGGAACGGGCCGAGGGCGCCCGCCACACCGGTCAGCCCGGACCATGCCCCGACCGCACGCGACTGGTCGTCGGGATGGAAGGACGCACGGACCAGCGCCAGCGAGCCCGGGGTGAGCAGCGCGCCGCCGACGCCCTGCAGTGCGCGGGCGGCGATGAGCACGTACTCGTCGGGGGCGAAGCCGCACAGGGCCGAGGCCCCGGCGAACCAGGCGGCGCCGAGCAGCAGCGTGCGCCGTCTGCCCAGCCGGTCGCCGAGCGCGCCGCCCCAGAGGATCAGCGCCGAAAGGGTCAGCATGTAGGCGTTGACCACCCACTGGAGCACCGACAGGGAGGCTCCCAGGTCGCGCCCCATCCTGGGGAGGGCCACGTTGACGACCGTGCCGTCGAGCATGGCCATGCCGGACGCGAGCACGACGCACGCCAGGACCCAGCGTCCACGTGCCGAGGCCAGCCGCAGGCCGTCGGTGCCGTCTCCGATTCCGCTCACGACTCCAGCCTGCCGGTGCCCGCTGCCCGGCGCCCACCGGGGGCAGGCGCCCGGGGGCGGAAACTGCCGACCAGGCGTAGCGTACGCAGAGGCCGCAGCCGGCCGAGCGGTGGCGGTGAGGCGCTCGACCGGGCGCCCCCGGACGCGTCCGATCACCAGGGACGGCGCCTGGTGGAGACGGCCGCGCGGCCGCGCGGCCGACACCCGCGCGGGGCGAGTGCCGCCCGCCGGCAAGTCCGAGCACCCGAACGGTAGTTGATCATGGAGCTCTTTCCGGCCCTGCCCTACGCGTCCTGGACCCCGACCAAGGAGACGATCCACCGGTTCACCCAGATCGTGGGGAAGGTGCGGCTCGCCTTCTCGCAGCGCCGCAACCACTGGTGGAACGTGCCGTACCACCTCACCGGCCGCGGGATCACGACGCGCCCCATGGGGCTCACGGACAGTGGTGAGTTCTTCTGCGTGGACTTCGACTTCGTCGACCACTCCCTGAAGATCGCGCATTCCGGCGGTGAGTGCGTGACCTTCCCCCTCCAGGGACTGAGCGTCGGCGCGTTCCACCGGCGTCTGGTGGGCTCGCTCCGCGGGCTCGGGGTACCGTGCGACATCGCGCGCCCCTATCCCTACGACCTCCCGGACTCCGGGCGGCCGTTCGCGCAGGACACCGAGCACGCGACGTACGACGCGGCGCAGGCGCACACCTACTGGGTGGTCCTCTCGCAGGTCAATCTGGTCCTGGAGCAGTACGCGGCGCAGTGGTCGGGGAAGACCAGCCCGGTGCACCACTTCTGGCACACCTTCGACATCGCCGTGACCCGTTTCTCGGACAAGAGGGCGGAACTGCCCGCGTCGGCCGACGAGGTCACCCGGGAGTCCTACTCGCGGGAGGTCATCAGCGCCGGCTTCTGGTTCGGCGACCCGACCTTCCCCGAGCCCGCGTTCTACTCGTACACCGCGCCGGAGCCGAAGGGGCTGGAGGAGGAGAGACTCAGCCCGCCCCGGGCGTCGTGGGTCCCCCTGCGGGGCAGCCACCTGGCCGTGCTGCGCTACGACGACGTCCGGGGCGGCCCGGCCCCGCGGGAGACCGTCCTCGCATTCCTCGAGAGCGCCTTCCGCGCGGGCGGCCGGCGCGCGGGCTGGGACCTCGACGCCAAGGCGTGCCCGGGCGGTGTCACCTGCGAATCCGCGCCCCCGGCATCCGACTCCCGTCGATCGCGACACGAGTCCGGCCTCGACTGAACGGTCGTCGCGCCGAGGCACTCCTTCGACGGTGACGGGCCGACGCCGACGGAGACGGCCCGAGGAGGTGGGGCGCCCACTGCCGGGAAGGGTCCCCTGCCGGGCGCCGCGGTTCAGGGCTTGCGGGCCAGGCCGGCGACGATGAGGCGTTCCCAGACGGTGAGTTCGCGCTCGACGTCGCCGTTCAGGGGGCCGTCGACCGGGTCCGGACGCCACCGTGGAGCGGGGACCATGCCCGGTTCGAGGATCTCCAGCCCGTCCAGCAGGGCCACGATCTCCTGGTCCGAGCGCCACCGGCCGCGGCCGAACGTCTCCTGGAGCACCTTCTCGGCCTCCGCCGTCTCCGGGTTGTCGCCGGAACGGAAGTGGCTGACGAAGAAATAGCTTCCGGACGGCACCTGGTCGCGCCAGTGGCGGACGATCCCGGCGGGGTCCTCCTCGTCGTTGACGTGGTGGAGGATGGCGCTGAACATGACGGCCACCGGGCGGCCGAAGTCGATGAGCTCCAGCGTGTCCGGGTGCGTGCGGACACCCTCGGGGTCGCGGACGTCGACGGGGACGACCCGTGTCCGGTCGTTCTCCTCGAGCAGCGCGCGGCCGTGGACCAGCACCTGGGGGTCGGTGTCGACGTAGACGACGCGGGACTCCGGAGCGTGCCGTTGCGCGACCTGGTGGACGTTGTCGGCGGTCGGGAGACCACTGCCGAGGTCGATGAACTGCCGTACGCCGGTGGTCGCGGCGATCGTCCGGACCGCCCGGGTCAGGGCCGCGCGGTTGGCGAAGGCGATCGCCACCGAACCGGGGAGGTCACGCTTGAACACGTCGCCGATCTGCCGGTCCACGGCGTAGTTGTCCTTGCCGCCCAGCAGGTAGTCGTAGACACGGGCGATGCTGGTCCTGGTGCGGTCGATCGAGGAGCCTTCTTCCGTCATGGCCCCCATCTTCGCCGGGGGCGCTCCCGGTTGACCACGCCTCGGACGGAAGGCCGGCCGGCACCCGCCCGCCGAGGTCTTCGGGAAGCGAACCGGTACCTGCTCGCCACGGCGGCGCTCACCGACGTGTTCCGCGGCATCCGGGACGGTGCCGCGGGCCTCGCGGGCCCGGGCCGGTTCCTCGGGAACTCAGTTATCCGGGATACCGATGCTGGCCCCGCCTCCCCCTTCCGTCGCGAGCGGAAAAGGGGAGGGAAATCCGGTTGTCAGGGGGAGAAGTGCCAGCCAAGTGGGAAGCGACGAGGCCGGCCACAAGCCTGAACCCTTGTGACTCGGTCAGCTTTGGTATACAAAACACGGGCTACTTGCACCCCCACCTGGAGACCGGAGTCGTCATGTGTCTCGAGCCCTCCCCTCCCCCGCCGGGCCGTCCGACGCGGCGCGGTGTGCTCGCCGGTGCCGCCGCCCTCGCGGGAACCGCGGCCGTCCTCTCCGCGGCGCCACCCGCCGCCGCACGCAAGGGTGAACCCGCGCACCCGGCGGGCCCGTACGGCGACCTGGTGATCGAGGGCGGCACGCTGCTCGACCCGGCCACGGGCGAGGTCACCGAGGACGCGGTCGTCGTCATCCGCGACGGCACGGTGGACCGGGCGGGCGCGCGGCGCAAGGGAGCCGTTCCCGGGCACCTTCCCCGTCTCGACGCCCACGGCCGCTGGGTGCTGCCCGGCCTGGTCGACGCCCACATCCACCTCAGCACCGTCGCCGAGGCGCGCGCGGCCGTGACCCGGGGAGCCACCAGCGCGCGAAGCGGGTCCACCACCTTCTACCAGGACATCGCCGTCCGCGAACTCGCCCGCCGCCGGCCCGTCTCGGCGCCCCGGCTGAGGGCCGCCGGGGTGTTCGTCACGCCCGACATGGGCGACTCGGTGCTCGCCGACCCCGACCTGGCGGCCCTGGTCGGCCAGAAGGACGGCGTGCGTTCGGCCGAGGCCCTCCGGCGCGTGGTCGACGTGAACGCCGCACGGGGCGCCGACGTGATCAAGACCCGGGTCAACGAGCGTGCCGGGCTGCCCGACCAGGACCCGCTGACGCAGGTGTACTCCTACGAGCAACTGGCCGAGGTGGTGGCGGCGGCCCGGCGCCACGGCAAGGGCGTGCTCTGCCACGGCTACAGCGAGAAGGGCTGCGACGACGCGGTCCGGGCCGGGATCCGGTCACTCGAGCACGGAGTCTTCGTCCACGAGCGCACCCTGCACGACATGCGGAGCAGGGGAACGTACTTCACGCCCACCCTCACCGCCATCGCGGGGCTCGCCGAGTCGTCGGACCCGGTGCTGGCCGAGCGGGGCCGCACCTATCTCCCGGTTCTCGAGGACGCCGTCCGGACCGCGCACGAGGTGGGCGTGCCCCTGGCCGCCGGCACCGATTCGTCCGGCGGAGAGGTGACCCCCATCGGACATGAGATCGAGCTCATGCACGCCGCCGGGCTGTCGCCGCTGGACGCGATCCGCACGGCCACCACCAACGCGGCACGGCTGCTCGGACTCCCGGGGACCGCCGGCCGCCTGGCACCCGGTTACGCGGGCGACGCCGTCGTCGTCGACGCCGATCCGCTGAGCGACGTCTCCGCGCTGTCCCGGCCCGTACGTGTCGTGCGCGCCGGCCGGATCTGCTGAACGTCCCGGTCGCACCCGGCGCTCGACGGGCCCCGGTTCCCCCCTCACCGAAGGAGTACCCATGACGTCCGCACCCTCCTCGCCGTCCCGGCGTGCCGTGCTCGCCACCGCTGCCACCGTGGCCGCCGCCGGGGCGGTGCTGTCCGCGGGCGCGGCACCGGCCGCGGCCGGCTCCCGCAGGGGCCCCCGCGACGCGGTGGTCTTCCGGAACGTACGGCCCTTCGGGGCCCGCAAGCCGGTCGACCTCACCGTCGTCGACGGCCGCATCAGCGACCGCCCCGCCCCCAAGGGCGCCGAAGTGATCGACGGCGGCGGCCGCATCGCCCTGCCGTCCCTGGTCGACGCGCACATCCACCCGGACAAGACGTCGTGGGGCGGCTCCTGGGTGTCGCGCAAGCCCGCGAGCACCATCGCGGAGTTCGTGGCGCAGGATGTCGAGCTGTTCAACAGCCAGAGCCGGAGCGTCGCGGAGAGGGCCTACGGTCTCATGGCGCACGCCGTGACGCGGGGCACCCGCGCGATGCGCGCGCACGCGGACGTCGCTCCCGCCTACGGACTGGCCGGCCCGGAAGGCATCGCCGCCGCCCGCGAGCGGCTCGAGCACGCTCTGGACGTGCAGATCGTCGCCTTCCCGCAGCACGGAGTCTTCCGTACCCCGGGAACGGCGGCCCTGCTCGAGGAGGCGGCGCGCAGCGGCGTCGTGGACCACATCGGCGGCATCGACCCGATCAGTTTCGACAACGCCCTCGAGGAACAGCTCGACTTCGTCTTCGGACTGGCGGACCGTTACGGCGTGGGCGTGGACATCCACCTCCACGACTCCGACGACAAGGGCGTCACGGTGCTGCGCGGCATCATCGACCGCACCCGCGCCCTGTCCCTCCAGGGCAGGGTCACCGTCAGCCACGTCTTCTGCCTGCCCCGGCTGTCCGACGCCGAACTGGGCTCCCTGGCGCGGGAACTGGGGGACCTCGACATCTCCCTGACCACCGTCGCGCCCAGCCGCGACCTGGTGCTGCCCATCGCACGGCTGCGGGAGTACGGCGTCAAGGTCGGACTGGGGTCCGACGGAGTGCGCGACTCCTGGAGCCCGTTCGGCAACGCGGACATGATGCACCGCGCGCACATCCTCGGCTGGGTCACGGACATGCGTCTCGACGAGGAGCTGTCCTCCTGCTACGACGCCGCCACCCACGGCGGCTCCGACGTCATGGGGCTGGCCCGGGCGGACCTCACGCCCGGCAGCCCGGCCGACTTCGTCCTGGTGAAGGGCGAGTGCGTGCCGCAGATCGTGGTCGACATGCCGCAGCGGGACATGGTCGTGCACGGTGGCACCGTCGTGGCCCGCGACGGCGGCCTCGCCTGAGGACCCGTTCTCCGTCGTCCCGGCCGTAGGGCCCCGGGGCGGGGAACACGAGGACCTCCACGACGCCGGGGCGGCGCGCGCGTACCGCGCGCCGGGGAACCGGCCATGAAGCACCTGGAGGCCGGCCGCGAGGCGGCCACGGCCCCACCGCGCCGCTCCGCACGGAACCGAGGGGTATGCCAAGATACGGTGAACCGACGTTCGGGGGGACGGTTCAGCGGGGGGCGCATGGGACGCGAGGCGCGGCGGGGGCAGCGGTCGGTACCGGGGGCGGTGGTCGCCGTCGGGGTCGTCGGGGCGCTGGCCGTCGCCGCGCTCGTGCTGCGGCCGGAGGAAGGGCTGCTGCGTTCCGGCCGGGGGCCGCTCGGCCACTGGGGCGTCGTGGTGATCGGGCTGTCCGTCGCGTGGGCGGCCGGGGTCACGCGCGTCACCGAACCCCTGCGCTCCCGCGTCGACGACGACCGGACCGTCTTCCCGCCCCGTGAGGAACGGCTGCGGCAGGCGGCGGTGCGGCTGCTGCTCGTCGGGCCCGGTGTCATCGGCCTGCTGGCCGTCGTCCTGCACCGGTTCACCCGCGGCGGCACTCAGCCGGCTCCGCCGGTGGACATCGTCCCGTCCCTCTCCCCTCCGCCTCCCTCCACCCCGCCGGGCCTCGACGGACAGCTCCCCGACGACGGTTCGGCCAACGGCTTCTCCCTGTCGCCGGCCATTGCGCTGGGCCTGCTGGCCGCGCTCGTCGTCGTGGCGATCGCCGTGGCCGTCGTACGGCGGCTGCGCCGGCTCCGGCTGACGCTGCCGCCGCGCCCCGGCCCCGCGGACGCCCCCGCCGAGGACGAGGACGCGCGGCTGCTCCTGTCCGCCGTGCGCTCGGGCCGCCGCGCCCTGGCCGGGGCCGGTGACGCGCGGGGGGCCGTCATCGCCTGCTACGCCGCGATGGAGGACGCTCTCGTCGCGTCCGGTGTGCGGCGGCGCGCCTCCGACAGTCCCGCCGACCTCCTCGCCCGCGCCGCCCGGGCGGGCCTCGCCCCGAGTCCGGCCGCGCCGCGTCTCACCGCGCTGTTCCGCGAGGCCCGTTACTCCTCGCACCCCATGGGCGACCGGCACCGCGAGGCCGCGGCCGACGCCCTGGAGGAGATCGCCGCGCTGCTCCAGGAGCGGGAGGCGCCGCGATGAGCGGGCCCGGGGGCCGGGCTCCGGCACGCGACCCGCTGCCTCTGCGGCGGATCGGGCTGCTCGGCGGCGCGGTCGCCGGTTCGGGTGTCCTGCTCGTCCTGCTCCTCGACGGGGCCGGGGCGGCCGGCGCCGTCGTGGCCCTGCTCGTCGTCGTGGGGCTGCTCCTCGCCCGGTACGTCGCCGGGGCGGGCGCCCTCGACTCCGGGTGGCGCGACGAGGTGCGGCTGTTGCGGACCCGGGCGCCGGGCATGGGCGAGTGGCGGCGGAACGTGGAGACCGCCACCGGGACCGACGGCGCCGTCCCCTACCGCACGCTGCTCCGGCCCGAGCTGCGCCGCCTGTACGCCGCCGTGCTCGCCGAGCACCACCACGTCTCGCTGGACCATCAGCCCGAACGGGCGGCCCGGTTGATCGGCGAGGAGCTGTGGACGTGGCTGGGTTCCCGGCCGCCCGCGACCGGGCCCGACGGCGAGGTTCCGGTCGACGTGCTGCGCCGCCTCGTCGACCGGCTCGAAGAACTCGGCGCACCCCGCACTCGTATCCGTACCCATAAGGAGGAAGGGCCGTGACGAGTCCCTTGACGCCTCAGCTCCGCACCGCCGGACAGGTCGGCGAGCAGGCCGGCGCCGTGCTGCGCGAAGTCGGCCGGGCCGTCGTCGGCAAGTCGGACGCCCTCGAACTCGTGATGCTGGCCGTACTGGCCGGCGGGCACGTCCTCGTCGAGGACCTGCCGGGGCTCGGCAAGACGCTTCTGGCCCGGTCCTTCGCGACCACCCTCGGTCTGGACTTCCGCCGGATCCAGTTCACGCCCGACCTGCTGCCGTCCGACGTCACCGGGGCGCCGCTGTACGACCAGCGCACCGGCGAGATGGTGTTCCACCCCGGCCCGGTCTTCACGCACCTCCTGCTCGCGGACGAGATCAACCGGACGCCGCCCAAGACGCAGGCGGCGCTGCTGGAGGCCATGGCCGAGTCACAGGTGACCGTGGACGGCGAGACCCGGCCGCTCGCCGACCCGTTCCTGGTCGTCGCGACCGCCAACCCCGTGGAGTACGAGGGCACTTACTCGCTTCCCGAGGCCCAGCTCGACCGGTTCCAGTTGCGGGTGCGGATGGGGTACCTGAGCGCACGGGAGGAGCTGGCGATGCTGCGGGCCCGGGTCGACCGGGCCGCGCCGGAGGCCGTCCTCGACACGCTCGCGGGACCGGCCGACGTCGCGGCGTGGCGGGCGGTCGTGGAGCGCGTGGAGATCGACGACGACCTGCTGGAGTACGCGGTGGCTCTCGTCGGCGCGACCCGTGAGCACCCCCGGATCAGCATCGGCGCCTCGCCGCGCGGCGGCCTCGCCCTGGTCCAGCTCGCCCGCGCCCGCGCCGTGCTGGACGGCCGCGACTACGTCGTCCCGGAGGACGTCAAGAGCCTCGCGGTGCCCGCGCTGGCCCACCGGGTGTCGCTGCGGCCGGAGTCATGGGTGCGGGAGGTGTCCACGGACGACGTGCTGCGCGAGATCGTCGACGGCGTCGGCACACCGTCCACGCGGCGCACGGCCGCCGTGACGTCGTGACCGCACCCGTGCCCCGGCCGAGCGCCGCGGTGGTCCGCGCGCTGGAGGGACGCACCTCTCCCGTGCAGCCGCCGCCCCCACCACCCGGCGGGCCGCGCCCGGGCGAGAGGACGCTGCGCCTGCTGACCGTGGCGGTCCTCGCCCTGTCCGCCGCCCTGCTCACCGGGCGGGCGTGGCTCCTCGCGCTCGCGGCGGCCCCGCTGGTGCTGCTCGCGCTGGCGTCGCCGCGCGCCCGCGCACGCCGGATCGAGACGTCGGCCACGGTCGAGCCCCGGCGCTGCTTCGAGGGCGACACCGTCACCGTCCGCGTCGAGGTGGCCCACGACGGCGACGCCGTGCGCCTCGACCCGGGCGTCACGCTCGGCCCGGGCATGCGGCTGGACGAGGTCGTCGTCGGGGCGTCCTCGGTGACGCTCCGCCACACCGCGCTGCACTGGGGGCGCTGGTCGCTCGGCCCGGTGGACCTCGACGTCTACGACGCCGGGGGCACCGTGCGCCGTACCGTGCGCGTCGAGGCGGTCGAGGTGTCCGTGTTCCCCCGGGCCGCGCAGGCGCGGTTCACGCCGATCCCGGTGCGGCTGCCGCAGCGGCTCGGCGAGCACGCGTCCCTGCAGACGGGGGAGGGTGTCGAGGTCATAGGGGTGGGCCCGTGGGTGCCGGGGGAACGCCAGCGTCGTATCCACTGGCCGTCCACGTCCCGGCGCGGGAGCGTGCAGTTGCACCGGTTCTCGGCCGAACGGGCCGCCGACACGGTGATGCTGATCGACGCGTTCGGGGACGTCGTCGACCCGGTGACCGGGATGTCGTCCCTGGACGAGACCGTACGGGCCGCCGCCGGGCTCGCCCGGGCCTATCTGCGCACCCACGACCGGGTGGGGGTGGTGTCGACCGGGGGCACCACGCGGTGGCTGGCTCCGGGGACCGGGGACGCGGCGTTCTACCGCATCGTCGAGAGCGTCCTGGACGTCCGCAGGGACCGGCAGTTCGACGCTCCCGGGCTCGAACGGGTGCCGCCGCCCGCGCTGCCGGAGGGGGCTGTCGTGTATGTGTTCACCCCGTTGAGCGACGCGCGGATCCTGAAGGTGCTGCGGGATCTCCAGGGGCGGGGCCGGCGGCCGGTCGTCGTGGAGATCCCGAGCGGTGACCCCCTGGTCGAACCCGGTGACGTCGCGGGCGAGTTGGGACTGCGGTTGTGGCACGCGGACCGGGAGGCGATGCGGTTCGCCCTGCGGGACAGCGGGGTGCCGGTGCTGCGGCACGTCGTGGGCGAGCCGCTGGACCTGGCGCTGGCCCCGTTGCTGTCGGGGCGGATCGGGGGGCGTGTGCGATGACGGTGCTCGATACGCGGGTGGGCCTTCGGGAGTACGCGGGGTACTGGGCCGAGACCCTGCCGGTGCGGGTGCTCGGGGCGTCGGCCGTGGTGATGGCGTGGCGTCCGTGGGCGACGGTGGACGGACCGCCGGGGGCTGTGCTGTTCACCGGCGTGGTCGTCTTCGCGGTGTGGGCGGCGCCGGCGGTGGAACGGCGGCCGTCGCTTGCGTCGGCGCGCTGGTCGCACCTCGCGCTGCGGCACCGGACGACGGTGCTGGCGGGGGGTGTTGTGGTCGTCGCGGCCTTCGGGGACCACGTGTGGTGGGAGCAGGCCGCGGTGGCGGTGCTGTCGGTCGCGTATCTGGTGACCAGTGAGTCGTGGCTGTGGCGGTGGGGGCGGCGCGGTGCCGCGCGGGTGTGGGGCGAGGCGGTCGCGGCGTGCGCGGGGGCCGGGGTGGTGGTGGCCGCCGCGGCGGTCCCGGTGTCCGGGCCGGCGGCCCTCGGGTCGGGACGGGCGATCGCGGCCGGCGTGATTCTGGGGGTGGCCGTGGTCACCGGGGCGGTGATGCGGGCTCGGTGGCGGGACGGGAGCTGGTCGCGGCCGCAGGAGCCAGGGGCTCCCGGCGCCTCGCCGCGCACATGAAGAAGTCCCGTCCCCGCAAAGCGGGAACGGGACCGCGGAGCGCCGGGCAGGCCTTGCACCTGCATCTCCCCACAGGAAGCGGGGCGTCTTTCCTTGGACAACCGACGCATCGAGAGGACCACCGCCGCAGCGGGCCGCCTCTCAAGATCAATCATAGGCCATCCGGGCCGTCGGCCGCACCCGGCCCGGTCCCTGCGGCAGCCCCCGCGCCCAACGAGACCGCCGGCTGCCGCGTCGGCTTCGCGCAGGCGCCCGGGCGGCGGAACTTCGCGCGGTACTCCCCCGGCCGCTGGCCCGTGTGCCGGATGAAGATGCCGCTGAACGCGCCGGGGTCGCGGTAGCCGACGTCGGCGGCGATGCTCGCGACGGTCCTCCCGGTCGTCTCCAGCAGGTGTCTGGCCCGCCGCACCCGGGCGGCCTGGAGGTACGCGAGTGGTGTCTCCCCGGCTTCCCCGCCGAATCGGCGCAGCAGGGTTCTCGTGCTGACGTGGAACTCCCGGGCGAGGGCGGGCAGGTCGTAGCGGGCGCCGAGGTTCTGGTCGAGCCACCGCTTGACGGCGTGCGAGAACTCCCCGCCCGTCGTGGGGACGAGCCGCGGGTCGGCGTAGGGAGCCTGTGTGGAGCGCGCGTCGTCCACCAGCGCGAGGCGCGCGGTGCCGCGGGCGACGCGGGAGCCATGGTGCTCGCGGACGAACTGCAGCGCGAAGTCGTACATGGCGGTGAAGGCCGCCGTGGTCGTCACCCCGCGGTCGGTCACGACCAGCCTGTCGGGGCGCACGCGGATGTCGGCGTGGCGGCGGGCCAGCCGGTCCGCGAACAGCCAGGACGTGGTCGCCTCGCGCCCGGCGAGCAGCCCGGCCTCGGCGAGCAGGAAGGCACCCACGCAGATCGACACGACGGCGGCCCCCGCCTCCGCCTGCGCACGGACGGCGGCCGTCTCCGGCCTCAGGTCCGCGAGTGTCGCGTCGAGGTCGAGGCCGGGCGAGAGCTCGAAGCCCGGCACGATCAGCACGTCGACCGGACGGAGCGCGCCGACGTCGATGCGCGAGCCACCGGACGCGACCACCCGCCGCCGGGGCGAGACGACCGAGGTCTCGTAGGCGGGGTGAGCCGCTCCTTGTGCCGCGGCGACGTGTGTGGCCATCGAGAGCAGATCCGGGACTCCGTACACCTCCGACGCGAAGCAGCCGGGGTAGGCCAGCACCCCCACGCGCAGCGCACTCATGCTGCTCCTTCGGCAGTCGGCACGGGTGGCGATATTACCCGGTGACGTGGCGATGCCGCCGCTCCTCAGGACGGCGCCCGTTGTCCATGATCGCCCTCATGACCGTCGTGCGAGGACAGAACGACCCGTTGGACGACTTCGCGAAGAGGGCCGTCCGCGTCGACGGCGCCGACAAGACCGTGTACGTCACCGGTTCGGGACCGGCTGTGGTCCTGATGCCCGAGATGCCGGGCATCAGCCCCGACGTCGCCCGGTTCGCGCGTTGGGTGCGCGATGCGGGCTTCCGCGTCTACCTGCCGTCCCTCTTCGGCGTCGACGGCGCCCATCCGCTCGCCGGGGCCGGGGAGGCGGTCGTGCGGCGCGCCTGTGTCAGCGCCGAGTTCAGGGCCTTCGCCGGTGGAGGGACCAGCCCCGTCGTCTCGTGGTTGCGCGGGCTCGCCCGGCTGGCGCACGCCGAGTGCGGCGGGCCCGGCGTCGGCGCCGTCGGCCTGTGCTTCACCGGCAACTTCGCCCTCACCATGGCGCTCGAACCCGCGGTCGTCGCACCGGTGGTCAACCATCCGTCGCTTCCGCTCGACGACCCCGGCGGGCTGGAGATCGGCGAGGAGGACGCCGCCGCCGTCGCGGAACGTATCGCGCGCGACGGGCTGAAGGTGCTCGCCTACCGCTTCGACAACGACACCTGGTGCACCGGGCGCAGGTTCGCGGCCTACCGGGCGCTGCTCGGGGACGCGTTCGACGGTCGCGTACTCGCCGGCGAGACGGCGAACGGCAGTCCGCCGCCCTTCTTCCGCGACGTCGTCGGCTGCGCCCACAGCGTGGTCACGGCGCACCTCGTGGACGAGGAGGGTCACCCCACCCTGCGGGCCAGGGACGAGATCATCGCCTTCCTCGCCGAGCGGCTCGGCGTGCGGCAGGCGCCGCCGCGGCCCCAGGGGCCGTGAGCACCGCGTTCGTCGAGGGCGGCGGGCCTTCCGCCAACGGCGTCCACCTGTTCGGGAGTTGGCCGTTCGAGAAAACCGCGGCGCGGCCTCCGGGCGTGCGTGTACGGTACGGGTAGCGTCGCGTGCCGGTGGCAGACCGTGTCAGGCATGGAGGCGCCGTACCGAAGGAGACCGGCGATGCTCTCGTCGAACCCTTCGCTCTCGCATGACTGAGTGCGAGACGACCAGGCTCGTGGCCTGGAGCCGAGAAATGCGCCAGGTGCACCGGCGACTGCGCGAGGCACTCTCCCTGACCCGCGCCTCGCTCGCCGACGGCACCCCCGGTGAGTCGGCCACACGTGAACTGCTGCTGTACTGCCACGGCTTCTGCACGGCCCTCGACAGTCACCACCGGGGCGAGGACCACACCCTGTTCCCCGCCGTCGCGGCCGCGCACCCGGAGCTGCGGCCGGTGCTGCGATCGCTCGAACAGGACCACTCGATGATCGCCCACCTGCTCGGCGGCCTCAGGACCGCGGTCGAACGGGCCGCGCCGCCGGAGGAACTCGACCAGCACCTCGAAGGCATCTCCGCGCTCATGGAGAACCACTTCCGCTACGAGGAAAGGCAACTGCTGACGGTACTGGAAACCCTGGAGCTGACGGCCGAACCGCGGGAGGCGCTGGGCTTGCTGTAGCCGGTCACGCGTCGTCGGACGCCAGCAGCTCCCGCGGGGCGTTCCCCAGCCGCTTCACGGGAGCAGCGCTGAGCCCCCACGCCCTCGCGTCAGCGACGGGCGCCGCACGGCGGCGTCAGGACGGTGCGGAAGGGCCGGTGTTCAGTGCTGGTTGACCGGCCAGAGGGCCGCCGGATCGCAGTGGGCCGGGCAGGCCAGCAGGTAGATCTCGTTCCCCAGGAACATCTGGCAGGTGTCGGCCCGGACGCTGTAGGGCTGTTCCGGCAGACCGGGGTGGACGGCGAAGTCCACGCCCTCGGGCACCTGGCAGAGGTAGGCCAAGTCCGTTCCGCACGCGCAGGTGTAGTACTCGGGGTACTGGGCCCAGTACGGCGTTCCGCCCACCTTGAAGGCGCTGGTCCCCAGCGGGCCGGGGGTGTCCGGGAACGGCCGCAGGGTCAACGGCAGGGCGCGGACGGACGGTTCGGCCTCGGGGCGCGGGCGCCGGGCCCGGCGCTGGAGCAGTGCGCGCCAGAAGGGACGCGGAAAGGGCGGCTGCGGGGCGTCCCAGTACCGGGGCACCAGAAGGCCGTCGACGAGCTGGGGGTCCGACGCGTCGTTGTGCGCGAGGCAGTGGAAGACGAGCAGATGGTCCCCGGCGAAGTGCTCCACGTCAGCGGGGACGTCGAACTGGAAGAACAAGGCCATCCGGTCGCCGCAGAAGCACTCGGGCCACTCCTGGCCGTCGTCGAGGCAGGGCCATCCCCCCACCGAGTTCCGCGCGGGCCGGTCCAGCGGTTCCGTCCCGACCTCGACCGCGTAGGCGGGCGGCGCCTCCCGCGCCCCCGTCACACCGCTCTCGACCATCCGCTCACCCCGTCACGAGGGCGCGGGCCGCGTACCGGACCGAGGGCCCCCGCCATCGGGCATCCTATGACGGCCCGGCCGCCGCACCGGGCCCAGCCCGTGCGAAACCGACTTGTCCGCCGCCGGTCGGCCGGAAAGGATGTTCGGGCACGAGTGCGTGCCCGGGATCGGTGGCCCGCGCGATCTCCTGGACCGGCGCGCTGCCGACGGCGCACCCCTGCCCGCCCGACCGACGAACCACACCCCTGCCCGACCGATCCCCGCCCGGAGTACCCCATGTCCAGCACCACCCCGCCAGTACGGCCCACCACCCCTGACGACGTGCCCGCGTGCGTGCGGGTGCTCGCCCGCGCGTTCGCGGACTATCCGTTCACCCGGCACGTCGTCGCCGACGACGGCCATCAGGAGCGCGTGCGCCGCCTTCAGGAACTGTTCCTGACGCGCGTCGCTCTGCGCTACGGCCGTTCCTGGGTCACCGACGACCGTCTCGCGGTGGCCGCCTGGACGACCCCGGAGCAGGACCCCTCGCCGGCCTTCACCGAGCTCTCCTCGCTGCTCCCGGAGCTGGCGGGGGACCGCTCCGCGGCGTACCGGGCCGCCGAGGAGGCTCTGGAACCGCACCGCCCCACGCGGCCCGTGTGGTTCCTGGCCACCGTCGGGGTGGACCCCGGCGCCCAGGGCCGGGGCCGGGGCGCGGCGGTGCTGCGGCCGGGCCTGGAGGCGGCCGAGGAGGCGGGCGTCCCCGCGTTCCTGGAGACCTCCGACCCGCGCAACGTGCGGTTCTACGAGCGCCTCGGTTTCGCCGTCACCGCCGAAGTCCCCCTGCCCGACGGCGGCCCGCTCACCTGGTGCATGACGCGGGCGCCGGGGCGGTGACCGCGCGGGGTCAGAGCGCGGTGTCCGTCTCCTCGGCCAGCGCCCGCAGGAGGCGGTCCTGGAACGCCTCGTCGTGGACCGCGCGGTGCGGCTGCCGGCGCCGACGGTGGTACCAGTAGCCGCCGGTGGTCAGGGCCTCCGGGTCGTCGCTCGTGGCCAGCCACTCCTGTGTCCGGTGGCCGAGTTCCAGGTCGTCGGGGGCACCCGGCCCGCCCATCCTGGTCGGCACCCAGCCCGGGTCGACGGCGTTGCTCAGCACCCCGGGCCGCAGCCGGGCCACCGCGGCCGCGAGGGCCGTGACGAACAGCTTGCTGTCGGCGTACGAGCCCGCGCTCTCGCCCCGCCAGTCGACGCCGGCCGGCGAGGGATGCCCGCTGAAGTGCGAGCCGCTGCTGAGGTACACGAGTCTGCGCGGAGCGCGCAGGAGGGCCGTGAGTAGGTACGGGGCGACGATGTTGACCGGCATGACGGCGCGTCCGCTCCACACGCCGGCGTTGTGGATGACGGCGTCGAGCGGCTCGGTCTCGTTCAGCTCGCCCGCGATGCGCCGTACGGCGTCGCGGTCGGTGAAGTCGCCCACCACGAGCCGCGCTCCCCGGCCGACCAGCGCGTCGAGGGCTGCCGCTCGCTCCTCGTTCCGGGCGTGCACGACGACGTCGTGGCCCGCGGATAGCAGGGAATCCGCCGCGGCGCGTCCGAGGCCGTCCGTCGAACCGGTCACCAGGACCCGGCTCACGGGCGCACCGCCTCGCCCATCGGGGTGCTGTGCGCCGTTGCCGCTCGTCGGTGACGGGCTCGTTCCACGTGGTCTCCTCGACGGGGGCCTGCGGGATGACGGATTCCATGATGCCTCGTTCCACGAGGAGGGGCCGTGGCGCCCCGCTCCCGCTCGGACGGACAGGCGCGTGGGAAGGGTGTGCCCGCAGGAGGTGTCCGGGCTCGTTCGTGTCCGGCGGCGCCACGGTCGGCTCGGCCCCGATGCCGGGCTGCCGCGGGTTGCGCTGGAGGAGTGCTTTCGCCCGGGGGACCAGGGCCTCGACGGATGAATCGGAAAGGAATACCGGGTCCTGTCGCGCTCCCCTACGGAGACCTTGATGAAGCGCACCACCACGACCGCTGCCTGCGCCGCCGCGGTTCTGCTCACCGCTGCCCTGGCCGGCTGCTCCGACAGCTCCGACAACTCCTCCCGGACGGGCTACGGCACGACCTCGTCCGCGTCCGCGTCCGCGTCCGCGTCCGCGTCCGCGTCGCCCAAGCAGGCCACCGTCGACACGAAGACCGCGGGCGACCTCGGCACCATCCTCGTCGACGACAAGGGCCGCACGCTCTACCTCTTCCTCGCCGACAAGAAGAACAAGTCGAACTGCAACGGCGACTGCGCCAAGGCGTGGCCGCCGTTCCTCACCAAGGGCAAGCCCAAGGCCGGAAAGGGCGCCGACGAGAAGCTGCTCGACACCACCAAGCGGTCCGACGGGGACGAGCAGGTCACCTACAACGGCCACCCCCTCTACTACTACTCCGGCGACTCCAAGCCGGGTCAGACCAACGGCCAGGACCTCAACCAGTTCGGCGCCGTCTGGTACGTCGTGGACGCCAAGGGCAAGCAGGTCGAGAGCTGAGCAGGCGAGACCGCCCCGGCGCCGTCCACGACGGCCACGGTGGAAGCCGGGGGCGGCGGCGCGCGACCAGCACCGCGCTCGCCGCCCTCGGCCTCCTGCTGCCCGTCGCCGTCGGCGTCGGGATCTACCTCTTCGGCACCCGGCACACCCCGGACTACAACAGCGGGCTCTACGGAGAACACGGCGCCGCGGCGGTGGACCTCAAGGCCCGGCTCGGCACCGTACTGCTCGGCCTCGCCGTCATCCAGCTCGCCCTCGCCGCGTGGATGTACGGCCGCCTGCCCGGACCGGGACCCGCGCCGCGGCCCGTGCGGCTGGGACACCGCGTGCTCGGGTTCCTCCTGTTCCTCTTCTCGCTGCCGATCGCGTACCACTGCCTCGTCACCTACGGGATCGAGACGTCGTCCCCGCGGGTCGCCGTCCACTCCTTCACCGGGTGCGCCTTCTACGGCGCGTTCGTGGCCAAGGTGCTCGTCGTACGCAGCAGGCGTCTGCCGGGTGTGCTGCTCCCGGTGGTGGGCTCCCTCCTCGTGCTCGGGGTCGCCCTTCTCTGGTACACGGCCGCGCTCTGGGCCCTCGACGGCGACGTCGCCCCGGGCTTCACCACCGTGGGACCGGTTTGACCTTGACACTGTGGCAAGGCCTTTACTGCTTGCCGAGGAGGTGGTCTCATGCCGGCCACGGAACAGGGCACTGAGGGGACGCGGGCGCTCCAGGAGCTGGAGGACGGCCGTGCGTCCGTGCGGCTGCGGGCCGCCATGGCGATCGGCACGACGCCCGATCCACGCTTCGTCGGCAAGCTCGTCGAACGGTGCGCGGTCGAACCGGAGTTCCTCGTGCGGGACATGCTGACCTGGGCGCTCACCCGTCACCCGGTGTCCCTGACGCTGCCCGAGCTGGTGCGCGAGGTCCGCTCGCAGCGGGCGCGGGCACGCAGTCAGGCGCTGCACACGCTGTCCAAGATCGGGGACCGGCGGGCGTGGCCGGCGATCACTCGGGCGGTGCTGACCGACGCCGACGACGAGGTGGCGCGCACCGCCTGGCGGACCGCGGTCGTACTCGTACCGGAAGGCGAGGAGTCGGCCCTGGCCGCCGTGCTGGTGACACAGCTGGGGCGCGGTGGGCGGGAGACGCGGATGAGCCTGTGCCGGGCACTGATCGCGCTCGGGGACGTGGTGGAGCCCGCGCTGCGGGACGCGGTGACCGCACCGGACCCGGACGTGCGCGCGCACGCCCTGGCCACGCGACGGCTGCTGCTCGACCCGGACAGCGGCTTCGAGTACGCGATCGAGGAGGCCAAGCGCGTCGTGGCCCTCGGCGGCGCCGGCGGGGAGGGCGGCAGGGCGTGCTGATCGGCGAGGTGGCACGGCGGTCCGGCGTCAGCGCCCGCATGCTGCGGCACTACGAGTCGCTGGGGCTGGTGCGGCCGTCCGGCCGTACGGACTCCGGTTACCGGGAGTACTGCGACGAGGACATCCGGCGGATCTTCCACATCGAGAGCCTGCGTTCGCTCGGGCTGTCCCTGCGTGAGATCGAGCGCGCGCTGCACGATCCCGGCTTCACGCCCTCGGCGCTCGTGGGCGACCTCATCCGTCAGACCCGCGAACGCGTCGCGGCCGAGACGGAGCTGCTCACGCGGCTGGGCCGGATCGACGCCGCGGAGCCCTCCGGATGGGAGGACGTCCTACAGGTCGTCGCCCTCCTCCAGGCGCTGGGGTCGCCGAGCGCCGCCGACCGCCAGCGCGCCGCCCTGTCCTCGGCCGGCCAGGTGCCGCTGCCGGTGGAGGCCCTGGTCGAGGCGGCGCTGGACGAGACGGATCCGCACGTCGCCGGGGCCCTGCGCTGGGCGCTGGCGCGATCGGGCGACGGCGGGGCGGAACTGCTGGCCAAGGGCCTCGACTCGCCGGTGGCCGCCGTGCGGGAGCGTGCCGTCCGGTGCCTCGCCGAGCTGGCCGGCGGTGAGGCCACCGAGCCGCTGCTGGGCGCCCTCGCGCACTCCGACGCCGTGGTCCGCGCGTGCGCGGCGACGGCGCTCGGGAACCGTGGCGTCGCCGACGCGGTCCCGGCGCTCATCGACATGATCGTGGAGGGCAGGAACGACACCGACGCGGCCGACGCGCTGAGCTTCCTGGCCAGCGGCACCGCGATGGCGGACCGGATCACGGCCGAGGTGGCCGGCCTCCTCGCCGACGACGGCACGCCGGCGGCCGCGCGCGGGCGGCTGACCCAGGCGCTGGCGGGGATCCCGGGAGCCGCCGCGTCACGTGTGCTGGCCGGGCTGTCGCACGACGCGGAGCGTGCCGTCGCGCTGACCGCGACGTATCTGCTCCGGCTCCGGGAGGCCCGGTGACGGGCGGTCAGTGCGGGGTGGGCCGGTAGACCAGCTCCTGGATGCGGCCGTCGAGCGTGCGGTGCTCGAGCAGTTCGAGGTCGAAGTCGGCCGCGCCCCGGAAGACCGGGTCCAGCCCGGTGCGTCCGGTGATGACGGGGAAGAGCGTCACCTGGACGCGGTCGACCAGGCCGGCGGCCATCAGGGCCCGGTTCATCGACAGGCTGCCGTGCGAGCGCAACGGCACCTCGGACTCCTTCTTGAGCCGGGCGACGACATCGACGGCGTCACCGCTCACGACGGTCGCGTCCGGCCAGTCGAGGGGGCCTTCGAGCGTGGTCGACACCACCGTCGCCGGCAGGCTCCTCATCCGGGTCACCCACGGGTCGCGCACCTCGGAGTCCTCGGTGCTCTCGGCCAGCATGCGGGCGAACAGGCGGTAGGTGCGGGCGCCGAAGACCATCCGCTGCTCCTGGGCGTAGAGGGCGAGGCGGTGGTCGAGCAGTTCGGGGCCCTGCTTGCCCCAGTAGCCGGTCCAGTCGCCGCCGGCGGCGCCGTAGCCGTCCAGGCTGGAGAAGACGTCGAAGGTGTAGGTGGCGGTCATGGGATCTCCTCAGGTGCGGTTCCTCGGTGCCGGGCGGCGGATTCTGCGACCGTCGCAGGGTGTGGACCCGGCTCGCCCGCGGAACTCATCGCCTCGCCGGACAGGGGTGCCGCGCGACCGGCCCGGACCTCACCGAGCGGCCCTGTGCGCGTGCAGGATCTCGACGACCTCCTCGTCGCTCACCTGCTCGAAGTCGTCGTACCAGAGGCCGACCGCGTAGAAGTCCGGCGGCTGCCGGAGGCAGAGGACGTCGTCGGCCTCCGAGCGCATCTCGGCGACGCTCTCGGGAGCGCCCACGGGGACGGCGAGGATCAGCCGGGCGGGCCGCAGCCTTCGCAGGTGGCGCAGGGCGGCGCGGGCGGTGGCGCCGGTGGCCAGGCCGTCGTCCACGAGGAGCACGGTACGGTCCTCGACGTCGGGCGTGGCGGGGTCGCCCCGGTAGAGCAGGGCGCGGCGTCTGAGTTCCTCGCGCTCGCGGGCCACGTCCTCGACGAGGCGGTCCTCGCGGAGGCCGAGCATCTCCAGGGACCGCTGGTCGAACAGGGGCGGGTCGTCGCCCACGACGGCGCCGATGCCCGTCTCCGGGCTGCCCGGCAGCCCGATCTTCCGGGCCACCAGCACGTCCAGTGGCGCCCCGAGGGCCCGGGCCACCTCGGCGGCCACCGGCACGCCGCCGCGGGGCAGGGCGAGCACGACGGGCCGGGGAAGCTCGCCTTCGGACGCCCACTCCATGAGCCGCAGACCGAGTTCCTGGCCGGCTGTCCGGCGATCGGGGAACCGCATGATCCGATGCCTGCCTCTCTCCCCCGGTGAGGGCCGGGTACCCCACTCGCCCCGCTGCGTACCGGGGGCCGGGCCGGCGGCCGGCCCGGCCCCGGTCTCGTGACGGAAGCCGGGCGCCGCTCGCGGGCGGGCCGGGCAGGGGCCGACCGTGTCGTGGCCGCGTCATGAGGGGCGGGGAGGGCGGCGCCGTTCCCCGGTGGCGTTCCGCTCGGGTCCGGACCGGTCGGGTACGCCCGGAACCCGCCGCACCGGATCTTCCGTGTGGAGGTCCCGGTCCCATCGTCGCCCGTGGACGCGCCCCGGCACGGATCGGCGGGCCGAGGTCCGGTCTTGCCGTGAAGATCCTAGAGTGACGCACCCAGTCGACCCCTACGACGGAGCTGCGGCATGCGTTATCGAGTACTCGGCAGGACCGGCATCGAGGTCAGCACGCACTGCCTCGGCACGATGATGTTCGGCGCCGTCGGCAACCCCGACCACGAGGACGCCGCGCGCATCATCCACGCGGCGCTCGACGCGGGCATCAACTTCGTGGACACCGCCGACATGTACTCGGCCGGGGAGTGCGAGGAGATCGTCGGCAAGGCGCTCAAGGGCCGGCGGGACGACGTCGTGCTCGCCACCAAGGTGCACTTCCCGCTCTCCGAGGGGCGCAACCGCAGCGGCAATTCCCGCCGTTGGATCCTCAAGGCCGTCGAGGACAGCCTGCGGCGCCTGGACACGGACTGGATCGACCTCTACCAGGTGCACCGCCCCGACCACACGACGGACGTCGAGGAGACCCTGTCCGTCCTGAGCGACCTGGTGCGGGCGGGCAAGATCCGGGCGTTCGGCTGCTCCACGTTCCCCGCGGAGGACCTGGTCGAGGCCCACCACGTGGCGGAGCGGCGCGGGCTGATGCGGCTGCGCACCGAGCAGCCTCCGTACTCGCTACTGGCGCGCGGCGTGGAACGGTCCGTGCTGCCCACCGCGCGGCGCCTCGGCATGGGGGTGCTGACCTGGTCCCCGCTCGCTTCGGGGTTCCTGTCCGGCGCCTACCGCGAGGGGCGGCCCGTCGACCTCACCGCCGGCCGCGCCAAGCTCACTCCGCACCGCTTCGATCCGTCCGTACCGGGCAACGCGGCGAAGCTCGCGGCCGTCGAGCGGTTCGTCGCGCTGGCCGACGAGGTGGGCTGCACGCTGCCGGAACTGGCCGTCGCCTTCGTACTCGTCCATCCCGCGGTCACGTCGGTGATCACCGGTCCGCGCACCATGGAGCAGCTCACCGCGCTGCTCAAGGGGGCCGACCTGGTGCTGGAGGACCGGGTACTGGACCTGATCGACGAGATCGTGCCGCCCGGCACCGACCTCTACCGCGCCGACGGCGTCTGGCAGCCGCCGTCGCTCACCGAGCCCGCGTCGCGCAGGCGCCCGGCCGGCGAACGGGCGGCCGCGGACTCGGCCGCGTCCGGTCGCTGAGTGCGGCGTACCGCCGCGGGCGGGCAGGGGCGTGGCCCCCGGCCGCGCGCGGCGGTACGGAACGCGCTCGCCGGGGGCCGTGGCGGGTTTCCTACGGCAGCGGCGTGCCACCGGTCGCGTTGAGGACCTCTCCGGTGATGTAGCTCGCGTCCTGGGAGGCGAGGTAGACGTAGGCCGGGGCGAGTTCGGCCGGCTGGGCGGGGCGGCCCAGGGGGCTCTGCTTGCCGAACTCGGTGGTGTCCGGGAGCGTCGCCGGGATGAGCGGGGTCCAGACGGGGCCGGGTGCCACCGCGTTGGCGCGGATGCCGCGTTCCGCGAGCATCTGGGCGAGGCCCTGGGTGAACGTGACGATCGCGCCCTTGGTCGTGGCGTAGTCCAGCAGGTGCGGGCTGGGCTTGTACGCCTGGACGGACGTCGTGTTGATGACGCTGCCGCCCTCGGGGATGTGCGGAAGGGCGAACTTGGTCAGCCAGAACATGCCGTAGAGGTTGGTCCGTACGACCCGGTCGAACTGCTCCGTGGTGATCGCCTCGATGCCCTCGGGCTGGGACATCTGGTAGGCCGCGTTGTTCACGAGGACGTCGATGCCGCCGAACTCGCTCACGGCCCGGTCGATCAGGTCGCGGCAGTTCCCCTCCTCGCGGATGTCGCAGGAGACGGCCACGGCCTTGCGTCCCGCGTCCGTCACCAGGCGGGACGTCTCCCGGGCCTCGTCCTCCTCCTCGGCGAGGTACGTGAACAGCACGTCGGCGCCCTCACGGGCGAAGGCCAGCGCGACGGCACGGCCGATTCCCGAGTCACCGCCGGTGATGACGGTCCTGCGGTCGGTCAGCCGTCCCGATCCGCGGTAGGACTCCTCCCCGTGGTCGGGCGGCGGGTCCATGGGGCCGGTCCAGCCCGGGTGCGGCTGGTCCTGCGCGGCGAACTCGGGCCGCGGGTGCATCCCGGTCGGGTCCTGCTGCTCGCTCCGGTCGTTCGGCACGGTGCTCTCCTGCTGCTCGTACGGCGACGTCAGCCCCGTGTTCCCCGCGCGGCGCGGAAAGCACCCACCCGTTCGGCGTACCGTCGCCGCCGCACCCGCACGGACGTACTCCGTACGGGTGCGGCGCCCGTGCCTCAGGCGTCCGGCGCGATCAGAAGTCCTCCGCCGGGAGTTCCAGGCCGGTGAAGTCCCCCTCGGCGAAGTCGCCTTCCTCCAGCTCGGGGTCCCCCGCCATCGACGGGTCCGCGAAGAGGAAGCCCCCCATCAGCTCGCCCAGGTCCAGCTCGGTGGCGCCGGCCGGGGCGGTGGGCCGGGTGCCGTCACTGATCCGCAGGGTCAGGCCCAGCTTCTTGACGTCGGCGTTCTCCGCCAGCTTGGCGAGGTCCACGTCCACCTCGGTCAGCTCGCCGTTCTTGAGCGTGAAGTCCGCCGTCACCTCGGTGTCGGGGGCGTCCTTCAGGTCCTTGTCACTCGGCAGTTCCATGCCCGGCGGCAGGTCCTTAGCCAGCGGGCGGATCTCGCCCAGCAGCTCGGTGATCAGCGTGCGGAAGGGAGCCGTGGCGGTGACGTGCTCGGTGCCGTCCTCGCCGTCGGACGTCTTCAGCTCCACCTCGCGGGTGACGACCCCGCGCAGCGCCTTCATGAGCTTCTTCTGCGTCTTGGCGTCGAGGGTCGGCTCGGGCGCGGGAGCGTCCCCGTCCTCCTCCGCCTGGGCGGCGAGGTCCTCCATCGCCTTGGTGCTGAACTTCACCCACTTGCCCTCGAGGGCGTCCTTGAGGGCCCCGGCGTCCGGGGGCAGGTCCTCGACGGGCGGCATGGGGCTGCCCATCGCCTTGCCGAGGGTGTCGACGTCGGAGCGGATGTAGACGTAGTCGCCGATCAGCCGGTACTCGACGAGGTCGCCGTCCGGGCTGCTGACCTTCATGGCCATGCCGACGAGGTCGTCCTCGCCGGACTCCTCGATGGCCTTCTTCGACTCCACGGTGACGGAGACCTTCGCACCGCTGATCAGCTCGGCGGCCTCGTCCGGGATCTCCTCGCCGGGCTCGGGGTCGGACTGCGCGTCCAGTGTCTTCAGCGTCTTGGCGTCGGTGTCCAGGTCCAGCTCGAAGGAGATCGTCTTCTCCTTGCCGAGCTGGTCGAAGGCCCGGTCGAGCTTCTGGCCGGCGGAGAGCTGCTCGGCCGTTCCGCAGGCGGCCGAGCCCGCGAGGACTGCACCGACGACGGCGGTGGCGGTCAGGGTCTTACGTATGGCGCTGATGATGGTCTCCTCGTGAGTCCGATCACGGTGTGATCGAACAGGAGACTCGCCAGTCCCCCAAAAGGTTGCCCTGCGCGTTCCGCGGATCCCCAGCGCACCGCGCGGAGTTGGCCCGGTCCCGGCGGCGGCGCGCGGCTGCCGCCGCCCGCTCACCTCGGACGGCCGGGTCCGGGCGGCCCGGGGCGCCGCCGGAAGCCGACCCGTCCGCCTCCCGTCACCCCTTACCTGCGTATGCGTCCCGTAAGTGCGCATCTTTCCGGTTCGCCCTAGCCTGTCGGAGAACGACTCGAGCGGTCGAGTGCCGGTGATTCCGGCGGAAGGTGAGCTTCCATGGCTGGGCTGAAAGCAAGGTCGGGATTGATCGGTGAACTGTCCGCCGAATTCCTGGGGACCATGATCCTCATTCTGTTCGGCTGCGGCGTGGTGGCCCAGGTGATCGCGGGCGGAGCCCTGACGAACCCCCCGGGCGGTCTCGGCGACCACGACAGCATCGCGTGGGCGTGGGGCCTCGGCGTCACCCTCGGTGTCTACGTGGCGGCCCGCCTCAGCGGTGCCCACCTCAACCCCGCGGTGACGCTGGCGCTCGCCGCGTTCAAGGGGTTCTCGTGGAGCAAGGTGCTGCCCTACGCGCTCGCCCAGACGGCCGGGGCGTTCGTCGCGGCCCTGCTGGTGCGCTGGAACTACACGGAGGCGTTGGCGAAGGCCGACCCCGGGCACACCGAGAAGACGCAGATCGTGTTCTCGACCCTCCCGGCCAACGGCAACACGAACCTCCCCGTGCACGAATGGGGCGCGTTCCGGGACCAGATCATCGGCACCGCCATCCTGCTGCTGCTGATCATGGCCATCACCGACCTGCTCAACACCCCGCCCGGCGCCAATCTCGCGCCGTTCATCATCGGTCTGGTCGTGGTGGCGATCGGCATGGCCTTCGGCACCAACGCGGGGTACGCCATCAACCCGGCCCGTGACTTCGGCCCCCGGCTGGCCAGTTTCATCACGGGGTACGGAGGGGCGTGGCGGGATCAGTACGGGAACTTCTACTTCTGGGTGCCGATCGCGGGCCCGCTGATCGGCGGCCTGCTCGGCGCGGGGCTCTACAAGGCCTTCATCAGCCGGTTCCTGCCGTCGGCCGAGGCCGAACCGCCGGGACGCGTCCCGGCTCCCGGAGACTGACTGCGAGCGGAGAGGCGCCACCATGGCTGACTTCGTCGGAGCGGTGGACCAGGGGACCACCAGCACCCGATTCATGATCTTCGACCACGGCGGCAACGAGGTCGCCAAGCACCAGTTGGAGCACGAACAGATCCTGCCGCGTTCGGGCTGGGTCGAGCACGACCCGGTGGAGATCTGGGAGCGCACCAACTCGGTGATGCAGAACGCGCTGCGCTACGGCGGCCTGTCGCCGACCGACCTGGCCGCGATCGGCATCACCAACCAGCGGGAGACCACGGTGGTCTGGGACCCGCGCAACGGACGTCCCTACTACAACGCCATCGTGTGGCAGGACACCCGCACCGCCTCCATCGCGGCGAACCTGGAACGCAGCGGCAAGGGCGACGTCATCCGCCGCAAGGCGGGACTGCCGCCGGCTACCTACTTCTCCGGCGGGAAGATCCAGTGGCTGCTGGAGAACGTCGACGGTCTGCGCGAGGCGGCCGAGAAGGGGCACGCGCTGTTCGGCAACACCGACGCCTGGGTGCTGTGGAACCTGACCGGCGGCCCCAACGGCGGCATCCACGCCACGGACGTCACCAACGCCAGCCGCACCATGCTGATGGACCTGGAGACCCTGGACTGGGACGACGAACTGCTGGGCTTCTTCGGAATCCCCCGGTCGATGCTGCCCTCCATCAAGCCGTCCTCCCACCCCGACGCCTACGGGACGACCCGGACGTCCCGGCCGCTGCAGGCCGCCATCCCCATCGCGGGAGTGCTCGGCGACCAGCAGGCGGCCACCGTGGGGCAGGTCTGCTTCTCCCCCGGCGAGGCCAAGAACACCTACGGCACCGGCAACTTCCTGGTCCTCAACACCGGTACGGAGCTGGTGCGTTCGCAGCACGGGCTGCTGACGACGGTGGCGTACCAGTTCGGGGACTCCCCCGTGGTCTACGCGCTGGAGGGCTCCATCGCGGTCACCGGCTCCGCCGTTCAGTGGCTGCGCGACCAGATGAAGATCATCAGGAGCGCGCCCGAGAGCGAGGACCTGGCCCGCACCGTGAAGGACAACGGCGGCATGTACTTCGTCCCGGCCTTCTCGGGGCTGTTCGCCCCGTACTGGCGCTCGGACGCCCGCGGGGCGATCGTGGGCCTCGCCCGCTACAACGACAACGCGCATCTGGCGCGGGCCACGCTGGAGGCCATCTGCTACCAGAGCCGCGACGTCGTCGAGGCGATGGAGCAGGACTCCGGGGTCCATCTGGACGTGCTCAAGGTCGACGGCGGCGTCACCGCGAACGACCTGTGCATGCAGATCCAGGCCGACGTCCTAGGCGTTCCGGTCAGCCGTCCGGTCGTCGCCGAGACCACCGCGCTCGGCGCCGCCTACGCGGCGGGACTGGCCACCGGATTCTGGACCAGCACCGACGAACTGCGCACCCACTGGCACGAGTCCAAGCGGTGGCAGCCCGAATGGCCTGAGGAGCAGCGCGCGGAGGGCTACGCGGGCTGGAAGGCGGCGGTGGAACGCACCCTGGACTGGGTCAAGGTCCCGTAGGCGCCGTCACCGTGGGGGGGGGATCCACCCGAAGGCCGCCTCGTGCGGATCCACCCGAAGGCCGCCTCGTGCCGGCGGGCATACTTGGCCGCACGACGAGGCGGCACGGTGCCGTGCCGGGAGGAGGACACTCCCGGCTCCTTCGCGCATCGTGGAGGACCTGTCGGTACGACGTGCGGCCCGGCGCGGTGCTCGTCGGGGGAGTGGGCAACTCATGGCCATGGTGGGCCTGTTCTGGATCGCCGAGGGCGACGTGTACGTGGGCGCGAAGCCGTCCGGACTGGGCCCCGGGGTGCGCTTGACCCCCGAGGGCGTGGTGGCCCTCGGGGACGGGCAGTCCGGCATCCACCCGTGGGAGGACGTGCGGGCGCTGTCGGTGACGGACGTTCCCGTGAAGTCCTTCATGCGGCAGGTCGGCGCGGTCAGGAGCCTGGCCGTGGGCACGGTCGTGAACCTGGCCCTGCCCATGGTCCCGGGCCGGGTGGACGAGGCACCGGCGACGATGACGGTGACCGTCGAGTCCTCCGGCGGCAGGCACGAGCTGGCGGCCTATGTCGCGGCGGCCGTCGGCTACTCCCCGGCGGAGACCGAGCTGTCCCGCGCCCTGCTGTCCCGCCTGACGGAGGGCGCCGCGACGATGGCCACGACGCTGGCGGCCATGTCGGAGTGGGGTCGCTCCTCCGGCGGCGGCACGCCTCGCGGCGCGGAGCGGGAGAGGCTGCTGCGGGAGTGGGCGGGCGGCAGCGGCGACTGAGCCCGCGGCCCTTGCCCGGACCGGGACCCGTTCCCCCGCTCATGGAGACCCGCCCGGCCCGTTCACCCGGCCCGCCGCGCATGGTTCCCCGCCAGGAGGGAACCGGGGCGCGGTGGCACGGTGTGCCCGCGGGCGCGTGCCCCTCCGGCGGGGCGGTCGGCGCCGAGCGCAGAGAGTGGGGCGTGATGTCGCGAAGCGTCGTATCGGTCCAGCGGGTGGTGCTGGGGGTCCTGGGTGCGGTGCTGGCGTTGGTCGGCGTGGCCCTGCTGGTGCTTCCGGGGCCGGGGCTGCTGCTCGTGTTCGCCGGGGTGGTGCTGCTGGCCCGTGCCGTGCCGGCGCTCGACCGGTTCGTGGCGCCGGTACGGCAGCAGGCGATGCGGGCGGCGGAGGAGAGCGTCTCCTCGCCGTGGCGGGTCGCCGGGTCGGTCCTGGCGGGGCTGTGCCTCCTGGGCGCAGGTGTGGTGTGGGGTCTCGTTCCCGAGGTGCCGTACGCGGGGTGGGCCACGGGGGCGAGCCTCATCATCTCGGGTTTCGTCCTCTTCGCCCTGCTCACCTGGAGCTACCGCCGGGTGCGCGCAGGCCGGAGGACTCCCCGGGCGCACCACTAGTCCCCGGGCCCGCGGACGGTCGCTCGGGCGTCGAACGGCATGTCGTCAGAACACCCAGCGCGTGTGGCTGTAGACGCCCTGGTCCCGGCCGAAGCCGTACGCCGTGGCCGGGGCGACCCCGAACACCGCCACGTTGCCCTTGCGGATCTCGTCGCCGATGCCGTGGAAGGTGCCCTCGGGGGAGGTGATGTGCCGCCCGTACTTCGTCTCGTACGCTGCGATCATCCCGTCCAGCACCGCCGGATCGGTGATCCGCTCCGCCGTGCCCTCGATCACCAGGTCGAGCCCCGCGGTGAGCGAGTTCCCGCCGGTGGTCAGCGCGCAGTGCCCGTCGTGGTCGAGGTTCCTCGCCTTCTGTTCCCCCGGGCCGGTGGAGAAGTACAGCGCTCCGTCGTGCCAGGCGGCGATGACCGGAGTGACGTGGAGGCGGCCGTCCGGCCGCACCGTGGACAGCCAGAAGATCTCGGCGCTCTCCAGGTGCCGTTCGGCCTCGGACCACTCGGTGGCGGTGACCTCCTCGGCGCCCGGGCGGGGATTGAGCGCCGAACTGTAGCGAGCGTCGAGCTCGGCGGTGGGCTGCTGGTGACCCTGTGTCGGCATGGCGGATCTCCTTTCCTCTTCCCCATGAAGACCCGCCGGCGGCACCGGACTCATCGCCACCCGCCCGCGACCGGCGAAGGACCACCCCGATGGCGCCCTGACCGAAGGAGCCGCCCGCACTGGACGCCTGCACCCAGAAGGCACTTGCCTAAAATCATTAGGCAAACGCATAATGCCTGTCGGAGACAGGAGGCAGGTCATGGTCCGAGCGGGACTCACCCCGGAACGTCTGACCCGGGCGGGGGCGGAACTGGCCGACGAGGTCGGCTTCGAGCACGTGACCGTCTCGGCGCTCGCCCGGCGTTTCGGCGTGAAGGCCGCGAGCCTGTACTCGCACATCAAGAACTCCGACGAACTCAGGACCAGAATCGCCCTGTTCTCGTTGGAGGAGCTGGCCGACCGGGTGGCCGCCGCGCTGGCCGGGCGGGCCGGCAAGGACGCCCTCGCCGCCTTCGCGGACGCCTACCGCGCCTACGCCCGCGAGCATCCCGGCCGCTACGACGCCGCCCGGCTCAGGCTCGACCCCGAGACGGCGGCCAGGAGCGCCGGCGTGCGTCACGCGCGGATGACCCGGGCGATCCTGCGCGGCTACGACCTGGCGGAGCCGGAGCAGACCCACGCGGTCCGCATGCTGGGCAGCGTGTTCCACGGCTACGTCAGCCTGGAGATGGCCGGCGGATTCGCCCACACCCCCGTCGGTGCGGAGGAGTCCTGGGCCTGGATCCTGGACTCCCTCGACACACTGCTGCGAACCGGGACCACGAGCTGACCCGCGGGACACCCGTCCCGCCCGCCAACGGGCGCCCGCACACCCGCCCTCCCGTCACCCCCACCGACAGTCCGAGGCCATGAGCACCGAGCACACCGCCACCCCGTCCGTCATCACCCCGATCACCACCCGCTTCCTGCGCGGCCACCTGGACGTCGAGCGGACCGCGCACGGTCTGCTGCCCCACCGCCTGCCCGCTCGCGCCCGGCGGCAGATCCCCGACGCCCAGCTCGCCGTCGCCGAGGCGCAGCCCTCCGGTGTCCGGCTGGTCCTCCGCACCCGCGCCACGACCGTCGAGCTCGTCACCCTGCCCACCAAGCGGGTCTACCAGGGCTTCCCGCCCCCGGCGGACGGCGTGTACGAGCTGCTGGTCGACGGCCGCCTCGCCGCCCGGGCCTGCGTGCCCGGCGGAAACGTCCGTACGGTCGTCGACATGGTCACCCAGGCCTCCGAGCTGCGCGAGGGCCCCGCCGGCACCGCCCGGTTCACCGGACTGCCGGCACATGACAAGGACGTCGAGATCTGGCTGCCGCACACGGAGATCACCGAGCTGATCGAGCTGCGCACCGACGCCCCCGTCGAGGCGGCGCCGGACAGCGGGCGCAGGGTGTGGCTGCACCACGGCAGTTCCATCAGCCACGGTTCGAACGCCTCCCGCCCCACCGGGACCTGGCCTGCCCTGGCCGCGGCCCGGGGGCAGGTGGAGCTCGTCAACCTCGGCTTCAGCGGCAGCGCGCTGCTCGACCCGTTCACCGCCCGCGCGATGCGGGACACGCCGGCCGATCTGATCAGCCTCAAGGTCGGCATCAACATCGTGAACGCCGACGTGATGCGCCGGCGGGCCTTCGGCCCCGCGGTGCACGGCTTCCTGGACACCGTCCGCGAGGGGCATCCGGCCACGCCGCTGCTGGTCGTCTCCCCCGTCCTGTGCCCCGTCCAGGAGGACACACCCGGCCCACTCGGGCCCGACCTCGAGGGCGGGGCGCCGCGGTTCAAGGCCATGGGCGACCCGGCGGACGTCGCCGCCGGGCGCCTCACGCTCAACGTCATCCGCGACGAGCTGGCCCGGATCGTCGCGCAGCGGTCGGCCGACGACCCGCACCTGCACTACCTCGACGGCCGTGAGCTGTACGGCGAGGACGATCACGCCGAGTTCCCGCTGCCCGACGGCATCCACCCCGATCCCGCCGGACACCGCCGCATCGGGGAGAACTTCGCGCGGCTCGTGTTCGCGGACGGCGGACCCTTCGCCGCCACGGCCGGCTGACCGCGTCGCCTTCCGACGAGAGCCGTCTTCGGCAAGCCCTCCCCCTGGAGCGCGTAACCAGTTAAAGTGGTTACATGAGTTCCTCCGAGGCCGTGGGGCTGACGCTGTACTCGCACACCGGCGTGGCCTACCGGTTCGATCCCGGCGCACTGTGCCTGGAGCTGCTGACCACCGGCGGCCCCGGGCCCTACCGCCGGTACGAGGTGCTGCGCGAGCCCGCCGACCTGGCCGCCTGGGCGGACCGGTCGCGGCTGACGCCCACGCCCGCACTGGAGATCTCCGAAGCCGAGGTGGCCGCCGTGCGCGGGCTGCGAGACGCGCTGTTCCGGGTGGTCCTCGCCCACACCCGCGGCGAACCGCACCCGCCCCGCGACCTCCGGACCGTCAACGAGGCGGCGGCCCGTCCGCCCCTGGCACCCGCGATCACGCCCACCGGGGAGCGGCGGTGGGCCGGGACACCCAGCGGCACGCACCTGGCGGCCACCGTCGCGCGGGATGCCGTCGAGCTGCTGACCGGCCCGTTCCGGCACCGCGTCCGCACCTGCGCCGCCGCGGACTGCCACCTCGTGTACGTCGACACCTCACGCCCCGGCCGTCGCCGCTGGTGCTCCATGGAGCACTGCGGCAACCGCCACAAGGCCAGAGCACTGCGCGCCCGCCGAACCGAGGAAGAAGGTTGACCGCCATGCCCACAGGACTCACCCGGGACGCCGGCTGGCAGATCGGCGTGTCCCGCACGCTGGACCACCCCGTGCCCGTCGTCTGGGACTTCGTCAGCGGCCCCGAGGGGCTCGCCCTCTGGCTCGGCCCCGGCGCGGTCCTCGCCCCGGAACGCGGCACGCCCTACCGGACCGCCGCGGGGGTGACGGGCGAGGTGCGCGGCTACCGTCCGGCCGACCGCATCCGCGTCACCCACGGCACCACCACGGTCCAGGTCGCCCTCGCCCCCGCCGCCGGCGGCTCCCGGACGACGCTCCGCTTCCACCAGGAGCACCTGGCGAGCGCGGAGGAGCGCGAGGGGCGGCGGGCGCACTGGAAGCGGGTCATGGACCAGGTCGCCGCCTCGCTCGACGAGCGGTGACGCCCATGGCGCCCGCCCCTTCGGCGGACGGGCGCCGCACCGCACCCCTCACGCCGGGCGCAGCGCGCCCGGGTCCAGCCCCAGCTCCGCTTCCGTGAGGGCACGCACCAGCCCGCCGACCGCCGCGCCGCGCCGGTCGGCGCTGGTGTTGACGTAGGAGCCCGTCCCGTCGATCGCGGCGAGCACGCGTACGGCCGCCGCCCAGGGGTCGGCGCAGACGAAGACCCCGCCGTCCACCCCCTCGGCGATGACCTGCCCGAGGCGGCGGCACCACAGCAGCTCCTGGCTCACGACCTGGTCCCGGAGCACGGGCCGGTAGCGCGACAGGTGGCGCGCGTTCAGCCAGAGCCTGCTGACGTCGTCGAACTCGGTCCCCGAGATGCGGGCGAGGAGCTGCCTCACGGTGCGCAGCGCGACGTCCCCGCCCTCGCCCGGGCCCACCTCGGGGAGCAGGCTGTCGAGCTCGGCCATGGTCGCGGAAGCGAACGCCTCGGCGACCAGTTCCTCGGCGACCGGGAAGTAGTGGCCGACGAGTCCCGCCCGCACCCCGAGCCGCTCGGCGACCCGCCGCAGGGTGACGCACTCCAGCCCCTCACCGAGCGCGACCTGCGCGGCGGCCCCCACGATCTCGTTGCGCCGCTCCGCGGGTGGTTTGCGGATCTGTTTGCCGGCACCCCTTGACTCCATGGGACGGGATGTTATTGGGTAAGCACCCAATTAAGCAATTGTTCACGCGGCCAATTATCCGGGCCGCCGGGCTGCTGCCGTCGCACGGATCCCAGGGACAACGAGCCACCGACCGGTCGGGTCGGCCCCGCGCGCTCGCCGTACCCGTGCCGGCCGCCGCCCCGTGCGGGCCGCGCCGTCGGGCGCGCGCCGGCACGCACCCCCTGTCAGGAGACCAACGTGGGCAACACTCGTACCGATGCCGGTGAGCTGGCCGAGTACGGCTACCAGCAGGAGCTGAGACGGACCCTGTCCGCATGGGCCGTCTTCGCCATCGGGTTCGCGACCATCTCACCCGTCGTCGGCATCTACGCCGTGGTCCAGCTCGGGTTCGTGTTCGCCGGCCCGGCGTGGATCTGGGCGGTCGTCGTCGCCTTCCTCGGGCAGTTGCTGGTCGCCTCCGTGTACGCCGAGCTGTCGTCCCAGTTCCCGATCACGGGCGGCGTCTACCAGTGGGTGCGCAGGCTGGGCGGGCCCCGGCTGGGCTGGCTGGTGGGCTGGATCTATCTGGCCTCGGCCGTCGCGTCGCTGACCACGGTCGCCTATCTGGGCGCCGGCTGGCTGCACATGCTCTTCAGCGACGCGCCCCTGTCGGCGGCGGCCCACGTACTGCTCGGCGTGGTCTTCGTCGCCGTGGCTCTCGGCATCAACCTGCTGGGCGTCAACCCGGTGAAGCACTTCCTGAACGCCGGCATCATCGCCGAGGGCGTCGCCTCCATCGCGGTGAGCGTGGTCCTGCTGGTCTTCGCCCACAACAACGGCTTCGGCATCCTCTTCGACACCCTCGGTTCGGGCGCCGCCTCCGGCGGGTCCGTGGCCGCGGGGTTCCTGACCTGTCTGGCCGTGGCGGGCTGGGCGTTCCTCGGCTTCGACGCCACCACGCAGGTCGCCGAGGAGACCGAGCAGCCGCGCCGCAACGTCCCCCGGGCGCTGGTCCGGGCGTACCTGTTCGTCGCGTTCACCGTGCTGCTGACCGCGCTCGCCGTGACACTCGCGCTGCGCCGCCCCGAGGACGCCGTCTCCGGCGAGACGGCCGACCCCGTCTTCACGGCCGTCACCGAGAGCTTCGGCGGATGGAGCGAGAAGCCGTTCGTCGCGGTCGTGCTGATCGCGTTCTTCGCCTGCGCCATCTCGATCCAGACCTACATCGGACGGGCCGTCTACGCGTTCGCGCGTGACCGGCAGCTCCCCTTCTCCGCCGAGCTCGCCACCGTCGGCCCCCGGCAGATCCCCTGGGTGTCGCTGGTCGTCACCGCGGTGCTGGCCAGCCTGGGGCTCCTGCTCGGCCTGAACGGCAACGCGGCGGCCACCCTGATCTCGTTCGGGTCCGGCGGCTTCTACTTCGTCTTCCTCGCCGTCGCGGCCGTGGCGCTCGTCGCCCGGCTCCGCGGCCGCTGGAACCCGGCCGAGGGGGAGCTGCGGCTGGGCCGGGCCGGTCTGCTGATCAACGTCCTCGCGGTGGCGTGGCTGCTGTTCGAGGCGGTCAACGTCGCCTGGCCCCGCGAGGAACTCGCCCCCGTCGGAGGGAGCTGGATCCAGGTCTGGGCCGTGGTCCTCGTCTTCTCCGTCCTGCTCGCCATCGGCCTCGTCCACGTCGCGGTCGCCAAACCCCACACCAAGCTCACCGCCCCCACGCCCAAGGAAGAGGTCGAGGCGTCCTGATGCCGAACCAACTCTCCCCCGCCGTCGTCTTCGATCCCGCCGCCGGACTCCACACCCGCGAGGTCTCGCTGCGGGCCCCCGGCCCGGGCGAGGTGGAGATCGACGTACGCGCCGCGGGCGTCTGCCACTCCGACCTGCACATCGTGAACGGGGACTGGCCCACCGACCGCCCCCTCGTCCTCGGTCACGAGGCGGCCGGCGTGGTCACCGCCACCGGCCCCGGGGTCACCTCCGTGCGCGCCGGCGACCACGTCGTCCTGTCCTGGTTCGCGCCGTGCCGCCGGTGCCGCAAGTGCGTCGCGGGTCAGGCCTGGCTGTGCACCGGCACCCGGGCGGTGGCCAACACCCTGCCCGACGGCACCACCCCCTTCCGCGACGCCCGGGGCGAGGAGGTCTGGCCCTATCTGGGGCTCGGGGCGTTCACCGACCGGCTCGTCGTGCCGGAGTCGGCCGCGGTGAAGGTCCCCGACGAACTGCCGTTCGGCATCGGCGCGCTCCTCGGGTGTTCCATCACCACGGGTGTCGGCGCCGTCGTGAACACCGCGGCGGTCCGGCCCGGCGAGTCCGCCGTGGTCGTCGGCGCGGGAGGGGTGGGCCTGTCCGTCGTGATGGGCCTGCGCCTCGTCGGCGCCGACCCCGTCGTCGCCGTCGACCTCTCCCCCGAACGCCTGGCCGTGGCCGAGCGGTTCGGAGCCACCCACACCCTGGACGGGCGCACGACGGACGTGGCGGCCTGGTGCCAGGAGGAACTGGGCGGCGTGGACTACGCGTTCGAGGCGATCGGCAGCCCCCGGGTCGTCGAGACGCTGCCGGCCATGCTCACCTCGGGCGGGGCCGCGGTCCTGGTCGGGATGGCGCCCACCGGCGCGACGGGGGCGTTCAACCTGTTCGACCTCGCCGACCAGGGCAAGCGCATCCTCGGCTGCAACTACGGCTCCAGCGTCGGGGCGATCGACATCCCCAGGCTGGCACGCCTCTACCTGGCCGGGCGGCTGCCCATGGACGAACTGATCGGCACCGTCCGGCCGCTCGCCGAGGCACCGGCCGCGTTCGACGACCTCGAGGCGAACGCCGGCGTCCGTACGATCCTGGAGCCGTGACTCCCCCGCCGGCCCCCGCCCGGGGGACCGGCCCTGTACCCGCTTCCTCACACCTGGAGACCCGATGTACGCCGTCACCGACCCCACCACCGGCACGGTCGTGGCCACCTACCCCACCGCGAGCGACGCCGACGTCGCCGCGGCCGTCGAGGCCGCCCACGCGGCCGCGGCCTGGGGACGCACCAGCACCGTGGCCGAACGCGCGGCGTGCCTGCGCCGCCTCGGCGACCTGCACGCCGAGCACCGCGGCGAACTCGCGGCCGGCATCGTGCGGGAGATGGGCAAGCCGCTCGCGGAGGCGGAGGGCGAGGTCGACTTCTGCGTCGACATCTACCACTACTACGCCGACCACGCCGAGGAGTTCCTCGCCGACGAGCCGCTCGACGTGACCTCCGGACCGGGCAGCGCCGTCATCAGGCGCGGCCCCGTCGGCGCGCTGCTCGGCATCATGCCGTGGAACTTCCCAGCCTACCAGGTGGCCAGGTTCGCCGCGCCGAACCTGGCCGTGGGCAACACGATCGTCCTCAAGCACGCCCCGCAGTGCCCGGGGACGGCGGCCCTGCTGGAGAGGCTGTTCACCGAGGCGGGCTTCCCCGCGGGCGCGTACGTCAACGTGTACGCCACCAACGAGCAGATAGCCGAGGTGATCGCCGACCCGCGCGTCCAGGGAGTGTCACTCACCGGTTCCGAGCGGGCCGGGGCGGCCGTGGCCGAGATCGCCGGCCGGCATCTGAAGAAGGTCGTCCTCGAACTGGGCGGCTCGGACCCGTTCGTCCTGCTGTCCACCGACGACCTCGACGCGGTCGTCGACGCGGCGGTCGCGGCCCGCCTCGACAACACCGGGCAGGCGTGCAACGCCGCCAAGCGGTTCGTCGTCGCCGCGGAGCTGCACGACGCGTTCGTGGAGAAGTTCACCGCTCGGCTGCTCGCCGGTGCGTCCGGGGCTCCGCTGTCCTCGGTGGCCGCCGCCGAGACGCTGGGCCGCCAGGTCGACGCGGCCGTCGCCGAGGGTGCCACGCTGCACAGCGAGGGCGAGCGGCACGGCGCGTACTTCCCGGCCGGGGTCCTCACCGGTCTCACCACCGAGCACGCCGTCGCCCGCCAGGAGCTGTTCGGCCCCGTCGCCATGGTCTTCCCGGCCGCCGACGAGGAGGACGCGGTACGGATCGCCAACGACACCCCGTACGGGCTGGGTTCCTACGTCTTCACGACCGACCCGGCCCAGGCCGAGCGGGTCGCCGCCCGCATCGAGGCCGGCATGGTGTTCGTCAACGGGGTGGGTGCCGAGGGGGCCGAGCTGCCCTTCGGCGGCGTCAAGCGCTCCGGTTTCGGCCGCGAGCTCGGCCGGCTGGGCATCGAGGAGTTCGTCAACAAGAAGCTGATCCGCACGGTCGCCTGACGGGGCGGGCGCCGAGGACGCCCCTGCCGTGGCCGCCCCGGAACCGGCCGGCGCTGCCGTGGCGCGGGCGGGTTCCCGGTGTACGGCCGGTTTCCGCCGCGAACGGATGTCCCGTCGCCGGTGCCCGGGGATGAAGCGGCCACGGAGTGGGGACTGTTCAGGGCGATGTGTTCTTCACCGGGGGCGCGAACGCCCCGTCGACGAAGTCCCGCCGGTCCCCGCACGGTCCCCTCGCGAACGGGCCGGGCCTCATGACGGCCACCGGCACCCCGTACGCGGTGCGCGACGCCGCCTCCTACTGGGAGCCGGTCTGGCGGCAGGGGCGGCGCTACCGCGGCATCGACGCGGCCGAGGCCGGGGCCATGCACCGGCATCTCGGTGCCGGCCGCGGCAGACCGGCGCTGGACATCGGCTGCGGCGACGGCGCCCTCACCGCACATCTGGCCCGCCTCGGCTACCACTCCACCGGCATCGACTGCGCGCCCACCGCCGTGGCCGCCGCGCGGGCCCGGCACCCGCAACTGGACCTGCGCGTCCTGGACTTCGACAGTGCCGACACCGACTCGCTGCCTCGCTCCGCCTACGCCGTCGTCGCGTGCCGACTCGTCTACCGGTGGGCCGCCGACAAGCCGGGCTTCCTGTCCCGGGTACGCCGGATCCTCGCACCTGGCGGCGTCTTCTGGGTGGTGACGTCCCTGCACACCGAAGGGCAGGGGCCGCCCCGGCCCTGGGAGGCCACCGCCGCGGACGTGGAACTGCTCACCGCCCAGTGGTCCAGGGTCCGGGTCGTCGAGCTCGACCCGTCCTTCCGCTGCTACGCCCTGCGCCCCTGACCACCCCCATGTGCTCGGCCCCGCGAGAGGAGCGGCCCCATGACGACGGACCCCGGATACGACCGGTGCTGGACCGTCTACGGTCAACGCCAGTTGGACCGCGGCTACTCGCCGCCCGTGCCCGACCGCATCGACTGGGGGTTCTGGCCGGGCGTCGGCCCCGGGGCGGAGGTCCTCGGGGACATCCGGGGCAAGCGGGTCCTGGACGTGGGCTCCGGGCCCGGTCATCACGCCGTCCATCTGGCCCGCGCGTACGGCGCCCTCGTGGACGGCGTCGACCGGTCCCCGACCCAGCACCGGCGCGCGGTGAACGATCACGGCTCCGAGCCCGGCGTCCGCTTCGTGTGCGCGGACGCCGCCGACCATCTGCGGCGCGTGGAGCCGTACGACGCCGCCTACGGCCTGCGGACGTTCGCCTGCGTCGATCCCCGCCATCTGCTGCCGGCGCTGCGGGACGGACTGGCCGGCGGCGCGCCCCTCGTCTTCTCGGCCCTGCACACCGACGGTGACGGGGAGGGTCCCTCCGACGAGGTGGTGTCACGCCCGGAGTTCGTCCGGCTGCCGAACCAGGAGCCGATTCCGACGCGGATGTGGGTGCTGACGCCCCGGCTGTGGGAGGCCCTGCTGACCGAGCACGGCTTCACCGTGGAAGGGTGCGAACTCCTCACCGCACCGGACGGTGACAATCCGGCGGTGGTCCAGTTGATCCGCGCCCGGCGCCGCCCCACGGTCCGTGTCACCGCCCTGTCCAGCCGCCCCCGGACCGACCGGCCGCCCGCGCCGCACGCCGCCGTCGGCGTCGGCGCCGTGCTGCTCGGACCGCGCGGGCTGCTGCTGGGCCGGCACCGGCACGGCACCTGGGAGCTGCCCGGTGGCACCGTGGAACCCGGGGAGTCCCTGCGGGAGACGGTGGTGCGCGAACTCGCCGAGGAGACCGGGCTGCTCGCCCGCCCCGAGGACGTGACGCCGCTGGGGACGCTCGTCGACCACGTCGGCGACGTGGTGCGGGTCACCGTGGGTGCCGTGGTCACGGCCTGGCGGGGCGAGCCCTCCGAGCAGCCGGGCGAGAGCGTGGGCGACTGGCGCTGGTGGCCGCTGGACGGGCTGCCGCAGGGGTTGTTCGAGTGCAGTGCCCAGATCCTGACTTCCTGGCGCGACGACCTGCCGCCCATCGAGCACCCGCCCGCGCACTTCACGCCGTTCGCGGCTCCACCGCCCCCGGGCGACCGGCCGGAGGGGACGCGCTGACGGCGCGGGGTCCGCCCGGGACGGACGGTGCTGGAGAGGGAGGCGGGTCCCGCCGGGCACCCGGGTCCCCGTCCGGCTGGACGTCGGCGAAGATGGTCGTGTCCACCGTCCACGCCAGCGAGGAGTCTTCGCGCAGATGGCTACTTCCGCACCCGGTCCGAGGCCGCCGACGATCGCCGACGTCGCGCGCCTCGCCGGCGTCTCGCGCACGACCGTGTCGCACGCCCTCAACGGGCTCGGCAAGGTCGACCCCCGGACCCGGGAGCGCGTCCGGCAGGCCGCGGCGGAACTGGGCTACCGCCCCAATCTGCGGGCGCAGCGCCTGAGGCGGGGCCAGGCGAAGGCCATCGCGCTGGCGTCCTCGATGCCGTTCGCGGTGGCGGGCGGGCCCTCCCGGCTGGGGTTCTACATGGAGGTCGCGGCGGCCGCCGCCGAGAGCGCCCTCCTGCACGACTACGCCCTCGTGCTCGTGCCGCCCGTGCAGTCGGGCTCCGCGCTGTACTCCGTCGACATCGACGGGGCCATCGTGGTCGAGCCCGAGGTGGACGACGCGGCGGCGGCCCAGTTGCGCGAACGCGGCCTGCCGTACGTGGCGCTCGGCAGGCCCGTCTCGCCCGGCGACGACACCCCGTACGTCGATCTGCGCGGCGACCTGGTGGCGGATCTGCTGCTCACGCATCTGCACGAGCAGGGCGCCCGGCGGCCGGCGCTGATCGTCGGCTCCGGTTCCCGGCACTCGTCCGTCGACGCGCTCACCGCCTACGAACGGGCGGCCGAACGGTACGGCTGGACGCCGGTCGTGGCGCGCGTCCCGGAGTCGGGCGGCGAGCAGGCCGGGTACGACGCCTGCGCCGCCCTGCTCGCCGGGCACCCGGAGACGGACGCGGTCTGCGCGCTCGTGGACGCCTTCGCGGTGGGCGCGGTCCGGGCGATCCGGGACAGCGGGCGGACCGTACCGGACGACGTCATGGTCGTCACCCGCTACGACGGCCTGCGGGCCCGTACCTGCGAGCCTCCGCTGACCGCGGTCGACCTGCACCTGGACCGTGCCGCGTCCGACGCGGTGGAGCTCCTGCTGGCCCGCCTCCGCGGCGACACGGCCGCCCCGTCGGTGGCGGTGTCCCCGCCGCCACGGGTGATCGCCCGGGCGTCGTCCGTACGGGCGGACGGCTGAGGCGGGCCGGCCGGGACCGGCCCGCCTCACCTCAGACCCCGAGCATCAGCACCAGCCCCGAGACCAGCGCGAACACCAGGACGAACAGGCGCATCCTGCGGGCGTCCAGGCGGTGGTGCACCAGGCGGCTGAGCCACGCCCCGGCGGCGATCGCCGGGAGCAGCAGCACGGCCCGGCCCAGTTCGGCGGGCTCGGCCTTCCCCGTGGCGAAGAGCAGGACGAGGGAGGCGACCTCGCCGACGAGGAAGCACGCGGCGACCGTGGAACGCAGTTCGGCGGGCGGCCGGTGCTGGTAGACCAGCGCGAGCGGCGGGCCGCCGACGCCGGTCGCGGTCTCCGTCAGCCCGGTGACCGCGCCCGCACCGACGTACGCCGCCCGGCCCGGCGCGAACGTGGGCGCCGTCAGGCTGACGACGGCCGCGAGCACCGTGGCGACGCCCACGAACAGGCCGAGGCTGCGTTCCGGGATCAGCCAGAGCAGGGCCAGCCCGGCCGGGGTGGCGGCGAGCCGCGCCCCGGTGATCCAGCCGGCCCCGCGCAGGTCGAGCGAGGCCCGTTCCCGCCAGGCCACGTACAGGTTGAGCGGGATCATCGAGGCCAGGACGAACACCGGGACCAGGCCGGGGTCGATGATCCCGGCGACCGGCGCCACGATCAGCGCGAAGCCGAGTCCGCTGCTGCCCTGGACGAACGCGGCGACGGCCACCGTGACGGCGAGCACCGCCAGCATCTGTGCGCTCAACGCCGTGCACTCCCGTTCCGTGCCCCGCTCAGCGCCCGTGCCTGAGTCGAGGTGGGGTGCACGCGGGTGACGTCGGCCGCGGCGACGGCGGCGCGGGCCAGTTCCGCGGCCCGTTCCACCAGCGCGGGCCCGTCCCAGCCGATCGGCCGGCCGTGCCACATCCGCAGGCGGCCGGCGACGAACACGGCCGTGATCTGGTCCCGGTTGCCGCGCCGCACGAGCTCCCACGGCAGGTCCCAGGTCAGGGCCAGTTCCGGGGTGTCGACGTCGACGAGGAGGAAGTCCGCCGCCTTGCCCGGCTCCACGGTGCCGGTGACGGCGCCGAGGCCGACGGCGTCCGCTCCCCCGCGGGTACCGCGCTCCAGCCAGGTCCAGCCGGCGCCGCAGGACGAGTCGCCGGTCGCCAGCCCGTACGCGAGCCGCTGGGCGAACTCGGCGGCGTCCGCGAGCCGGAAGCCGTCGCCGCGGGTGCCGTCGGTCCCGATCCCGAAGCGGACGCCGCGCTCGGCCATGGCCGTGGCGGGCGCGACCGCGTTGCCCTTCCAGGCGCTCGCCACGGGGTTGTAGCTGACGGCGGTCCCCGTGTCGGCGAGCAGGGTCAGTTCGCGCGGGGTGAGGAGCGTGGCGTGCGCGGCGAGCAGTTGGGGGCCGAGCGCGCCGACGCGGTGCAGGTACTCCAGGGGCCGCAGTCCGTGCCGCACCAGGGAGCGTTCCACGCCGGCCAGGTGTTCGTTGACGTGGATCTGGACGACGGCCCCGGCCTCCGCGGCCAGGCGGGCCGTGGCGTGCAGGGTGTGCTCGGTGGCCGCCTCGGGGATCGACACGGCGAGGGAAGGGTGCACGAGGGGGTCGCCGGTGTAGCGGGCGAGGTGCTTCTCGGCGTCCTCCAGGACGGCCGGGTCCACGGAGCCGTCCGTGCCGTCCGCGTCGTTGCAGATCAGCCCGAGTACGCAGCGGATTCCGGCGTCGCGTGCGGCCGAGGCGACCACGTCCACGTCGACGGCGGCGCGGGTACCGGCGTCGGCGACGGTGGTGAACCCGCCGCGCAGCGCCTCCAGGGCCGCCAGCTTGGCCGCCGTGTAGGCCGATTCCTCGTCCAGCGCGCCCTCCAGCGGGACCCAGACCCGGCGGAAGATCTCGGACGGTTCCCCGAAGGCGAGTGCGGCGCCGAAGCTCTGCGTGAGGTGGTGGTGGGTGTCGACGAAGCCGGGCATCAGCAGATGGCCGGGCAGCCGTACGGCGTCCAGGCGGGGGTGGGTGCGCGCCAGTTCGTCCGCCGGTCCGACGGCGGTGAAGCGGCCGTCGTCGACCACGACCGCCCAGCCGTCGACGGGGCCTTCGGGCAGCAGCACCGAGCCCGGTACGACGAGGAGCGGGCCGGGGTGGGCGAGGGCGTCACGGTCTGGTCGGTTCATCGTTCGCTTTCTGTGCGCGGTGTGGTCAGGCGGGCGGCGACGCCGGGCCTGACGTGGTGGAAGAGGATGTTGAGGACGGCGGCGGTGAACGTGCCGACGGCGACGCCGCTTTCGAGCAGGATGCGGACGTTGGGCGGGAAGCCCCCGTACACGCCGGGCACGAGGATGGGCAGCAGACCCAGGGCGAGGGCCACGGCGCAGACGAAGGTGCTGGTGTGCTTGTCGAGGTCGGACCGGCCGAGCATCTGGACGCCGAGCACGGTGATGACGCCGAAGACGACCATGGCGGTGCCGCCGACGACCGCGGTCGGGATCACGCTGATCGCGCGGGTGACGGGGGCGAGGACGCCGATACCGATGAGGACGACGCCGGCCGCGGCCGTGACGAAGCGGCTGCGCACCCCGGTGACGCGGACGATGCCGATGTTCTCCCCGCTGGTGACCATGAGCGGCAGGCCGAAGAAGCCGCCGAAGAGCGAGGTGAGCGCGTCGCCGCGGACGGTCTTGGGCACGTCGGTGCGGGTGTCGATCCGCTTGCCGACGGCCTCGGCGTTGATGACGGTCTGGCCGGTGGCCTCGGCCATGGAGGCCATGGTGTAGAGCATCAGGGGCAGCGCGGCGACGAGGTTGAACTCGGGCGAGCCGAAGGGCATCAGGTGCGGCAGGTTCACCAGGCCGCCACCCGTGGCACCGGCACCCGCCCCGTCGAGCGCGCCGGTCGCGGCCGCGAGCACGGTGCCGGCCAACAGGCCGAGCATGACGGCGAGCTGGCGCAGGACGCCGGTGAAGAACAGGTAGAAGACGACGGTGAACCCGATCGTCGCCATGCCGAGACCGAGGTTGCCGGGGTCGGCGAAGCCGGGCGAGCCGGGCTGTCCGGTGACGAGCACGGCACCGACCTTCACCAGGTTGACGCCGACGATGACGATCATGGTGCCGATGACGAGGGCGGGGAAGTAGGCGAGGAGCCGGGAGAAGAGCGGCAGGACGACGAAGGTGAACACCGCCGTCAGGATCACCGCGCCGGCGGCCGTGGGCAGGCCGTGCTGTTCGGCGATGGCGAGGAACAGGATGAGCGGGGCTCCGCCCGGCAGCATCACGAACGGCAGGCGGGGCCCGAACTTCCAGACGCCGAGCGACTGGACGAGGGATCCGGCGCCGGAGAGGACGAAGGCCGCCGAGAGCAGGTCCACGGTGAGACCCGGGCCGAGCCCGAGGGTGGCGCTCATCAGGAAGATCGCCGAGATGGGGGTGGCGGCCATGACGAGGACGTGCTGAACGCCGAAGAGCAGGATCCGGCCGAGCGGACGCGCCTCGTCGACGGGGTGCACGCCGGTCCGGGCGTCGTCGCCGGACGGGGGCGGGGTGGCGTCGGGACCGGTACCGGACGGAGACGGGCTGCCGTCGGGACCGGCGTCCTCGGGGCGGGGGTGTGCGTCCGGGGGAACGGTCCGCGTGGCGTGGGGGTCGGCACTCTCCAGGGGAAGGTCGGGGGCCGGTACGGGACCGGCGGGGGGACGGTTCTGACGGGGACTGGACACGTTTCGGGCTCCGTTCGGGCATACGGGCACGCTCGGATTCTCAGCCGCGATCCGGCCCTGGACGGAGAGCCAAATCGATTTGGCCAAATCGATTTGGCCGTCAGTATGCGGAGCCTTCCGACCCACCGTCAAGAGCCGGCGGCGCTCCTGGGTCCCCGTCCGTCACCAGGGCGGTCCGGAGTACGGGCCCCGCCCCCGGTCAGTCCAGGAGGACGGAGTGCGGCAGGGCGTGGGCGGTGCGTCCGCCGGGCGTGCGTACCGTGCGTGCGGCCAGCAGCGCGTCGATCACCGCCTCCTCCACGCCGTCCAGCACCGCCGTGAACACCAGGTTGAGGTCGGCTGGCGCGAGCACCCTCGGCGCCTCGGCGACGCGCGTGGACAGCGCCAGCCCGTAGTCGCCGCTGCCGTGGCTGAAGGCGGCGCCGACCCTGCCCAGCGCCAGCGTTCCGCGCGCCGCGATCCGCTCCAACTGCCGCCCCGTGCACGGGATGTCGAGCGCCACGACGACCACGCAGGATCCGCGCGGCGAGGTGTGCCCGGCCCGCTCCAGCCCCAGGTCCTCGGGCAGCACCGTGCGGCCCGCCACCCGCAGGTCCCCGTCCATGTTGGCCTGCACGAGCACGCCCACGGTCACCGGGCCGCCGTCCAGCGGCACCACCCGGGACGCGGAGCCGATGCCCGCCTTGAACCCCAGCGCGCACGCTCCGGTGCCCCCGCCGACGTTGCCCATGGCCACCGGCCCGGCATCGGCGCTGTCCAGGGCGGCGCGCACGTGCGCCTCGGTCACCGGCCGCGGCTGTGCCGACAGCCAGGAGTCGTTGATCTCGCCCACCACCGGATTCAGCGAGGTCACCGGCGTGGTGGCCCGGTCCAGGACCCAGCCGACCAGCGCGTCGGCCGCGCGGAACGCCGACAGAGTGGAGGTCAGCAGCACCGGCGTCTCCAGCTCCGTCAGCTCCATCAACTGGGTGGCGCCGACGAACTTCCCGTAGCCGTTGGCCACGTGGAAGCCGGCCGGGACGGCGGCGGCCTCGTCGAGGGCCGCCGGGACCAGCGCGGTCACGCCCGAGTGGACCCCGCGTTCGGCGTCGTCCAGCGTGGTCTGCCCCACGCGCAGCCCCGGCACGTCGGTGATCGCGTTGAGCGGCCCCGGTGCCATACGGCCCACCGTCCGCCCGGTCTCCCGCAGCCGCGTCGCCCGTCCCCGCCCGTGGTCGGCCATCCGCCCGCCCTTCGCCCGCCCGCGCGGACCGTCCGCGCGGCGCGCCCGCACTCTACGTCGGGCGGCGGACGCCCTGCCCGCCCCGGTGGCCGGGCGTCACACCCGCTGGGCGGGCTCCGCGCCCGAGGGCTGCGCGGCGAGGCTTCCGGTCACGACGCGGGAACGGCTGTGCAGGCGCAGCGAGACGGCGACCAGGGCGATGGCGACGAGGGTCATCGCCGCGCCCGCCCATGCGGTGGAGGTGAAGCCGAGGCCCGCGTCGATCACCGTGCCGCCGAGCCAGGGGCCGCCGGTGTTGCCGAGGTTGAAGGCGGCGGTCGTCGTCGCGCCCGCGAGGGTCGGCGCGGCGCCCGCCACGTTGAACATGCGGGCGTTGAGCGCCGGAGCCGTGTAGAAGGCGGAGACGCCGAGCAGGAAGGACAGGGTGACGGCCACGGCGGGGGTGGAGGCGAACAGGGCCAGGGCGGCCAGCAGGACGGTCGAGGCGGTGATGCCGGAGAGCAGCACGCCGAACAGGTGCGCGTCGGCGACCCGGCCGCCGATCGTCGTGCCGACCAGCGCGCCGATCCCGAACAGGGCCAGCACAGTGGGCACCCAGCCGTCCGCCAGGCCGGCCACGTCGGTCAGCAGCGGCGCGAGGTACGAGAAGGCGCAGAAGACGCCGCCCGCGGCGAGCGCGGTCACCACGATGGAGAGCCAGACCTGGCGGTCGCGGTAGATGGCCAGTTCGCCCTTGAGCCGGGGACGCCGCTCGGGCAGCGGGATGCGGGGGATCTTCGTCACGACGCCGACGAGCGCGATCGCCGACGCCGCGCCCACGGCCCAGAACGCGGACCGCCATCCGAGGTGTTCTCCGAGGAAGGCGCCGGCCGGGACACCGAGGACGTTGGCGATGGAGAGACCGCCGATCATCACGGCCATCGCGCGGGCGCGTGCCGTGGCCGGCACCATGGCGATGGCGACGGCCGCGCCCACCGCCCAGAATCCCGCGCACGCCAGGGCGCTGACGACGCGTGAGACGAAGAGGATCTCGTACGTCGGCGCCAGCGCGCCGGCGATCTGGCCGAGGCCGAAGAGGGAGATCAGGGAGACGAGGGTGGTCTTCCGCGGCAGCCGCAGCGTGGCGACGGCGAGCAGGGGCGCTCCGATCACCATGCCGATGGCGAACGCCGATATGAGCAGCCCGGCCTGGGGGATGGACACGTCCATGTCGTCGGCGATGGGCGGCAGCAGTCCGGAGAGCATGAACTCACTGGTGCCGAGGGCGAACACGGACAGGCCGAGGATGTATACGGCGAGTGGCATACGGGGCGCGGCCCCGGGCCGTGTGGAAGAAGCGGGCATGACAGGTGCCAACCGGAGATCGCTTCCCGTCATTCCCGCCCGCCCCCCGGTCTCACGATGCGGTCGGCCGTCCCGGCGGGTGCGGCGCGGGTCGTCCCACGGCCGGCTGTCCGGCGGGTGCGGCGCAGGTCGTCCCACGGCCGGCTGTCCTGCGGATGGCGACCGGCGGTCGCCCCTCACGGAGCGCGGGGCACGCCGCCCGGCCGCCGGTCCACGGCGCGGAGCACGCCGCCCGGTGCTGTCCAAGGCCCCGCGAGCCGTGGTGCACATCGTCCGATCGGACGATGCCCGGGTCCTCCGCCCCGGTCACCGCATCCAGCCGGAGCGACGACGCCCGCCGTCGGGGAGGCGGGTGAGGATGGGAGCCGGGCGAGGCGGCGGACCGCCCGCCCCCGGCATGTGTCCGGGCCCGCCCCGATCCGCCTCCCATGGAGGCTCCGAGGAGTGTCACGATGAACGAACCCGACCGCGCCCTCCTGCACGCCGCCGAGCGCGGTGACGCGGGCGCCGTGCGGGCCGCCCTCGACGCGGGCGCGGCGGTGGAGGCCCGGGACGGGCACCGCCGTACCGCGCTGCTGCTGGCCGCGCTCGGTGACCACGTGGCGGCCGCCGAGGTGCTGGTCGCCGCCGGCGCCGACGCGAACGCGCAGGACGACCGGCTCGACAGCCCCTGGCTGGTCACCGGCGTCACCGGCAGCGTCGCCATGATGCGGGCCCTGCTGCCGGCCGGCCCCGACCTGACCGTGGTCAACCGCTTCGGCGGCGTCTGCCTGATCCCGGCGAGCGAGCGGGGCCACGTGGACTACGTCCGGGCCGTGCTGCGCGAGACGGACATCGACGTGAACCACGTCAACAGGCTCGGCTGGACCGCCCTGCTGGAGGCGGTGATCCTCGGCGACGGCGCGCTCGCGCACCAGGAGATCGTGGAACTGCTGATCACCGCCGGTGCCGATCCCGGTCTGCCGGACGGCGACGGGACGACCGCCCTGGAACACGCCGAGCGCCGGGGCTTCACCGAGATCGCCGCGCTGCTGAGGGCGGTCCGGTGAGGCGGGCCGCCGTGCTGACCGCGCTCGCCGCGGCCGTCGCCTTCGGCAGCGGGTGCGCGGCTCCCCGGCCCGACGCCCCGGGGACCACGGCGCCGGCCCCGCCATCCCGTCCGCCGTCGACGGCCCCCGGGGCCAACGGGACCACGGCAGCGGCACGAACCCCGGCCGGTTCCCTGCTGGTCGCCGACTTCGGCTCCGACACCGTCACCTTCGTCGACCCGGAACGGGGCGCGTTCGACTCCGTGGAGGTCGGCACGGCGCCGTACGGGCTCGTCGTCGGCCGCGACGGCCGGGCCTGGGTCGCCACCGCCGAGGGCGTCGCCGTCGTCGACACCGGCACGCGCGAGCGGCTCGCCCGCGTCCCGTACGCGTCGCAGGGCATCGGGAAGCCGGAGCACGGCGAGTACCGCGGCGGCGGCATGGGCATCGCCCTGTCCCCCGACGGCCGCCGGGTGTACGTCGGTGTCAACCGGCCCGGCGGCAACGGCGCCCTGGAGGTCGTCGACACCCGCACGCTGAAGGTGACGGGGACCGCCGAGGTGGGCCGCCGTCCCTTCGACGTGGACGTCTCGCGCGACGGGCGCGAGGTGTACGCGACGAACCACGACTCCTTCGACGTCACCGTCGTCGCGGCCGGCTCCCTGCGCACCCGCGGCATCGAGGTGGCTCCCTACGGCACCGAGGGCGGACTGGGCTCGTGGCTCAAGCCGCACTACGCGGTCGTACGCGACTCGGACGGGAAGCTGCTGTTTCCGTTCGAGGGCGAGCGGCTGGTCGTCCTCGACCCGCGCACGGGCACGTCGCGCGTCGAGCGGATGACCGCCGACACCCACCAGCACGGTGCGACGCTCACGGACGACGGCACGCTGCTCGTCGTCGGCACCGGGCCGATCGACCCCTCGCGGGACGAGGGGCCCTCGCTGACCGTGCGCAGCCCCGGGGGCCGGGAGAAGGTCATCCCCCTGGACGGACCGCACGAGGACGTCACCGCGTCGCGCGACGGCCGTACCGCCTACGTCACCGGCGGCTTCACCCGCGACGGCTACTGGAACGGCATCACGGTCGTGGACCTGGACTCCGGGACCACCCGGCGTCTCGCGGCAGGTGACCGGCCGCTGGGCATCGCAGTGCTGTGAGCGCCACGTCCGGCCGGGCCGCCCCGGGCGTCCGGGCGACGCGCGCACGCGGCGGCGGGCGCGCAGAATGGGAGGAGGACATGCCGGTTCGGTGACGTCCGGCCGTCCCGGCAAGGGGGCGCACCGAGGCGCGCGACCTGCCGGGAGGCAGCGATGGAGCACTCCGGGGCCCGGCGCGGTGGTCCCGCCGCGCGAGGCGACCGAAGGGCCGCCGCCCATGTGGCTCTCGCCGTCAACGGCATGGGCAGCTTCACCTGGGACCTGCCCAGCGGGGTGATGCACTACGACGACGCCGCCCTGTCCGTCATGGGCTTCGGGCCGGGCGAGTTCGACGGCCGTCTGAGCACGATCGGTGAGCGCATGCTGCCGGTGGAGCTGCCCGCTGTAGAGGCGCAGGTGGACCGGGCGCTGGAGACGAAGTCCGGGTTCAGCCTGTACTTCCGTATCCGCCACCCCAGTGGCCGGCTGCGCTGGACGCACACGCAGGGACACGTCGTGTGCGACGCGCATCGGCGTCCGCTCCAGGTCATCGGCATCGTGCGGGACGCCAGCCAGGAACTGCGGGCCATCGACCAGACCGAGCAGCTCCGGCAGGCGCGGCGGGACCGGCGCCGGCAGGCCGACATCGTCGGGTACATCAGCGACGCGCTCGTGCCCACGGTCACGGTGGACGACGTCGCGGAGGCGCTGACCTCGGGCCGGCTGCTGGAGCGGCTGGACGCGTCGAGCGTCGTGCTGGGGCTCGTCGACAACGGCCGGATCCAGCTGATCGGCTCGAACGGCCTGAGCCGCGCGCTCGTACGGGACTTCCACCTGTCGTCGCTGGACCGGGCGCTGCCGCTCGCCGAGGCGGTACGGACCCGGGAGCCGGTGTTCATCACCGACCGCGAGGAGATGGCCGAGCGCTATCCGTCGCTGGCGCCGTACCTTCCGGCGTTCTCCCGGGCGGGGGCCGCCGTGTTCCAGCCGCTGATCGCCCACGACACCCCCATCGGCGCCCTCGGCCTCACCTACGACGGCAAGGCGTCGTTCACGCACGACGAGCGGACGGTGCTCAACGCCCTGGGCAAGGTCGTCGCCCAGTCGTTGCAGCGGGCCCTGCTGTACGACAGGGAGCACGAGCTGGCGGCCGGGCTGCAGAACGCGATGCTCCCCGGTCACACACCGCGCACCCCGGGGCTGGCCTCGGCGACCCGTTACCGCCCGGCGAGCGCCCGCGGCGGGATCGGCGGCGACTGGTACGACATGCTCACGCTGCCGGACGGCCGGGTCGTCGCCGTCGTCGGGGACGTGCAGGGACACGACGTGACGGCGGCGGCCGTGATGGGCCAACTGCGCATCGCCCTGCGCGCCTACGCGGCCGAGGGGCACCCCGCGGCCACGGTCGTCGCGCGGGCGTCCGCCTTCCTCACGGAGCTGGACACCGACCGCTTCGCCACCTGCCTCCTCGTGCAGATCGACCCGCGGACCGGGCACACGGTGATCGTGCGCGCCGGTCATCTGGGCCCGGTGCTGCGCCGCGCCGACGGCACCTGTACCTGGCTGGACGTCCCCGGCGGGCTTCCGCTCGGTCTGTCGTCACCGGGTTCGCAGCCCGGCTATCCCGCCTCGGAGACGGTGCTGGGCGCCGGTGCCGCGCTGCTGCTGTGCACGGACGGACTGGTCGAGGCGCGGGCCGCCGACATCGGGCAGGGCTGCGAGAGGCTGCTCGGATCGGTCGCCGGGGGACCGGCGGAGCCGGACGCCCTCGCGGACCACGTGCTGTCGTCCATGAGCGCCTACACCGGCGAGGAGGACGACGTGGCGGTGCTGGTCATGCGGCGCGGCCGGCACAGCGGGGAGGGCAGCCGGCGGCTGGAGGTCCCGATCCGGTCCGTCGATCCCGACTCCCTTCACGCCGCGCGGCGGGCGCTGCGGTCGGCGCTCGCCGACTGGTCGCTGGGCCCGCTGTCCGAGACGGCGGAACTGCTCGCCTGCGAACTGGCCACCAACGCCCTGCTGCACGCCCGAGGCGACGCCACCCTGACGGTCTCCCACGTCCCCGACCGGGGCCCGGCCGTACGGCTGGCCGTCACCGACACCTCCCCGGTCTCCCCGCGGCGCCGGGCCGCCACGGAACGCTCGACGTCCGGACGCGGCCTGATGCTGATCGAGGAGCTGGCCGCCTCCTGGGGTGTCGAGTCTCGGGGCAACGGCAAAACGGTCTGGTGCGAGGTGACCCAGCCCCCGCCCTGACGAACGGGTCCGGGGGGGGCGGCGCCCGGCGGGCCGTGGGCGCGGGCGTCCGGGCGGTCGGCCGGGCCTGCCGACGCACTCTGGCGGACACGCGTAGATCTCGGGCACCATCGTCGTCGCACCGCATGCTCGACCACCCCACCGGCAGCATGACGCGACACATGGAGGTTCCCCGATGACATCACCGTCGGCCCCCCACGGCACCCCGACCCGGACCGGGCGTCCCAGACGCGCGAGGATCCGGTCCCTTCTGACCGCTCTCATACTGGTCGCCGTCCCCGGCGCCGTCGTCGTCGGCGGTGCCGGGGACGCGTTCGCCGTGACGAAGATCAGCCACGCGACCGCCACGTCGATGTTCCGCGAGGTGGGCATCACCTGGTCGTCCTCCGGCAACTGCTCCGACCGCAACAATCCGACGTGCACGTCCTTCACCGACCTCAACCTCGCCACCGCACAGGGCGCGCAGACCCTCAAGCGGGCCAGCGGCTGCGCGCTGAACATCACCGGCGGCACGGAGACCGGCCACGCCTCGGGGACGTACTCGCACTGGAACGGCTACAAGCTCGACTTCAGCAAGTACACGTGCGTGGGGAACTACATCAAGAACACCTTCACCTACATCGGCGTCCGCGGCGACGGCGCCCCGCAGTGGCGGTCCGCCTCCGGCAACATCTACGCCGACGAGGGCAACCACTGGGACGTCCTCTACTACAACTGCGGAGGCTGCTGAGCGGCGCCGACCGGAGGACGCCGGGCACGGGGAGGCGGGTCGCGCCCGCCGCCGGCGGCCTCCGGTCACCTGAGCGTGTCCGCCCCCGGCGCGTCCGAGCCGGCGGCGGTGAGCGGGGCGGCGGTCTCCCACGCGAAGCCGTCCGGGTCGCTGAACGGAGCCGTGGCGCCGCACAGCACGAGCCGGTGCGAGCCGGTGCCGTCGGCGGGGACGCCCGCGACCTTGGCCAGGGCGCGCCGCTTGTAGAGGGAGAGCTTGACGGTGCCCGTCCCGGTGGCGAACTCGACGTACTTGCCGCCGAAGCTCTTGCCGACGGACAGGCCCCGCTCCACGTAGAACTGCTTGGTGGCCTTGACGTCCTCGACCCCGAGCAGCAGCACCAGCTCGTCGACGTCGCGGGTGGCGGGCCCCGTGTCCTTGCGCGCCGATGTGGCGATCTGCCAGACGGTGCCGTCCGGTGCCTGCACGACTCCGCCGTAGCCCCACAGCGACTTCGCGGCGGGCTTGAGGACGGTGGCACCCGCGGCGCGGGCGGCTTCGAAGAGCGCGTCGACGTTGCCGGGCTGGGACACCACGAGGGACAGGGTGAAGCCGCGGAAGCCCGTCGAGACGGCCTCGCAGCCGCGCAGCCGCACCTGTGACGGGTCCAGTCCGAAGGCGGCCTCGTAGAAGCGGGCGGCGGCGGCCGGGTCGGCCACCTCGAGGATGACGGAGTCGATGGAGTTCATGTCCTCGACGGTAGGGGCGGCGGGGTCGACGGCGCTTCTCGAAAACTGACCGGTCCGTGTGCGCTGTCGGCGGACAGGGGCACCCTCGCGGCTCACGGGACGTTTCCCATGGTGAGAGCGACGGATGCCGGCCCGCGCGGGCGGGCGGGCAGCGGAGAGGACACCCGGAATGAAGCACCAGAAGGTGGGCGATGTGATGAGCGACGCCGTGGTCCGTGTACAGCGGGGCACGCCGTTCAAGGAGATCGCCCACCTGCTGCAGGACTACGACATCACCGCGGTGCCCGTCGTGGACGCGGCGGACCGACCCGTGGGGGTGGTGTCGGAGGCGGATCTCCTGCAGAAGATGTGGGGCGGGGAGCCGCAGGGGCCCGCCGGGGACGGGGCGGAGCCGGAGGTGCCCCCGGGGCGGACTGCGCCGGCCGCGTCCGCCGGGGCCAAGGCCGGCGCCACCGACGCGGCGGGGCTGATGACGTCGCCCGCCGTCTGCGCCCGCGAGGACTGGAGCGTCGTGGAGGCCGCCCGGGTGATGGCCCGGCACGGCATCAAGCGGCTCCTGGTGGTGGACGGGGACGGCCGGCTGATCGGGGTGGTCAGCAGAAGTGATCTGCTGCGGGTCTTCCTGCGCAAGGACCGGGCGATCCGCACCGAGATCATCGAGGAGGCCCTGGTCCGGACGCTCGGTCTGGCGCCCTCGTCCGTGCAGGTGGACGTGACGCACGGGCACGTGGTCCTCAGCGGCCGGCTCCCCGAGCACGTCTCCGTCTCGGTGCTGGAGGAGCTGTGCGGACGCGTCGACGGGGTCGTCGCCGTGGAGTTCCGCCGGACGGGAGAGCACGACGGGGAGGGACCGGCGCCCTCGGACCGCTGAGCGGCCGGGCGGGCCGCCGGCCCTACGGGCGTTCCCCGGGCCCTTCGTCTCCGCGTCCGGAGCGCGGCACGCAGGACGTGACCACCACGAAGGGCCACAGGGACTGGAAGAAGGTCACCACCCGTTCCGCGACACCGGCGGCGCCGTGCCGGGTCATCTCGTACAGGAACCAGGCACCGCCGAGGGCCATCACGACGGTCGCCCCGACGCACGGCGCGGGCCGCAGTGCCCACGGGGCGGACCCGTCGCCGTCGATGGCCAGGACCGGCCACACCGCCAGCAGCGTGAACCCGATCACGGCCACCGCCCCGTGGTGCAGCGAACCCCCGCTGGTCGGCGCCGGGAGCAGCACCACCGCGAACGCCGCGAGTCCTCCCCCGCCCAGCGCGACCCGTCCGGCGACCGCTGCCGCCCGCAGTCCCCACGCGGTCAGCAGATGGCACAGCCCCAGTGCGAGGAACGCCCCGTTCATCACCCAGAATCCCGAGGCTCCGTACGCTCCCAGGACGCTGATGGTCTGGGTGGACGGATCGTAGGCGGGTCCCGTCAGCACCGCCGAGATCGCCCATCCGCCGGTCAGCAGGACGGGCGCGGACCCCGACGTGACCAGAACCCACCTGGGAACAGTTCGCATCAAAACACCATAAGTGGGGACAATCGGCAGGCCGTGCGGCGTCCGGGCGCCTGACGCCGCGTCGGCGTGTCGCAACCGGCCCGCCCGGTGACCGGACCGGCCGCGCCGGTAAGCCGCCTCCACCGCGCCCGATGCGCGAACCCCCGCCCAGAAGGCGGACTTCGAGACATGGGTTGGGACGCGCCATCCGCTGCCTCGGCCGAGAGACGGACCCTCCATGAGTGACTTCGCGACGACGCCCGGACCCGGGCACCAGCAGATCGGCACCTCGGTGCCGCACTCGGCCCGCATCTGGAACTACTGGCTCGGCGGCAAGGACAACCACCCCGTCGACGGGCGGGCCGGTGACGCCTGCACCGAGAGCGGGGCCGCTCCCTACGTGCTGCGCACCGTGGACGAGATCGCGTCGTTCTTCGAGTGGACCCGGGATTCGCGCCGGTGCCCCTGTGGCGTCCGGACACCCTCTCCCCCGCGCCGGAGGCCATCGGCGAGCACGGCGGGCTCGCCGACGAGCCCTGACCGCTCCGAGGCGGCATACGGAAACCCCCGCCCCCTCGATGCGGGGACGGGGGTTTCCACCGGAGCGCCGGGCAGGCCTTGCACCTGCATTTCCCCGCAGGAAGCGGGGCGTCTTTCCTTAGACGACCAACGCGTGGGCGTCCACCGGGATCTGGCGGAGCGACCTGGCATGACTCTAGCGCAGCCGCCCTGCGGGCGCACGTCGGAGCCTCATCCCCCGCGCCGGGCCGGAGCACGGAAGACGGCCAGCCTCAGCACGGCGAAGCGCACGACGGTGACGACGACCGAGGTGACCGTCAGGACGACGGTCTCGGCGGCCGGCGAGGCGCCGGGGTCCGCGTGCCGGAACCACAGCACCGCACCGGACGTGGCCAGGTAACCGAGCAGGAAGAGACCGCCGGCCCCGAGGTGGGCGCGCGCGGCGCGCACGGGGGCGTGCCGGAAGGTCAGGCGCCGGTTGGCCTCGGTGTTGAGCACCGTCAGCACGAGGAGGGAGACGAGGTTGGCCGCGGCCGGCGGCCACCAGGTGCGCAACAGCCAGTAGAGCAGCGCCTGGCCCGCGGTCGACAGGACGCCGACGGCGGCGAAGGAGACGACCTCCCGCGACAGCACACCGCGCTCGGGGGCGGCGCCGGCCGCCGCTTCACCGGACTCGGGGACGCGCACGGGGCGGCGGCCCCCGCGGGTGCCCGCCCTGCCGGGCGACCTCGGCCGAGCCACGCGTCACACTCCCCCGCAGATCACCGGCCGTGGTGCCGCCACGTCACCGTAGGTGTCGTGCCGGTTCTCCCCTTCCGGCACCCGTGGTTGCGGAGCCTACTACGGCCGCCCGCGGGACCCGCCCGGCGACCGGCCACCCTCCCACAAGCCACTTTGCTTTTCCTTTACGATCGGGGAACCCCTGCCGGCCGGGGACCGTTGTCCCTGATGGACCGGGACACGGTGCGGCCGGACCGACCGAAGACCAAGACGGATACGCAGCACCAGAAGCCGAGGTGGCACGAGTGGCGATGTGGGACCGGATCAAGGACCAGGCCAGGACGCTCCAGCAGCCCCAGGGCACGCGGGGAGCGACCGGGCACGGGCAGGGCGTCCGGCAGGCGCCCGGACGGCCGGGCTCGTCGTCCGGCGGCTCCAAGGCCCAGTTGATCGGACTGTTCAAGTCGCAGCTCGCGTCGGTCAAGACCGAGCTCAAGAGCGGTGCCTACCGGGACGCGACGATGGCCATGTGCGCCCTGGTCGCGGCGGCCGACGGACACGTGGAGCCGGCGGAGCGGCAGCGCGTGGAGGAACTCATCGTCTCCAACGAGGTCCTGCAGAACTTCCCGGCGGACCAGCTCCGTCAGCGGTTCAACCAGCACGTGGACCGGCTCCTCGGCGATTTCGAGCAGGGCAGGGCCGAGGCGCTGCAGGTGATCGCCAAGGCCGCCAAGAAGCCCGCCGAGGCCCGCGCGGTCGTCCAGACCGGCATGGTCGTCGCCGGTGCGGACGGCGTCTTCGAGCCCTCCGAGCAGTACGCGGTGCGCGAGGCGTGCACCGCGCTGGGCCTGTCCCCCGCCGAGTTCGGGGTCTGAGCCCGGTCGTCCGGACCGCCGACGGGGGCCTGCGGCATCCGTCGGCGGCCGGGGAGTGAGGGGCGGGGCACGCCCCTGACGCCCGGTCAGCCGTCGTAGTCGACCGTCAGCTTCTCGGAGACGGGGTACGACTGGCAGGTCAGCACGTAACCGGCGTCGACCTCGGCCGGTTCGAGGGCGTAGTTGCGCCGCATGTCCGCCGTGCCCTCCACGACGCGGGCGCGGCAGGTGCCGCAGACGCCGCCCTTGCAGGCGAACGGCAGGTCCGGCCGGGTCTGCTGGGCGCCGTCGAGGATGGTGCGCCGCCGGGAGAGGGAGGCGGTCGTGGAGCGGCCGTCCAGGGTGAGCGTGACCTCGCTGACCGGGCCGTCGGGGCCTGCCTCCTCGTGGTGGACCTCGCGCACGGGCTCGTCGTCGGCGAAGAACAGCTCCCGGTGGACCCGGTCCGCGGGCACGCCGAGGCCGCTCAGGACCCCCTGGGCGTCGACGACCATGCCGTGCGGGCCGCACAGCCACCAGTGGTCCGCGGCCTCCACGTCCACCAGCGCGTCGACGAGCACGGCCAGCCGTTCCGCGTCCAGGCGGCCCGTCAGCACCTCGGCCTCACGGGGCTCGCGGGAGAGGACGTGGGCGAGCTGGAAGCGGGCGGGGTGCAGGTCCTTCAGGTCGGCCAGTTCGTCGGCGAACATCACCGTGTCCGTGCGGCGGTTGCCGTAGAAGAGGGTGACCGTGGAGCGGTCGTCGGCGGCCAGCACCGACTCGGCGATGGACAGCATCGGCGTGATGCCCGAGCCCGCCGCGATCAGGACGTGGTGGCCGGGAGCCGTGAGGTCGGGGGTGAACAGGCCGGCCGGGGCCATCACCTCGACCGTGTCGCCCGGCCGTACGTCGTTGACGAGCCAGGACGAGAACAGACCGCCCGGCACCACGCGGACCCCGATGCGCGGCCGCGAGCCGGCCGGCGAGCAGATCGAGTAGGAGCGGCGCTCGTCGCGGCCCTCGATCTCGCGCCGCAGCGTGAGCGACTGCCCCGGCGCGAAGGCGAACTCCTCGGCCAGCTCGTCCGGGACGTCGAAGGCGACGGCGACCGCGTCCGCGCACAGCCGCTGGACGGCGGCGACGCGCAGACGGTGGAAGGCCGGACGGCGGCGGACGCGTGCCGGGACGGCCGAGGCGGGGGCGGTCGGGGCCATCAGATCTCCTTGACGTACTCGAACGGTTCGCGGCAGGCCCGGCAGCGCCACAGCGCCTTGCAGGACGTGGCGGCGAAACGGGAGGTCTCCTCGGTGTCCGCCGAGCCGCACCGGGGGCACGGCACCGTGCGCCGGGTGGGCGACAGCACGAGGGGCACCGGGCCGCGGGGGGCGGCGCCGGGCGGGGCGATGCCGTGCTCGGTTAGCTTGCGGCGGCCGGCGTCCGTGATCCAGTCGCTGGTCCACGGCGGGTCGAGGACGGTGCGGATCTCGACCCGGTCGTACCCCGCCCGGCGCAGGCGCGCGGCGACGTCGGCCCGCATCTCCGCCATGGCCGGGCATCCCGAGTAGGTGGGGGTCAGACTGGCGACGACGGTGCCGTCCTCGGTCGTGACCACGTCGCGCAGCACCCCGAGGTCGGCGAGGGTCAGCATCGGCAGCTCGGGGTCCGGCACCTGCTCGGCGATGCGCCGGGCGTGCAGCGCGGCCGGCGTGGTGGTCACCATGTCGCCTCCGGGTGGGCCCGGGCCACGCTCTGGAGTTCGGCGAGGAGCGGCGCGAGGTGCTCGGTGTGCTCTCCGTCCCGGCCGGAGCCGGGCAGCGGACGGTACACGGGCATCGGCAGTCCGGCGGCCTCGGTGACCTGCCGCAGGACGTCGGTGACCTCGTCGCGCGCGTCGTGGGCGGTGTGCAGCTCGCCGACGTAGGGGGCGACCTGTTCCAGGGCCACGCGCATCCTGCGGTGCGACTCGTCGGTGCCGTCCCCGAGGCGCACCGCCCATTCGGCGGCGTACTGCCGGTGGTACGTCAGTTCCTTGACACCCTTGGCCGCGACGGCCGCGAGGACCGGGTCGGGGTGCGACGCGAGACGCTCGAACTGCGCGAGGCGCCAGCTCGAGAGGACGAGCAGCCGCACCACGGCGAACGCGAAGTCGCCGCGCGGGAGTTCGGCAAGGCGTACGTTGCGGAAGTCGGCGGCGTCGCGGAAGTAGGCGTAGGCGTCCTCGTCGCGGCCGGTGCCGTCGGTCTGCCCGGCGCGCGCGTACAGCAGGCGTGCCTGGCCGAGGAGGTCGAGGCCGATGTTGGCCAGCGCGACCTCCTCCTCCAGCTCGGGGGCCCGGGTGACCCACTCGGCCAGCCGCTGGGCCGAGACCAGGGCGTCGTCGGCGAGCGCCACGCACAGGGCGGCCAGTTCACCGGCGTCGACGCCCTCGGGCACGGTGGTGTCCACGCCGTGCAGCGGGTCCTCGAAGCCGGTGCCGTAGGCCCACCGGGTGTCGTCCTCGTGTCCCTCGGCGAGGGTCATGTAGACGTGGTCGTCGCTCATGCCCTGCTCCTAGATGTGGGGGACGTCGTCGGGGATGTCGTAGAAGGTGGGGTGCCGGTAGACCTTGTCGGCGCTGGGGGCGAAGAAGGGGTCCTTCTCGTCGCGGGTGGAGGCGGCGATGTGCTCGCTGCGCACGACCCAGATACTCACGCCCTCGTTGCGCCGTGTGTAGAGGTCGCGGGCGTGGGTGAGCGCCATGGCCTCGTCGGCGGCGTGCAGCGAGCCGACGTGGACGTGGTTGAGTCCGCGCTTGCCCCGTACGAAGACCTCGTACAGCGGCCAGCCCTGCTTCTCGGAGGTCATGCCGCCTCCCCCTTCCGTGCGCGGGCGGCCTGCTTGGCGGCGTGGGCGGTGGCCGCCTCGCGCACCCAGGCGCCCTCCTCGTGGGCGGTGCGCCGCCGTTCCATCCGCTGCGCGTTACAGGGGCCGTCGCCCTTGATGACGCGCATCAGCTCGTCCCAGTCGGGCGTGCCGAAGTCGTGGTGGCCGCGCTCCTCGTTCCAGCGCAGCTCGGGGTCGGGCAGGGTGACGCCGAGCTTCTCGGCCTGCGGGACGGTCATGTCGACGAAGCGCCGGCGCAGTTCGTCGTTGCTGTGCCGCTTGATCTTCCAGGCCATCGACTGCGCGGAGTTGGGCGAGGCGTCGTCGGGCGGGCCGAACATCATCAGGGACGGCCACCACCAGCGGTTCACGGCGTCCTGCACCATCTCGCGCTGGGCGTCGGTGCCGCGCATCATCGTCATCAGCAGCTCGTAGCCCTGCCGCTGGTGGAAGGACTCCTCCTTGCAGATCCGCACCATCGCGCGGGCGTAGGGCCCGTAGGAGCTGCGGCACAGCGGCACCTGGTTGCAGATGGCGGCGCCGTCCACGAACCAGCCGATGACGCCGACGTCGGCGTAGCTCAGCGTCGGGTAGTTGAAGATCGAGGAGTACTTCTGGCGGCCCTCGATCAGCCGCTCGGTGAGGTCGGCGCGGTCGGCGCCCAGCGTCTCCGCCGCCGAGTAGAGGTAGAGCCCGTGTCCGGCCTCGTCCTGGACCTTCGCGAACAGGATGGCCTTGCGGCGCAGCGACGGGGCCCGGGTGATCCACTCGCCCTCGGGCTGCATGCCGATGATCTCCGAGTGCGCGTGCTGGGCGATCTGGCGGATCAGCGTCCTGCGGTACCCCTCGGGCATCCAGTCGCGCGGCTCGATGCGCTGGTCGTGCGCGATCGTCGCGTCGAAGTGCTCCTGCAGCCCCTCGGGGGGCGGCGCCTCGGCGGCGTGTGTCGTGGTCATCGATACCAGCTTCCCCTACCGACCATTCGTTCGGTACCAGTCTGACGTGTTTCACCGGGCCGGGCAAGACCCGGAGCCGGACACCTTCCCCGCAGGGAGGGCGGTGCGGGCATTCACCTCTTGACAGGCCCCGATGTGGCTGGATTACTAGGCCGTGCCGCACGGTAACCGAATGTTCGGTCGGGAAACAAGGTGGTGGAGGGCGTGACGGAGGCCGCTGAGGCGAGGACGCCGGCGGAGGTGATGTTCGCCGCGGACGAGGCGTCCCGGCGCCTGGGCATCGAGCTGCTCGGGCACGGCGAGGGGACCGCACGGCTCCGCATGACCGTGACCCCCGCGATGGTGAACGGACACGGCATCGCCCACGGCGGCTACGTGTTCCTCCTCGCGGACACCGCCTTCGCCTGCGCCTGCAACAGCCACGGCCCCGTCACGGTCGCCGCCGGCGCCGACATCGTGTTCGTCGCCCCGGCCCGCGAGGGCGACGTGCTCGTGGCGACGGCCGAGGAGCGCACCCGGTACGGCCGCAGCGGCGTCTACGACGTGAGCGTCCGGCGCGGCGGGGAAGTGATCGCGGAGTTCCGCGGACGCAGCCGCAGCCTCCGGAGCACCGCGAAGGACACGACGGCGGATCCGGCCGCGGACGGGACGCCGGGCACCACGACGAAGGAGTCGCGATGAGCAGCGCAACGACGAGCGGCGGACCGACGGCCCCCGGGGCCCCGGCGCCCCGCACCGGACGGCCCCTCCCCCAGGAGCTGCTGGACGAGGGGGAGCGCCTCACCGGCGAGCAGCTCCGCGCACTCCAACTGGACCGCCTGCGCGCCACCTTGCGGCACGCCTACGACAACGTGGAGCTGTACCGCAGGAAGTTCGACGCGGCCGGGGTGGAGCCCGACGACTGCCGCAGCCTGGCGGACCTCGCCCGGTTCCCCTTCACCACCAAGGCGGACCTGCGGGACACCTACCCCTTCGGCATGTTCGCCGTCCCGATGGACCAGGTGCGGCGCGTGCACGCCTCCAGCGGCACCACCGGACGCCCCACCGTGGTCGGGTACACCGACAACGACCTGTCCATGTGGGCGGACGTCGTCGCCCGCTCGATCCGGGCCGCCGGCGGCCGGCCCGGCCACAAGGTCCACGTCTCCTACGGCTACGGCCTGTTCACCGGCGGCCTCGGCGCGCACTACGGCGCCGAACGCGCGGGCTGCACCGTGATCCCCGCGTCCGGCGGCATGACGGCCCGCCAGGTGCAGATCATCCAGGACTTCCGGCCCGAGATCATCATGGTCACCCCGTCCTACATGCTCACCCTGCTCGACGAGTTCGAGCGGCAGGGCATCGACCCGCGCACCAGCTCCCTTCAGGTGGGCATCTTCGGCGCCGAGCCGTGGACCGAGGAGATGCGCCGCGAGATCGAGGAGCGCATGGGCATCCACGCGGTCGACATCTACGGCCTGTCCGAGGTGATCGGCCCCGGCGTGGCGCAGGAGTGCGTGGAGACCAAGGACGGGCTGCACGTGTGGGAGGACCACTTCTACCCCGAGGTGGTCGACCCGCTCACCGACGAGGTGCTGGGCGAGGGCGAGGAGGGCGAGGTCGTCTTCACCTCGCTCACCAAGGAGGCGCTGCCGGTCATCCGCTACCGCACCCGCGATCTGTCCCGGCTGCTGCCCGGGACCGCCCGGCCCGCGTTCCGCCGCATGCAGAAGGTCACCGGCCGCTGCGACGACATGATCATCCTGCGCGGGGTGAACGTCTTCCCCACGCAGATCGAGGAGGTCGTGCTGCGCACACCGGCAGTGGCGCCGCACTTCCAGATCCAGCTCACCGAGCGCGGGCGCATGGACCACATGGTCGTCCGCGTCGAGGCCCGTCCCGACGCCTCCCCCGAGCAGCGGGAGGCCGCGGCGGGGGCGATCGTCCAGGGGGTGAAGGACGGCGTCGGCGTCACGGTCGAGGTGGCGGTGGTCGACCCGGAGACCCTCGAACGCTCGCTGGGCAAGCTCCACCGGGTGAAGGACCTGCGCGGCCGCTCGTGAGCCCGCCCCCCGCACGGGCCCGTCGTCGCGGCGTGGCCCGTCGTGGGGCGCGCGCCGTCCGCCCGTGATCGTGTGTGAGCACAGACACAGCAGTTCAGGGCGTGCACTGGTGTGCGAGGAGTTGCGGATGGGCAGTGAAAGCGTGATCGGGGGAGCGTGTACGTCCTGAGGGGAAAACCCGTGCGAGTGTGTGTGATCGGTGCCGGTCTGTCGGGGCTGGCCGCGGCCCGTGCCCTGAACGACCGTGGTATCGACTTCGTCTGCCTCGAGAAGGCTCCCGACGTCGGTGGCATCTGGCGTCAGCCGCAGGCGGGCGAGCGCGGCCCGGGTTACCGGACGCTCCACCTCAACACGGCCAAGCAGCTCACCTGTTACGCCGACTTCCCGATGCCGGAGTCGTACCCGCTCTACCCCCGGCACAGCCAGTTCGCCGCCTATCTGCGGTCGTTCGCCGAGTGGGCCGGGGTGCTGGACCGCATCGAGCTGCGCACCGAGGTGCTGTCGGTGCGTCAGGAGGCGGAGGGCTCCTGGACGGTGGTCAGCCGGGACGGGGACGGCACGCAGGCGTCGCGCCGGTTCGAACACGTGATCGTCGCCTCGGGGCACCACACGGACCCCGCCCTGCCCGACCCGCTGCCGGCGGGCGCCGCCTCCTTCACCGGCAGGATCCTGCACTCCCTCGACTACCACGACGGCGCCGAGTTCGCCGGCAGGCGCACCGTCGTGGTGGGCCTCGGCGCCTCGGCGGTCGACATCGCGGCGGACCTGTCCCGGCACGCGGAGCAGACCGTGCTGTCGGTGCGCCGGGGGCTGCACATCGTGCCCAAGCAGCTCTTCGGGATGTCGGTGGACGAGATAGCCGACGCGCCCTGGTGGTCCGCCATGTCCTTCGCCGAGCAGCGCCGCTTCGTGGAGCAGGCCCTGCTCGTGGCGCGGGGCAGGCTCTCCGACTACGGCCTGCCCGAGCCCGACCACCCGGTCTTCTCCTCGGCGGTGACCCTCTCGGACGAGATCCTCAGCCGCATCCGGCACGGAGCGGTGACCCCGAAGCCCGCCATCGACTCCTTCGACGGCGACCGGGTCGTCTTCACCGACGGGACCTCCGCCGAGGCGGACGCGGTCGTCTACTGCACCGGTTTCCGGCTGACCTTCCCCTTCCTGCCCGAGGACTCCCCGCTGAGGCAGGACGGCGCCGTGGAGCTGTACCGGCGGGTCGTGCCCGCCGACCGCCCCGGTCTGTACTTCCTCGGCCTGGTGCGGCCCGTGGGCGCCATCACCCGGCTGGTGGAGGCGCAGGCACGGTGGGTGACACGGCTCATCGGGGGCGAGGCCGCGCTGCCCGGCCAGGACGAGATGCGCGAGGAGATCGGCACGTACCTCGACGGCATCGTCCAGCGCTACGGCCGCACCGAGGGCGCGTCGATCCAGGTCGACGTGGGCCCGTACCTGAACGAGTTCCGCGAGACGCTCAACGTGTGACGCTCCCCCGGACGCGCGGGGCCCCTCGGTGATGCCCACCGAGGGGCCCCGCTCCGGGGCCGCACCCGCCTCAGCGCACCGCCACCGGGTCCCGGCTCTCCCGGACGACCGGGGGCCGCACGGCGTACGCCTCCGAGGAGAGGTACGCGGTCACCCGCGGCGCGTGGTCCCGCTGGTGGGCCAGCGCCAGGTAGGCGATCAGTCCCACCCCGTGCTCCGGCCGACGCCCGGTCAGGGCGGCCAGCGAGCGGGCGAGCACGGGGGTGTCCATGCCGTACCGGCGCAGCACGCTCACGCCCCGGGCGAGGGCCTCCCCGTCGTGCCGGGCGTAGTCCCGGACGGGGATGTGGAGGGTGAAGCCGGTCGGCCGCGGCGAACGGGGATCGGTGAAGGAGTGGCACGTCAGCCCGGGCCGCCCATCCAGCCGTGCCACCCGGGTGCCCGCGCCCGCGGCCGTGAGGAAGAAGTCCTCGACCGCGGCGGGGTGCGGGCTCGGTTCCATGCGGGACAGCCGCCCGGCCAGCCCGGCCGTCATGCTGTCGTGCCGCAGGTAGACCTTGAGCCGGGGTTCCTCCCAGTCCCCCAGGTCGAGGGCGACGAACGGGTACCCGTCGGCGGGGGGCAGCGCGGCGAACGCCTGCCGGTGGCCCAGCCGGTGGAGGGCCTCGCGCACCGTCTCCACGGTCCGCTTCGGCCCGGACGCGGCCGGGTTCAGGTACACCTTGACCTTGGGCACGCCGCCCGGCCGCAGCTCCAGCGCGATCCACAGGGCCAGCGGGCCCTGGGGGGAACGCGGCAGGAACAGGTCCTCGACCCTGTCGAGCGGGCCGGTGGTGAAGTTCCAGCGTTTCGCCATCGCCCGGACCGTCTCGAGCCCGACGCGGCCGTTGCGAGCCAGGCTGTCTGCGCCGCAGCCCGGTTCCAGGAGCACCCGCAGTGCGGGAGCCGCGCCCGGCTGGAAGGAGAGGGAGAACTCCACCGGGGTGTGGTCGTCGGACAGGAAGGTGCGGTTGGGGGGCGGCAGCGCCAACGACCGTCCGCTTTCCGCCCCCAGAAGGTCCGTCAGGAGGCGGGCATAGGTGTCGGTGTCGGCCTCGGACAGACCCGCGACCGCGCCGAGTCTTCGCAACTGACCGCTGGTGAAGGCGCCGAGGGTCTCCGCGTCGCGCGGCCGGACGCCCGGGGAAGCCCCGGTCACCGGCCCGCCCCTCGTCGAAGGCGCACACGAAGATACCCGCCCGTTGGGGCGGGTATCCGAGAGTTCCGCGGCCGGGAAGCGGCGTTCGTGGATATGTGGTCCACGACACCTCCTTTTACTCGTGAGCAACTTGAGCCGCGTGCTCACTACCCGGGCCGTGGAACGTTTATGCGAAAGCGGCAGGTTGGGAGGGTGTTACGCGTGTCACCGTGTGAGCCAGTTGAGGAACGAGCTCCACATCCCCCCGCGTTCGGGCGCACGCGCCGGGCCCGAGGCGCTGTGCTGCGCGGGCGCCGCGTCACCGGCGGCCCGGCCGGTTCCCCGGTCCCCGCGTACGGGGGTGAAGCGGGCCGGGAGGTTGGCCAGGGCCCGGTTGAAGGGGCCCGGACGCCAGGTCAGGCTGTCCTCGGGGACGGCGAGTTCGAGATCGGGCAGCTCGTTCAGCAGGTTCTCGACGGCGGTGACGGTGATGTGCCGGGCCGGCTCCTTGGAGGGGCAGGCGTGCGGGCCCGCGCTCCACGCCAGGTGGGCGCGGTTGCTCCCGGCCTGGCGCGCGGCCTGCAGGGCCGGGCCGGTGTTGGCCGCGGCGAAGCTGACCAGCACCAGGTCGCCCGCCCGGAGCGGGTGGCCGGCGAGTTCGACGTCCGCGGCCGGGTAGTGCGGCGCGTAGTTCGACATGGGAGGGTTCTCCCACAGCGTGTCGTCGAGCGCCTCGTCGATCAGGCCGCCCTCGCGCGCGTACCGCTCGTGGGTGAGCAGCCGGTGCAGGGTGTTGCCGATAAGGTTGCGCAGCGGTTCGGCGCCCGCTCCCAGCAGCAGCGCGAGCTGATGGACCATCTCCTCGTCGGTCAGCGCCGACTGGTGCTGCATCAGCCAGGAGGTGACGTCCTCCCCGGGCCTGCTGCGCTTCAGGGCGACCAGCTCGCCGACGGCCTGGAACAGCACCTCGGTGGCCTTCTCGGCGTTGACGCCGTCGAACATCCCGGAGATGCCGAACAGCACGCGGTCGCCGATGCCGGCGGGGCAGCCGAACAGCTCGTTGAACACGAACAGCGGGAGCTGCTTGGCGTAGTCACCGAGCAGGTCGGCCGAACCGCGGGCGGCGAACTGCGAGATGAGGTAGCCGGAGATCTGCTCGGTGCTGCGGCTGAGCCGGCGGGTGTCCACGCGCGCCATGCTGTCCGTGACGGCCTGCCGCAGACGCAGGTGGTCGGCGCCGTCGGCGAACATGCAGTTGGGCCGGTAGGCCAGCAGCGGGGCGACCGGGTTGTCCGGGCCGATCTTGCCCTCGTTGTAGGCACGCCAGCGGCGCGCGTCCTTGCGGTAGGTCCCGGAGTCCTGCAGCAGTTGCAGGGCCGCCGCGTAGTCCGTGACCAGCGTCGCCTCCACGCCGGGGGCGAGTTCGACGGGGGCGGCGGGCCCGAAGTGGCGCAGGTACTCGTAGTACTCCTGGGGGGCCGCGGCGAACTCCGGCCCGTACAGCGGCACGCGGCCGCCGGAGCCGTGTGCCGGGCACCCGGGGGGAGGCAGGGGGGCCGTGTCGTGAGCGTCCATGGTCTGCTCTCAGTTTCTAGCGGGAGTGGTCCAGCAAGTAGCGGACCAGAGTGGTCAGTGCGGCGGCCGACGACCTCTCGTCGCGGGCGTCGCAGGTGACGACGGGGGTGTCGTCGAGCAGGTCCAGAGCCTCGCGCAGCGCCGCCTCGTCGCGCAGCGGGGCGCCGTCGAAGTGGTTGACGGCGATGGCGTACTCGAGTCCGTAGTGCTCGATGAGGTCGATCACCGGGAAGGAGTCCGCGAGGCGTTCGGGGTCGACGAGGACCAGCGCGCCGAGCGCGCCGCGGGCCATGTCCTCCCACATCTGCACGAAGCGCTGCTGTCCGGGCGTGCCGAAGAGGTAGAGCACGACGCGGTCGCTGATGGTCAGGCGGCCGAAGTCCATGGCGACCGTGGTGGTGGTCTTGCCCTTGACCCCCTTGAGGTCGTCGACCGACTCGGCGGCCTGCGTCATCGTCTCCTCGGTCGTGAGGGGCTCGATCTCCGAGATGGACCCGATGAGGGTGGTCTTGCCCACCGCGAAGTGCCCGACGACGAGGATCTTGACGGCGGTCTGGGTCGCTCCGCCGCGGACGTAGGCCTGCTCATCCAAACTTGGCGCGGAGACCATTGAGCACCTCCTCCAGGATCTCCTTGTCCGCGAGGCGGGCGCGGGCCACCGGCGGGCGGGTCATGATGTGCCCGCCCTCCTTCAGGGAGGCCAGCAGGATCCGCACCACGCCCAGCGGGAAGTGGGTGTGCCCGGCGATCTCGGCGACCGAGAGGTAGCCGGCGGAGCAGACGTCCAGCAGGCTCTGCTCCTCGGGGGACAGCCGGGTCGGCCGCCGCGTCTCGTCGGCGGCCGCGGTGACCAGGGTGATGAGGGAGAGCTGCTCGTCGTCGGGCAGGCCCCTCCCCTTGGTGATGACGTACGGCCGCACTAATTCCGCGGCTTCCGGCTCCCAGCCGTCGTGGTCGGTCATGAGTGGGTGCCGAGGTTCTCGCGCGGCGGTGTGGTCAGCCGCTTGCCGAGCTGGGCGACGAGCTGCTGCATGCGGAAGGTGATGTCCGCCATGTCGACCTCGGGCGAGGCGGAGACGGCGAGGTAGGCGCCCTCTCCGGCGGAGATCAGGAACACCCAGCCGCCGTCGAACTCGACCAGGGTCTGCCGCCAGGCCTGGTGCGGGTCCTCACAGAAGAAGGCGAGCGTCCGGCTGAGCGACTGCACACCGCTCATCGCGGCGGCGACCCGGTCCGCGTCGTCCTTGTCGAAGTCCTGCGTCCGCGCCATCAGAAGACCGTCGGCGGATATCAGGACCGCGTGCAGGGCCCCGGGAATCTCCAGGGCGCTGTCGAGCATCCATGACAGATCGTCGTTCACGAGACTCCATGTCCTTCGCTGCTTGCACCAGGTGTTCTGCTCGTGCCGTCCGCGTCGGACGGCTGGGTGACGCGGCCGGACCGCGTGCCCCGCTGGAAGGCACCCATGATCTGTGCCTGTTCGGATTCGGAACGGCTCGCGGGGCGCGGCGCGGACGCGGTACCGGGCACGATGGCCATCGGCCGCTTGCGGCGCCGCCGGGGAAGGCCGTCACTGGTCTCGGAGGGGGCGAGCGCGGCTTCCGGACCGCCGTCGAGGACAGGCCGGGCCGGCCCCTGGCCGGGCTGTACGGGCATCTTCTTCTCCGGCATGGCGGTGAGCAGGTCGTGCGGCAGCAGGACGACCGCGCGCACGCCTCCGTAGGGGGACGAGGAGTCCACCGACGCCTCGAAGCCGAAACGCTCGCACAGCAGGCCGATGACCGCGAAGCCGAACTGCGGGGGGTTGCCGAGTCCCGCCACGCCCGAGGCGCGCTCGCTGGAGAGCAGCTTCTCGGCGCGCGTGCGCTCCTCGTCGCTCATGCCGACACCGGCGTCGTCGACGACGATGCAGATGCCCTTGGGCACGGTGCGGATGTTGATCTCGACGACGGTGTCCGGGCTGGAGTAGCTCGTGGCGTTGTCGAGGAGTTCGGCCAGGGCCAGGGCGACGGGTTCGACGGCGCGGCTGGTGATGCCGAAGTCGACCTGGGAGAGGATCTCCACCCGCCGGAAGTGCCGGATCCGGCCCTGCGCGCTGCGCACGACGTCGTAGACGGAGGCGGTGTCGCGCCGGCCGCCGAGCCAGCCGTCGCAGAGCACGGCGATGGACTGCGCGCGCCGGCCGAACTGCGAGTTGGTGTGGTCGATCTCCAGCAGGTCCTGGAGCAGGGCCGAGTCACCGTACTTGTTCTGCAGCCGGGTGAGCACGAGCTGCTGTTCGGCCGCCAGGCCCTGGAGTGTGCGCATGGCGGACTTCAGGACGGTCTTGGTCTCGTCCTCGGCCCTCTCCTGCGCCGCGCGCACGGACTTTCCGTAATCGTTCTCCAGCTCCGTGTAGTGGTCCTTGAGGCCCTGCACTTCCTGCCGCAACGCCCTGGCCGCCTTGCGCTGGCGGCTGATCAGCACGGCAGCGGCGACGAGGGCGACGAGAAGGACCCACAGCAATGGGTTTCCTGTGTATTCCGTCATAAGACTCTCTTCAGGCGACTGACGGCTTGCTGAATTCCCGTCCGTGCGGGCGGCCCGGCGGACCGCCCGCACAGGGAATGCTGTCCGGACCGTCTCTGAAGTCGGGGATGCCGTCTTTCACCCATCCGCCCGCTCCGCAAACGCGGTGATCGTATCACCGCGTGATCAGGTGAATTTACGTCAAGAAGTGGGCGGTCAGGACCGGTTGGGGCCCGATGAGGACCGTCTGGTTCCGGGTGAGTACAGTCGGCCCGGTGGAAAAAGCACAGGGCACGTTCCGGCCGGAAGCGCGGCCCGTCCGTGGGGGTGGGGCGTGACGCCGGAGGCCATGGCGGCGGTGTTCACCGCGGGGTTCGGGGCCGGCGCGGTCAACAGTGTCGTCGGCTCCGGGACGCTGATCACCTTCCCCGTGCTGCTGGCCGCGGGACTGCCGCCCGTCACGGCGACGGTGTCCAATGCCCTCGGCCTCATCCCGGGTTCGGTGAGCGGCGCCGTCGGTTACCGCGAGGAGCTGCGCGGCCAGCGCCGACGGGTCCTGAAGCTGAGCGCCGGCGCCCTCGTCGGCGGGCTCGCGGGGGCCTCGCTGCTGCTGTCCCTGCCGGCCGACGCGTTCGAGACGATCGTGCCGGTGCTGGTCGGGCTCGCGCTGGTACTGGTCGCCTTCCAGCCCCGGCTCGCCGCCGTGGTGCGCCGGCGCCGGGAACGGACCGGTGACGTCTCCCGCCGGGACGGCGGGCCCCTGCTGTTCGGCGGCCTGACGCTGGCCAGCGTCTACGGCGGCTACTTCGCCGCCGCGCAGGGGATCATCTACCTGTCCCTGATGGGGATGCTCCTCGACGAGCCGCTGCAGCGGCTGAACGCCGTCAAGAACGTCCTCGCGGCCGTCGTCAACACCGTCGCCGCGGCCTTCTTCCTGTTCGCCGCGGACTTCGACTGGACGGCCGTGCTGCTGATCGCGGCCGGTTCCGCGCTCGGCGGGTACACCGGGGCGAAGGTGGGCCGCCGCTTCAGCCCCGTGGTGCTGCGCGGCGCGGTCGTGACCATCGGCACGGTGGCTCTCGTCCAGCTCCTGCTGCGCTGAGCGGCGCCCCGTTTCACGACCGCAGATAGGCGAGGACCGCCAGGACCCTGCGGTGCGTCTCGTCCGCCGGGGGGAGGTCCAACTTTGTCAGGATGTTGCCAATGTGCTTGCCCACCGCGGCGTCCGACACGACGAGTCGCCGCGCGATGGCACCATTTGACCGGCCCTCCGCCATCAACGCGAGCACCTCCCGCTCGCGTGGGGTGAGCCGCTCCAGCGGATCACGGCGGCGGCGCAGCAACTGCCGTACGACCTCGGGGTCGACGACCGTGCCGCCGTCCGCGACCTCGGACAGGGCGTCGACGAACTCCTCGACCTGTCCGACGCGGTCCTTCAGCAGATAGCCGACGCCCGTTCCGTCGCCCGAGTCGAGCAGTTCGGCGGCGTAGGCCCGCTGCACGTACTGGCTGAGCACGAGCACGGGCAGCGTGGGCCGCCTCTCGCGCAGCCGCACCGCGGCGTGCAGGCCCTCGTCCTGGAATCCCGGGGGCATCCGGACGTCGGTGACGACGACGTCGGGGCCGTGCTCCTCGACGGCGGAGAGGAGGGCGCGGGCGTCGCCGACCGCCGCGACGACCCGGTGGCCGCAGCGGTCGAGCAGGGCGATGAGGCCGTCCCGCAGCAGCACACTGTCCTCGGCCAGCACTACGCGCAGTGCCCGGTCCACTCGCACGGCATCTCCACACGCAGCAGGGTCGGTCCGCCCGGCGGGCTGGACAGGGAGAGTCTGCCATCCAGCACCGACACCCGGTCGGCGAGTCCGGTCAGTCCGCTGCCCTCCCCCGCCCGCGCGCCGCCCCGTCCGTCGTCCCCCACCTCGAGGACCAGCCGTCCGCCGCGGTGCCGGCCGCGCACCCGGGCACGGGACGCCCCGCTGTGCCTGGCGACGTTGGCGAGGGCCTCGCACACCACGAAGTACGCCGTGGCCTCCACCGCCCGGGGCAGCCGTCCGGGCAGCTCCAGCTCCAGGTCGACGGGTACGGCGGAGCGGTCGGCGGCATCGGCGACGGCGGCTTCGAGGCCGTAGTCGGCGAGGACCTTGGGGTGGATGCCGTGGATCAGCTCGCGCAGTTCCTCCAGGGCCAGGCCCGCCTCCCGGTGGGCCTTGGCGAGCTGGTCGGCGAGCGGGCCGGGCGGGGCGTCCAGACGGGCCAGACCGAGGGTCATGGTCAACGCGACCAGACGTTGCTGCGCCCCGTCGTGCAGGTCGCGTTCGATGCGGCGGCGCTCGGCCTCGAAGGCGTCCACCAACCGGACGCGGGAGCGGGTCAGTTCGACGACCCTGGCGTCCAGGCCGCCCCCGCGCGGGGCGATCAGCAGCCGGGTCAGCTCGGCGCGGGCGCCGGCCGCGGCGGCCAGGACGTAGGCGCCGAGGGCCAGCAGCACCAGCCCGAGCAGGGCGACGCCGCAGGCGGCCGGCCAGGTGGTGACCGTCCACTGCTTGAGTACCTTGGCCTCGGTGCCGTCGCCGACGGTGGCCATGAGCAGCGGTGTCGCGGCCAGGGACGCGGGCACGGCCAGGGCGGCGGTGAGGACGAGGGCGTCGAGGGGCCACAGCAGCAGCGCGAACAGCAGGGCGTGGCCCAGCTCCTGCCAGGTCCTCTGCTCCCGCAGCCGGGTCGTCAGCCACGCCCACGGCCCCGCGCCTCCGGCCGGCCGGTACGGGTCGGGCGCGGGGTCGGCGTCGACCAGGCGCAGCCTGCGCCGCTCGACGCGGGCCACGGGGATGCCGGCGAGGGCGGCCAGGACCAGCAGTGGCAGGCCCACCCCGACGAGGGCGAGGGCAATGCCGAGCACGGCCGTGGTGAGGATGCCCGTGAGCGCGGCGAGGCCCGCCGCCACACCGGTGAGCAGATAGCCCGCCGAGCGCCACGGCCACGAAGAGAGCAGGAAGCCGGGCCGTGCCATGGCCTGCCACACGTTGCGAGGATGCATGGGGCTCACCGTAGGAGGCCGTCGGGGCGGGGGCCATCGGCGCAGGGGGTGCGGCGGAGGTGGGGCCTGCCCTACCCCCGGCGGGGCAGGACCGGCCGGCAACGGCCCTTCCATAACGGCGGGTTATGGGAAACCGGGAGTGGTGACGACAGCTCCCCGGCCCACATGCTGGAGCGCCCCCACACACCCACACGCGCCCCGGCGCGTGTCGTCGGAATCGAGGAGCCTTGCGCATCACCAGACTCGTCCCCGCCGTGATGGCCGCGGTCATGGCCGCACTCCTGTCCGCCCTCGCGCTCGCGCCGGGCGCCAACGCCGTGGAGACCCGGCCCGGCGGCGGCCCCCAGCCGATCATCGGCGGCGGATACGCACAGAGCGCCCCCTGGGCGGCCCGCCTGTTCTCCAACGGCACGCAGACCTGTACCTCCACCATCATCTCCCCCACCTGGATCCTCACCGCCAAGCACTGCGTCACCGGCGGCGGGCTGTCCTTCCGCATCGGCAGCCTCGACCAGCGCACCGGCGGCACGGTGGCCAACGGCATACAGACCGTCACCCACTCCTCGTCCGACCTGGCACTGGTCCGCCTCGACCGCTCCGTCTCCGCGACCTACGCCCGGCTCGGCCAGCCCGGCACGGTGCGCGTGGGCCAGACCGTGCAGGTCTACGGCTGGGGCGCCACCTCCCGTTGCGGCTCGGAGATCAACTGCCAGTCCCCGTACCTGAAGGTCGCCGACGTCAGCGTGACCGGCGGCTGCACCGACGCCTACTACGGTTCGGCGATCTGCGCGCGCCCCGTCGACGGCATCACCGCGGGCGGCGACTCCGGCGGCCCGATGATGGCCGGCGGCGTCCAGGTCGGCGTCGCCTCGACCAGCGACCGGCAGACCACCACGGCGTACACGAACGTGACCGCGTACCGCTCCTGGATCCAGTCCGTGGCGGGTGTCTGACCTCCCCGCTCCGTTCCCTTCCGCGCCTGTCCCCGTTCACCGGGGGGCAGGCGCGGCCGTGTCCGCGCGTCCAGCAGACGGACGCCCCGGCAACAACATGGCGGATGCACCTACCGTCCCGGTGAACGACGGTGTCGCGGGGAGGAGCGTCCGTATGGCCGGGCAGGGTGCGCAGCCCAAGGTGAGCGGTCCCGAGGAGGCCGTGCTGCGGCTGGAGGACGTGGGCGTGCGCCGCCACACGACGGACCGGCTCGTCCTCGACGGCGTCGACTGGACGGTCCGGCCGGGCGAGCACTGGGCCCTGCTCGGGGCCAACGGCGCCGGCAAGACCACCCTGCTGCGGCTGCTCGGCGCCCTGATGCACCCCACGACCGGCGGCGTGGAGGTCCTCGGCAGCCGCCTCGGCCGCGTGGACGTCCGCGAGCTGAGGGCCCGCATCGGCCACGTCACCTCGGCCCAGCGCGTGCCGCAGGACCTCAGCGCCCACGCGGTCGTGCTCACCGGTCACAGCGGCACGGTGCAGCCGCTGTGGCGGACGTACGGCGACGAGGTCCGCCTGCGCGCGCACGAGCTGCTGAGCGAGCTGGGCGTCGAGGAGCTGGCCGACCGGCCGTACGGTGTCTGCTCCGGCGGCCAGCGGGCGCGCGTCCTCATCGCCAGGGCGCTGATGGCCGACCCCGCGCTGCTGCTCCTGGACGAGCCGTTCAACGCCCTGGACCTGCCCTCCCGCGAGGACCTGGTCGAGGCCATGCATCAGCTCGCCGAGGGGCGCCCCCGTCTGGCGACGGTGACGGTGACCCATCATCTGGAGGAGTTGTTCCCGGCCGTCAGCCACGCCCTGCTGCTACGGGAGGGCCGCGTCCTGTCCCGCGGGCCCGTGGACGCCGTGCTGACCGATGCCCTGCTGACCGCCTGCTTCGGCCGCGACATCACCGTGTCCCGGCGCGACGGCCGCTGGTCGGCCTACTCGGGCCGGCGCACCCGGGGCCCGTTCGGAGCGCGTTGATCGGCCGTGCGGGCGCGTCGCCGCGACGTGGCGCACCGGCGAACGCGCGACCGCGGCCGGCGGGGACCGGGCCGACGGGCGTGACCTCGTTCTCGGCGCGTGGTCGGCGTCCCGCACGCCCGCGGGGCACCCGGAGGGCGGCGCCCAAGTCTGCCTCGTCAGCCTCGGGTTGACCGGGGTAGCCCGCCGGGGTGGCATCCGTCCGCCACCGCCGCCGGCCGTTTCCGGCCGCCGGGCTCTGGGCAGCCACTCGCGGGGGAGCCGACGGCGGTCCCGGACGAAGCGCACACCCGACACGTCCGGGGCCGCCCTCGCGCGTGCGCCTACCCGGCGTCCCGGGGCGGCGGGGCCATCACCCAGCGGATCCCGGCGGTCACGGCCGTGCCGAGCGGACGGACGCACAACGCCTCCGCGGGGGACAGCCGGGGCAGCCGCAGGGCGCGCGAGGCCCACCTCGGCAGCAGCGAGACCGCGTTGGCGGCGATGACTCCGTACGGGAGGCGGGCGAGGAGCGGGACGGGCGGGTTCAGCAGCAGGAACCGGGCGGTGCCGCGGGCTTCCGGGGTGGCGCGCAGCTCGCCGCGGTAGGCGGCCATCCGCTCGGCCAGTCCGGCGCGGTCGACGGGCGGGTCGGGCACCCCGAGCACCGTGGCGACGCGCGCCATGTCGGCCACGTAGCCGTCGCAGCCCTCGTCGTCCAGCGGCCGGGCGCCGTAGCGCTGGTGGGCGCGCAGGAAGCTGTCGACCTCCGCGATGTGCACCCAGCACAGCAGATGCGGATCGGACGCCGCGTACTGCTCCCCGGTGGGGGTGGTGCCGCGCACCCCGGCGTGGACGGCCCGCACCCGCTCGCAGGCCTCCTGGGCGCTGTCGGCGGTTCCGAACGTGGTGACGGCGAGGAAGGTGCTGGTCCGCTGGAGCCGGCCCCAGGGGTCGCCGCGGAATCCGGAGTGCGCGGACACGGCAGCCATGGCCAGGGGGTGGAGCGACTGGAGCAGCAGGGCGGACAGGCCGCCGATGAACATCGAGGCGTCCCCGTGCACCCGTCTGACCGGCCGGTCGGGGCCGAACCAGCGCGGGCCGGGAGTGCCGTGGATGCGGGCCCTGTTGTCCCGGCCCTCCGGCCCCGCGACCCTGGAGAAGATCATGTCGCCGAGCCGTGCGCGGGGGTCGGGAAGGCGGCTTTCCGCGGGACGTGTCATGGCTGCCGGTTCCTCCTCCGCCTGCCGGGGCCGGACGGATCTCAGGAGTACGTCTTCCCATGTCCGCTCGAAGGAGACATCGGCAGCCGGCGGCCCCCGTCCGGGTCAGGCACAGCCCCAGGCCGACATCCCCTGCATCCGGGCCAGGCGCTCGGCCACCTTGATCTGTTCCTCCCGGGTGGCCAGGTCCGCGCGCGGCGCGTACTGGAGGCCCCCGGCCGCGATCCAGCTCGACCGCGCGAACTGGAGGCCCCCGTAGTAGCCGTTGCCGGTGTTCGCCTGCCAGTTACCGCTGGACTCGCATTCCGCGATGGCGTCCCAGTCCGTGGCGCGGGGCGCCGACGGTGCGGCGGCCGCCTGCGTGGCGCCGCCCAGAGCGCCGACGGCGATCAGGGCCACGAGGACGGCCGGAATCCTGCACGCGGACACAGCGGGCCGCGCATTCTTACGATCATCTCGTCTACGGATCATATGCAGACTGTTACCTCAGGTGACGGTCCGCCGCCGGGCCCGGCGCCCCCGCATTGCGCCGGACGGAGCAGGAGGCCACCCGGCAGCGTGTGTCCGGTGTGTCGGCAGCACCCGGTCGCCGCCCCCCCTGCAGGGCCTGGTTCAGGCCCACAGCTCGCCGCTCTCGCACACCCGGGCGCCCATGTTGCGCTGCATCATGCGCAGCGCGGCGTCCGCGAGGTCCGCGTGGATGTGGGCCACCGCGTCCCGCGGCACGACGACGTCGAGGTGGCGGATGTGGGCGTCGAGCGCCGAGTAGAGGACGCACTGCTCCGTCACCTGCCCGCACAGCACCAGTTGTTCGATGCCCTGCTGGTGGAGCAGGTACGTCAGCGGGGTCTCGAAGAAGATCGAGTGACGGGCCTTGACCACGAAGAGGGAGGACTCGTCGGGCCGCAGCGGCTCGACGAGCCGGGCGTGCGGTCCCGACAGGGCCTTGTCGAGCATTTCGCCGTGGTGCGAGCGCCACTCGCCGAAGTTGTCGTTGACGTAGATCACGGGGACGTCCCTCCGCCGCGCCCGCCGGAGCAGGTCGGCGACCACGGGCACCACCGCCTCCGCCGACGGGAGGAGCTGGTCGGCGTCCTTGTGGTCATACGTGTTGATCATGTCGATGACGATCAGTGCGGTCTTGCCCATGGCGTCCAGGTTGCCACCGGGGAGCGGGGAGGCGGTCCCGCCGGGCCGACGGCGCGGCACGGAACCCCGGAATGTCACCACGGCGCCCGGTCCGGCAGGTCCGCCGCCTCCTGCACACCGGTGCCCACGGCCCAGGGCCGCGGCCCGAGCCCCTCGGTCCACTCCCGCAACCGGTGCCCGTCCACGCAGACTATGCCGCACTGCTCGGCGTAGTCGGCGGCGGGCGCGGTGAAGTCGCTGCTGGTGACGAGTACGGCCACATCGGCCTCGTGGACGGTGAAGCAGGTGCCGCCGAAGCGCTGGAGTTCCTCGGAGCCGACCTTGTGGTCCTCGCCGTAGCGCTTGCACTGGATGACCAGGCGCCGGCCGTCGGGGGTCACCGCCCGCACGTCGGCGCCGAGGTCGCCCGCCCCGCCCACCACCTCGACCTCGGCGCATCCGTCCCGTACGCAGAGGTCCGCTATCGCCTGCTCGAACTCGTCGGGGCTCAGTGCCGCGTGGTCGACGACCCGCACGGTGACGGGCTCGTCGCGGGGCTCCGCGGGCACGGCCGGCCGGGCGGGCGGCTCCGTCTCCAGCTCGTCCAGGGCGGTGGCCGTGGCCTGCTCCAGGGCGCGGGTGGTGCGGCGGGCCAGCCTCCTCGCGGACAGGCGCGAGTGGCCCCGGCGACCGAGGACGACGGCCACGACGGCGCCGCACAGCAGGACCACGGCCCATGCGGGGCGGTGCTCGGCCACACCGAACGCCGTGCGCGCCACCAGCCCGGCGAGGCCGAGGCCGAGTGCTGCGAGGACGAAGAACATGGCGGTCGCGCGCAGGTCGAAACGCCGTCCCGCGGGCATGCGGCGGCTCCGGTACTCGGGTGCGGTCACGGTCCGGGTCCTCCTCGAAAGCCGGTGCGGAGATCACCTCCGCGTCTGCCCTCCGACGGCACGCTCAGTCGCCGCGAACACCCGCCGTGCGCAGGTCACATGACACGCCGTCGGATGGCTCATGGTCCTCGCGCCGGAACTATCAGGGCATAACGTGCCCAATATGAAGAAAAGCCATGTCGTGTACCTCGTGTGCACCGCAGCGATGTTCGCCACGGGTCTGGGAGCGGCTCCGGCGGGTGCCGTCCACCGCAGCCACGTGGTCCACCCCGGAGAATCGATCCAGAAGGCGGTGAACGCCGCCAAGGCGGGCGACACCGTCTTCGTCACCGCCGGCACCTACCACGAGAGCGTCACGGTGAGTACCCCCGGTCTCACCCTGCGCGGCATGGGCCGCCACACGGTCATCAAGCCGAGCACCAAGAAGGCCACCGACACCTGCGCCAAGGGCGGCAACGGCATCTGCGTGGTCGGCACGAAGGACAAGAAGGTCAAGGGCGTCACCGTCGCCTCCCTGACGGTGACCGGCTTCTCCCGCAGCGGCGTGTACTCCGCCGCCACCGACGGGCTGACCGTCCGCAATGTCTCGGCGGTCAAGAACGGCGTGTGGGGCATCTCCCAGGAGTCCTCGCTGCACGGCGTCTTCCGGGCCAACGCCGCCCGGGACAACGGCGACGCGGGCATCTTCATCGCCAACACGATCACGGCCGAGGAGGGCGCCAAGGACACCCGGGGCACGGTCGTCGCGCACAACCGGCTCGAGGGCAACCGGATCGGCGTCACCGTCCGGCGCCTGCGCAACCTCGCCGTCGCGGAGAACTACATCACCGGCAACTGCGCGGGCGTGTTCGTGGTCGGCGACGAGAACAAGCCCAAGGCCGGCGACCTCGTCGTACGCGACAACCTCGTCGTGGGCAACAACAAGTCCTGCCCGAAGACCGAGCGGCTGCCCGCCCTCCAGGGTTCCGGCATCGTCCTGACCGGCACGGAGAAGGTGCTGGTCGCGGACAACAGGGTCGAGGGCCACTCCGGCACCTCCCCGCTGTCCGGCGGGATCGTCCTGTTCAAGAGCATGGTCGGCGTCACCGGCCAGAAGAACGAGGTCAAGGGCAACAGGCTGCGCGACAACAAGCCTGCCGACCTCGTCAGCACGGAGACCGACAAGAGCAACGTCTTCAGCGGCAACTCGTGCACGGCCTCCAAGCCCGCGGGGCTGTGCTGACACCCCGCCCGTAGCCACCCGTGGACAGTAGAAGGAAGGAAAGCGGCACATGACGACCGCACAGACCGCCCCTCCCCCGCCGATGCGGCTGAGGGAGCTCGTGTTCGGGGCGGCGTGTGCCGCCGCCCTCCGCGCCGCCGCCCGGCTCGGCGTCCCCGACGCCCTCGGCGAGACGCCCATGACCGCGGAGGACCTCGCCGCCGCGGTGAAGACCGAGCCCCGGCCCCTGCGCCGGCTGCTGCGCGCCCTGACCTGCTACGGCGTCTTCGCCGAGCGCAAGGACGGCACGTTCGCCCACACCGACATGTCCCGGCTGCTGCGCGAGGACGACCCGCACAGCCTGCGGTACATCACCCTGTGGTGCACCGAGCCGTGGACCTGGGACGCCTGGCCCCGCCTCGACGAGGCCGTACGCACCGGCCACAACGTCGTCGAGGACCTGTACGGCAAGGAGTTCTTCACCTACCTCAACGAGGACGCCCCCGAGTCGGCCGAGGTCTTCAACCGGGCCATGACGACCTCCAGCCGGCAGTCGGCCGAGGACGTCGCGGCACTCCTCGACCTGTCGGGGAGCTCGTCGGTCGCGGACATCGGCGGCGGGCAGGGCCACGTGGTGGCGAGCCTGCTGGAGAAGTACCCGTCGATGCACGGCACCCTGCTCGACCTGCCGCGCGTGGTGGAGAACGCCGACCCGCGGCTGCGCGAGGGCGGTTCGCTCGCGGACCGGGTGCGCATCGTGCCGGGCGACTGCCGTGAGGCCATCCCCGTACAGGCCGACGTGTACATCATCAAGAACATCCTGGAGTGGGACGACGCCAGCACCGCCCGCGCCCTGCGCAACGTCTCCGAGGCGGGCGGCCCCGGGGCGCGCGTCGTCGTCATCGAGAACCTCGTCGACGACTCCCCGTCGATGCGGTTCAGCACCGCGATGGACCTGCTGCTCCTCCTCAACGTCGGCGGTGCCAAGCACACCACCGACAGCATGGTCGGCCGGCTGACCGAAGCGGGCCTCGTCATCGACGACATCCGCCCGGTCAACGCCTACCTGCACGCGTTCGACTGCACCGTGCCCCGCTGACCCGGCCCCCGGGCCGGCGCAAGACATCGGCCGCCGGACCGCGCACTCGCGGTCCGGCGGCCGATGGCGTTGCCGCCCCGGTGCCTCGTCTCAGGCTTCGGGCGAGCGGCGGTCGGTGACGGGGACCATCCGGGCGCCGCGCAGGGCACGGGCCAGGTCGTCGCCCGCGTCCTCGTCCTCGTCCTCTACGGCCGGGGACTCCAGGAGGGTGGTGAGTTCGGCCGCCTGGGCGGCGTCGGGCAGGCCGAGGAAGACCGCCGGGTCGCAGCCGTCGGCTCCGCCGCGTACGTCGATCAGCCGGATCACGACGTCGTCGCGCTGGAAGATCGTGCTGCGCAGGACCGGGCTGCGCGGGTCGTCCGCCGCGGCCTCGTCCCGCTGGGCGAGCAGCCGGGCCAGCCTCATGCCGCACCCCGGCCGGGCCGGGTACGACAGCGCGTGGCGTTCCGCCGCCGGCTCCTCCTGCCCCGCCGTCACGTGGTGGACGGCGGGCAGCGCGGCCCGCGTGTAGAAGACCCGGGCCGACTCGGGGTCGCTGAGGTCCCGGTCCTGCTCCAGGTACGGGTTGATGGCCTCCTCGACGGCCCGCACCTCGGGCTGCTGGGCCACGTGCCGCAGTGCGGCGAGCAGGTCGCCGCGCACCTCGATGGCCCGCACCACGCGGTTGCCGTGCATGAACAGGGAGGTGCGCAGCAGCCGAGTCCCGGCGTCGACCTGCGGCTCGGGGGCGGCGTAGTCGGCGAGGATCTTGGCGACCATCTCCTCGCTGCCGGGCTCCACCGTGAACGTGAGCGCGTGGCGGATCACGCCGTCGCCGACGCGGGGCGAGGTCTGCAGGCTGCCCATGCCGAACTCGGCGCCGGCCACCGGGGCGCCCGTCTCGCGGACGACGTGGAAGCGGAGCGACCGGGTGTCCCGTACACAGCTGTGCAGCGGCTTGACCATCCGCACGTGTTCCTCGCTGCTCACCCAGTCGAGGAACGGCGGGGCGCTCTCCCACTCGCTGGTGATGAGCCACTGGGACGGATTCTCGATGGACTGGCAGAGCTGCTCGCTGACGTGCCCGGGGACGGACTCGACATGGCTGCGCAGTTGCTCGTAGGTCTCGAGGAACTGCTGCTGGGCGCCGTCGTTGACGTCCACCAGCAGGACGACACGGAGCCTGGAGCCGTCGAACACGGACTGGGACACACGGTGCGACGCCTGTCGCGTCAGCGGTTCGGAAGCAGGGGTGGACGTGATGGTCATCCTGCGCACATCTCCTTCGCGGGAGCGGAACGGAACGTCGGCCGCGGTGATGCGACGCCAGCGTGACTCGATCCTGTGCCCGCCCCGACGGGCACGCGAGTCGTGTGCACTGGGCGAGTGACCCACGCGCGGGGCCGGGGCGGGTCAGGCGAGGTGCGCGAAGACCACGAGGTTGTCGGTGTAGTCCCGGACCTTGCGGTCGTAGTCGCCCGCGCAGGTGATGAGGCGCACCTCGGGGCGGTCCACGTCGTCGTACACGCGGCTGCTGGGGAAGTTGTCCTTGTCGAAGGTCTCCACGCTGTCGACCACGAAGGACGCGGTGCGGCCGTCGGCGCGTTCGACGTGGAAGACGTCGCCCTTCTCCAGTTCGGAGAGGCGGGCGAAGACGGCCGCGGACGTCGAGGTGTCCACGTGCCCGGCGATGATCGAGGTGCCGGTCTCCCCCGGGGAGGCTCCCTTGGCGTACCAGCCGACGAGGTTGATGTCGTCGGGGGGCGGGGCCTGGAGCTGCTGGTTGGCGCCGATGGCCAGGTCGGTGAAGGGGGCGTCGACCGAGATCTCCGGGATCAGCAGGCGCTCGGGCCGCGAGCGGGGCAGGTCCGTCGCCGGGGTGGCGGCGGCCGGGGCGGACGGGGCGGACGGGGCCGAGGCGCCGGCCCGCGTGGTCACCGGCGGGCGGGAGGAGTCCGCCGAGGTGTCGCGTCCGCCGAGCAGGCTCATGGCGAGGACCAGGAGGGCGACGGCGCACAGCACCATCAGGCCGCCGCGGGAACCGGACGGGGCCGGTGTGTCACCGGCGGGGGGCGAAGGGGGGACTGCCATCGAGGACCACCTCACTTGGGCACGGCAGCAGGGCGGGCGGGGCGGGCGGGACGCGAGCCGGGCCGCCACGCGGTACGCGGGTGGCGGCCCGACTGCTATCGCGCCCGGCACGGCTCAGGCCGCGCCGTGAGCCGACTTCCTGCGGCGCGCGGCGTACAGACCGGTCGCGGCCACGGCCAGGACGGCCAGCCCGCCCGCGGTCGCGCCCTGCTGGGAGAGGCCGCCGCCGCCGGTGTGCATGCCACCGCGGGGCTTCTCCTGCTCGCCGCCGCCCCAGGACTTGCCGCCCTCACCGCTGCCGGAGCCCGAGCCGCCCCAGTCGCCCTCGTTGGTCACGGTCAGCGCGCCGCCACCGGTGTGCATCCCGCCGCGCGGGCCCTCGTGCTCGCCGTTCTCGCGGGACGAGTCACCCTCACGGCCACCGTTCTCGCGGGACTCGTCGCCCTCACGGCCACCGTTCTCACGGGACTCGTCGCCCTCACGGCCGCCGTTCTCGCGGGAGTCGCCCTTCTCGCCGGAGTCCCCCTCCTTCTCGCCGGAGCCGCCCCAGTCACCCGAGGGGGTGAGGGTCAGCGCGCCGCCACCGGTGTGCATCCCGCCGCGCGGGCCCTCGTGCTCGCCGTTCTCGCGGGACGAGTCGCCCTCACGGCCACCGTTCTCACGGGACTCGTCGCCCTCACGGCCGCCGTTCTCGCGGGAGTCGCCCTTCTCGCCGGAGTCGCCCTCCTTCTCCTTCTCGCCGGAGCCGCCCCAGTCACCCGAGGGGGTGAGGGTCAGCGCGCCGCCGCCCGTGTGCATCCCGCCGCGCGGGCCGTCCTGCTTGCTTCCGTGGTCCTGCTCCTTGCTGTAGGAAGAGTCGTCGTGGTTCCAGTCGCCACCGGCCGCGTAGGCGCCGGGGGCGCCGAGGACGAGAACGGCGGAGGTCGCCGCTGTGGCCAGGAGAGTGCGAGCAGAGCGCATCTGAGATTCCTTCCGCCACGGCCGGGCAGCCGATACGACGTCAGCTGAGGGGACCCGGCCCTGACGTGAATTACCGTCAGCCAGCCGCTCGTCTTCCACCACTCAGGGCGCTCAGCCGGGTGAACGGGGCCGCCGGGCCGGGCCGCGCACAGGGCCGGGGGCCTGCCCCACCGTGCCGGTCCACCGACCGGTGGACGCCAGGTTCAGCCGGACACCTCTGTCCGTCAACTCCCCTGCACGGCAAGGCTTTCGGGCATGACATCAATGACGGTGCGCATGGCACGCCGGAGCCTGGCGACCGGTGTGGCCGTCGGCACGAACAGTGCCCGGACGGCGGACCACCGCGTCGGCGAGACCGGCCGCGCCGAGGCCATGGCCGCCGAGGGACACGTGGAGCGCGGCGCCGCTCCACCGAGCAGGTGTCGACCTCCGCCCGTTCGGGTGCCCCGGACGGACCTGCGGCCGCGGCCGCGGCGCGGGACGAGGTGGACGCGCTGCCGACGCAGACCGCCGCCGTCCAGGAGGCGCATCCCCGGCCGCTGCTGGAGGAGACCGGGAGCCCGTCGGTCAGCAAGGGGGTCGACGAGCGGCGCGGTGAGGACCTGGCGCTCTCCGAGAGGATCGGGTCGGTCGTCATGGCCGCGGTGCCGCTGCCGCCGACGTTGTCGTCGATCGCGGTGGTCGGCCCCGGCCGAGCACCGAGGCACTGGTGGAGCCGGCGGCGGCCACGTCGGGCCGGGCGGTGGTGGCCTGCTCGCGCTGCTGACGGTGCTCGGGAAGCGGGCGGAGCGCCGGGTCCTGCGCCGGGCGGAGCGCCGCAAGGCCCCCCGGCGGATGCGGGGCGACGGCGGCGGCCGGATCTGGACGGCGCTGCTGCGGCCCGCGCAGAGGCATCCGCTCGCCACGCTCTGCGTGTCGGTCCTCGCCCTGCTCGCCCTCGCCCTCCCGCTGGCCGGGCCGAGGATCACGGAGATGAGCCGGGACACGCACTCGCGGGAGATCGCCGCGATGCGGGTGTACGACCGGGAGTTCGGGCGTCAGCACCTCCGCCGACGGGCGGACCGGCGTGCTGCGGCTGCACGCGCGGTGCGGGGCCGGGGAATCGGTGGTGCCGGCTCCGGCCGCCGTCCTGGAGAGCACCGCTCCACACCCCCGGCGGCGGAGCCCCGATCGGCCGCCGGGCACGAGGACTTGGGCCGCTACTCGTCCTGGTCCCCGTGTGTCGGATCGACGACCTCGGGGCGCTGACGGCGGGAGCCGGGGGCGGACCGGTCGGGAGCGGCCTCGCTCTGCGCGGACTGGTCCGGCGGGGGCGGTGCCGTGTCGCCGGGGGCGCCCACTCCCGCGGCGGGCAGGCGCAGCGCGAGCAGGGCCACGTCGTCGCCGCGCGGCGCGATCCGGGCCAGCAGTTCGTCGCAGAACTCGTCGACGCTCCACTGCTTCATCCGGCGCGCCAGCACGCTCGCGTGATGGCGGAGCTTGGCCATGCCGAGGTCGATCGGGCGGTCACGGCTCTCCACCAGGCCGTCGGTGTAGAGCAGGAGGATGCTCTCCGGCGGGAGTTCCTCCCGGGCGTCGGGCCAGTGCAGTCCGAGGCGCAGGGTGGCGCTCATGCCGATCAGCGGGCCGTGGCCGCCCTCCAGGTAGCGGGTGCCGCCGTCGGGCAGGATCAGCAGGGGCGGCGGGTGACCGGCGTTGACCCAGTGGAGGTGCCACGGCCCGCCCTCGGGGCCCTCGACGCGGGCGAAGATCAGCGTGGCCATGGGGGCGTCGCTGGTGTTGGTCACGGCCTCGTCGAGGCGGTGCATGATCACGCTGGGCGGCTCCTGGTGGTCCCAGGCGAGGGCGCGGAGCATGTTGCGGACCTCCGCCATGTGGGCGGCGGCCTGCAGATCGTGCCCGACGACGTCCCCGATGACCAGGGCCATCACCCCGTCGCCGAGCAGGAAGGCGTCGTACCAGTCGCCGCCGATCTCCATGGCGCTCTCGGCGGGCCAGTAGCGGGCGGACATGCGGACGTGGTCGACCTGCGGGAGGGGGGTGAGGAGCTGTCGCTGCATGGTCTCGGCGACGTTCTGCTGCTCGTGGTAGAGCCGGGCGTTGTCCATGACCAGGCCGACGCGGCGGCCGATGTCGGCCAGCAGGGCGATCTCGGCGTCGGTGGGGGCGGGGGCGTCGCCGGCGCGGGCCACGGTGAGCAGGCCGTAGGACCGTTGCCGGGTGCGCAGGGGGACGACGACGGCCGTGTGTCCGCCGAGCCGCTCGAACAGGACGCGGTGGGTGGCCGCGAGCGGGGTCGCGGGGTCGTGCAGCAGTTCCTCGGCGGTCAGCGGGACGGGCCGGTCCCCGTTGACCAGCCGGTTCAGTGCCGCCCGCGACCGCTCCGGCAGCGCGGTCACCGGGCCCCGCAGGCGCCGGGCGCGGTGCGGGTGGGTGCTGCTGCGGACGGCGACCCGTTCCAGGGTGTCCGACCGTCCGGACTGGATGTCGACCGCGGCCCACTGGCCCAGTTCCGGGACCAGCAGCCGCAGGAGGCGGCGGATCGTGACGGAGGTGCGCTCGGTGGGCACGAGCACGGTGGAGATCTCGGCGACCAGGTGCAACCGGGTGGTGAGGCTCTCCAGGGCCGCGGTACGCGCCTCGGCCTCCTGGGCGGCGCTGCGGTGCAGGCTGAAGTCGTGGAAGACGAGGACGAGCCCTTCCCGCCGGCCGCCGGTGACCAGGGGGGTGGCCGACCAGATGATCGGCACGGTGGTGCCGTCGGCGCGCTGGAAGTACTCGTCGCTCCCCTGCTCGGCGGCCACGCCGGCGAGGGCGTTGCGCAGCGCGCACCGCTCACGGGGCACGGGGCTGCCGTCGGCGTAGCGGTGCAGCAGGTCGTGGGCGTCCTGCCCCGTCATGTCCGCCGCCGACCGCCCCAGCAGCTTCTCGGCCCACGGGTTCACCGAGGTGATCCGGCCGGACGGGTCGAGGGTGAGGACACCGGCGCCGAGGTCGTGGAGGACGGCGCGGGCGAAGTCGGGACGGAGGGCGTCGTGCGCTCCGCCCCGCCCTGGTCCGTCGCCCTCCCGGGGGCCCGCCCAGCGTGACGTCACGACCCTCACAGCCTTCCGATACGGTCCATCGGCCAGGTTCCCCCAGGTGCGCGGATGAACCCGCCTCCCACGCCGGACTCGGACGGGCGGGGCCCCCGTCCGGCGGGAGGGCACAGGGGTCGGCGGTACGTCACCGTGCGCATCCTCGGGAACACCCACCGAATAGGACGGCCGGGTTCGATGGTTCCCGGATTTCGGGGTAGACGGCTGGCGTAACGGTCAAGGCTCAGGAAGAGGGCGGATCGGATGGACGGGGCTGCCCAAAACGGGGACCAGCTTGAGAAGACGCTGGTCAGAGTGTCGGAGAAGTACGAGGGCAGGCCTGGTGACATCGCCCGGGGACGGGAGCTGGCCCGAGACTTCCTGACGCGCCTGCGGGCGGACCGGCACGTTCCCGTGTCCGACCGGACGGTGGACGTGGTGCAGCTCGTGGTGAGCGAGCTGCTGACGAACGCCTGCAAGTACGCGCCCGGACCGTCCCTGGTCGACCTGGTGGTGGCCGAGGACCGGGTCGAGGTGAGCGTGTGGGACAGCGATCCGGTCCTGCCGGTGCCCGAGGCCTCGGACCCCGGGCGGATCGGCCGGCACGGGCTGGAGATCGTCATGGCCGTCTGCGAGACGTTCGAGGTGCGCAGGGAACCGGTCGGCAAGCGCACGACCGCCGCGGTCCCGCTCGCCGGCGAACCCGGCACGACGCGGGGCCGGACGGCCTGACCGGCCACGTCCCCCGACCGGTCCAGTCGCACACCCGGCTGCGCCGGCGGTGCGGGCACGCGAGCGGGCGCGCGCCGTGCCGTCGACGCACCGGACGCCTCGACTCGCCTGTTTCCAGGGGTGGTCGGCGCACCGGCGGGTGCACGATCCTGTGAGCTCGACGCAGACGCCGGGCGGTCGGCAGACCGTGTGGCACCCGGACACGGAGGGCCCGCTGGTGCACGACGGGAAGGAATCCGCGCGCAAGGCCGACCGGGGGCGGGAGCGGCCGGCGTGTCCGGTCAGCCGCGCCGACGACGGGACGTGGCGGGTGCACGACCATGCCGTGGCGCGTGCGGTGCTGCGCGCCCCCGGCACGGTGCAGGCCGGACTCGGCGTCGAGACGGTCGAGAAGCTGCCGCCGCGCATCCGCCGCCCCGTGCTCTACCGGGACGGCCCCGAGCACCGGGAACACCGCCGGCAGACCGCGCGCTTCTTCACCCCGCGCCGGGTCGACGAGCACTACCGCGGGCTGATGGTCCGCATCGCCGAGGAGCAGGTGGCGGTCCTGCGCGCGGCGGGTGAGGCCCCGCTGTCCGACCTGGCCTTCGAGCTGGCCATCGGCGTGGTGAGCGAGGTCGTCGGCCTGCGGTACGGCAGGCCGGGGATCCGTCGCCGGCTGGAGCGGTTCTTCCCGGAGGAGTTCGGTGAGCCGGGTCTGACGAGTGTGCGCGGTCTCTACTGGTTCCTGCGGCAGAACACCAACTGGCTGCGCGTCCACCTCGCCGACGTGCGTCCCGCGATCCGCGCGCACCGCCGCCGGGAGCACGACGACCTGATCTCCCACCTGATCGCGGAGGGGTGTTCGGACGCGGAGATCCTCGGCGAGTGCCTGACGTTCGCCGCGGCCGGGATGGTCACCACACGCGAGTTCGTGTGTCTGGCCGCCTGGCACCTGTTCACGGACGCCGGACTGCTCGGCCGCTACCGCTCGGCGGACGAGGCCGGGCGCCTGGCCGTCCTCCAGGAGCTGCTGCGGCTGGAGCCGGTGGTGGGACAACTGCGCCGCCGGGCCACCGAGGAGCTTCTGCTGGACTCGCCGGACGGGCCCGTGACGGTGTGTCCGGGTGAGCACGTCGAGATCCTGCTGGACCACGCCAACGCCGATCCCAGGGCCGTCGGCGACGATCCCCTGCTGGTCCGGCCCGGCCGGGTGCCGGACGTCGGCGCGGGGCTCTCCTTCGGCGACGGACCGCACAAGTGTCCCGGCGCGCACATCGCCCTGCTGGAGACCGATGTGTTCCTCAGCCGCCTGTTCGCCCTGGACGGCCTGCGGATGACCGGCAGGCCGCGCGCGGGCTTCCAGGAGGCGATCGGCGGCTACGAGATCCGCGGACTGACCGTGGCGCTCCCCCGGGCCGGCCGGGACTGACCGGACCGGGGGCCGCGGGGCACGGGTGTCAGCCGCCCAGGGCGCCGAGGACGACGGACTTGGCCTCCTCCTGCACCTGCCGGAGGTGGTCGGCGCCGAGGAACGACTCGCCGTAGATCTTGTAGACGTCCTCGGTGCCGGAGGGGCGCGCCGCGAACCAGGCGTTCTCGGTGGTCACCTTGATGCCGCCGATGGCCGCGCCGTTGCCCGGCGCCTCGGTGAGGACGGCGGTGACCGGTTCCCCGGCGAGGGTGTCGGCGGTGACCTGGGCGGGGGACAGCTTGGCCAGGCGGGCCTTCTCCTCGCGGGTGGCGGGCGCGTCGATGCGGGCGTAGGCGGGCTCGCCGAAGCGGGCGGTGAGGGCGGCGTAGTGCTCGGACGGGGTCTTGCCGGTGACGGCGGTGATCTCGGAGGCGAGCAGGGCCAGGATGATGCCGTCCTTGTCCGTGGTCCACACGGAGCCGTCCCGGCGCAGGAAGGAGGCGCCGGCGGACTCCTCGCCGCCGAAGCCGAGCGTGCCGCCGACGAGGCCGTCCACGAACCACTTGAACCCGACGGGCACCTCGACCAGCCGCCGCCCGAGGTCCGCGGCGACCCGGTCGATCATGCCGGAGGACACCAGCGTCTTGCCCACGCCCGCGTCGGCGGGCCACTCGGTGCGGTGGGCGTAGAGGTAGGCGATGGCGGTGGCCAGGTAGTGGTTGGGGTTCATCAGCCCGGCGTCGGGGGTGACGATGCCGTGCCGGTCGGCGTCGGCGTCGTTGCCGGTGGCGATGGTGAAGCGGTCGCGCCGCTCGATGAGGGAGGCCATCGCGTGCGGCGACGAGCAGTCCATGCGGATCTTGCCGTCCCAGTCCAGCGTCATGAACCGCCAGGTGGGGTCGGTCAGCGGATTGACCACGGTCAGGTCGATGCCGTGCTGCTCGGCGATCCGGCCCCAGTACGCGACGGAGGCGCCGCCCAGCGGGTCGGCGCCGATGCGCACCCCGGACGACCTGATCGCGTCCAGGTCCAGCACGCTCGGCAGGTCGGAGACGTACCGGTCGAGGAAGTCGTGGCGTCCGGTGCCGGGCGCGGCGAGCGCCCGCGCGTAGGGGACGCGCCGGACGTCCTTCAGTCCGGCGGCGATGATCTCGTTGGCCCGGTCCTGGATCCAGGAGGTGGCGTCCGAACCCGCGGGGCCGCCGTTCGGCGGGTTGTACTTGAAGCCGCCGTCGGCGGGCGGGTTGTGCGAGGGGGTCACGACCACGCCGTCGGCGAGGCCCGAGGTGCGGCCCCGGTTGTGGGTGAGGATGGCGTGGGAGACCGCCGGGGTCGGGGTGTAGCCGTCCGCGGAGTCGATGAGGACGGTGACGTCGTTGGCCGCGAACACCTCCAACGCGGTGACCCTCGCCGGCTCGGACAGCGCGTGGGTGTCGGCGCCGAGGAAGAGCGGGCCGGTCGTCCCCTGGGCCTTGCGGTACTCGCAGATGGCCTGGCTGGTCGCGGCGATGTGGTCCTCGTTGAAGGCCGCCGCGAGGGACGACCCGCGATGCCCGGACGTGCCGAAGGCCACGCGCTGGGCGGGCTCGGCGGGGTCCGGGTGCAGGGCGTAGTAGGACGTCACCAGCCTGGCGACGTCGATCAGGTCCTCGGGGCCGGCCGGCTTGCCGGCTCGGTCGTGCTGCATGCGCCCACTCCTCCGCATCGGTCATGCATTCGCTCGCGGTACCCATCTTCCCCTGTCCGGGGAGTACGGGCGGACCTCGGCGCACGTCATGACCCCGGGTGCGCCGCGACGGCCGTGCCCCGGCTGCCTGCCGGGGCACGTCGGCGCCGACGCCCGGATGCGGCACGTGCCGCCCGGCCGGTGTCAGATGCGGCCGCCGGTGAGCCGGGTGAGGGGGCCGTGCGTGTGGCGGCCCGCTCGGCGTCCCATCGCGTACGAGGCGGCGCTCAGCGCGGTGAGGCCGGCGCCGACACCCGCGGCGACGAGCCTGCGCTGGGAGACGACCGTCCACGCCGTCTTCGCCGTGGTGGCGACGTGCCCCGAGGTGGTGATGACGGCCTTGCGGCCGGCCTCGACGCCCTTGGCAGCCGTCTGCATCGCCCCGCTCGCGGCCTGCGCCGAACGCTCGGCGCCCGCCTTCGCCGCTGACGTCGCGTCAGACGCCTTGCCGGTGGCTGCGCCGGCGGCCTTCGCGGCGGGTTCCGTCGCCCGGTCCGCGGCGCCGCGGGCCTTGGACTCGGCCGTCCGGGCGCTGCCGGACTTCTGGTTCGTCGTCTTGTTCGGATCGCTCATGGACTCCGCCTTGCCCGCCACCCCGGCGGCAAACACGCTGTGGCAGCGTGCCCTCAACTCTATTCTCCGGCAGAGCGCTTGACGGAGCGTCAAAGAGCTTGCCGGCGAGCCTCAGCGGGCCGTCGTCGGCGGGAGCTGGGCCGGGCTCACCTGCTCCCCCAGCACCTGAGCCATGAACCGCACCAGCCACCGCTGCGCCGGGCTGCGCGAGGACTCGTGGCGGGCGTACAGGGCCACCTCGATCGGCTCCGTCTCGAACGGGAGCCGTACGAGCCGCAGGCGGTGGGAGGCGGTGAAGACCTCCCCGACGAACTCGGGGACGATGGCGATCAGGTCGGTCTGCTCCAGCAGGTAGGGCAGCATCGAGAAGCGGGTGGCGTCCACGACCACCCGGTCGAGCAGCCCCTGCGCGGCCAGTGCGGCACGGGGCGTCACATGGCCGCTCGGCCCGAACACCGTCGCGTGGTGCTCGGCCGCGAGCTGCTCCGGGGTGACCGCGTCGCCCCTGACCCTGGGGTGGTCGGCGGCGACCATCAGGACGTACCGCTCCTGGAAGAGCGGGATGCGCACGGTCATGTGCGAGGTCAGCACAGGCGTGGCCACGAACGCGTCGAGGTCGCCGCGGCGCAGATGGCTCTCCGCGTCCTCCACGTCGAAGGGGCGCACCGTGAAGGAGACCCCCGGCGCCCGCTCGCGCGCCGCGGCGAGGAGCCTCGGCAGCAGGGTCGCCTCGCCGAGGTCGGACAGGGCGATGGTGAAGCGGCCCGACATCGTCTCGGGGTCGAAGGCGTCGGCCTGCCGGACCGTTCCGTCGATGTCGGCGAGGGCGCGCTGCAACGGGTCGTACAGCCGCCGGGCCCCGGCCGTCGGGGTCAGCCCGCGTCCGGTGCGGCGGAACAGCTCGTCGTCGAAGTGGCGGCGGAGCTTGGCCAGGCTGTAGCTGACGGTGGGCTGGGTGACGTGCAGCGTCTCGGCGGTGGCCGTGACGCTGCCGGTCTCGTACAGCAGCACGAAGACGCGGGCCAGGTTGAGATCGAAGCTCCCCATATAGAGCGACTCTATATCGAGGCCGCGAAACATTTATTGGTGCCCATGTCGCGGGGTGCCTAGCGTGTCGGACGTCACTTCGAAAGGAACGTCCGTGCCATCCGTGCGTCGTGTCTCCCACGAGTTCCTGGAGCGCCAGGGCCTCACCACCGTGTTCGGGAATCCCGGCTCCAACGAGCTGCCCTTCCTCGCCGACCTGCCCGACGGCTTCCGCTACGTCCTCGGTCTGCACGAGGGAGCCGTCGTCGGGATGGCCGACGGGTACGCCCAGGCGACCGGGCGTCCGGTGCTGGTCAACCTGCACGCAGCCTCGGGCTCCGGGAACGCGATGGGCGCGCTGACGAACGCCGTGGCCTCCCGCACCCCGCTCGTGGTCGTGGCCGGGCAGCAGGTGCGGCCCGCCGTCGGCCCGGAGGCCAACCTGGCCAGCGTCGACGCCCCGGCCCTGATGAAGCCGCTGGTCGGCTGGGCCGCCGAGCCCGCCTGCGCCGAGGACGTCCCGCGGGCCCTCGCGCAGGCCGTCTTCGAGGCGCGGCTCCAGCGCCGGCCGACGTACCTGTCGGTCCCCTACGACGACTGGTCCGCCGAGGCGGGCGACAACGCCCCGGCCGTCCTCGACCGCGAGGTGCGGCGGGCCTCGGTGCCGAACGCGGAGCAGAGCCGCTGGCTCGCCGAGCGGGTCACCGCCGCCCGGCGGCCCGCGCTGGTGCTCGGCGGGGACATCGACTCGGCGGGCCTGTTCGACGACGCGGTGCGGCTGGCGGAGCGCCTGGGCGGTCCGGTGTGGGCGGCCCCCTCGCAGTTCCGGCTGCCCTTCCCCAACCGGCACCCGCTCTTCCGGGGCGTGCTGCCGGCCGGCATCGCGCCCGTCGCGCGGGCCTTCGAGGGCCACGACCTGGTGCTCGTGCTGGGCGCGCCGGTGTTCCGCTACCACGAGTACCTGCCGGGCCGTTATCTGCCCGAGGGCACCCGGCTCGTCCAGGTGACGGAGGACGCCTCGGCCGCCGCGCGGGCGCCGATGGGCGAGGCGCTGGTCGCCGACCCGGGCGCGGTCGTCGAGCTGCTGCTGAAGACCCTGCGGGCCCCCGCCGCGCCGGCCGGTCCCTTCCGGCCGGTGCCCGAGCCGCTCACCGCCGAGGGGCCGGCGCTCCACCCCGAGCAGGTCTTCGCCGCGCTGCGCGACGAACTCCCCGGCGACACCGCGTACGTCGTCGAGTCGACGTCCACCAACTCCTCGTGGTGGCGCCAGATGGACCTGCGCCGGCCGGGTTCCTACTACTTCCCGGCGGCCGGCGGGCTCGGCTTCGGGCTGCCCGGCGCGGTCGGCGTCGCCATGGGGCAGCCCGGCCGCCCCGTCGTCGGCGTGATCGGCGACGGCTCGGCCAACTACGGCATCACCGCCCTGTGGACGGCCGCCCAGCACCGGGTCCCGCTGACCGTCGTCCTGCTGCGCAACGGCACGTACGGGGCGCTGCGCTGGTTCGGCGGTCTGCTCGGTGTGCCCGACGCCCCGGGCCTGGACATCCCGGGGCTGGACTTCACCCGCATCGCGGATGGCTACGGGGTGCGCGCCCGGCACGTCGGCGGCGTGGCGGAACTGCGTGCCGCGCTCGCCGAACAGCCCGACGGACCGCGGCTGATCCAGGTGGACACCGCGCTCACCACACCGTCCTGACCTCCCTGAACCCGACCGACCCGCCGAACGCCCGGAGCCGCTGAGGCGTTCGGCATCCGACGATCCCGATGGAGGGGAAGCCGATGACATTCCTGGACAGCGACGTCTGGGGCGGGAAGTACTTCAGCGACGGCTGGCAGGACTCCCCCGCCGAGCACCCGGTGGTCGAGCCGGCGACCGGTGACCGGCTCGGCACCGTGGGACTCGCCGCCCCCGAGGACGTCGGGCGCGCCGCCGCCCGGGCGTCCGAGGCCCAGCGTGCCTGGGCGGCGACCTCGCCGCAGCAGCGGGCCGCCGTACTGCGCCGCGCGGGCGAGCTGTTCACCGAGCACGCCGCCGAGGTGGAGGACTGGCTGGTGCGCGAGGCCGGCTCGGTCCGGTCGAAGGCCGGCTTCGAGGCGGGGCTCGCGATCGGCGAGTGCTTCGAGTGCGCGGGGCTGCCGACGCACCCGCAGGGCGAGGTGCTCACCTCCGAGGAGGCCCGCTGGTCGCTCGTGCGCCGCCGTCCGGCCGGTGTCGTCAGCGTGATAGCGCCCTTCAACTTCCCGCTCATCCTCGGCCTGCGCTCGGTCGCCCCCGCGCTCGCCCTCGGCAACGCCGTGCTGCTGAAGCCGGATCCGCGCACGGCGGTGAGCGGAGGTGTCGTCATCGCCCGGATCTTCGAGGAGGCCGGGCTCCCCGCCGGCGTCCTCCACCTGCTGCCGGGCGACGGCTCGGTCGGCCGGGCGGTCGTCGAGGCCCCCGAGGTCCGGGTCGTCTCCTTCACCGGCTCCACGCCGGTCGGCCGGGCGATCGGCGAGCAGGCAGGCCGGCTGCTGAAGCGGGCCCATCTGGAACTGGGCGGCAACAACGCGCTGGTCGTGCTGCCCGGCGCCGATGTGCGCAAGGCCGCGTCCGCCGGCGCGTTCGGCTCGTATCTGCACCAGGGCCAGATCTGCATGACGACCGGCCGGCACATCGTGCACGAGTCGCTGGTCGACGAGTACACCGCGGTGCTCGCCGCGAAGGCCGAGGCGCTGCCCGTCGGCGACCCGGCGCGCGAGGACGTGGCGCTCGGCCCGCTCATCGACCGCCGCCAACTGGAGCGGGTGCACGGCATCGTCACCGACAGCGTGGCCGCCGGCGCGAAGGTCGCCGCGGGCGGCGAGATCGACGGCGCCTGCTACCGCGCCACCGTGCTCACCGGCCTGACCACCGACATGCCGGCGTGGCGGGAGGAGATCTTCGGCCCCGTCGCCCCCGTCATCGGCTTCTCCACGCTCGAGGAGGCGGCCCGCATCGTCGACGACTGCGAGTACGGGTTGTCCGTCGGCATCCTCGGTGACGTCGGCACGGCCATGAAGCTCGCCGACCGGATCGACTCCGGCAAGATCCACATCAACGAGCAGACCGTGGGCGACGAGCCCAACGCCCCCTTCGGCGGCGTCAAGGCGTCGGGCACCGGCTCCCGGTTCGGGGGCGCAGCCGCCAACATCGAGGCGTTCACCGAGACCCAGTGGGTCACCGTCCGCCCGGACATCGCCGACTATCCGTTCTGAGATCCCTCCCCTCTTCTCCCCGCTTCTCCCGCTCCCCGTCCGCTTTCGTTCCCTGGGGGAAATGCCACATGGCCTCCGCCGCCACGTCCCACGCGCCGGCCCGCACCGGCACCACCGGAAACAGCAGATGGACCGTGCTCCTGTGCTGGATCACCGTCCTGCTCGAGGGGTACGACCTCGTCGTCCTCGGCGCCATCATCCCCACCCTGCTCAAGACCCATCACCTCGGCATGACCGCGGGTGACGCGACGACCGTCGCGACGCTCTCCCTCGTGGGCGTGGCCATCGGCGCGGTCTGCGTCGGCCCGCTCGCCGACCGGCTGGGCCGCCGCCGACTGCTCATCGGCTCGGTGGTGGTCTTCTCGGTCTTCACCATCGTGGTGCCGCTGGCGGACTCCGTGGCCATGTTCGCCGCGCTGCGCCTGGCCGCCGGACTGGGCCTCGGCGCCTGTATGCCGGTGTCGCTCACGATGATGGCCGAGCACATGCCGGCCAGCCGCCGGGCACGGGCCAGCACGCTGACGATGACCGGCTACCACACCGGTGCCGTGATCACGTCGCTGCTGGCCCTCCAGGTCACCGACGACTGGGAGATCCTCTTCTACGTCCTCGGCGTCGTCGGCCTCTTCGTCGCGGGCGTCCAGTGGTTCAAGTTGCCCGAGTCCGAGGCGTTCGTGCAGGCCAGGCGCGACGGTGCCGAGCGGGTGCCGTTCACCGAGCTGCTGAAGCCGGCGTACCTGCGCGCGGGCGTCGGCATCTGGGTCGCGTCGTTCATGGGCCTGCTGCTGGTCTACGGCCTCAACACCTGGCTGCCGAAGCTGATGAACGACGCCGGCTACCCCGTCCCCACGGCCGTCACCCAGCTTCTCGTGCTCAACGCCGGCGGTGTCGTCGGTCTCGTCCTCGGCGGGTGGGTCGCCGACCGGCGGGGCATCAAGGTCACCACGATGGGCTGGTTCGCGGTGTCGGTGGTCATGCTGGCCTGTCTGAGCGTCAGGATGGACAGCGACCTGCTGCTCAACACGGTCGTCTTCCTCACCGGGGTGTTCGTCTTCTCCGCGCAGGTGCTCGTCTACGCCTACGTGACGAACTACTACCCGGCCTCCGTGCGCGGCACGGCGCTCGGTTCGGCGTCCGGCATCGGCCGGCTCGGTTCGATCGTCGGCCCGTCGATCACCGGCGCGCTGGTCTCCTCGGGGATCGGTCACCCGTGGGGCTTCTACTTCTTCGCCGCCGTCGCGGTCTGCGGCTTCCTGGCCGTGCTGACCCTGCCGGGCCGGGCCCGGGGCGCGGCGGCCGAGGCGGTGGAGCCCGCCGTCTGACGCGCCTCGCCGGCACAGGGAACGGGAGCAGTCGGGCGTCGCGGCCCGCTGCTCCCGGTGTGCTTGCCGTCCCGGCGCTCAGTCGCTGTCGACGTGCCGGCCGAGGATCTTGCCGTTCGTGGCGTCGACGTCGACGGTCGTCTTGTCCCAGGTGTCAGTGGACACGACGTCGACGGCCCAGGTGACCTGCTGGTTGTCGTTCTGGTCGAGTTCGACGCCGGTGACGGTGCCCTTGGTCTCGGCCGTGGCCGCCTTCACCGCCTGCTGCGGGGTCTGCGTGGCCTTGCTCAGCATGCCGGCGACCTCCTGCTTGTCGTCGGCACTCTGGTCGGGCTCCTCCTGGGTGCGGAAGACCTTGCCGCTGACCGCGTCGATGTCGATGCGGTGGACGGTGCCGTCGGAGGTGGCGACCTTGGCCTCCCACTCGGGGGAGCCCTTGCTGGGCGCGGGGTTCGGGGTGCTCGGGCTGGGGGAGCCCGCGGTCGCGGTCGCCTCGTCCGAGGTCTGCTTCAGTTCCAGGTCCACGAGCTTGCCGCCGGAGACCTCCTTGACGGCGGTGTCGGCGGCCTTGTCCCAGGTCACCTTGGCCATCGAGACCAGCGCCTTGCGCTCGGTCCTGTCCTGGTTCATCGAGGCCGAGGGTGAGGCGGAGGACGGGGAGGCGGAGGGGGAAGCGGAACCCGAGGGGTAAGCGGTGGGTGCCGCCTCGGCGACACTCGAGCGGGTCGTATCGGCGTTGGTGCAGGCCGTCATCAGCAGGGCGGAACTGCCCAGGACACACATCACGGCCAGCGAACGCAGCGGGGGTAGTCGTCGCGCAGAGCTCATGCCCCTGTCCGTAACCGTATGGCCCTATTGTCATACCGGTTAGGGGTCAGAACCACCTGAATGGGCGGATTGATCGATTCAGCGGACCGGTACGAAGTCCGCCCGGCCGGTCTCCGCGCCGGTCACCGGAGCGCAGGGGGCGAGGGGGTGCGGCCGGGGGGCCTCCAGCCACTCGCGGTAGGCGCGGGACTGACGGGCCGCCTCCCAGTAGGCCTCCTCCAGCGCGGGGAAGACCGCGTCCAGTTCGGCACGGGTGCGCGCGGCCAGCAGCAGCCGTACGCCGAGGGGGTCGCCGTGCAGGCGGCGTACCGCCATGTCGGGGCGGGACCGGGAGCTGGGCTGGCAGACGGTGACCGCTTCGCCGGTGGCGACGAGGGAAGCGGCGGTGTGGTAGTCACCGTGCAGGACACGGGGATCGAGGCCGACCGCGCGCAGCATCCGGTGGACGCCGTCCCACTCGCCGTCGACGGTGGGGTCGACCATCCACCGGTCCTCGGCGAGGTCGGTCAGGTGGACGACGGGGCGGGCGGCCGCCGGGTGGTCGGCGGGCAGCAGGACGAACTGCGGTTCCCGCTCGACCAGGACCCGCAGCCGCAGACCCTCGGGGACGCGCAGCGGGCAGCCCTCGACCTCGTGCACGAAGGCGACGTCGAGCTGGCCGTCGCAGACCCTGCGCAGCAGGGCGTTGGCGGAGACGTCCATCTGGAGCGTCGGTTCCAGGCCGGGGCGTCTGAGCCGGCGCAGCCAGCCGGCGAGGGCCCGGCTCGCGGTGGAACCGACGCGCACCCTGCTGTCCTGGCCGACCGCCGCGGCACGTGCCTCGCGGACCAGGGTGCGCATGTCGGCGAGCAGCGGGCGGGCCCGGCCGAGGACCGTGCGGCCGAGGGGGGTGGGGCGGCAGCCGGTGCGCTCCCGGACGAACAGCCGCCCGCCCAGGGCCTGTTCGATGCGGGTGAGCTGGGTGCTCAACGTGGGCTGCGCGACGCCCAGTCGGCGCGCCGCCTGGTGCAGGCTGCCGGCGTCGGCGATGGCGCACAGTGCGCGAAGGTGCCTCACCTCGAGCTCCATGCAGGGAGCGTAGAGCGGAACGGTCCGCCTGCGCCAGGTGAACAAATCGCTGCGGAACAGGGCGAGTTCCGCGGCACCGCGGGGTGATAGCCCGGACCTATCACCGGTTGCCATCATCACAGCGGGCACACGGGCGCCCCACACTCACCGATGACGACTTCGCCCCCACTCCCCCACACGAGGAGTCATCGATGCGTATCACCCTGCCCCTGCTGTCCACCGCGGTCGGTCTCGGCCTGAGCGCCGCCGTGCTCGGCACCGGCCCGGCCGCCACGGCCGCCGCGCCCCAGCCCCAGGCCCCGGTCCCCGCGGCGCACGTCGGCTACGAGCCGTCGGCCGGCTCCGGCGAGGACGCCCGCGCCAACCGTGCGTTCTTCGAGGCGGTCGTCAAGTCCGTCGCCGAGAAGCGGGCCGCGAACCCGTCCTCGACGGCCGCCGTCACCGTCTACTACAGCGCAAGGAACGCGCCCAGCTTCCGCACCCAGATATCGCGCAGCGCCCAGATCTGGAACAGCTCGGTGACCAACGTACGCCTCGCGGAGAGCAGTTCCGGCGCCGACTTCGCGTACTACGAGGGCAACGACTCGCGCGGCTCGTACGCCTCCACGGACGGCCACGGCAACGGCTACATCTTCCTCGACTACACGCAGAACCGGCAGTACGACTCCACCCGTGTGACCGCGCACGAGACGGGGCACGTGCTGGGTCTGCCCGACCACTACTCGGGGCCGTGCAGCGAGCTGATGTCGGGCGGCGGCCCCGGCCCGTCCTGCACCAACGCCTACCCCAACGCCACCGAGCGCAGCCGGGTGAACCAGCTCTGGGCGTACGGCTTCGCGGCCGCCCTGGACAAGGCGCTGGAGAAGAGCGCCGCGCGCTGAGCGGCACTTCGCACGACGTGGCGGGGACGGTCCGGACGGACCGTCCCCGCGCACGTGTGCCCGGCCGGTCCGTTCAGGGGAGGGACGGCGCGGCGACGGGCGCCGCCGGGACGCGTTCCAGCACACCGCCCGCGAACACGTCGTACAGGGGAAGTGTCTCCAGGTGGACGTAGCCGATGTGGCAGTCGCACACGGCGAGCGGGCAGGGGCGGGGGCGCAGGGCCGTGCGGTAGGAACCGTCGTAGAGGTTGCCGAGTTCGGCGCGGACGAAGTGGCAGCGGCGGACGGTTCCCTCGCCGTCGACCGAGACGACCGACTCGCCCGTGCGGCAGGGCAGTCCGGCGCTGGCGTGCGGGTGCCGGCTGTAGGGGAAGAGCGGGTCGAGGGCGGTCCACAGGGCCGCCTCCGCGTCGTCGTAGGCGTGTCCCTCGGCCGCGTTGACCCACAGGTAGACGTGCCCGGGCAGTTCGGCGCGCAGCCTGCGGGCCGCTTCGAGGTGTTCGGGCAGGCCCACGACGCCGACGCTGAAGCGCACGCCGCGGGCCGCGAGGTCGCGGCACTTGGCGAGGAAGCGGTCGTAGGGCGTCTGCCCCGGGTGGTAGGTGCACCACAGGGCGAGGGTGCGGGGGTCGGCGTCGGCCAGCCAGTCGGTGCGGCAACTGAGGTTGGTCTGGATCGCGACGCGGCGGATGTGCGGCAGGTGGGACAGCTCGGCGAGGGTGCGCCGGTACCAGGAGCGCACCAGGCCCTCGCCCCAGGGGGTGAACAGCAGGGAGAGCCGGTCCGCGGTCTGCCGGGCGGCCCAGCCGGCGAATCGTTCCAGCGCGTCCCGGTCCGCGCGCAGTTGCTCCCGGCTGTCGCGCCTCTTGGCGAACGGGCAGTAGGGGCAGTCGTAGTCGCACGAGGCGAGGGGGCCGCGGTACAGGAGGGTGAGGTCCATGGCGGGCGGTCACTTCCGTTCGTAGGCGGCCATGGCGGACCGCACCGCCGGGGAGAACAGCGCGGGGCCGACGGCGTCGGAGTGGGCCAGGCCCTCGGGGGTCAGGCGCAGGGTGGTCCCGTCGTCCGTCAGCCAGTCCCGGTCGGCGAAGCGGCCCAGTTCGGCGCGGAAGTCCTCCTCGGGCGCGCTGCCGAAGCGGGCCCGGTAGCCGGCCACGTCGAGGCCGTCGGCCTGGAGAAGGGACTGCAGGAGGTGGCGGCGCCGGGACTCGTCGGCGTCCATGCGGCGGCCGTACTCGGCGTACGCGAAGTCCTCGGCGGGGCGGGCGACGTAGTCGTCGATGATCGAGCGGATCCGGTGCATGCCCACGGCGTAGTCGAAGGAGTAGTGCAGCCGTGCGGTGTAGGAGCGGGCGCCGCAGCCGAGTCCGATCATGCCGTCGCTCTGGCAGGCGTAGTCGTCCGCGCCCTCGGGCGGGGCGTCGGCGCGGCGGAACATCCGCATCGACCGCTGCTCGTACCCGTGGGCGAGGAGGTGGTCGCGGCCGAGGCGGTACAGGCGCAGGCGCAGGGCGTCCCAGGCGGGGTCCGGGGCGTGGGTCCGGCGGCCGAGGCCGGTCAGGGGGCGGATGTAGAGCGGGTAGAGGTAGAGCTCCTCGGGCCGCCAGGCGAGGGCCGCGTCCAGGGAGCGCAGCCAGCTCGCGTCGGTCTGCCCGTCGATGCCGTAGATGAGGTCGACGTTGAGGACGGGGACGCGCGCGTCCCGGATCCGGCCGAGGGCGGCCTCGACGTCGGCGCGGCGCTGGGGGCGTACGGCGGCCCGGGCCTCGGTGTCGTCGAAGCTCTGCACGCCGAGGCTGAGCCGGGTGGTGCCGCGGGCGGCGAGCACCTCCAGCCGGTCGGCGGTGGCCGTGGCGGGCGAGGCCTCCACGGAGAGGGGGACGGCGCGCAGGTCGGCGCCCATGCGGTGTTCGGCGATGTCGCAGAGCCGGTCGAGTTCGGCGGCGGTGAGGAAGGTGGGGGTGCCGCCGCCGAAGGCCGCGGTGGCGAAGCGGACGGTGTCCGTGTCGCCGAGCGCGTCGCGGACCGCGCCGGCCTGGCGGTCGAGGGCGTCGAGGTAGGCGCCGGTCAGTCCGTCCGGCGCGCCGATGCGGGTGAAGAGGTTGCAGAAGCCGCAGCGCACTTCGCAGAAAGGGATGTGCAGGTAGAGGGAGAGAGCGTCCTTGGGTTCCGCCGCCCACAGCTCGCGCAGCGCCGGCCGGTCGGGAAGGCGCCGGTAGGCGGTCTTGTGGGGGTAGGCGTAGACGTAGCTCTGGTACGGGCCGGCCGGGCCGTACCCGTCGTCCGTGAGGGGGCTCGCGGTGGGGGCGGTGGTCATCGGGCGGCTCCGGGCGCGGTGCGGTCGAGCGTGAAGTGCGCGTAGGGCACGGTCCACACGGACTCGTGGCCGAGGCGGTGTCCGGTGTAGCCGTCGTCGCCGTAGGCGGTGCCGTGGTCGGAACAGACGATGGCGAAGCAGGGGCGTCTGCTGCTCGCGGCGGCGAACAGGCGGCCGATGTGCCGGTCGACGTACTCCAGGGCGGCGGCGTGGCTCGCGCGGGTGTCGCCGGCCTCGCGGGTGGCGCCGGGCAGGTGGAACCAGTTCGGCTGGTGCAGCGCGGAGACGTTGACGAAGAGGAACAGCTTCCGTTCGGCGGGCAGTCCGCGCACCAGGTCCTCGGCGCGGGCGACCTGCTCCTCGAAGGACGTGGGTGAGGCGACGCCGAACCCGGGCTCCCAGTGGGACTCGTGGAAGAGGTCCGGCAGCACGGAGCCGAGCGGGCCCTGCTTGTTGAAGAAGCCCACTCCCCCGATGCAGGCGGTGTGGTAGCCCTCGCGGGCGAGGCCCGAGACGAGGTCGGGCGTGTCGTAGACCCAGGTGCGGCCGGCGGTGGTCTCGCTGCCGGCGAACCTCGCGGCGAACAGGCGCGGGTGGGGGCCGGGCGCGGCGGGGGTCGGCAGGAAGCCCGCGAAGATCGCCTGGTGCGAGGCGTAGGTGAAGCTGCCCGGCGCGTGCCGCTTCTCCCAGCGTCCTCCGGGCAGGTGGCGGGCGAGGTGGGGGATGCGGCCGGCCGCGGCCAGTTCGGCGGCGACGTCGAAGCGGAGGGTGTCGAGGGTGACCAGCAGCAGGTCGTGGCTGCCGACGATCTCGTTCATGTCGGGGTCGTCGGGTGCCACGGGGACGGCCCGGCGCCGGGGTTCGTCGTGCGGCGGGGGCGTCGGGTCAGGCGCCGGCATGGTGGATTTCCATTCTGTGCTGGTGGTGGCCGGGGGCGGTGGCGGGCTTCGCCGCGTGCCGGCGCAGGACGGCGGCGACCTGGGCCGCGTAGGTGTCCCGGCCCTCGGCGCCGCTGCCCGGCAGGCCGGTCAGGCGGGGCAGCAGATCGCCGAAGGCGTTGACCTCGGCGACCGCGAAGCGGCGCCACCCGGTGAGCGGGAGCAGGTCGACGCCGACGCACAGCGTGCCGGGGAAGCAGGCCGCGGCGCGTTCGCACACGGCGAGGACGTCGGCCCATCTCCCGCCCGCCGCCTCGACGGCCCCCCGGGCCTCGGCCAGGTCGCCGCGGGCACCGCCGAGGTGCAGGTTGGTCATGGGCAGGGTGCTGGTGCGCACCACGGCGTGGGTGGCGCGGCCGTCCACCACGACGACCCGCAGGTCGGCCGCGCGGCCGCGCTGCGAGGCCTTCGGCAGCCACCGCTCCAGGTGCAGCCCGTCGGGCGCGAGGGTGTCCACGATGGCGGCGATGTCGCTCTCCCGGTCGTAGCGCCGTGCCGTGAGGGAGTTGAACAGCCGCCCGTCGGGGGCGCGTTCGACGGAGGTGGTGGCCCGGACGCGGCCCGCGCCCGCGGTCTCGACGGCGAGGACACCGGACGCCGAGGAGCCGTGGGCGATCTTCACGAAGAGCCGGGGCATGCGGTGTTCGCGCATCAGGTGCCGTACGTCCTCCCAGCCGCGCACGACCGCGCGGGCCGGTCCGGAGGTCGGTGAGAACGGGACCGGCACGCCGGCCGCGTCGAGGACGGTGTGGCAGCGCCGTTTGTCGAACAGCACGGCCAGGTCGTCCGGGTCGTCGAGGCGGACGCCGCCGTGCAACCCGCGCACGGCGGCGAGGAAGCGTGCGTACCAGCGGGCCGACCCCTCGACCCGGGTGGGGTCGGCCGTGCCGCGCAGCAGGAGGTCGGCGTCGGCGTCCTCGCCGGGCGAGTCGACGCGGACGGTCTCGTGCGGTGCGAAGACGGCCCCGCCGCAGCGCAGCACCCGGGTCCAGGGGACGACGCGGGGCGCGGGCAGCCCCGCGGCGGTCACGGCCGCGGTGAACAGCGTGACCCTGCGGTTGCCGGGGTTGCCCACGACCGCGAAGCGCGGGGGTGTGTCACTCGCCGACGGCGACATAGCGTTCCCGCATCCGGCCGCCGTACGGGGCGGGATCGAGCGACAGGTGCACGCCGTGCGGCGCGAAGGTCTCCCGCAGCCGCTCGGTCATCGGCTCGCTCATGAAGTGGTGGCTCAGGTCGAGCGCGTCGAGGTGGGTGAGCGGCTGGCCGCCGAGCAGTGCCTCGCCACCCTCGTCGCCGAGGACGCCCATGCTCAGGTCGAGCTTCTCCAGGCCCGCGACGAGGGGCGCGGAGGCGACGGCCGCGCAGATGTCGTCCTGGATGTCGCTGTTGCGCAGGCCCAGGTGGCGCAGGTCGGGGCTGTGGCTGAGGCCGTCCAGGAGGGCGTGGATCTCCTCGGGACGGCAGTCGCCGCCGTACCAACTGGTGCCGAGCCACAGCTCGATGTGGCGCAGGGCCGGGAACTCGGCGGCCGCGAGGGCCCGCACCGGGTCCCGGGGCAGCCCGCCGGACTCGATGCGCAGGGTTTGCAGCGCCTCGTGCCGCAGCGGTTCGACGACCAGGTCCTCCGCGCCGCGCACCCCCAGCTCCTCCAGGCCGGGCCAGGCGCGCAGGACGCGGGTCACCTCGCCCTGCTTGATCCAGGAGATCTCCGACTCCTCGGACTCGACGTCCGCGAGGAAGACCGCGCGCAGGCGGGGCAGCCGGTGGGCGTCGCCGGTGATCAGGTCGAGCACGGGGCCGATGCCGTCCTCGTCCCAGTCGGGCCACCACGGGCCGATGACGAGCGCGGTGACCTCCTCGGTGCGCACCTCGTCGTGGAACCGGCGCCACAGGACGTCGAACGGGTCCTCCTCCCAGGCGCAGGAGATCCGCCAGGCGACCGAGCCGGGCGCGGGCCGGCCGGCGGCCTTCTCCTCGTCGAGGGCGGGGAACTCGTGCACGGGCAGGCCGTGGAAGGACGTCAGGTGCGTGGGGTAGGAGTGGGCCATCGTTCACTCACCCACCGCGACGTAGCGGTAGACCGTGCCGTCCTCGTCCTCGTCCTCGTCGGCGTCGCCGCCGTCCAGGTCGACCTCGGTGCCCGCGGCGGCGACGGTGGCGCGTATGCGTTCCAGGAGTCGCTCGCCGATGTAGTGGTGGTGCAGGTCGAGCTTCTTGAGGTGGGTCAGGGGCTGGCCGTCGAGGAGCGCCGCGGCGCCCTCGTCCCCGAGGGTGCCCATGGACAGGTCGAGCACCTCCAGGCGGGCGACGACGGGGGCGCCGGCGACGGCCTTCGCCAGGTCGTCCTGGATCTCGCTGTTGCGCAGGGCCAGGTGGCGCAGCCGGGGCAGCCGGGTGCCGGACAGGATGCCGGCCGCGTCCGACGCCTCGCTGTCACCGCCGTAGTCGGGGGTGCCGAGCCACATGTCGAGGTGCTCCAGGGCGGGCAGCTCGCTCGCGCCGACGCCGCGGACGACGCGGGCGGGCAGTCCGCCGCTCTCGAACGCCAGCCGGCGCAGCCCTTCGTGGCGGGCGACCTTCCAGTCCAGGCCGTCGCCGCCGCGCACGCCGAACTCCTCCAGGGCGGGGTAGGCGTCGAGCAGCGGGGTCACGTCGGTCTGCTGGATCCAGGAGATCTCGCACTGCTCGAACGTCAGGTCGCCGAGGAAGAGGGCGCGCAGGGCGGGGAACCGGTCGCGGGCGGCCACGAGGAGCCCGACGACCTCGTCCGGGCGGCTCTGGTAGGCGCCGTCCCAGTCCCCGACGATCAGGGCGCGTACCCGTGCCGTGTCCACCCGCGAGCAGAAGCGGGCGAAGGCGTCCTCCCACCTCTCCCCGTCCTGGACACCGAACCCGGTGATCCGCCAGGCGACGGCGTCGGCGGCCGGCAGGTCCGCCTCCGGGCCGGCTTCGGGGAAGTCGAACGAGGGGAGCCGATGGAACTCGTACAGCGGGGCGCTGATGACCATGCGCTGATCCTGACGTGTGACGGAACAGTGGTGCGGTGCGTGGGAATTTCTACCAACAGCCACTGACAGCGGGCCTGCCGGGGCGGCTCCGGGCGGCCGTTGTCAGTGGTCGCGCCTACGGTCCTCTCCATGGCCGGCGCGAGGTGCGCGGACCGGCAGAGGGGAGAGCCATGTACCGGCAGGGGGATGTGCTGATCGTGCCCGTCACGGACGACGCGGTGCCGCCGCATGTTACGCGGGCGCCGAAGGAGCCGCGGGACGCCCGGGGCAGACTGGTGCTGGCCCTGGGCGAGGTCACGGGACACGCGCACGCGGTGGTGGGCCGGGGCGAACTGGTCCGGGAGCCGGGGCCGTTCGGGCCGTTGCTGCTGCGGTTGCCCGAGGGCGGACGGGTGGTGCACGAGGAGCACGCGGCGATCACGCTGCCCAAGGGGTGGTACCGGGTGGTCCGGCAGCGGGAGTACGTGCCCGGCTCTGTGCGGATCGTCGCGGACTGACGGGGGGGACGACATGACGACGCGACAGGAGACGCGGCCCGACGACGTGGACCGCTGGCGGGCACGTGCCGTGACGGCCGCCCCGGCCGACCGGAGGGCGGCGGAGGCGGGAGTGCGTCTGGCCTACCGGCGGGCGGGGCTCGCCGAGCCGGAACGCATCGTGTGGGCGGGCTCGCCGCGCGAGGGTGTGCGCACGGTGCGGGAGCTGACCGGGGCCGGGCGCAGTGTCCGCGACGCGGTCCGCACCGCGCCCTGGGCCGCCGAACGGGCGCGTGCCCACGCCGACCTGGGAGCGGCCGGCTGGTCGGCGCACTGGGCGGCGACGGGCGGGCGGCTGTGGGACCCGGTGCGGTCGCTCGTGGACCGCGTCCGGGCCGGTGTCGTGGAGGAGCTGGCCGGCGGGGACGCCGCCGCCGAGACGGAGATCCGTCTGGTGCTGCTCGACGCCGTGCTGGGCCAGCACGACGCGCCGTGGCTCGCGGCGTTCCCCACCGACCGCGCCCCGCTGGACGGCCTGGCCGCGGTGTCGGCGTCCGCCGGGTGGTGGTGGCCGTACGAGAGGGCCGCGGTCGTGTGCGAACGTCCCGTCGCCCTGCACCGCGACGAGGCGGGCCGGCTCGACCGCGGGGACGGCCCGGCGCTGGCCTTCCCCGACGGGTTCGCGCTCCACGCGTGGCGGGGCATGCCGGTGCCCGCCGCGTTCCTGGGGGAGCTGCGTGCGCTGACGCCCGAGCGGATACGTGCCGAGGAGAACGCCGAGCTGCGCCGGGTGATGCTGGAGCACTACGGCTACGACCGCTATCTGTCCGAGTCCGGGGCGCGGCCCCTGCACACGGACGAGACGGGGACGCTGTGGCGGATCGAACTCGACGGCGACGAACCCGTGGTGATGGTGGAGGTCCTCAACTCCACGCCGGAGCCGGACGGCAGCCGCCGCACCTACTGGCTGCGGGTGCCCCCGACCACCCGTGAGGCCCGGGAGGGGGTCGCCTGGACGTTCGGGCTGGCCGCCGAGGCGTACCTGCCGGTGCGGGAGACCTGAGGGCGGCGGCCCCGGGTCAGCGGGGCGCCGGGGCGGGGAGGGCGTCGAGCACGGCGCGGTGCACGGCACGGGCCAGGCGGGCGCCCCATTCGGAGCGGGGGCCGGCGAAGGGGTGGGTCCGTGTGCCGGGGCGGGGTGCGAGGGCGGCGACGCACACGGCGTCGGTGGGGGTGCCGGAGCAGTCGTACCCCGCGTCGAGCAGTGCCTGCACCTTGGCCTCGGTCGCCGTGATGACCGCGTTGACGAGGGCCGCGTCGCTCAGCGCCACGGGCAGGGCGGCGACGATGTTGATGGTGCCCGGCCCGGGTGTCCCGGTGACGGTCTCCGGCGGGGCGGCGGCCCAACCGCGCACGGAGATGCCCGCGGTGACGACGGCTTCGGCGCCGCCGTCCCGTGCGCGGCCGAGGTCGCGGACGTCGGCGGCGGTCATCAGGCCCATGCCCCGGCCCTCCGCGCCGACGGCGCGCGCCAGTTCGGCGAGGTGCGCGGCGGGGTCGGTGCGCCGGTAGCCGTGTGCCACCTGGGCGTTGAGGACCCACGCGCAGTCGGCGATCCCGCCGCCGAGCACGGCGCTGCCGGCCATCCGCCAGCCCGGCCCGGCCCGCCACAGCAGGGCGTGCAGCCGTTCGCCGTCCTCCACGCGGGCCAGGCGCTCCGCGTCCAGAAGACGGGGGCCGGTTCGGGGCGTGGGGAGCAGGGCGGGCACCGGTCGGGGCTCCTCGGTTCGGGGACGGACCGGACGATCGTACGCGGCGCCGCGGCGGGGAGCGGCCGGCCCCCGGGGCCGGCCGGCGGGTCCGCGCCGTGCACCGGATGCCGCCGTGGCGGGGCCCGTCGGGGGCGCGGTGGCGTCGTCGCGCATTGCGGACCGGGTCCGGGGCACGTTCACTGAGAACACTTCGCCGTCAGGCGTCAGATCGGAGGCCACCACGATGCTGTCCCACACCCTGGAACACGGAGTCCTTGTCATCACGGTGGACCAGGATCCGGGCATCGCCGGGCGCGCGGCGCTGTCCACCCACATCACCAACCTGGTCGACGCCCATCAGCCGACTCCGGTCGTCATCGTCCTCACCGAGGACGCCTCCAGTGGTGCCGCGGTCAGTGCCGTGCTCCGGGCACATCAGTGGTGCTCCCGTCTCGGGGTGCTGATGAGCGTCGTCACGCACAGCGCCCCGGTCCGGCGGCTGCTGGAGAACAACGCCGACTCGTCGGCCGGTCCGCGTCTGGTGGTGCACGCCCGGGTCGACACCGCCATCACCACCGCCTTCACCGCAGCGGCGTAGCGCCGCCCGGAAAGGTGCGCGGGCGCCTGCGGCACGGGGTGCCGCAGGCCGGCGCGGTACGGGACCGGCGTCGTCCCGTGCCGCGCCGTCGCCTGTTCTTCGCGGGTTACTGCTGTCCGAGCCAGAGGTCGGGGCCGAAGACCTCGTAGTGGATGTCGGCGGCGGGCACTCCGCGGCGCAGCAGGTCGCCGCGGACGGCGCGCATGAACGGCACCGGACCGCACAGGTAGACGGTCAGTCCGTCGGGCAGGTCCAGGCTGTCGATGTCGACGCGTCCCGTCGACGCCCGGGGAGCCTCGTCGCCGGGCTCCTCGTACCAGAGGTGCAGCCGGGCGTCCGGGAGGGCGGCGGCCAGCTCGGACTGCTCCTGCCGGTGGGCGTGGTCGGCGGGGGTGCGGTCGGCGTGGACGACGGTGACCGGGCGGCGGGAGCCGGTGGCGGCCAGGTGGTCCAGCATGGCCAGCACGGGGGTGACGCCGATCCCGGCCGAGGCCAGCAGCAGCGGGCCGTCGCCGTCGGCCAGGGCCAGGTCGCCGAACGGCTCGGAGACGGTGAGCACGTCGCCCTGGTTCGCGGTGGCGTGGAGCCAGGACGAGACCTCGCCGTCCGGCTGCCCGCCGGCCTGGACGCGCTTGACGGTGATGCGCCGGTCGGAGCGGCCGGGGGCGGAGGACAGGCTGTACTGGCGGATCTGCCGGGAGCCGTCGGGCAGTTCCGACTGCACGCTGACGTACTGGCCCGGGCGGAACGGCCGTACGGGGCGGTCGTCCGCGGGACGCAGCACGAAGGAGACCGCGTCGGGGCTCTCCTCGCGGCGTTCCACGATCTCCATGCGGCGCCAGATCTGCCCCTCGGCGACCCCGGCCTCCTCGTAGAGGCGGGCCTCGACGGCGATGAGGGCGTTGGCCATCAGCCAGTAGACCTCGTCCCAGGCGGCGGCGACCTCCGGAGTGACGGCGTCGCCGAGGACCTCCGCGATGGCCGCGAACAGGTGATGGTGGACGATCTTGTACTGGTCGGAGGTGATGCCGAGGGAGGCGTGCTTGTGCGCTATCCGGGACAGCATCGCGTCGGGCCGGGCATCGGGCCGCTCCAGGAGCATGCCGGCGAACGCCGCGATGGATCCCGCCAGTGCCTTCTGCTGCTCGCCGTTGGCCTGGTTGCCCCGGTTGAACAGGTCCCGCAGCAGTTCCGGGTGGGCCTCGAAGAGCTTGCGGTAGAACAGCTCGGTGATGTCACCGATGGCCGCTCCGACCGCCGGGAGGGTGGCCCGGACCACGGGGACTGACTGTTCGGAGAGCACAGCGACTCCTTTTAATTGGTAGATGAGTTTCGTGTTTTGAGTCACAGGCCGGCACCCGACGGCCCGTCCACCGGTCAGCCGGGCGGGCGGGGCGTCAGGCCGATCAGGACCGGGCCGGTCGGCGAGGCCACCAGGTCGGCGACGGTCAGCGGGTCGAGCGCGCTGTAGAACGCCTCCTGGGCGGCGCGCAGCGCGCCCCGCAGCCGGCAGGCGCCCCGCAGCGGGCACGGTGTCTCGCCCTCGCAGGCGACGACCTCGCCGTCGCCCTCCAGTTCGCGCACCAGCCAGCCCACCGAGGCTCCGCGCCCCAGGCCGGTCAGCGTCAGCCCGCCGCCGCGGCCGCGCCGCGCCTCCACCACACCGAGGTGCTGCAGGCGGGTAACGGCCTTGGCCGCGTGCGTGTACGGCACACCGATGGCCTCGGCCACCTCGCGCGTGGCGAGGGGGTCGTCGCCGTCCTTCACGACCGCCAGGCGCATCACGCAACGCAGCGCCAGGTCGGTGAACTTCGTCAGCCGCACAACCCGGGACACTAGCAAATACGCATGTTAGATTCCCCTTTACTTGCGGCTGTGGCCCTGTGGAGTGCGTCACCCGCGGTCCGCAGCCGGGCGGCCGGCCGACAGGGCGGCCGCCGGGCCCGGTCGGACACGGCGGACGGTGACATCTGATGACAGCGGAACACGGCGGCCCTCCCGGCCCCGCCCCCGAGGCTCCCCTCCCCCGGGTCCTGTGCGACACCGCGGAACTCCTGGCCCTCGGCGGCGACGCGCCGGCCGGCGCCCTGTGGCGGCTGGCCGAGGCGGGGCGGCAGCTCGACGCCAATGTCGTCCGCGTCCCCGCCGGCGGGCGGGTCGGCACGCACACCGAGCCCGACCTGGACGTCCTGCTGCTGGTCCTGGACGGCTCGGCCACCCTGGTCCGCACCGACGACGAGCTCGTGCTGCGCGCGGGGATCCTGACCTGGCTGCCGCACGGTTCCACCCGCGCGGTGGTAGCGGGGCCCGGCGGGGTGACGTACCTGACGGTCCACCGGCGCCGGCCCGGAATGCGCGTCCAGCCGCCCGAGGCCGCCGACCGGCTCCGTCCCGGCGGCGCCTGAGCGGACACCGGTCGCTTTTGTCCCCGTACGCCCCGGGGAACTCCTAGGAGTGATCGGGAGAGCGGGAGGAACGGATGGACTGGCGCCTATTCGCCCAGGAGATGGCCTCGCTGGCACGGGACCTGCTGGCCCAGGAGTCCGTCAACGACACCCTGAAGCGGATCACCTCCTCGGCCACCGAGCTGGTCGAGGGCTGCGACGCCGCCGGCATCCTGGTCCTGCGCGGCAGGCGGGTGCAGTCCCTGGCCCCCACCGAGCAGCTCGTGGTCGACAGCGACCGGCTCCAGGAGCGCGTCGGGGAAGGCCCGTGCTTCGACGCCGCGCGCACCTCCGAGGGGGCGCGACAGTTCCGGATCGCCGATTTCACCGCCGAGGCGCGGCGCTGGCCCCGGTACGTGCCCGAGGCCCGCGCGCTGGGCCTGGGCAGCATGATGGGCATCCTGCTGTTCACCGAGGACGAGGACCTCGGTGCGCTGAACTTCTACTCCCGCCGGCCCGGCGCGTTCACCGAGGCCAGCGAGACCGCCGGCTGGCTGCTGGCCTCCCATGCCGCGGTCGCCTTCTCCAGTGCCCGCACCCAGGCCCAGCTCGAGGAGGCCATCGGCACCCGGCACATCGTCGGCGAGGCCATGGGCATCCTCATGGGCAGCCACCGGCTCACCGAGGACCAGGCCTTCGCCGCGCTGCGCCGCTACTCGCAGGACCACAACGTCAAGCTCCGCGACGTCGCCCGCCAGGTCTGCGAACGGGGCGGCCTGCCCTGAGCCCCGGGGCGGCGTGCGGGGCGTTTGTCCCGATCCCATCGGGTAACTCCGGAATTCCGGACGCCGGCCCCCCACACGGCACTCGGCGTCGACGCTGCTGGACGGTGATTCCGGGAGGCGCGATGTGGAACCGTAAGCGCAGGAAGGGACGCCGGGCCGCGCGGGCCGTGCCCATGGAGCTGTGCGATCTGTGCGCGAAGGTCTTCCCGAAGGACGAGGCCGTGCGCGGCTACGTGCCGGACTCCTCCGCGGCGCATGCCACCAACGAATGGTTCGACGGGCTGCGGCTCATCACCGCGTGCTGCGACGACCACTTCGACGTGGTCAAGGAGGGCTATCAGGACCGGCCGTTCGTGGACGAGGAGCTCTGGGCGGCGAAGCTGACCCGGGCACTGAGCAAGGGCCCCCCGGCGCTCTCCGTGGAGCAGCTCGCCTGCCGGACCGGACTGCAGGAGCCGCAGATCCGCCGTGCCATCGCCTGGCACAACGAGCAGCTTCGCCAGCGGCAGCGGATGGACCCCTGAGCCCGGCACGGGGCCGCCCGGTCAGGACGGGCGCGTCCCGTGCACCCGGAAGGGCTCGGCGTCGGCCCACCTGACGTCGAGCCCGAGACCCGGCCGGCCGGTGTCGGGCCGCAGGGCCCCGCCGGCCGGCGTCGGGGTGCCGTCGAAGAGCAGGTGCTCGACGCGCACGTGGTCGTGGAAGTACTCCAGGTGCCGCAGCCCGCGTACGGCGCAGAAGGCGTGGGCGGAGAGCGCCGGGGCGCAGTGGGCGGACAGGTCGAGGTGGTGGGCGGCCGCCAGACCGGCGACCTCCAGCACCCCCGTGATGCCGCCGCAGCGGGTGACGTCGGCCTGGAGGCAGTCCACCGCGGGGCCGTCGACGAGGTTGACGAAGTCCTGGGCCGTGAAGGCGTACTCCCCCGCGGCGATCTCCAGGCGGGCCGGGCCCCGGTCGCGCAGCAGGCGCAGGCCCTCGAGGTCGGCGGAGGTGACGGGCTCCTCGAACCAGCGCACGTCCCACTCCTCGTGGAACCTGTGCGCCCAGTACAGCGCCTCCTTGCGGCCGAGCGCCCCGTTGGCGTCGGTGAACAGCTCCGGCCCGTCGCCGAGCGCCCGGCGTACGGCGGTCAGCCGGCGCGGGTCGGCGCCGGGGTCCCGCGACGTCTTCAGCTTGACCCTGGGGATGCCCTGCTCCACCCAGCCGGTGAGCTGGCCGGTGAGGCGGTCCAGGGGGTAGTTGGTGAAGCCGCCGCTGCCGTAGACGGGGACGCGGTCGTGCACGGCCGGCAGGAGGTGGACCAGGGGGAGGTCCAGCAGCCGGGCCTTGAGGTCCCACAGCGCCACGTCCACGGCGGACAGGGCCATGGCCCCGGCGCCGGGGCGGCCGGCGTTGCGGATCCGCGCCCCCATCCGCTCCCACAGCGCGGGCGGCGAGGCGACGCAAGCACCGCGGATCACCGGCGCGAGCAGGGACTGCGCGAAGGAGGCGACCGAGGTGTCGCCGTAGGTGTAGCCCAGCCCGGTCCTGCCGGCGGCGTGCACCCGGACCAGTACCAGGGTCGTGGAGTCCCAGTCGAGGGTGCCGTCCTGCTCCGTGCCGTCCGGGCCGTCGGTGGGGACCTCGAAGGCGTGCACGTCGACCGCGTCGACCGCGTACCCGGCGAGGTCCGTGGTGCCGTCCGCCGTGCCGGCCGGCATCAGCGGCGTCCGGTGGGGCGTGCCGCGGTCACGGTCGGTCGCGGGCCGCGGTCGGCCATCAGCGTCATCACGTACTCCTTCGGAGGCACTCGCCGTCATCGGCGGGTGACCCGGTGGCGGGTCGGGTAAACGGTGGGAGCGGCGCCACCACCCGCGCGGGCCGCGGTCCCGCGCACCGGCGTCGCGTTTGCCGGGTCGCCTCCGGGTCACTCAGTCCGGCAACGGCGAGCCACCGAAGGACGCCCGAGGAGCACCTGTGGACCGGTTCCGGCGCCCCTTTGTCCGGTTGTGGGACCGGTCGGCCGCGTACTCTCTCCGGCTGTGGGACCGGTTGGCCGCGTCGGCCCTGGTCCGGCGCGGCCGGGACCTGGAGCTGATGCACCGGTCCATGGGCTTCGCCACCCTCGCCCTGGTGACCCTGGCGCCGCTGCTGATCGTGGTGGCCGCCGCCGACCCCCTGGGACGCGGAGGTTTCGCGGCCTGGCTGGCCGACGGGATGGGGCTGTCGGGGCGGTCCGCCAGGGTGCTGACCGACATCTTCACCCCGCCGACCGAGGTGATCGGCACCACGAGCGTGTGGGGCGGTATCGCGCTCGCCGTGTTCGGCGTGTCCTTCTCGGCGAGCGTGCAGAACGGCTACGAGCGCATCTGGGGCCTGCCGTCCGGGCCGTGGCACCGGATCTGGCGGCAGCTCACCTGGGTGATCGCCCTGACCGCGTATCTCTACCAGGAGGTGCAGACGCGGACCGCCCTGCACGGGTCGGCACGGATCGCGCTGTCCACGGCGACCGGGACGCTGTTCTTCTGGTGGGGCCAGCACTTCCTGCTGGGCAGCCAGGTCCGCTGGCGCGACCTGCTGCCGGGGGCGCTGGCGACCATGGTGGGGCTGGTCGGGCTGCGCGGATTCTCCTACCTGGTGTTCACCCCGCTGATCCTCGACAACGCGATCAGCTACGGCACGGTGGGGATCGTGCTGGTGGTGGAGTCGTGGCTCATCGGGGTCGGGTTCGTCGTCTTCGGCGGCGCGATGGTCGGCCACTGGTTCTGCGAGCACCACTGGTGGACGCGGAACATCGACCGGGAGGAGGACTGACCGGCCGCAGCGTGTGCTCCGTCCCCGGCCCGCCACCGGCTCAGCGCCGCCTCGCCGCGGCCCCGGTGGCGACCGCGGCCGCCGCGGCCAGCGCCGCGAGCGGACGGCGGTGACGGGAGAGCCAGAACTGGAGGCTGCGCGGGTGCGCCTCCTCGTCGAAGAGTCCGTGGGCGCCGTAGTCGACGCCCGCCGCCCCGTCCACCGGCGCGTAGAGGTTGACCGGCCGGGCCGGGTCGACGGGGTCGTCGGTCTGCTGGGAGTCGTAGCCCGTGCGGGCGAGGTAGCGGTCGAGCAGCGCCGGCGCGAGCTTCTGCCCGAGCAGGGTCGCCACGGTGGAGCCGCCGACCCAGTACTCGCGCCGCTCGGGACGGTCGGCCGCGTGCAGGACGGCCCGGGCGGCGACCTCCGGCTGGTAGACGGGGGCGACCGGGCGCGGATGCCGGGACAGACGGGTGAGGACCCAACTGAACTGGGGCGTGTTCAGGCCCGGCATCTGCACCATGGTGACCCGTACTCCGCTGCGGTCGTGCAGCAGCTCGCAGCGCAGCGACTCGGTGAAGCCCTGGATGGCGTGCTTGGCCCCGCAGTAGACCGACTGCAGCGGGACGCTGCGCTGGGCCAGGGCCGAACCGACCTGCACGATGGTCCCCCGGTCGCGCGGCACCATCCGGCGCAGCGCGGCCTGGGTGCCGTGGACGAAGCCGAAGTACGTCACCTCCGTGGCCCGCCTCAGCTCCTCGGGCCGGACCTCCGTCACGGGCGCGAAGACGGTCGTGAAGGCGGCGTTCACCCAGACGTCGATCGGCCCGAGCTCGTCCTCGACCCGGCTCGCGGCGGCGTCCACCGCCTCCGCGTCGGCGACGTCCACCACCAGGGGCAGCGCGCGTCCCCCGGCCTTCACGACCTCTTCGGCGGCCCGGTCGAGGGCGTTCTCGCCGCGGGCGAGCAGCGCGACGGCGGCGCCGCGGGCGCCGAAGGCCCGGGCCGTTGCGCGGCCGACCCCGGCGGTGGCGCCGGTGACGACGACCACTTCGGTGCCGTGCGCCCGGCGGTGCCGGCGGCCGCGCCCGTACCGTCCGCCGCGGGTCACTTCCTGCCCCGGCCGGGCAGATGCCCGGCGTACTCGGTGAGCTTCTGGCGGACGCCCTTGGCGGCGATCCCGGCCCGCTCCGGGTCGCGCACGGCGGCCTTGGCGGCCTTCTTGCCCTGCTCGACCATGATGTGCGGCGGGATGGGCGCGATCTCCGCGTCCACCTTGAACTCCAGGACCACCGGCTTGTCGCAGGCGAGCGCCTCGTCCCAGGCCGCGCCGACCTTCTTGGGGTCGGTGCAGACGATGCCCTTGAGGCCGAGCAGTTCCGCGTAGGCCGCGTAGGGGACGTCGGGGATGTCCTGGGAGCCCGGGTACTTGGGGTCGCCGGCCATGGCGCGCTGTTCCCAGGTGACCTGGTTGAGGTCCTGGTTGTTGAACACGCAGAAGATCAGCGGCGCGGGCCCGGACAACCGGTCCAGGTACCGCTTGACGGTGATCATCTCGTTCATGCCGTTCATCTGGAACGCGCCGTCGCCGATGAAGGCGATGACCGGCCGGTCCGGGTACGCGAACCGCGCGGCGATCGCGTACGGCGTGCCGGGTCCCATCGTCGCCAGCGTCCCGGACAGCGAGGCGTGCATGCCGTCGCGGAGTTCGAGGTGCCGGGCCCACCAGTTGGTGCCCGAGCCGGAGTCCGCCGTCAGGATCACCCCGTCCGGCAGGCGCGGGGACAGTTCCGCGGCCACGGCCTGCGGGTTGATCGTCTTGCCGAAGTGCTCCCCGGCCCAGCGGTCGCACAGGTCGTGCCACTCGCGGACGTCCTTCTCGATCTTCTTGCGCCAGCCGCGGTCCTCCTTGCGGCGCAGCATGGGCAGCAGCGCCTTGAGGGTCTCCTTGGCGTCGCCGACGAGGTGGGCCTCCATCGGGTAGCGGATGCCGATCATCCGGCCGTCGATGTCGATCTCGACGCCCCGTGCCTGCCCCTCGTCCGGCAGCCACTCCGAGTAGGGGAAGCTCGACCCGACCATCAGCAGCGTGTCGCAGCCGCGCATCATGTTGTCGCTGGCCTTGCTGCCGAGCAGGCCGATGGGGCCGGTGACGTACGGCAGGTCGTCGGGGAGGACCTCGCGGCCGAGCAGGGCCTTGGCGACACCGGCGCCGAGCAGTTCGGCGACCTCGGCCACCTCGGCCTCGGCCTTCGCGGCGCCCTGGCCGACCAGCATGGCGACCTTCTCCCCCGCGTTGAGGATGTCGGCCGCCTTGCGCAGCTCGTCGGGGTCGGGCAGGACGCGCGGGCGGCTCCAGCCGACGCTGGAGAAGACCGAACCGTGCGTCTTCGGCGGGGAGGGCACCGCGTCCTCCTCCTGCACGTCGTTCGGGATGATGATCGTGGCCACGCCCCGCATCGTCAGCGCCGTCTTGAACGCCCGGTCGATCACGTGCCGGGCCTGCCCCGGATGCACGACCATCTGGCAGTACTCCGACACGTCCGCGAAGAGCTGGTCCAGCGCGATCTCCTGCTGGTAGTGGGAGCCGAGCGACAGCCGCTTCTGCTGGCCCACCAGCGCCACCACCGGCTGGTGGTCGAGCTTCGCGTCGTACAGCCCGTTCAGCAGGTGCACCGCGCCCGGGCCGGACGTCGCCACGCAGCAGCCCACCTCGCCGGTGAACTTCGCGTGGGCGCACGCCATGAACGCGGCCATCTCCTCGTGCCGGGCCTGGATGAACTCGGGGCTGCCGTCGGCACGGTCGAAGGCGCCCAGCAGGCCGTTGATGCCGTCACCCGGATAGCCGTACACCCGCTGGACGCCCCACTCGGTCAGGCGCTGCAGTACGTAGTCGGCGACTTGAGTCATGAGGTCTCCTGGGCAGGCGTGCGGAACCGTGAGTTCTGGGTGCCATCTCCAGCGGGTCGTAAACCGGGCGAAATCGCTTCCGGCCGCGACGCGCCCCCGTCACGGCGTCACCGGACCGAGGCGGTGCCGTGCCGGCGCGGGCCACCCGCCGGGCCGGCACGGGGTCGTCCCCCTGCCCGCGGCCCCCTTCGCGCGTCCTCGCGCGAGGCCGCGGCGGTGCCTCCGGACGGGTGGGTCGCGGTCGCAACTCCCGCTCCGGACAGCGCACATGGCACGACGGCCGGGCCAGTACGATGATCGGGAAGCGCGGCGTCGCTTCATCTCCCGGACCACGGAGCCCCTCATGACGACCGACCCTTCCGAGCCTCCGCGCATCGACACCGGCCGCGCCCACCCCGCGCGGGTCTACGACTGGCTGCTGGGCGGCAAGGACAACTACCCCGTCGACGAGGCGGTGGGCAGGACGCTGCCGGCCGAGGCACGGGACGCGGCGCGGCAGAACCGCGCGTTCATGAACCGCGCGGTGGCCCACCTCGCCGCGCGGGGCGTCGACCAGTTCCTGGACATCGGCACGGGCATCCCCACCGAGCCGAACCTCCACCAGATCGTGCAGCGGACGGTGCCCGCGGCGCGCGTCGTCTACGCCGACAACGACCCGATCGTGCTGCGGCACGCCGAGGCGCTGCTGGTCAGCAGCCACGAGGGGGCCACGGACTACATCCAGGGCGATGTGCGCGAGCCGGAGCGGATCGTGCGGCGCGCCCGCGAGGTCCTGGACTTCGACCGGCCGATCGCGCTGAGCCTGATCGCCCTGATGCACTTCGTCCCGGACGAGCAGGACGCCCACGGCATCGTCCGCGGGCTGGTCGGAACGCTGCCCCCGGGCAGCCACCTGGTGCTCTCGCACGCCGCCCTCGACCTTTTCCCCGAGCTGGCGGAACAAGTGATCGCCCAGTACGCCCAGGCCGGCATCCGGCTCGGCTTCCGTACCCGCCCGCAGGTGGAGCGGTTCTTCGACGGGCTGGAACTCCTGCCGCCGGGCCTGGTCACCGCCACCGAGTGGCACGGCGCGGGCCAGGAGGCGCCCGCCCCCGAGGAGAGCGGCATCTACGCCGGCGTGGCCCGCGTCCCCTGACCGGCCGGCTCAGCGGCGGCGCCCGCGCGCGGTCCGGCTTCCGATCCCGGCGACGTGCAGGGCCAGCAGGGCGAGGCCGAGGAGCATGACGTTGGTCGAGGTGAAGACGTCGTTGGTCGAGATCTCCGCCGCGTTGATCAGAAAGGCGAGGAAGAACAGGACCGCCGCGATGATGGCGAGCACGGTGTGCGTCCCTTCGGATCGGGGGCACCTGGGGCGGTGCCGTGTCTCGCGTATGCCCCCGGCGGGGTCCGCGACACGGCCGGGCGCGCCGCGCGCTCCGTAGAGTGGACGGACGGGGACCGTCCGCGGCGTGCCGGGGCCGGGCCCGGCCCGTACCGCACTCCCGCCCCGGAGCACACATGCACGACCCGTCCCGCGCACCGGACGACGACGGCTCCGGCACCCTGTTCGGCCTCGACGCCCTGTCCCCCGGGCCTGTGGCCCCGGCTCCCCCGGCGGGGGCCCTCTTCCGGGACTCGGCGGCGGCCCGGCGGCTGCTGCCGGTCCGCGAGATCCACGCCGAGCCGGCCGCGGCCGCCTCTCCTCGCGGCCGTCAGATCCTCGCCCGGTTCCCCGGGGCCCGTGTCGTCGAGGTCGGCTCGCACTGGCGCATCCCCGGTCTGCACGGCAACGAGGGCTGATCGGCACGCCGTACTTCCTGTACCTGCTGATGCGCAGCAGGCTCTAGGCGGACGGAACACCGGCGCACCCCGGCGGCCGCCCGCCGGGGTGCGCCGGTGTCCGCGTGAATCCTCCTCGCCGCGAACGTCCGCGCCGAGGACCCCTACAGCCTCTCCAAGGAGCGCTCCGCCGGTCGCTGCCCCACCGGACCGGGGCGCCCGCGCCGGAAGAGCCGCGGCAGGGCCCCCGACCCCACGGCGACCCCGGCGCAGACCAGGGCGCTCCCCACGGCCTGGGCGGCGCCGTAGGAGCCCGTGCCGACGAGGGGGGCCGTGCAGGCGGCGGCGACCGGGATCAGGCCGGAGAACAGGGTGGCGCGCTCGGCACCGATGCGCTGCATGCCCATGTACCAGCACACGAACCCGACGACGGTGACCACGGCCGCCTGCCACAGCAGCGACCCCGCCTCGACCGCGTCCGGCCGCCGCAGCCACCCGGCGCCGTCCAGGACCACCCCGGCGAGCGCGGACTCCGCGGCGGCGATCCCGCACACCACGGTGGCCAGCAGCCGCGGGCCCAGGGGACGCAGCACGGGCACGGCGAGCACCGCGAACCCGACCTCGCCGGCCAGCGCGCACACGGAGAAGGCGAGCCCGGCCGCGTCGGTGCGCCCCCAGCCCTGGACGGTGAACGCCCCCACGGCCACGAACGACGCCCCGTACAGCACGGCGCGCTGCGGCCGGCGTCCTTCCAGGAGGGGGACGAGGACGGCGACGACCACGGGCGCGCAGCCCACGAGCACGCCGGGGACGGCCGGTTCGGCGGTGCGCTCGGCGGCGAGGACGGCCAGGTTGAAGCCGACCATGCCGACGGCCGCCAGCAGCGCGAGCCGGAGCCACTGACGGGCCCCGAGCCCGCGCAGCCGGGCGGCCGCGCCGGGCCCGGCGAAGGGGACGAGCAGCAGGAAGGCCAGCCCGTAGCGCAGGAACTGGCCCCCGGCGTACGGGTAGTCGCCGAGCAGGCTGTTGGCGGTGAAGGACCCTCCGACGAGGACACAGGCGAGCGCGGCGAGCAGGGCCCCGCGCGTGGTGGTGGCGTTCATGGCCACGACGTTAGGAAGCGCGGCGGTCCGTCGAGAGGTCCACTTCGGGGGCGGCGTCGGGGACCAATTCCGCGGCGGCCTTCACACCGGGGGCACGGATCGGTCACCACGTGCAGGACTCGGGAATCGGGGTAATCGGACCGTCCCGGCCCCAACCGGCCGGGAATGTACGGGAATTGACGTCTCGAGAGGGGATCGACAGTGCGCACCAGCAAAGTGGCGACCGCTGTGGCAGCCGCGAGTGTCTCGGCGGCCTTACTGGCCGGCTGCGGCGGCGACTCCGACGAGGAGGCCTTCGAGGGGCAGAGCGCGGACGCCATCGCCGCGAAGGCGGTCGAGGCCACCCGGGAGGCGAAGTCCCTGCGGGTGAAGGGGGACACCCGTCTGCCCGACGGCAGCACCGTCGCCGTCGACGTCCTCGTCGACCGGGAGAAGAACTGCGAGGGCACCATCGACACCGGCAAGGGCAAGGCGGACGTCCGGCACACCGACGCGACGCTGTACCTGCGCGGTGACGAGCAGTACTGGCGGACCGCCCTCGCGCGGCAGCCCGAAGCGGCCCGGCAGATGGTGCCCGAGCTGCGGGACAAGTGGGTGAAGATGCCGGCCGGTGACGCGGCCCTGGCGGGCGTGTGCGACAAGCAGGGCCTCGTCGCCGCGATGGACGAGGACAAGTCCGAGCGCAAGGACATGAAGCGCGGCGCAACGACGGAGGTGGACGGGGAGGAGGCGCTGGAGCTGACGAAGAAGACCTCCGCCGGGGAGCGGCTGGGCCTGTACGTGGCCACGGAGGACGAGCCCTTCGTCCTGCGCACGACGACCGAGGGCGGCAAGACCCCGGGCAGCGTGACGTTCAGCGACTACAACGAGCCGGTGCGGCCCGAGCAGCCGCCGGCCGGCGAGACCGTCGACATGGAGGAGCTGGCGGGCGGCAAGCCGTCCTGACGGGCCCTCAGGTCCCGGCCTCCCCCGGCTCGCGGTCCGAGGCCGGCCACACGTAGGGCAGGTCGTCGCGGACGCCCGGGAACAGTCCGGCGTAGGCCTCGGGGTCTTTGCGCACCAGCGCCGAGCGGTGGCTGCGGTGGAAGGCGTCGTCGCCGAGCCAGGGCGGCAGTTCACCGGCCGCGGCCAGCTCCGGCTGGTCGCGCACGGGGATGCCCGGCCGGGACGCGGCGAGCCCGGCGACGAGCTGGGCGGCGCAACTGTCCTGGTGCCCCCGCTCGCGCCAGACCCGGCAGATCTCCAGGCCGTAGCGGACGAGCGCCTCCTCGTAGCCCGTCCACATCCGCACCGCGGGGTGCCGCCGCCAGCCGTAGCCGGGCACGGTGAGACCGCGCAGCACCTGGAGCGCCTCGACCCGCTGCTTGCCGAGCCGGCGGCGGTCGAGGACGAGGGCGGACTCCCGGAAGCCCGGGTGGGGTAGGAAGGTCTGCATCGATCTCTCCGGGTCAGCCGGGGAACGGGCCGCGGCGACGCGGGTCGCGGCGGCGTCCGGCGTGGGCGAGGTCGTCGCGCCACAGGCGCCCGGCGGCGGCGCGCGTCAGCGGGCGCGGGGCCGGTGCGGGTCCGTGCCGGAGGCGCACGAGCGCGCCGCACCGCACCGCGAGGCGTACGTCCCCGGCCGCGCCGACGACGTACCGGTTGCCCGAGGGACGCGCCGGCGCCCGCTCCACGGGGGTCATCCGGCCTCCTCGGCCTCGCGGGACACCGGCGGGGGAGGCGGCGCGGACGCGTGCCGGGCGCGCAGCCGCGCGGCCGGTACACCGGCGAGCCCCTGGGCGGCGACGGCCGCGCGCCGCCCGCGCGGCACCACCGCGCGCCGGTGCAGTACCGCGTACCCGCTGTCGGCGACGGCGTCGAGGATGCCGCGGTAGAGCACGTACGCGGTGCGGACGCAGGGCCGGGCCACGGGGTCCAGCATGGCGAGGCCCGGCGCGGCGTCCCGGTAGACGGCGCGGGTGAGGTCCTCGGCGGTCCGCAGCGCCGCGGTGATGCGCCCGTCGTGGCGGCCGGTGCGCCGGCTCCAGTGCAGCAGGGACCGGTCGACGCCGTGCGCGGCGAGCAGGTCGGCGGGGAGGTAGACCCGGCCGCGGTCCAGGTCCTCGCCGACGTCCCGCAGGAAGTTGGTGAGCTGGAAGGCGACGCCGAGCGCGGCGGCGTGCGGGGCGGCCTCGGCGCGCGTGGTGACGGTGCCGAGCACGGGCAGCATCTGGAGGCCGATCACCGCGGCCGAGCCGTGCATGTAGGCGCGCAGGTCGTCGTAGGTGGCGTAGTCGGTGACGGTGAGGTCGTCGCGCATGGAGACCAGGAAGTCGGTGAAGTGCTCCGGGTCGATGGCGTGGCGCGCGGCGGTGTCGGCCAGGGCGAGGGCCACGGGCTCCTCCAGGGGCCGTCCGCCGCTCAGCGCGTGCCGCAGGCGTTCCTCGAACCGCGTCAGCGCGGCGGCGCGCTCGGCGGGTGCCGTGCCGGCCGCCATGTCGTCGACGATGTCGTCGGCCCGGCGCGCGAAGCCGTACAGGGCGTGCACGGCGGGCCTTCGGTCGACGGGCAGCAGGCGGGTGGCCAGGAAGTAGGTGCGCCCGTGGCGGGCGTTGAGGCGGCGGCAGCTCGTGTAGGCGGCGCGCAGCACCGGGTCGGTGATGCCGGCGGCGTCCAGTTCGCGGCGGGTCATCGGCGCCCTTTCCTCGCGGGCGCGCCGGTGACGCGGGCGGCGGCGTGCTTCCCCGGGATCCGTGCCCCCGGCACGCCGGCCCCGGGGGTGGTGCGGCAGCCGGACCCCGCCTCCGTGGCGGCGGCGTCGGTGTGCACGTCGAGCGTGCCGCCGTCGGCGCGGCGGGCCCGGCGGGCGGGCTGCGGGGGCAGCGGCTCGACGCGGTCGCGCAGGCCCTCGCCGACGGCCGCGAACGCCTCGTAGGCCAGGTGGGGCACGGTGACCACGGTCGGGCCGGTGTCGAGACGGCAGGCGCCGGGTTCGCGCCGTCCGAGCCGGCCGCCGGGCCGCGCGCCGCGTGCGACGACCGTCACCCGCCGTCCCGGGCCCGGGGGGTGCGGGGCGGCGGACAGGCCCGCGAGCCCGGGTCCGACGACGCCCGCGTGGTCGGTGCGGCCGGGCGCGGTGCGTGTCATCGCCGGTCCTCCCCCGAGCCCCGCGGGCCTCGCCCGCCGTCGTCGGCCGTGCCAGGGCGCATCGGGGTCCTCTCGTCGTCGGGCGCGGGAGCGGGTCGGGCCGGGGTGCGGTGCGCACGGGACCGGCGGGTGTCGGTCATGCCTTCCCGGCCGGGTGCCGCCTCGGACCGTTCGTGTACGGCGGTCACCCGCCCGGCGGGCATCCGCGCCGGGGATCCCGCGCCGCGCCCTGCCGAGGGGGCCGTGGTGGCGCGATGCTCCGCCGATGCCGTCGATGCCGTGGGGCGCGGTCGGAGGGCGTTCCGTGGTCGACGCGGGCATCGTCGTCGCCGCTGCCGGAGCGGCGGGCCTGCCCCCGGCGCCCGGCCCCCCGGCAGCGCGCGGCGCCCGTCCCCTCCGTCGTCCTCGTCGAGTTGCCCGCCGGTCCGCGGCGCCCGGTGCCTCCGGAGAAGCGGGCCGGCCGTTCCGACGCGGCGGTGACGGCGTGGGGGGAGGGGCTGCGGTGCACGGCCGGGACACCCCGCCCGAACCTCCCCCGCGCCGCACGGCCGGTGGCCGCAACGCCTCCGGACCCACGCGTACGGCGCCAGGCCCCCGCACACCCGGCCGCCCGCCGGGCGCACGGGGCGTCGCGCTCGGCCGGCCGGCGCACGGACAGCGCGTACGACGCCGTATCCCAGCCACCGGGCCACCCGGCCGGCACACACCACGCCGTACCCGCCCCACCGAGCCACGCGGCCGACGCACACGACGCCGTACCCCACCCACCGGTCGCACGGCCGACGCACACGACGCCGTACCGAGGACCCCACCCACTGGTCGCACGGCCGACGCACACGACGCCGTACCGAGGACCCCACCCACTGGTCGCACGGCCGACGCACACGACGCCGTACCGAGGACCCCGCCCGTCGGCCGCGCGGCCGACGCGTCCGCGTGACGTCCGGCGCCCCCCGCCGCGCGTCCCCACGTCCCGCTACGCGCGCTCCGCGCTGTCCGCCTCGCCGCCCGCGCCGAGGAGGCCGGTGGCGTTCATGACGCCCTCCGCCTCCAGGCGGGGCAGGTCGCGGCGGGACGCGCGCACGACCGCGGCCGGCAGGGCGGTGCGGGCCACCTGGGCCAGGCGCAGCCATCCGGGCACGTACACGGCGGTGCTGCGGCGTTCCACCGCGCGCACCAGCCGGGCGGCGACGGCGTCCGCCGGGTAGGTGCGGCGGGCCGGGGCGGGCATGTGCGCGCGCAGTTCGCGCAGGACCGCGTGCCGGTCGGCGTCGCGGATCATGTCGGTGTCGATCCAGTTGAGGTACGCGATGCCCACGGCGACCCCGTGGTGCGCCACCTCTGCGCGCAGGGCGTGGGCGAAGGACTCGACGCCCGCCTTGGAGGCGCAGTAGGCGCTCATCATCGGGGCGGCGCCGAACGAGGCGGTGGAGGCGATCTGGAGGAAGTAGCCGGCGGTCCGGAACAGGTCCGGCAGGAAGGCCCGCGCGGTCTGGGCGCTGCCGGTCAGATTGACGTCGATGACACGGCGCCACTCGGCCGGGTCCGACCCGGCGAACGGTCCGCCGTGCGCGATGCCCGCGTTGGCCACCACGGCCGAGGGCGCACCGAGACGGGCGCGCACCTCGTCCGCCGCCGCCTCCAGCGCCTCGGCGTCGGTGACGTCGACCCCGAGGGCGAGGGCCGGGGCCGGCAGGTCCGCCGCCAGGGCGTCCAGCCGGGGCTTCTCGTGGCCGAGCAGGGCGAGCCGGGCGCCCCGGCCCGCGCACTCGCGCGCCAGTGCCGCGCCGACCCCGCGTGCGGCGCCGGTCACCACGACGGTGCGGTCACGAAGGGGGCCGGCGTTCACGGCCGTACCTCCTGTCGATGCGCGGCGACGCTCATCTCCGGTCGCCCGTCCGGTCGCGGCGGGTCAGGGAGCGCTGGAGCCGGGTGAGGCCGGCCGGCCGGTGTCGGCGCAGTGCGGCCCGCGCGGCGTTGGCGCCGGGCGCCCCGTGCACACCGCCTCCCGGGTGAGCGGCCGCGGAGGCGAGGAAGAGACCGGCCACCGGCGTCTCCGGCCGCCCGGTGCCGGGCACGGGCCGGAAGAAGAGCTGCTGGTGCATGGCGGTGGTACCGCCGTTGATCGCGCCGCCGTGCAGATTGGCGTCCAGCGACTGGAGCGTCGGCGGGGCCAGGATCCGGCGGGCCCGGATCAGCGAGCGGAAGCCGGGGGCGAAGCGCTCCACCTGGCGCTCGACCCGGTCGGCCATGATCTCCTGCTCCTTGGTGTTCCAGCTCCCGCCGATACCCTCGTCGCCCGCGTCGCCCCGGATGTCGTGCGGGACGTGCGTGTACGCCCAGGCGGACTCGGTGCCGCGCGGTGAGCGGGTCGGGTCGGCGGTGGTCATCTGGCCGAACAGGGCGAAGGGACGGTCGGGGACCTGCCGCATGGCGATCTGCGCGGCGAACCGGGTCAGTTCGTCGAGGCCGTCGGCCAGGTGCACGGTCCCGGCCCCCGCCGCCTGCGCGCACTGCCAGGGCACGGGGCCGTCCAGTGCCCAGTCCACCTTGAAGGTGGCGAAGTCCCACTGGAACCGTTCGAGGTCGGTGAGCACCTGCCGGGGCAGGTCGTCGGGGTCGACCAGGGAGCCGTACAGGGCGGTCACGGACACGTCCGCGAGGACGCCGCGCCGGGCGGCGACCGTCTCCCCGTCGGCCGTGCGCACGCCCACCGCGCGCCGGTCGCGGACGACGACGTGGTCGACGCGGCGCCCGCAGCGCAGGGTGCCGCCGCGCGAGCGGAGCCGGCGTACGAGGGCCTCGGTGAGGGCGCCGGAGCCGCCGACCGGCACGGGGAAGCCGTAGGTCTGGCCGAGCATCGACATCAGCCAGCCGAACCCGCCGCTTCCGGCGGCCTCCGGGGCGAGGTCGGCGTGCAGGGCGTTGCCCGCCAGCAGCAGCCTGCCGCCCTCGCCGCGGAACTCCTCCTCGCCCAGGCGGCGCACCGGCAGCACCAGGGTGCGCGCCAGGCGCAGCCCGCCCGCGCCGCGCAGCCGCACGGCCAGCCGGGCGGTGGCCCGGACCGGCGGGAAGGGGGTGAACAGGGCGTCCAGGATGTCGGCCCGGTGGCGGTCCCAGACGTCGTGCAGGCGGTGCCAGGCGGCACCGTCGCCGGGGGCGAAGGCGTCGAGGGAGGACGCGGTGACCCCGACGTCGCGGTCCAGGACGGCGCACGTGCCGTCGGTCAGGGGGTGGGCGAGGACGTGCGGGGCGTGGGACCAGCGCAGCCCGTGGTCCTCCAGCCGCAGCCCGGCCAGGACCGGGGAGGCCGCGGCGAGCGGATAGAAGGAGCTGAACACGTCGTTCACGAAGCCGGGGGCGACCGCGTCGTCGTGGCGGACCGCACCGCCCGGTTCGGGCTGCTCCTCCAGGACCTCCACGCTCCAGCCGGCGTCCACGAGGAGGTTCGCCGCGACCAGGCCGTTGGGCCCGGCGCCGATCACGACCGCGTCAGGCACGGCCGGCTCCCGGTTCGGGGGCGGGCGCCGGGTCGGGCCTGCGCTGCTCACCGGCGCCGTCCTCGCACAGCCTGGCGAGGCGGGCGAGCATGGCCCGGTGCCGGAGCTGGATCACCGCCTCGACGCCCATGTTGTGCAGCACTCCCCCGGCGCCGCGCAGGGGGTGCTCGTCCACGATGGCCAGGCACTGCTCGCCCCAGGGGCGCAGTTCGATGGCGATCCGCGCCGTTCCGAGCGGGCCGGCGATCGCCTCCAGCTCCAGCGCGGTGCCTTCCTCGCAGCGTCTGACGACCGTCTCGTTGCGCAGCCGCAGCGGCCCGAGGCCCACCTCGTAGGTGATCGCCGATCCGACCTGCGGCCACTGTCCCCGGCAGGGGGCGCTGCCGGACGTCCCGACCACCCAGTTCGCGTACTGGCCGCCGTCCGCGAGCACGTCCCACACCGCCTGGGGGGTCGTCTTGATCAACCGATGCCGTACCGCCACGTACGCCTCCACGTCCGTCTGCCTCACCGGGACGCAGCTCTGAGTGCCCCGTCGGCGCGAGGCCAACCGGGCGGAGGCGGCCGCGACCGGCCTCTGCGGTGCGTGGACCTGACAAAAGGGGGCGCGTGAGCGGCCGTGGCCCGCTGCTGCTCACCCCTGGCCGGAAACGGCGAAGGGCCTCGCCGGACGCCCGGCGAGGCCCCTGCGCGGCACACCGCCGCCTGTCACACGTCGCCCGGCTCCGCCGTCAGCCGGCGGTAGGCTGCGCGGGCGTGGAAAAGCCGGGCCAGCGCCGTGCCGACGAGGGCCGCGCCGAACAGGCAGGCCAGCCAGACCGCGTCCCGCCGTCCGGCCCAGGTGAGCGTGCCGGCGGGCGGAATGGCGAAACCGTTGAGGGACAGCCAGCACAGCACGGCCGTTCCGGGGGCCGCCGTGAACGGGGCGCACAGCCCGAGCAGGGCCGCGAGCAGGGAGAGGGCGGCCAGCGCGAGCCCGGTACGGCCCACGCCCACGGTGCCGTTGAGAAGGGCCACCAGCCCGAGCGCGCCCCCGAAGGCCCCCGCCCACACCAGCGGAGCCGCCACGGGCCGGGGAACAGGCCTGGCGCCACCCCCCAGGGGTACCCATTCGATCATGCTCATGGCTCCTTCCGCGCTCCACTGCGGCCACGGCCACGACGCCGCCCCCGCCGTCGGATTGTCCCACCGCGACCAGGGGTGGCCTGCGGCCGGAGCCTGGATGCGGCGACCGCCCGGCGGAGCCCGGCCGAGGGTGCGGGACACCCCTGACGGTCCGACAGGACCCTGGCCGAGCACCTGTGCCGGGCCCGTCGAGGACGTGGCGGGCCCGGCTGTGCGACACGGTGCGGAACGCCGGGGCTCCCGCCTACCGTTCGGCCTCCGCGCCCGCCCGCACCGGCGCCCCGGTGGCGTCCGCCGGGTCCTCGCCGGGACGGTCACGCGCCGGGCGCGACGCGGCACGGCCGCCCGGCAGCAGCCCGCGCCCCGCACGCAGCGCGCCGGCGAGGAGGTGGGCCCGGCCCGCGACGATGGGGCCGAGCACGGCGAGGACGAGCACGTAGCCGGCGATGAACGGCGCGAGCCGTGCGTCGAGGCCGGCGCCCGCCGCCATGGCGGCCAGGATCAGGGCGAACTCCCCGCGTGCCACCAGGGTGGTGGCGATCTCCGCGGCGGGTTCGGTGCCGTAGCGGTACACGCGGGCCACGCACAGTCCGGCGACGACGTTCATGACGACGGTCAGTGCCGCCGCCGCGGCGACCGGCCCGGCGACCGAGGCGACGTCCCCGGGGTCGATGGCCAGTCCGAAGGCGAAGAAGAAGATCGCCGCGAACGCGTCGCGCAGGGGGTGGACCAACGCCCGTATCCGGGGTCCCGAGGGGGTTCCGGCGAGGATCAGGCCGACCATGAACGCCCCGATCGCGTCGGCGACACCGAGGAGTTCGGAGACTCCGGCGACGAGCACGGCGGCGCCGAGGAAGCTGATGACGAGCAGTTCGTTGTCACGGGTCTCGATCAGGCGCCCCACGAGCCGGGTGCCCCAGCGGGCCGCGGCGGCCAGCACCAGCAGGAACGCGAACGCCTTCCCGGCCTGCAGCACCGTGTCCCCGACGCCGTGGGCGCCCGATATCACCGGCTGGAGCGCGGCCAGGTACAGCGCGAGGAAGATGTCCTCCACCACGATGACGCCCAGGATGAGGCGGGTCTCGGGGCGTCCGATGCGGCCCAGGTCGATGAGGATCTTGGTGACGATCGCGGACGAGGAGATGCCGAGGACACCGGCGAGCACCAGCGCCTCCCGCACTCCCCAGCCCAGCGCGAAGCCGAAGCCGAGGCCGGCGCCGACGTTGAGCAGCAGATAGACACCGCCGGCGGTCAGCAGCCGTCTGCCGCCGCTCTTGAGGTCGTCGAGGTGGAACTCCAGTCCCAGGTAGAAGAGGAGGAGCACCAGTCCGAGGGCGGAGAGCATCTCGAAGTCGTGCGCGTCCTCGACCAGGACGAAGCCCGGTGTGTGGGGGCCGAGCAGAATGCCGGCCAGCATGAACAGGGGGATCGTCGGAAGTCCGATCCTGCCGCCGAGGCGGGCGAAGAAGGCGGCGGCCAGGAAGGCGCCGCCCATGGCGAGCAGGGTGTCAGCGTGTCCCACGGGCCACCGCCTCGGGCCGCGTGGAGGGTCGGCAGGGCTTCATTCGACGGTGATGAATGCGCGTTCTCCTTCGGGTGCGAGGCGGTCGGACGCCGTGCTCTCGAACGCCGCCGACCGCCGGCGTGAGGTGACGCCGCTCCGGGACCGGAGCGGACGGCAGGGGAAGTACGGGCGCGACCGGCCGTGCGCCCCTGGGCTCTTCGGCCCACGGGACACCGGGACCGGGGCCGCACCGGCACGCCGCGGCGGACACGGGCGTTCCGGCGACCGGACGTCTCCGGCACACCCGGGCCGGGCCCGCGACACCCCCGCGTACGGACGGCCGGGCCGCGCTCCGTGTGACGTCCGCGCCCCGGAGGCCCCCGGAGCGCGGCACCGTTCCACGGTCACACGCGGCTTCCGGGCGCGAACATCGGGGACGGCACCCAAAACCCGTGGTGGCCGACACCCATCGCGGCCCCGTCCCGCCCACGGCGACGGGAGGCGGGTGTACGGCCGAGGAGGAGCGGGGCGGACGCGAAGGAGGGGGCGCCGCGGCCGACTCGGGGATCCCCCTCGCGGCACGACCTGTCGCGGCGGAGGCGGGAGGACGACGCGCCCGGCACGGTCCGCGGCTTCCCCGCCCGGCCCGCGTGCCACCGCGCCGGGCGGGTGACCGGCGCAACCGGCGGGCGCCCGCGGGCGGGAGCGGTGGCGCGGAAGGCTCCGCCCGCAGGGGAGCGCCGTCCGTTCCCGCCGGAACGCCGTCCGCCCCGCCGCGGGCTGCGGCGGGGCGGACGGTGTTGCGGACGGTCCGTCAGCACGGCGTGGCTGCCATCAGCCTCTCGAAAGAAGCCATGCAGTCCGGGCAGTGTCGTGCCCGTTCACCGTCGGATGCCTCGATACGTTCGCGGAGCTTCTGTCCGCAGAGGGTGGCCGCGGCCTGCTTGGCCATCACGTGCCACACCAACGCTCCGCCCGTCTTCTCCGGGCCCACGCACATTTCGTACATGACCGGCCTCCCAGCCTGGACGCCGCTGACACTCCCAGGAGACACCGGATCGGTCGCGGCCAGTAGTGAGCGGGGGCCGTTCGGGTGACGGCCGGTTCGTTCCTCCGGGTCCGCGACGCACCCGGACGGATAGAAACGATCTGCCGATCGGCCCTATATCGGTGGGTGCGTGACGTGGCATCGGCGCAGACGCACGGGACTGCGCTGCTCTGGTCCGATGGCGACTCAGACCGAACCGATCGCTCCGCTCCCCTCGGCGCGGCAGCGGCGCCGCCGCGGGGGGCGGGCGATCGTCTCCTGGCTGACCACGACCGACCACAAGCGCATCGGCCATCTGTACCTCATCACGTCGTTCGGGTTCTTCCTGGTCGCCGGGGTGCTGGCGATGCTGGTCCGGGCGGAACTGGCGCGTCCCGGTCTCCAGTTGCTGTCGCACGAGCAGTACAACCAGGCCTTCACGATGCACGGCACGATCATGCTGCTGCTGTTCGCCACCCCGACCTTCGCCGGATTCGCCAACGCCGTCATGCCGTTGCAGATCGGCTCCCCGGACGTGGCCTTCCCTCGGCTGAACATGCTGTCGTACTGGCTGTTCCTCTTCGGCGGACTGATCGTGCTGTCCGGCTTCCTCACACCGCAGGGCGCCGCCGACTTCGGCTGGACGGCCTACGCCCCGCTCAGCGGCCGCGGCGGCACCCCCTACCTCGGCGGCGACCTGTGGATCATGGGGCTGGCGCTGGCGGGGTTCGGCACCATCCTCGGGTCGGTCAACTTCATCACCACGATCATCTGCATGCGCGCCCCCGGCATGACGATCTTCCGGCTGCCGATCTTCGTGTGGAACGTGCTGCTGACCTCGGTGCTGGTGCTGCTGGCCTTCCCGGTGCTGGCGGCGGCGCTGCTGGTGCTGGAGGCCGACCGTCACTTCGGCGCGCACGTGTTCGACGCCGCCAACGGCGGGGCGATCCTGTGGCAGCACCTGTTCTGGTTCTTCGGCCATCCCGAGGTGTACATCCTGGCGCTGCCGTTCTTCGGGGTGGTCACGGAGATCATCCCGGTCTTCGCGCGCAAGCCGGTCTTCGGCTACATGGGTCTGGTCGGCGCCACCATCACCATCGCCGGACTGTCGGCGACCGTCTGGGCGCACCACATGTTCGCCACGGGCGCGGTGCTGCTGCCGTTCTTCTCGTTCCTGACGTACCTGATCGCGGTGCCCACGGGAGTGAAGTTCTTCAACTGGATCGGCACGATGTGGAAGGGGTCGCTGTCCTTCGAGCCGCCGATGCTGTGGGCGGCCGGTTTCCTGGTCACGTTCCTCTTCGGCGGGCTGACCGGCGTGATCCTGGGCTCCCCGCCGCTGGACTGGCACGTCACCGACTCGTACTTCGTCGTGGCCCACTTCCACTACGTCCTGTTCGGCACGATCGTGTTCGCCATGTTCGGCGGTTTCAGCTTCTGGTGGCCGAAGATGACGGGCCGCATGCTCGACCACCGCCTGGAGAAGGTGCACTTCTGGACGCTGTTCGCAGGCTTCCACACCACGTTCCTGGTGCAGCACTGGCTCGGTGTCGAGGGCATGCCGCGCCGGTACGCCGACTATCTGGCCGCCGACGGCTTCACGGCTCTGAACACGGTCTCCAGCGTCGGCGCCTTCCTGCTGGGCCTGTCCACGCTGCCGTTCCTCTACAACGTCTGGAAGACCGCCAGGTACGGGACGCCGGTGCGCGTCGACGACCCGTGGGGGTACGGCCGCTCGCTGGAGTGGGCCACCTCCTGTCCCCCGCCGCGGCACAACTTCCACACGCTGCCGCGGGTGCGTTCGGAGTCCCCCGCGTTCGACCTCCACCATCCCGGTCTCGCCGGGCTGGACCAGTCCCGCAGGAGCGGGCGGCGCGACGCCGTGGAGCCCGGCGGGTGACGGTGCGTCAGGCAGCCCCTACGCCGGTGACGGCGAAGCCGCTGCGCGGCCGGGTCGGGATGCGGCGCAGCGGGATGGCCAGGTCCTGGTCCGGCACCGTGTACTCCAGGCGGGCCAGCCGTGTCGCCAGGGACTCCAGCAGGCCCACGGTGATGCGTTCGCCCGGGCAGCGGTGGCCGGCGGCCGGGTCGCCGCCGCCCTGCGGGACCAGTTCGTCGCGTTCGGGCGGACGGGCCAGGAACCGCTCGGGCCGGAAGGTGTACGGGTCGCCCCAGAGCTTCTCGTCGTGGTTCTGGCCGTAGACGTCGAGCAGCAGGATCCCTCCGGCGGGGACGCTCTCACCGCACCAGGTCACGTCGGTGACGGTCCGGCCGCCGAGGAACGGGGCGAACGGGTAGAACCGGCGGACCTCGTGCGCGAACGCCGTGGCGAACGCGCGGTCCCCGGAGCGCAGCCGCTCCCGGTGCGCGGGCCGACGGTGCAGCGCGTGGGCGCTGAAGGCGACGAACCAGCTCACGGCGGCCGTGGGACGCAGCACGTTCAGCAGTTCCACCGCCGCCGTCCGCGCGTCCAGGGTCTCGCCGGGGAGGTCGCGGTGCCGGCGGACGCGGTCGAGCACCGAGCCCTCGGGGGCGGTCACCGCTTCGGAGCGGACGTCCTCGATCAGCCGTGCCAGCCGGGTCTCCTGCCGGGACCGGGCGCGCCGGGCCCTCGCGCGGCGCGGTCCCGGGGTGGCGAACCCGTCGACCATGGCGATCAGGTCCCGGGACAGGGCCTCGGCGTCGATGTCCGGCGGGAGCCCCGCCCAGCGGCACACCCCTCGGGTCAGGACCACGGCCGCCTCGTCGAACAGCACGACGCGGGACCGCTTGTGCCAGGTGCGGACGGCGTCGTCCCAGGCCGTGCCGACGTGCTCGGTGAGGGCGGCCACCCGGCCGGGGTCGAGCAGCGGCAGGAACAGTTCCTTGCGGGCGCGGTGGTCGGCGCCGTCGAGGGTGTGGACCGCGCCCTGTCCGAACAGGGTGTCCAGCACGGGCGCGGGGACGGCTCCGTGGCGGCGTACGCGGGCCTCGTCGTAGAACAGGCGCACGGCCTCCGGGCCGCGTACGGCCAGCGTGGGCCGGCCGAGGAGGCGGGTGCGCACGACGGGGCCGGCGCTCTCGCGCATGCGGTCGGGGAGCCACGCGTACCCCTTGGTGAGCAGGGGCAGGGTGCGGTCGAGCAGGGGGCGGCGGTTCACGTCCATGGCGGGTGGGTGCCCCGGACCGCTGTGCGGACACCCGGTCCGCCGGCGCCCGGATGAACGGGCGGGTGCGGGGTACTCCCCGCTGCCCCGAGGATCCGGGCCCGCCGGGTCCGGTGAGCACTCCCGGACAGGAGCACGCTGATGTCCCCGTCCCCCGACGACTCCCTGCGGATCCACTTCATCGGCAACGCGACGGTGCTGCTCCGGTACCGCGGGCTGACCCTGCTGACCGATCCGAACTTCCTCCACCGCGGCCAACGGGCGTACCTCGGCCACGGGCTGACGAGCCGGCGCCTGACCGAGCCGGCCCTCGACCCGCGCGACCTGCCCGAGCTGGACGCCGTACTGCTGTCCCATCTGCACGGCGACCACTGGGACCGCGTGGCGCGGCGGCACCTGTCGCGGTCGCTGCCGGTCATCACCACCCCGCACGCCTCGCGCAGGCTCCAGGCAGTGCACGGATTCCACCGGGCCGTGGGACTGCGCACCTGGCAGGAGGAGACCGTGCGGCGCGGTGACGCGCAGGCACGCGTCACCGCGCTGCCCGGCCGGCACGCCGGTCACCCGGCGCTGCGGCGGCTCCTGCCACCGGTGATGGGAAGCCTGCTGGAGTTCGGGCCGGCCGCCGGGCCGCCGGTGCACCGGCTGTACGTGTCCGGGGACACGCTCCTCTTCGACGGCCTGGACGAGATCGCCCGGCGCTTCCCCGAGGTGGACCTGGCCGTGCTGCACCTGGGCGGCACCACGCTGCCGGGCGGCTTCGTCGTCACCATGGACGGCCGCCAGGGCGCGGAGCTCGCGCGACGCCTGGACCCTCGGCTGGTCCTGCCGGTGCACTACGACGACTACACCGTCTTCCGGTCGCCGCTCGACGCCTTCCTCGCCGAGGCCGACCGCAGGGGGCTGGCGGACCGGATCGTGCACTGCCGGCGCGGCGGGAGGGCGACGCTCACCCCGGGCGGGGGGCCGCCCGTCGTGACGTAGCGCGGCCAGGAGCGGCGGGCCGGGCGGCCGGCCCGCCGGCGCGGGTCAGTACAGCTCGGCGACGGCGGTGACGGTGGTCTTCTTGAAGTCGGCCACCTGGGCGTGCTGGAATCCGCCCATCTGCCCCCACCGCACGACCGTCACGGTGGTGCCGTCCCGGCCGACCGAGAACAGGCCGATGTCCGAGGCGCCCCACGAGGAGACCGTGTGGACGCCGTGGACGTGGGCGCCGTCCTCCACGTTCAGCCGGCCGTAGTACTTCTGCGTGGCGGTGATGTCGGGGTACTGCTCCATCACCTTCCGCGCGCAGTCGTCGAGGTCCTTGCGCAGCAGGGCCGCGAACTCCTGGGCCCGCCGCGTGCTGCGCTCGACGACCGTGACCTGGAGGGCGCCGGTGTCGTACTCGGTCCAGTAACGGCGGTGGGAGGCGGTGGAGGGCAGCGCCTCGCCCACGCACATCGGCAGCGGGTCGGGCCGCCCGGCGGTGACGGGCCCGGCGTACCAGTCGGAGGCGGGGTGCGGCGGCAGCTCGGACGGCTCCAGGAAGGCGGGCGGGGCGGAGCCGGACGTCGCCGCGGTGGCCGGGACGGCGGCCACGGCGAGCGCGGCGCCGGTCGCGAGCGCGGCCACGGCGACACGGACTTCTCGGGTGCGGACGTGCATGTGTTCCCCCAGGGCGGTTCGTCGGAGTCGTTCGGGTTTTCCCTGTACGACCCGCCACGACCGTGAGGGGTTGCCCTGCCGCCGTGCGCCGGTACGGACCCGTTCGTCACCGTCCGGCGCCCGCGCCGGTCAGCCGGCGGCGGGCCGCACCTGCTCCTCCAGGCGGCGCAGGCTGGCGTCGAGGGCGTCGGCGACCGCCCGTTCGCCGGGGTCGTGGGCCTCGTCGAAGAACGACAGGTGCACGGTGACCTCGCTGGTCCCCTCGTCGAGGCCGGCGACCTGGAGCCAGCCGGCGTAGGAGCCCTGGTCGCGGGTGCCCCATTCGAGCCGCATCTGCTCGGGGCGGGCGCTCAGCAGCGCGGGGGTGTCCTGGTCGGTGTGGTCCTCGTGCACGGTGACGACGGGCGGTTCGTCGATCTCCACGTGGAGTTCCCCGGGGAGCCAGGTGTCCAGCCGTCCGACGTCCGAGGCCCGGTCGAAGACCAGCTCGGGCTGTGCGGGCATGGTGCGGGAACGCTCGTACTCGGTCATGGGGCACCTCTCCTCGGCGCTCGGGTTCGTCCGACGGACCGCGTGCCCGGTCTGCGGGTGCCGAAGCGTCCCGCGTGGATCCGCTCGGCGCGCGGGCGCCCGAAGGCGGTGCCAGACTGCTGCGCAGTGCGCCCCCGGCACGGCGGTGATGCGACGAGGGGAGACGAGGTGGCGACCTCAGAGGCGAGCGACGCGCTGCTGGACTTCCTCGCCGATCCGGCCCATCTGACGCTGGATCTGGCCACCGCCGTGGACCGCTGCGCGAAGGCGCTGGGGCTGGAGCACGCCGGGGTCTACCTCGTCGACCTCCAGCAGCGCTGCCTCGTGCCCCAGACGGACGTGGCCGAGCGGGTGCCCGTCGACGGGTCGCTGGCGGGCTGGGCGTACCGGACGCAGTCGATGCGGGTGGAGGAGTCGGGGACGGGCGGCGTCAGGGCCTGGTACCCGCTGCTGGACGGTGCCGAACGGCTCGGCGTCCTGGCCGTGACCCAGACGGCCTTCACTGCGGCCTCGCTCGTGCGCGGCAAGGCGCTCGCCTCCCTGCTGGCCATGCTGATCACCTCCAAGCGGGCCTACGAGGACTCCTACGTGCGGCACACCCGCACCCAGCGGATGCGGCTCCCCGCCGAGATGCTGCGCGCCTTCCTGCCGCCGCGCACCATCGGCAACGCGCGGGTGGTCTCGACGGCCGTGCTGGAACCGGCCTACGAGCTGGGCGGCGACGCCTTCGACCACTCGCTGACCGAGACCACGCTGCACGTCGCCGTCCTGGACGCGATGGGGCACGACCTGGCCTCCGGGCTCACCAGCGCGGTCTCCCTGGCGGCCTGCCGCAACGCGCGGCGCAACGGCGCCGATCTGCCGGAGCTGGTGGAGTCCGCCGACCGGGCGCTCGCCCGCTGGCTGCCGGACAAGTTCTGCACGGCGGTCGTCGCCCAGCTCGACCTGGCGACGGGGCTGCTGCGCTGGAGCAACTGCGGCCATCCGTCGCCGATCCTGATCCGCGGCGACCGGCTGATGACGGACGCCATGGAGCGCGAGGCCGATCCGCCGATGGGCGTGCCGTCCCTCCTCGTGGACCGGCCGCGCCACACCCACGAGATCCGCCTGGAGCCCGGGGACCGGGTGCTGATGTACACGGACGGCGTCATCGAGGCCCGCGGCGGAGAGGCGAGGCTGATGGGACTCGAACTGTTCGCCGACTACGTCATCCGTGCCACCGGCGGCGGGGAACCGGCACCGGAGTCGATGCGCCGCCTCATCCACTCGATCCTGGACGCGCAGGAGGACCGGCTGCGGGACGACGCGACACTCCTGATGTTCGAGTGGCGCGCGGCCGGCTGACTCCCGGGCCGGGTGGCGGCCGGAGCCGTCAGACGCTGTGTCCCCGGGCCCGCAGCCAGGCGTGCACGGTGTCCTTGTCGGCCGGGGTGATGCGGACGGGGCTCTCGATGTAGGGCCCCTCGTCCTCGCTGAAGCCGGTGTCCGTGACGCGCGCGGTGACCCAGGTGGCCAGGTCCTGCGCGGACCGGTCCGGCAGGGCTCCGCGCTCCCAGCCGGCACGGGCCGTTTCCGCCGCGGCGGGGTCGTGCCGCGCGGTCTCCTCCAGCCAGGCCGCCACCAGCCGCTCCACGGTCCCCCGCTCCTCGTCGTCCCGCTGCCGCCCGTGCCCGTCGTTCCTGCCGTCGTGTGCGTCGTTCATACGGGCCGGGTGCCCGGAATCGGCCGGGCACTCTTCCGCAGGCGCGGACCGCGGTGCGGCCCCGTGTCGGCGGTGCCACGCCGGGTACACGGAACCGGGCGACGGCCGGTCCGGTCAACGGAAGGCGACAGCCCGGAGAGGGGACACACGATGACGCAGCCCGCCGACGATCACGCTCTCGAACGCACCGGCGTTTCCGAGCTTCGTCCGGCGGCGGGGGAAGCCCAGCCGGCCCCCCGCGACGACGTACCGCACGAAGAACTGCCGGTCGACCGCAACCAGGCCATCCTCCAGGCCGCCAAGCAGGTGGGCGCGATCCTGAAGAAGGAGGGGCATCCGTTCGCGCTGGCGGGCAGCGTCGCCGTGTACGCGCACGGCGGCACCCAGAACCTCCAGCACGACGTCGACTTCTGTATCCGGCCCGAGGACGCGGACGCGGTGGCCGGCACCCTGCGGGAGGCGGGCCTGGAGGTCTACACGCCTCCGGAGGACTGGCTGCTGAAGGCCAACTGCCTGGGGCAGCAGGTGGACCTGATCTTCGAGCTGGCGCACCGTCCCGTCACCTCGGACCTGCTGGACCGGGCTCAGGAGCTGTCCGTGGACTCGGTCCTCATGCCGGTCCTGTCGCCGACGGACCTGCTGCGCGGTCTGCTGGCCGCGTTCTCGGAGCACCACTGCGACTTCGGGGCGGTGCTGCCGATCGCCCGGACGCTGCGGGAGAAGATCGACTGGGAGGAACTGCGCCGCGACTGCGCGGACGCCCCGATGCCCGCCGCGTTCTTCTTCATCCTCGAACGGCTGGAGATCATCTCCCCGGCCTCCCCCGCGAAGGAGGAGCAGCGATGAGCGACCCCGTCGCACGCCGGGGGCCCGCCGCGAGCGGCCCCCCGCCCGCCGCCGAGAACGTCGAGTACCGCATCGCCCATCTGCACGACCGGCTCGCCGCCGAAGAACTCGGCGAGCTCGGGGTGCGGGCCGAGATCCGGTCCGGGGCCGTCGCGGTCACCGGCACGGTGCCGTCCGCGCAGTGCCGCGACACCCTGCTGCGGATCGTGCGGGAGGAGCTGGCCGGGCTCACCGTGCACAGCGACATCCTGGTGGCCGACACCACCCGTCCCGACCACGCGGAGGAGCTGTGATGGTGCGCGTCGCCGCCGTGGGAGACATCCACATGGGCCCCGAGAGCCAGGGCCTGCTCAGGCCCGCCTTCGAGACCCTGCCCGACTGCGCCGACCTGCTGCTGCTCGCCGGTGACCTCACCCGGCACGGCACGCCGGAGGAGGCCCGCGTGGTGGCCCAGGAGGTGCGTGACCTGCCGGTGCCCGTGGTGGCCGTCCTCGGCAACCACGACCACCACGACGAGCAGCCCGAGAAGGTCGCCGCGCTGCTCCAGGACGCCGGTGTGACGGTGCTGGAGGGCTCGGCCACCGTCGTGGAGTGCGGCGGGACGCGGGTCGGGGTCGCCGGGGCCAAGGGGTTCGGGGGCGGGTTCGTGGGCCGCAGCGCCGGCGAGTTCGGCGAGCCGCTGATGAAGGAGTTCGTCCGCACCACCCGGCGCTCGGCGGACAGTCTGCGCACCGCGCTGGAGGAACTCGACGGCCGGGGCTGCGCGGCACGCGTCGCCCTGACCCACTTCTCCCCCGTGGCCGACACGCTCGCCGGTGAGCCGCTGGAGATCTATCCGTTCCTCGGCAGCTACCTCCTGGCCGAGGCGATCGACACGGCCGGTGCGGACCTCGCGGTCCACGGCCACGCGCACCTGGGCTCGGAGCACGGCATGACGGCCGGCGGGGTGCGGGTGCGCAACGTGGCCCAGCCGGTGATCCGGCGGGCCTTCAACGTCTACGAGCTGCACGCGGGCTGACGGTTCCCCCTCGGCTCGGTCGTCCGCCCGAGGCAGGTGACGACCGCGGGGTCGAGACCGGGCGCCCGGATCTCGTGGAAGCCCATCCGGTCGTAGAAGGCGCGGGCGGGACGGTTGGCCGCCCCATGACGAGGTGGACGGCGGGCACGTCACGCTCGCGCAGCGCCCGGCAGAAGGTCTCCATCAGCGTCCGTCCGTGTCCGCGTCCCTGCCACTCGGGCAGCAGGTCGATGTGCAGATGGGCGGGGTGGGCGGTGCGCACGCAGATGTCGTCGAGGGCGGGGGCGTCGGCGGGACGGTGGGGGCGCACGGCGGCGGTCACGGTCACCGCGGCATCCTGCCCGCCCCGGACCGCTCCCCCAAGGCTCCCCGGGCACCCGCGGGCGCTGCGCCGAATGCGCCGGGCCCGCACCGTCCCCGGCAACGCGTCGCCGTGACCGCCGACCGGCCGTGACCTGCGCGAAGGCCGCACCGGCCGGGGCCGGCGGACGCCGGGTGCGCGCCGGGTGCCGAATGGCGCCGCCGGGCCGGGGCACCCGATGATCCCGGTAGGCACAACACCCCCGGCAACCCTGGAGAGAGCGTCATGAGTCTTCTGCGTCTGGCCGGCCGGCCGATGCTCGCCTCGATGTTCGTCGCAGGCGGCCTGCAGTCCCTGCGCAGTCCCGGAGACGTGGCGCCGGTGGCGGAACCCGTCGTCCGTCCCGTGACCAACCGCGTGTCCGTGCTGCCGGACAGCGCCGAACAACTCGTACGGCTCAACGGCGCCGTGCAGGTGGTGGGCGGCATCATGCTCGGTCTCGGCCGCTTCCCCCGGCTGTCCGCGCTGGCCATCGCCGCGACCCTGGTCCCCACCACCCTGGCGGGGCACCGCTTCTGGGAGTCGGACGAGCCCGGCGACCGCACCCAGCAGCGCATCCACTTCCTCAAGAACCTGTCCATGCTGGGCGGACTGCTGATCGCCGCCGACGACACCGGCGGCGCCCCCTCGCTGATGTGGCGCGGCCGGCACGCAGCCAAGGGCCTGCGGCACGAGGCCCGTACGGTCCAGCGCTCGGTGCGGGCCGCGGCACGCCCCGCGGCCGCGGCGAGCGGTGTGCGGGCCAAGCTGGGCGTCTGAGGGGGCATGGGCCCGGCGCGGGCGGGGACCCGGCGCCCGTGGCGGGTCCGTCCCGTGAACCGTCACGACCCGACTGGAGGTGCACCGTGGGACACGGAGGAAACGTCATCGACGAGCTGACGACCGATCACCGCGAGGTCGAGGAGCTCTTCGGGAAGATCGAGGCGCTGCCACCCGGTCACAAGGACCGCAAGCTGTACGCCGACCAGGCGACGATCGAGCTGGTACGGCACTCGGTGGCTGAGGAGGCGTATCTCTACCCGGCGGTCCGCGAGCACGTGGCGAACGGGGGTGCTCTGGCCGACAAGGAGCTGGAGGACCACGCCGAGGCCGAGCAGATCATGAAGGACCTGGAGGGCTGCGCGGCGGACGACCCCGAGTTCGACCGGCTGATCGGCAAGCTGATGAGCGAGATCCGTGAGCATGTCGCGGACGAGGAGAACAACCTCTTCCCCCGGCTGCGCGAGGCGTGCCCGCCCGGGGCACTGGACGAGCTGGGCGACAAGGTCCGGCAGGCGAAGAAGACGGCGCCGACGCGGCCGCACCCCGCCGCCCCGGACAAGCCCCCGATGAACAAGCTGCTGGCACCGGGCGCGGGCATGGTCGACCGGGTGCGGGACGCGCTGACGGGACGGGGCAAGTCCGGCTGATCGCGCGATGGCGTGACCTGACGACGACGGCGGTTCCCGGGTCCGGATCCCGGGAGCCGCCGTCGTGCGTGGGCAGCGGGGCGCGACCGTGACGCCCGGCGGCCGGGACAGCGGACGGCGGCGTCACGCAGGCCCGGGCGGGCGCCGCCGGCATGCCCCGGCGCGCAGACGTCCCGCCGAGCGCGCCGGGGCGTGAGTCTCACATCCGCCACTCCCCCGCGCGCTCCGTCGTCGTCGGCACCGGCTCGGGCGCGTGGCGGAAGGCGGCGACGGTGCGTTCCAGGCCGTCCTGCCAGGTGACGCCGGGCAGCCAGCCGAAGATCTCGCGGGCGAAGCCGGTGACGGGCCGGTCCGGCGCGGCGGGCGCTCCCTGGGGACCGGTGAAGACGAGCGGTGAGTCGGAGCCGGTCAGGCCGATCACGTGCCGCGCCAGTTCCAGGGCGGTCGGGGCCTCGTCGCCGCCGATGTCCACGGGCCGTACCGAGCGGCCGGCGGCGACCCGCAGTATCCCGTCGGTCATGTCGTCGACGTAGCACAGGGGGTGCCGGTAGCCGCCGTCCCCGGCGACGGTGACGGGCTGCCCGGCGAGTGCCTGCTCGATGAACGCGGCCGGCGGTGTGCCGTCGCCGGTCCGCATCCCCGGCCCGTATCCGCCGAACAGCCGCACGATCCCCGCGTCCAGACCGTGGGCCGCCGCGTGGGCGGCGGTCAGGGCCTCGGCGAACCGGACGGCCTCGGCGCAGGTGCCGTGCGGGCCGACCGGGTCGCTGCCGGGGCCGGGGTCCTCGCGGTACGGGACTCCGGGGCGGACCGGCGGGGAGGAGGCGAGGAGGAACCGCGCGCCGTCCCGCTTCGCGACGGCCAGCGCGGCACGGGTGCCGAGGCTGCCCGCCTCGAGCAGTTCCACGGGCCGGTCGGGCCAGGCGGCGGTGCACTGCGGGCCGGCCAGGTGCAGGACCAGGTCGTAGGGGCCGGTCAGGGCCCGCGCGCGGGCGGGCTCGGCGATGTCGCCCTCCAGGAAGCGGAAGCCGGGGCGGCCGGCCAGAGGGGCCACCTTCTCGGCCCGCCCGGTGGAGAGGTCGTCCAGGCAGTCGACTTCGGCTCCCGAATCCAGCAGCCGGGGTGCACAGGGGGGAGCCCAGGAACCCGGCGCCGCCGGTCACCAGGACGCGGCCCCAGGGCACGCGGGCCCCGTCCGGGCCGGTGAACGCCGCCATCGGCATCATGAGGACGACCTTCCTTCCTCCGCCGCGCCGGCAGGACGCGTGACGAGCGTGGCCCGAGTGCCCCACGGGGTCGCTTTCACTCTCCGACGCCTGCTGCGGCCGTCCCCCGAGCCCGGCGGCGTGCGGGAGAACGGCATCGGCGGCTGTGGCGGCCGTCACGGACACCGGCGCTCCGGGCCGCCGGTCCGGGGCCTGTGATCAACCACACTCGGGCGGCGAAGTGGCCGACTCGGTGCGGTGGTTGGCTTCCCGGTGCCCGGCGCGGACCGGCCGGGCGGCGACGACTCGGCCGTCCCTTCTGCCACGATGGTCGGCGCCGAATCCCGGCTCATCGCAGTGGCCGCGCAGCGCAGCCGGCGTCCTGCTCCGTCTCCCTGTCCCTTCCGGGTCCTCCGACTCGCCTTCGAGTGGCGCACTGTGTCTTCTTCTCCCGCCCCAGCCCTGCCGGCCCCCGCGCCGCCTCCCGTGTCCGCGTCCCGCTCGCCGTGGCGTTCCCTGCGCTACCGCAGCATGCGCTGGTGGTCCGTGGCGAACTTCGTGTCGAACGCCGGTACGTGGATGCAGCTCACGGTGCAGAACCTGCTGGTCCTGCAGATCACCGGGTCCGCGGCCACGACGGGTCTGTCGATGTCGGTGCAGGCCGCGCCCGCGCTGCTGATCAGCGTGTTCGGCGGCGCGGCCGTCGACCGCTGGCCGCGGAGGCTGACCGCCGCGGTCAGTCAGGCGCTGCTCGGCACGGTGGCCTTCGTGACGGCGGCCCTGGTGGCGCTGGACCGGCTGGACGTGCCCACGCTGATGGTGCTGGCCGCCGTCACCGGCGTCGTCGCCACCGTCGACGGCCCGGCGTGCTCCCTGCTGGGCAACGACCTGGTCCCGCCGGAGGACGTGCCGTCCGCCATCGGCGTGGGCGCGCTGGTGCACCAGGCGGGCCGCCTCACGGGCGCCGCGCTGGCCGGTGTGACGGTCGGTTTCCTCGGTACGGCCGCCGCGTACGCCGCGAACGGCCTGTCGTTCCTGTTCGTGGCCTCGGTGATCCCCTTCCTGCGGCCCGCCCGCGGCGCGGTCCGGGCGGCCGGTGCCGCGGTACGCGGGAAGCGGGGCCGGCGCGCCGCGGACGGCGGCATGAGCGTGCGGGAGGGCCTGGCGTTCTTCGCGCGCCGCCCCCGGCTGCTCGCGCTGGCCGGTGTCACGGGGGTCAGCGCCGTCTTCGGACGCAACTACCAGCTCACCCTGGCCGTGCTCGTCACCGGTCCGCTCGCGGGCGGTGCGGGTTCGTTCGGCACCGTCTCCACCGTCCTCGCCGTCGGCGGCATCGTCGGCGCGCTGCTGGGCGCCCGGCTGCGCCGCCCCTCGGTGCGGGTGGTGGGCGCGCTGGCGGCGGCGGGCGGTCTGCTCCAGGTGGTGGCGGGGATGTCGCCGTCGCTGGCCGTCCTGCTGGTCATGGTGCTGCCCATGGCGGTGGTCGAGTCCGTCTCCGACACGGCGGGCACGGCGGTCCTGCAGACGGACCCGCCCGCCCACATGCGGGGCCGCGTGCTCGGGGTGTGGGGCAGCATCGGCACGGTGTGGAGCCTCGGGGGGCCGCCCGCGCTGGGCCTGCTGATGGAACTGGCCGGGCCGCGCGGCGCGCTGATCGTCGGCGGCCTGGTCATCGCGGGCGCCATCGGCACGGGCCGGCTCCTGCACGGCCGCCGGACCACGGCACCGGTGGTGGTACGCACCCCGGACGAGGACCTGCCCGACCGCACGGCCCTGCAAGCGGCGGCGTGAGCCTGACCGGCCGGGGCGGCGCAGGGGACGTGAGCCTGACCGGCGGGGCGCCACGGGGGGCGTGAGCCTGACCGGCCGGGGAGGGCGAGACCGCCCTCGGCCGGAGAAGCGACGGCCCGGGCCCCGCCCGCCGGGGGGCGTGTCCCCGCGTGGTCCGGTCAGGCGACCAGTGCCGAGCCCGGCTTCAGCCGGTCGATCAGTTCGTCCAGGTGGAGTTCCGCGACGGAGGCGAGCAGGTCGGGGTGGCGCAGGAGCGCTGCCGCCGCGCGGTCGCGGTCGTCGGGGGCGAGCAGGCGGCGGAACTCGACCGGTGTCCCGGCGGCGGCCGCCCCGCCGAGTGCCGCGACGGCGAGATCGGCCAGCTCGGGGTCGGTGAGCAGGCAGGCGGCCCAGCTCGTCACCACCTCGTCCACCCAGGTCCGCCAGGCGTACCCGTCCAGGTCGGCGGCCGGAGTGCCGTCCACGCCGGTGATCCAGTCGAGCCGGGCGGAGCCGCCGGGGCCGGACATGGTCATCAGGGCGGCGTCCATCGCCGTGGGGTAGCGCAGCCGGGCCGCGACCGTCACGGCCTGCCGCGCCTGCACCTCGCACAGGGCGGAGGCCAGCGCGCCGCCGGACGCCGGATAGGCGCACGTGAGCCACTGGGTGGTCGCCGCGATCACCGGGGAGAGATCTGCCTGCACTGCCGGACCGTCCGTACTGCTCGTCGGGGGGACTGGGGCTTTGGCCGTGGCCATGGCGTCGTGCGACGGGAGCCCCGCGGAAACGGTAGCGGGCGGCGCACCCGGCGGACCATGGCCCCGGTCCCGTCCGGAACGTGGCCTCGGCCACATCCGGAGCCGGTCCGTCGGGGCCGCGCCGGGTGCACCCCGCCGGAGGTGTCATCCTGAACGCGCCGTTCACCGGGTGCCCGCCCGGCTTCTGGTGTGGAGGAGAACCCCCTGAGTACCGCCCTCGTCCCCGAGGCCGTGTCGGTCGCCCTGCTGCTGGGCGTGCTGGCCTTCGCCCTGCTGCGCCCCCGGGGCCTGCCGGAGGCGGTGGCCGCCGTGCCCGCCGCCGCGTTGGCCGTGCTGCTGGGCACGGTCACGCCGCACGAGGCCTGGGAGCAGACCCGTACGCTGCTGCCGGTCGTCGGCTTCCTCGCCCTGGTGCTGATGCTGGCCCACCTGTGCGCGAAGGAGGGCCTGTTCGAGGCCGCCGGCGCCGCGGTGGCCCGCCGGTGCGGTGACAGTCCGCGCAGGCTGCTGGCGGGCGTGTTCGCGGTGGCCTGCGTGGTCACCGCCGTGCTCAGTCTGGACGCCACCGTCGTCCTGCTCACCCCCGTCGTCCTCGCCACCGCGGCCCGCTCCGGAGCCCGGGCCCGCCCGCACGTGTACGCCACGGCGCATCTGGCGAACTCGGCCTCGCTGCTGCTGCCGGTCTCCAACCTGACGAACCTGCTGGCGTTCACGGCCAGCGGCCTGACCTTCACCCGGTTCGCGGCGCTGATGGCGTTGCCCTGGCTGGCCGCGATCGCCGTCGAGTACGTCGTGTTCCGCCGCTTCTTCCGCGCCGACCTGGCCGCGCCCGTGACCGGGCCCGCACCGGCGCTCGTCCCCGCCGCGGCCCCGGCACCCGGTGGCGTCGGGGCGCCGGACGCTCCCGACGCGGGTCCCGCCGTGCCCCGCTTCACGCTCGTCGTCCTGGGCCTGACGCTCGCCGGGTTCGCCGTGACCTCCCTGGCGGGGCTGGCGCCGGCGTGGGCGGCGCTGGCCGGGGTCGTCGTGCTCGGCCTGCGGGCGCTGTCCCGGCGCCACGTCGCACCCCGGGAGCTGGTGGGCGCCGCCGCCCCGCAGTTCTGCCTGTTCGTGCTGGCCCTCGGCGTCGTGGTGCAGGGCGTGGTGTCCAGCGGCCTGGCCACGGGGCTCGCCCGTCTGCTGCCCGAGGGCCCGTCGCTGGCGGCCCTGCTCGGCGTGGCGGTGGTGGCCGCGGTGCTGGCCAACGTCATCAACAACCTGCCGGCCGTCCTGGCGCTGCTGCCGCTGACCGCGCCCGCCGGACCGGGCCCCGTCCTCGCCGTGCTGATCGGCGTGAACCTGGGTCCCAACCTGACCTACGTCGGTTCGCTGGCGACGCTGCTGTGGCGGCGCGTCCTGCACCGGCACGGCGTCGAGGCGGAGCTCGGCCGGTTCACCCGCCTCGGTCTGCTCACCGTGCCCGCCACGCTCGCCGCCTCGACCGTGGCCCTGTGGATCATGCTGCGCCTCATGGGGGCGTGACACCGGCCGCCCCGGCGCTCACCAGACGGGACCGGCGAGGGCCGGGCGGCGTACGGCCTCGGCGGCGTCCCGCAGATGCAGGGCCACGGTGATCAGCGCGCGCAGCGCGGAGGGGCGCAGGCTCTGGGCGCTCTCGGCCGCCAGCACCAGCAGGCAGCCGGCGGCCTGCTCGACCACGGGGACGGAGAACGCGAAGTCGTCCCCGTCGGCCCCGCGGAAGGCCCGCCAGGGGGTCGCGGCGCCGTCGATGGACTTCTTGACCGCCTGTTCGAGATGGAGTGCGGCCTGCTCGCACACGGGAGCGGGCAGGACGATGGTGCGATGAAAAGCTGAACTGGTCATAGTCCCACTGGTCCCCCGCCACCGGGGCGTTCGATCGACCGGGCAAGCGTTTTTCACCGGGTCGGCGGTGCGGCCGTAGGGTGACCACCATGCCTTCCGCACCCTCGCCCTCGGCCGCCGCGGCCCGGTTCACCGGCCGGTCGGCAACCGGTGGGCGCCGGCTCTCCGGGACGCTCGCCGAGGTCGCCCTCGACGACGGGCGCACGGTGATGGTCAAGCGCGGCGAGGGCGCCGGTGCCGCGCGGGCCGAGGCGGCGGGGCTGCGCTGGCTGGCCGGCGCGGGCGCGGTCCGGGTCCCCGCGGTGCACGGCGACGACGCGGAGTGGCTCGTCACCGACCGGGTGGAGCAGGGACCGCCGGGCGCCGGGGCCGCCGCCGCCTTCGGCCGGGATCTGGCCGCCCTGCACGCCGCCGGGGCGCCCGCGTTCGGGGCCCCGCCGCCGGGCGGGCCCCGGGAGGCGTACATCGGGCTCGCCCCGATGCGCAACGTCCCCGGGGACACGTGGCCGGGCTGGTACGCCGAGCACCGGGTGCTGCCGTATCTGCGACGCGCGGTCGACGCGGGGACCCTCCGCTCCGCCGAGGCGGCCGACATCGAGCTGGTGTGCGCGCGGCTGCCCCGACTGGCCGGTCCCGCGGAGCCGCCGGCCCGGCTCCACGGCGACCTGTGGAACGGCAACGTGCTGTGGGGCGCCGACGGGCACGTCCGGCTGATCGACCCCGCCGCGCACGGCGGCCACCGCGAGACCGACCTGGCCATGCTGCGCCTGTTCGGCTGCCCGCACCTGGAGCGGATCGTGGACGCCTACCAGGAGGCCGCTCCGCTCGCCGACGGCTGGGCCGGACGCGTCGGCGTGCACCAGCTCTTCCCGCTGCTGGTGCACGCCGTGCTGTTCGGACGCGGCTACGCCGAGCGGGCCGTGGCGGCGGCCCGGGCGGCGCTGCGGTCCGCGGGGTGAGCGTCAGCGCGTGACGACGTGCCGCTCGTCGGGGACGCAGTGGGTCATGGTCAGGCCCTCCACGTCGCGCGGCGGGTTCTTGCCGAGGTTGGCCAGGCGCTCGCGGTCCTCGTCGGTGAGGTCCTGGCTCGCCAGGGGCTCCAGGTGCGACACGTCCTGGGGGCTGATCCCGATGCCCTCGCCGACCCGCAGGCCGAGGTCGTTCTCGACCAGCAGGAAGTGCCACACCATGCGCTCCTGCACCGGCCGGTCGCACTGGGAGAGCAGGTTGACGAAGTTCGCCACCAGGTCGTCGCGCTCCCACTGCTCCATCAGCAGGTAGCGCTGCCCGGCCTGCTGGTAGTCGTTGGCGCGCGGGATGCGCTTGCGGGTGAGCCGGCCGTGGATCTCCGGTCCCTGCTCGTCATGGGTCGGGTACTGCGCCTCGCGCAGACCGCCCATGATCGACGGCTCGTAGTTGACGAGGGGGTTGTCGCCGCCGCCGTCCTGGTCGTACGCCATCAGGCCGTCGCGCTGGTTGGTGCGGACCTGCGCGTTCTTGGGCTGGTTGACGGGAAGCTGGAGGTAGTTCGGGCCGACCCGGTAGCGCTGGGTGTCGCTGTAGGAGAAGGTGCGGCCGACCAGCATCTTGTCGTCGGAGAAGTCCAGGCCGTCGACGAGGACACCGGTGCCGAAGGAGATCTGCTCGTTCTCCGCGAAGAAGTTATCCGGCATCCGGTCGAGCACCATCCGGCCGACCGGCTTGGGCGGGAAGTCCTGCTCGGGCCAGGTCTTGGTGTCGTCGAGCGGGTCGAAGTCCAGTTCCGGGTGGTCGTGGTCGTCCATCATCTGGACGAGCAGTTCCCACTCGGGGTACTCACCGCGGGTCACCGCGTCGTAGAGGTCCTTGGTGGCGTGGCCGAGGCTGTGCGCCTGGACGTTGGCGGCGTCCTCCTCGGTCATGCTGCGCACGCCCTGCTTGGGCATCCAGTGGTACTTGACGAGCTTGGTCTCGCCCGCCGCGTTGACCCACTTGTACGTGTTGACGCCGAAGCCCTGCTGGTGGCGGTAGTCCGCCGGGATGCCGCGCGGGCTGAACAGGTTGACCAGCATGTGCATGCTCTCCGGCGTCTGCGACATGAAGTCGAAGATGCGCCGCGGCTGCTGCTCGAAGGTCACCGGGTCCGGCTTGAGGGCGTGGATGACGTCCGGGAACTTGATCGCGTCCCGGATGAAGAAGACGCCCAGGTTGTTGCCGACGAGGTCCCAGTTGCCGTCCTCGGTGTAGAACTTGACGGCGAAGCCGCGGGGGTCGCGGGCCGTCTCGGCGGAGTCGCGCCCGCCGATGACCGTGGAGAACCGCACCGCCAGGTCCGTGCGCTTGCCCCGCTCCTGGAACAGCCTGGCCCGCGTGTAGCGGTCGATGGGCTCGTCGCCCCAGGCGCCGTACGCCTCGAAGTACCCGTACGCCGTCACCCCCCGGGCGTGCACGACGCGTTCGGGGATGCGTTCCCGGTCGAAGTGGCTGATCTTCTCCAGGAACTGGTAGTTCTCCAGCGTGGCGGGGCCGCGTGCGCCGACCGTGCGCTGGTTCTGGTTGTCGTAGACGGGGTGTCCCTGCCGGTTGGTGAGCACCTTCCGGTCGTCGCCGGGGGCCGGTCCCTGGCTCGATACGTCCGTCATCTCTCGTGGGCTCCTTCGACTCGTGGCCGCCGTCGGACGCGGCCCTGAGCTGCGAGGCGGCCGTCGGCCGCGCACATGGGCGGCCCGGGTACCCGGGCGCACGGTGTCCGTCACACCCCAGTCTGGGCAGGTTCGGGGCCTGTGTCGTGCGGGCCGGTGCGTCAGGGCGAGGGGCCCGGCCGCCGCGGCACGGCGAGGGCCCGGACACCGGGTGGTGGCGGTGTCCGGGCCCTCGGCGCGGCGGTCGCGCCGTCAGCCGCCGTCGAGCCGCGAGCGCAGCAGTTCCTTGCCCAGTTCGGCGCCCTTGCGGCTGTCCGCCTGCGCCTTGCGGAACAGCTCCGCGACCTCGTTGTCCTTGGTGCGCTCCGCGTCCTGGATGTACGTCTCCAGACGCAGCGCGTTGTTCAGGCACGACTCGACGTACCAGATCAGGTTGTAGTCCTTGTCCTGCGTGCCGGTCACGCCGCCGGTCTCCGTGCCGCCGGTCATGGGGGCCTCCCTCCGTCGGGTTCGTTCCGCGGTCCGGGCCCGGGTACCCGTACGCACCCGGGGCACACGGCCCGGAACGGCCGGCGCCAGCCCCGAAGATGTCCCACCGGGCCAGATGTCCCACTGGGACATTTCCGGGTGTACGCTCGGCGGCATGACGGCAGCGAAGCCCCCCACCGAGGACCGGCGGCAGCGCAAGGCGCGGCAGACCCGCGACGCGCTGGCCACCGCCGCCTGCGACCTGATCCTGGAGCACGGGCCGGCGGCGACCACGGTGGAGGCCATCGCCGAGCGGGCGGACGTCACGCGCCGCACGTTCAGCCGGCACTTCGCCGGCAAGGAGGACGCCGCTCTCGACTTCGTCCGCCGTGACGGCGACCGCATCAACGCGCTGCTGCGCCGCCGTCCGGCCGGCGAGCCGCCCCTGCTCGCCTACCGCAGGGCGGTGCGCGACTGGCTGGCCGACCGGGACGACCCCGCCTGGCACGTGCGTCCGCGGATGCGCCGGCTGCTGTCCCTGGTGGACAGCGAGCCCGCCCTGTTCGCCGCCTACCAGCGCATCCGCGTCGACGCCCAGGAGGAGTCGGTCCGGATCGTCGCCGACCGGCTCGGCACCGACGACGCCCGGGACGTGCGCCCGGCCGCGATCGTCGACGCCGCCGCCGGGACCCTCGTCGCCGCCCTGCGCCTGTGGGCGCGCGACGCCGGGGAGGACCCGGGAGCCGCAGACCTCGCCGCCCTCGTGGAGCGGGCCTACGACGCCCTGACAGCGGAGGCCGCGGCCGCGGCCCCCGACAGCACCACCGAAGAGTGAGAACAGCATGAGCACCACCGGCACCACCCCCGCCGCGACCGACCCGGCCGAGTTCTCCGGCCGCACCGCCCTCGTCACCGGCGCCGCCTCCGGCATCGGCCTGGCCACCGCCCGCCGCCTGGGCGCCGCCGGGGCGAACGTCGTCATCGCCGACCACAACGCCGAGGGCGCCGAGAAGGCCGCCGCCGCTCTCGTGGCCGAGGGCATCCGCGCCGCGGCCGTCGAACTGGACGTGACCCGCCCGGAGTCCGTCGAGGCCGCCGTCCGCTTCACCGTCGACACCTTCGGCGGCCTGGACCTCGCCGTGAACAACGCCGGCATCGGCGGCCCGAGCGCCCCGACCGGCGAGTACGACGTGGAGGCCTACCAGCGCGTCGTGCGCACCAACCTCGACGGCGTCTTCTACTCGATGCGCTACGAACTGCCCGCCATGGAGGCCGCCGGCAAGGGCGGTGCCATCGTGAACGTCGCCTCCATCCTCGGCTCGGTCGCCTTCGCCGGTTCGCCCGCCTACGTCGCCGCCAAGCACGGGGTGGTCGGGCTGACCAAGACCGCGGCCGCCGAGTACGCCGCCAAGGGCATCCGCGTCAACGCGGTCGGCCCCGGCTTCATCGACACCCCGCTGCTGAAGTCCATGGACGAGGCCGCCTACCGGGGCCTGGTCGCCCTGCACCCGGCCGGCCGCCTCGGTCGCGCCGAGGAGGTCGCCGAGCTGATCGCCTTCCTGCTGTCGGACCGGGCATCCTTCGTCGCCGGCAGCTACCACCTGGTCGACGGCGCCTACACCGCCGTCTGATCCTCAGCCACCCACTGGTGAGTCACGGGGGGACGGAACAAAGGAGTCCGGTCATGAAGGCACTGCAATACCGCACCATCGGCGCCCCGCCCGAGGTGGTCACCGTCCCCGACCCGGAGCCCGGCCCCGGCCAGGTGCTGCTGAAGGTCACGGCCGCCGGGGTCTGCCACTCCGACATCGCGGTGATGAGCTGGCCCGCCGAGGGCTTCCCCTACGAGCTCCCGCTCACCCTGGGCCACGAGGGCGTCGGCACGGTCGCCGCGCTCGGCGCCGGGGTGACGGGCCTCGCGGAGGGCGACGCGGTCGCCGTGTACGGCCCCTGGGGCTGCGGGACCTGCGCCAAGTGCGCGCAGGGCAAGGAGAACTACTGCCTGCGCGCCGACGAACTGGGCATCCGCCCGCCGGGCCTCGGCCGCCCCGGTTCGATGGCCGAGTACCTGCTCGTCGACGACCCGCGGCACCTGGTCCCGCTGGGCGGGCTGGACCCGGTCGCCGCGGTGCCGCTGACCGACGCCGGGCTGACGCCGTACCACGCGATCAAGCGGTCACTGCCCAAGCTGGTGCCCGGCTCGACGGCGGTGGTCATCGGCACCGGCGGCCTCGGCCACGTCGCCATCCAGCTCCTGCGCGCCCTGACGTCCGCCCGGGTCGTCGCCCTGGACGTCAGCGAGGAGAAGCTGCGCCTGGCCCGCGAGGTCGGCGCGCACGAGGCGGTGCTGTCCGACGCCGAGGCCGCCGAGGCGGTGCGCGAACTCACCGGCGGGCGGGGCGCCGAGGCCGTGTTCGACTTCGTCGGCGTGGCCCCGACGGTGCGCACGGCGGGCGCCGTCGCGGCCGTCGAGGGCGATGTCACGCTGGTCGGCATCGGCGGCGGCTCGCTGCCCGTCGGCTTCGGGACGCTGCCCTTCGAGGTGTCCGTCACCGCCCCCTACTGGGGCAGCCGCGGCGAGCTGATCGAGGTGCTGGACCTCGCCCGTTCGGGTGCCGTGTCGGTGCACACCGAGACGTACTCCCTGGACGACGCCCCGCTCGCCTACGAGCGGCTGCACGCGGGCCGGGTGAGCGGGCGTGCGGTGATCCTGCCGCACGGCTGATCCGCCGCCCGGCCGGCGTGGAACGGCCGTAGGGGGCGCGACCGGTCCCCCGTTCCGGTCGTGCCCCCGCGGCTCGTCGAACCTACGTGCCCGGCTCGGCCGTTGTGAACCGTGCCGGTGCCCGCTGCCGGGCCGTCCGGACTCACTCGTGCACAGGTGAGTCCGGATGGCCCGGTTTCGTCCCGTGCAGGCGCGGCTGGTCGAGCTCCCCCACCGCCAGATGGGCCAGCACCACCTCGTACAGATCACTGCCGGCGGCGAGCAGTTCGCGCTCGAGGACCGGCTCCGAGCTGCGGACATGCTCGCGCACCGTCTGGGCGTGGACGCCGAGCCGGCGGGCGGCCCGTTCCGCGTTGCCTCCGACGGCGATCCAGGTGCGCAGCGTGCGCCGCAGGTCGCGGGTGTCCGGATCCAGCCGGCCGAGCAGCTCGCGGGCCCAGGTGCGCATCGCGGGGCCCGCCAGCAGTGCGGTGAGGGGGGCGGGGCTCGCTTCGCCCGTGTGCCCGCCGGGGTCCGCGGAGAGGGCCGCCTCGGCGTTCAGGGCGAGGTGGACGGTGGCGCGCACCGTCAGGTCGCTGAAGTCGGTGCCCAGCAGCCCCTCGACGCGGTCCATGCGGGCACGGACGGTGTTGCGGCTGACGCCGAGGACCTTGGCGGTGTTGACGGCGGTGAACTCCAGGCCGAGCCGGGTGGTGGCGAGGAGTTCGGCGCGGGTGTGGTGCGGCAGGGCGTCGAGGGGGCGCAGGACACCGGCCGTCCAGCCCCGCAGCACGGCCGGGTCCATCAGGCGTTCGGGCCGGGTGCGTTCGGCGTACACGGCCGCCTTCTCGGGACGGAACCGGGCCACGGCCAGCGCGCTCACGGCCTGACCGTAGGCGGTGGCGGTGCGGGCCAGGCTCTGCTGGGCGCTGCCGCCGAGGAAGACGCCGGGGAACCGGGCGACGAGCGACCGCAGCACGTCGCCGGTCGCGTCGCGGGGCGTCAGGACGATGACGTGCCCGTCGACGGCCGGGCAGCGCACCACAAGCGCGCGTTCGCCCGTCGCCGACAGGCACTCCTCGGCGAGGCGGTCGCGTTCCTCCGGGCTGCTCTCGACGACGTAGACGCAGGCGGTGTCGGTGTCGAGGAGGCCCGGCCACAGGCCCGCGGCGACGCGGCGCGCGGAGACGGTGTCCTCGACCATGAGCAACTGGAGGATGGCCAGGCGCAGATCGGAGGTCGCCCGGCGCAGCCGGTGCCCGGCGGCCGTGGACTCGTCCCCCGCGAGCAGGAGTTCCACGACCTGGGCGGTGTGCGTGACGATGTCGGCGGCCCGCCGGTCGAACGGGGCGGCGCGGGCCACCGCGAGGACGGCGGCCGGGGCCGGGCGCACCCGCTCGACACGGACCAGGCGAAGATGGCAGCCCCCGTCCTCCAGCGCGGCGGAGGCGATGCGGCCGGCGGTGATGTCCGCGACGAGGTCCTCGTCGAGGGGGATGCCGGTGCCGGCCAGGAGGCCGCCGTCACCGCCCCGGAGGCCGACCTCCGCGTCCACGGCTCCCGCGAGCCAGGTCACGACCCTGCGTACGTCGCGTCCGGCCGGCCGCAGGTGGTCGAGGAGTTCCTGTGCCCATCCCGCGTGCCCGCCCGTGCCCGCGTCCCGTTGCCGTGTCCCGTCCTCTCGGCCCGCCACGTCGGCCTTCTCCTCGTCCTCGCCTGCCTTCGGCCCAGGTCAGGGACGTTACCTCATGGTTCGTGCGCGGCGCGGGGCCCGCGGGCGGCGCACCTGGCCGGCGCGGGTGCGGCGAAGGCGCGGCCGCGGCATCCACCGGGTTCGTCCGTCGCACGGGCGTGGGCGGCATAAGCTCGGTGAATGGCGAAGTACTTCGACGTGCACCCCGACAACCCCCAGCCCCGCAGCATCGCCCAGGTCGCCGACAGCGTCCGCGCGGGCGCGCTCATCGCGTACCCGACGGACTCCTGCTACGCGCTGGGCTGCCGGCTGGGCAGCCGCGACGGGATCGACCGCATCCGCTCGATCCGGCACCTGGACCACCGGCACCACTTCACCCTGGTGTGCCAGGACTTCGCGCAGCTCGGCCAGTTCGTGCAGATCGACAACGACGTGTTCCGGGCGATCAAGGCATCGACGCCCGGCAGCTACACCTTCATCCTGCCCGCGACGCGGGAGGTGCCCCGCGTGCTCCAGCACCCGAAGAAGAAGACCGTCGGCGTGCGCATCCCCGACCACGTCGTCACCCAGGCCCTGCTGGCCGAGCTGGGTGAGCCGCTGCTGTCCAGCACCCTGCTGCTGCCCGACGAGGAGGAGCCGCTGACGCAGGGCTGGGAGATCAAGGACCGGCTCGACCACGTGGTGGACGCCGTGATCGACTCCGGGGACTGCGGCACCGAGCCGACGACGGTGGTCGACTTCTCCGGCGGGGAGGCGGAGATCGTGCGCCGGGGCGCGGGCGACACCGGCCGCTTCGAGTAGCGGCCGCGGGAGGGGGGCCAAAACAGCCCGCGGGCCGGGCGTGCCACGATGACCGTGATCCGCCGGCGCGGCCGGCGGGTCGTCCCCGACCCCGACCGAGAGGCAGGCCCGCCGTGACCGCCGTCCAGGGAACCGCCGTCGACATCCCCACCGCCGACGGCGTCGCCGACGCCTATCTGACGCACCCCGCCGACGGGGGCCCGTATCCGGCGGTCCTGTTCTTCATGGACGCGTTCGGGCTGCGCCCGCGGCTGAGGGCGATGGCCGACCGGCTGGCCGGTGCCGGGTACACCGTCCTGGTGCCGAACCTCTTCCACCGCAACGGGCGCGCCCCGGTGGTGGAACTGCCCGAGTTCATCGACCCGAAGGTGCGGCCGGAGCTGTTCCAGCGTCTCGGTCCGGCCTTCCACGCGCTCACGCCCGAGCGGGCGATGCGGGACGCGGACGCCTACCTGCGGTGGCTGGCGACGTGCCCGGCGGCGGCCGGCGGTCCCGTCGCGCTGACCGGCTACTGCCTCGGCGCCGGGATCGCCCTGCGCACCGCCGGCACCTACCCGGACCGCGTCGCCGCAGCGGCCGGGTTCCACGGCGCGCATCTGGCGACCGAGGCCCCGGACAGCCCCCACCGCGTCGCCGGGCAGGTCCGCGCCGAGCTGTACTTCGCCCACGCGGACCAGGACGAGTCCCTGCCCGCCGAGCAGCAGGAGCGCCTCGCGGCGGCCCTGACCGAGGCCGGCGTCCGGCACCGCTGCGAGGTCTACGAGGGCGCCCGGCACGGCTACACGCAGGCGGACACCGCCGCGTACGACCCGAAGGCGACCGAGCGGCACTGGGAGGCGCTGCTCGACCTGCTCGACCGGACGTTCTGACCCGCACGGCGCGGGACGGACGCCGTGGCCCTGCCCGTCGTCCCGAGCGCCCCGTCGGCCGGTGGGGCGTCCGTCCGGGCTCCGGCACCGCTCGTGGCGGACCCCGTCCCGCGCCGTCCGGTTGATCACCGGTCCCGCCGTGGGTGACGCTGGACGGGCGGCGCTACGCCCGCGCACGGTCGAGGGAAGGTCCCACGGTGATCAGCATCCCGGCGCACACGCTCAACGACGGCACCCGGCTCCCCGCACTGGGTCTGGGCACCTGGCCGATGAAGGACGACGAGGCCGAGCGGGCGGTCCGCACCGCCCTGGAGGCGGGCTACCGCCTGATCGACACGGCGGCGAACTACCGCAACGAGACCGGTGTCGGCCGCGGTGTGGCCGGCAGCGGGGTGCCCCGCGAGGAGATCGTGGTGACCACGAAGCTGCCCGGCCGGCACCACGGCTACGAGCAGACCCTCGCCTCGTTCGAGGAGTCCCGCGCCCGGCTGGGCCTGGAGTACGTGGACCTGTACCTGATCCACTGGCCGCTGCCCCGCGTGGACGCGTACGTCGGCTCCTGGAAGGCCATGGTCAAGCTGCGCGACGACGGACTCGTGCGCTCCGTCGGCGTCTCGAACTTCACGGCGGAGCACATCGAGCGGCTGGAGAAGGAGACCGGCGTCCTGCCCTCCGTGAACCAGATCGAGCTGCACCCGCTCTTCCCCCAGGACGAGCTGCGCGCCTTCCACGAGCGCAAGGGCATCCGCACCGAGAGCTGGAGCCCGCTCGGCCGGGGCAGCGACCTGCTGGACGATCCGGCCGTCGCCGCGGTCGCCGGGGCGCACGGGGTGACGCCGGCGCAGGCGGTGTTGCGCTGGCACGTCCAGCTCGGCGCGGTGCCCGTCCCGAAGTCCGCCGACCCGGCGCGGCAGCGGGCCAACCTCGACGTGTTCGGCTTCGAGCTGGACGCCGGCGAGATGCGTGCCGTGGCGGACCGGGCGCCCCGGCGGATCGGCGGCGACCCGCTGACGCACGAGGAGTTCTGACCGGGGTACCCGGTGCCGGTCGGTGCCGGGTCCGGGGAAGAAGCCGCGGGTGCGCGAGGGGAACGGCCTGCGCGAGTACCGCGGCAGGCGCGACGTCGGCCGGACCGGCGAGCCGGCGGGGCGCGGTGAGCCCGGCGAGGGGCCCGCGGGCGGGCGGCCCCGGTTCGTCGTGCAGATCCACGACGCGCGCACCCTGCACTTCGACTTCCGGCTCCAGGTGGCCGACGTGCTGAAGTCCTGGTCATCGCCTCCTTCATCCCGCGCCACCGCCCCGCCGCCGGGCAGGCGCTCGCCGCGTCGGACGACGGCGTCGAGCCGGAGGCGGCTCCGGCGCGCTGACGCGGGCGGCGCCGGTCCCCGGGCGGGGCGGACCGGCGCCGTTCGGGCGAACCTGACGGGCGACGCGCGTGACGGCGCCCGGGCGCGTCGAGAACTGAGCCGTGGAGCTGCCGCTGATCCCTCCCATGCTCGCCACCTCCGGCACCCTGCCGCCCGCCGCGCAGGACGCGCGCTGGGCCTACGAGACCAAGCAGGACGGCCAGCGGGTGGTGGTCTACCTGCCCGGCGACGGCGGCGTCCTGCTGCGCGCCCGCTCCGGTCAGGACATCACGGCCGCCTATCCGGAGCTGGCGCCCCTGGCCGGCGCGCTCGGCACCACGCCCGCCGTACTGGACGGCGAGGTGCTGGCCCTGGACGAACAGGGCCGCGCCGACTTCCAGTTGCTGCAGTCGCGGATGGGCCTCGCCCACGCCCCCGGCCGGGCCGCGCACCGGGCGGCGGCGGTGCCGGTGCACCTGGTGCTGTTCGACGTCCTGCACCTCGGCTCCCGGTCCCTGCTCCGCCTGCCCTACGCGCGCCGGCGCGGGCACCTGGAGGAGCTGGACCTCCACGGACCGTCCTGGTCCACCCCGGCGGCGCTGGTCGGCCACGGCGAGCAGGCCCTGCGGGCCACCCGCGAGCACGGCCTGGAGGGCCTGGTGTGCAAGCGGCTGGACTCGGTGTACGAACCGGGGGTCCGCTCCCGCGCCTGGATCAAGATCCGCAACATGCGCAGCGAGGACGTCGTGGTGGGCGGCTGGCTGCCCGGCAAGGGACGGCTCACCGGACTGCCGGGCGCCGTCCTGGTCGGCCAGCGCGCCGCGGGCCGGCTGCGCTACGTCGGCGGGGTCGGCACCGGCTGGAGCGAGACCGAGCGCACCGAGCTGGCCGCGCTGCTGCGGGCCGCCGCCACGGACGTGTGCCCCTTCGACCCCGTACCGCGGCTGCCGGGGGCGCGCTGGGTCGTCCCCCGGCTGGTCGGCGAGGTGCGCTACAGCACCCGCACCCGGGAGGGGATGCTGCGCCAGCCGTCCTGGCTCAGGCTCCGCCCGGACCTGGCGCCCGAGGAGTCGGCCGCCGACATCCCCGACGACCTGGTGTGAGCCCCGGCCGTCGCCTCCACCGGCGGTACGACGGCACCCTCTTGGTCCGGCGAGGAGGGACGGGCCCTCGGACTCGCGGCCGTTGACCGCGCCCGGGCACCGGGTCCCCCTCGGTACGGACCTACGGAACGCGACGCCTGCCGCCCCGCGCACGAGGGGACACGGCGCGTCAACTCGCCGCGGGCCGCACGCGCCCGGCCGGTCAGGCGGTGCCTTCCTCCGCCTGGTCCCTCAGGAAGCTGCTCACCTGGTGGGCGAGGCCGCCCTCCCGTCCGCCGCCCGCGGCGGGTCCGGTGACCCCCTCGTGCAGGCCGAGGCCGCCGGTCCACAGCCGCCGGCCGGCCCACTCCTCGTCCACCCTCAACTGCACCTGGACGTCCACCTGTCCGAGGCTCGCCTCGGGTCCGGCGGCGTACAGCACGGCGGTGGCGCGGCGCAGCGGGTGGACGTCGAACCCCTCGACGAACTGCGAGTTGCGCCAGTCGAGGAAGGCGCCCTCGCCGTCGGGGCCGATCCGCACGTCGATCTGGCCGTCCTCGAGATGGACGCAGAAGGGCCGGGCACCGCGGTTCTCCACCGTCACCCGGACGCTGAAGTACGTCAGCCCCTCGGCGGCGTCGTCGCGGCCACGCGGCGGCTCGGCCGCCTCAAGACGGTGGACGCGGACCCGCAGACCGGCATGTTCGTCGTACTCCTGCCAGTCCCCGACCACGTTCGGCTCGTACACAGCGCACCTCTCGACTTCCCGAAGCTGCTTCCTATCCGTGCCCTCAGTGCACTGTCAAATGAGCGGAATGCGCTGTGGCCAGGGGCTTCAGCCCCTTTGATCGGTGATCAAGCGCTGCGCAGGAACTATCCGCCGCGCACGCCCCCGACGATCACGGCGGGCGTGCCGCACATCACGTTGCGCACCGGCCGGTCGGCCCGCTCGGGTGACCACGTGACGCCGTCAGGGCGTAATGTCCCTCTATATGAGGATCTGTTTCGGATTCGGTGCTATCGGGAAAGCCGCAGTCAGTGCTTCGGACAGGAGGCACGTCCGCGGGTCCCGGCACCCCGGTGTTCCGTCCACCCGGCACCCCTGCTGAGGGAGGTGCGCAGACCATGCGTATCGCCAGCAGAACCAAGCCCCACCCGCACGACGACGCGCCGGACACCGCCGCCGCGTTCGAACGGCTCGCCGCGCTGCCCGACGGCCCGGAGCGCAAGGCCCTGCGGGACGAGCTGATCCAGGTCTGGCTGCCCATGGCCGAGCGGATCGCCGTGCGCTTCCGCGGGCGCGGCGAGAGCCTGGACGACCTCTACCAGGTGGCGGCCCTCGGACTGGTCAAGGCCGTCGACCACTACGACCCGGAACGCGGCCACGCCTTCGAGGCGTACGCCGTGCCGACCGTGACCGGCGAGATCAAACGGCACTTCCGCGACCACATGTGGACGCTGCACGTACCGCGCCGCATCCAGGACCTGCGCAACCGGGTGCGCCGCGCCATGAAGGAGCTGACGCAGACCACACCGGGGCGCGCCCCGACGGTCGAGGAGATCGCCGAGCACGCGCACCTGACCACGGCAGAGGTCCGCACCGGCATGGAGGCGCTGGAGTGCTTCACCGCCCTCTCCCTGGAGGCGGAGATGCCCGGCACCGACGGGTACGCCCTCGGCGACGCGCTCGGCGGGCCGGACCCGGCCTTCGACACGGTCGTCGACCGGGTGGCGGTGCGGCCCTGTCTTGAGGCGCTGCCCGAGCGCGAGCGCACCATCCTCTACCTGCGCTTCTTCGGCGGGATGACGCAGAGCCGCATAGCCCAGCAGCTCGGCATCTCGCAGATGCACGTCTCCCGGCTGCTCAGCGGCTGCTTCGACCGCATCCGCGAGGAGATCCTGGCGGAGGCCCGCTGACCCCGGCCGGGGCCGGGTTCCTCATCCCCGGGGGGCGGAGTCGGGTATCTGCCTCGGGCCGTGCCGGTCCAGGGCCTCCTCCAGGGCCGCCCTGATCTCCTGAGGCATCACTCCTGTGCGCCCCCAGATGAGTATCAGTTCCGCGATGCTGCGCAGTTTGATGTTCGTATGCTGGGAAACTTCCTTCAGGACGATCCATCCCTCGTCCGGTGTCATCCGGCCGAGCACGACGACCATCCCGATCGCCTGGTCGACGACGGCGTGCGAGACGACCGCCTCCTTGAGCTGCCGGACCTGCTCCTGCAGCCGGAAGATCTCGTCCGGGCCCCCGTCCGTGGTCATGGTCACCTCCGGATCCGGCGTGTCACCGCCGCTCGCACCACGCGGTACCGCTCCGACGCCTCCATCGTCGTCACATGTCACCCCCTGCGCCACCGGGCCGCCGGGGCCACCGTTTCGGCGCCGGCGCCGGGGTACTCGACAGGCGCACCCCGCCGTTCCGGCCCGACACTGGTGTGGAACCGGTGGCTGCCGGTGGACGAGACCAGGACGCGACTGCCATGAACCACGACATGCCCTCCCCCGCCCGTACGGAGAGTGTCCTCTCCACCGGCTCCGTGTACGGCGCCCCGTGCTGGGTGAGTCTGACCAGCCGCGATCTCAAGGCCACCGAGGAGTTCTACTCCGCCGTCCTGGGCTGGCAGTGGCGGCCCGCCCGGCTGGGCGACCCCTTCCGCATCGCCCTGGCCGACGGGGTGCCGGTCGCCGGCGTCGCCGCCGTCGCCGCGATGTGGCAGATGGCGGTGGCGTGGACCCCGTACTTCGCGGTGCGCAGCGCCGACGAGGCCGTGTCGCGGGCGCAGGAGCGCGGCGGCACCGCCGCGGTCGGCCCGATCTCCCTGCCGCCCGGCCGCGCGGCCCTGCTCGCCGACCGGGACGGCGCGACCTTCGGCATCTGGGAGGGAGAGCTGTTCGCGGACTGGCACACCTGGCGCACCTCGCGCCCCGCCTTCATCAGGCTGCACACGCGCGACGCCTTCGACGCCGCCATCTTCTACGGCGAGATCTTCGACTGGGCGTCCGGACCCGACGGGTGCTGCGAGGTCCTGTACGAAGGCGACGAGGTGGTGCTGCGCAGCCACGGCGACGTGGTCGCGCGCATCGAGTCGGGCGCGCTGGGCGCGGCCCCCGACCCGGCCATCCGGCCGCACTGGCAGGTGCACTTCGCCGTCGACGAGGTCGCGGACTGCGCGCGCACCGCCGAGCGGCACGGCGGCAGCGTGCTGTCGCTGAGCGACGACGAGGCCGTGCTCCGCGACGCCGACGGCGCGCAGTTCACGGTGACCGCGCGCCGCGTGAATCCCTGATCCCACGGCTCACCGGCCGGTGCGGGACGGCCGGGAGAGCAGCACCAGACTGCGGGGCTCCACGGTGAGCGTCGTGCCCGCCTTGTGCTCCGCCTCGTCGGGGGTGCCCTCCGGGTCGGCCGTGTCGATCAGCGCCGTCCAGCGTTCGCCGTAGGCGGCGCCGGGCAGCCGGAAGCCGGCCGGCTCCCAGTGGCTGTTGAACAGCAGCAGGAAGGAGTCGTCCACGACGGGCCGGCCGCAGGAGTCGGGTTCGGCGATCGCGTCGCCGTTGAGGAAGACGCCGACGGCGTGCGCGTCGGAGCGCTGCCAGTCGTCGTCGGACATCTCCCGGGCGTCCGGCAGCAGCCACACCAGGTCGGGCAGCGGCTGGTCGGCGTTGGTCGCCGTCTCGCCGCGGAAGAAGCGGCGCCGGCGCAGGACGGGGTGGGCGGCGCGCAGCGCGATCAGGCGCCGGACGAAGTCCAGCAGGGCGTGCTGCTCCCGGCCCAGCCGCCAGTCGATCCAGGAGATCTCGTTGTCCTGGCAGTAGGCGTTGTTGTTGCCGCGCTGGGTACGGCCCAGTTCGTCGCCGTGGCAGAGCATCGGGATGCCCTGCGAGAGCAGGAGCGTGGCCAGGAAGTTGCGCTGCTGGCGGCCGCGCAGCTCCAGGACGGCCGGGTCCTTCGTCCTGCCCTCGGCCCCGCAGTTCCAGGACCGGTTGTGGCTCTCGCCGTCCTGGTTGTCCTCGCCGTTGGCCTCGTTGTGCTTGTCGTTGTACGCGACGAGGTCGTGGAGCGTGAATCCGTCGTGCGCGGTGACGAAGTTGACGCTGGCGCGCGGCCGGCGCCGGCTGTGCTGGTACAGGTCGGAGGAGCCGGTCAGCCGGGACGCGAACTCGCCCAGCGTGTGCTCCTCTCCGCGCCAGAAGTCCCGCACGGCGTCGCGGTACTTGCCGTTCCACTCCGACCAGAGCTGCGGGAAGTTGCCGACCTGGTAGCCGCCCTCGCCCAGGTCCCAGGGCTCGGCGATCAGCTTGACGCGGCTGATCACGGGGTCCTGCTGGATCAGGTCGAAGAACGCCGAGAGCCGGTCCACCTCGTGGAACTGCCGGGCCAGCGTGGCCGCGAGGTCGAAGCGGAAGCCGTCGACGTGCATCTCGGTGACCCAGTACCGCAGCGAGTCCATGATGAGCTGGAGCACGTAGGGGTGCCGCATCAGCAGGCTGTTGCCCGTGCCGGTGGTGTCGTAGTAGTGCTGCCAGTCGCCGTCCACCAGGCGGTAGTACGAGGCGTTGTCGATGCCCCGGAAGGACAGGGTGGGGCCCTTCTCGTTGCCCTCGGCGGTGTGGTTGTAGACCACGTCGAGGATGACCTCGAGGCCGGCCTCGTGCAGGGTCTTGACCATCGCCTTGAACTCGGTGACCTGCTGGCCGCGGGTGCCGAGGGCGGCGTAGCCGTTGTGGGGCGCGAAGAAGCCGATGGTGTTGTAGCCCCAGTAGTTGGACAGGCCCCTGTCCTTGAGCACGCCGTCGTGCACGAACTGGTGCACCGGCATCAGCTCGACGGCGGTCACGCCCAGGGAGGTCAGGTGGTCCACGACCGCCGGGTGCGCGAGCCCCGCGTAGGTGCCGCGCAGTTCCTCGGGCACGTCGGGGTGGGTGCGGCTGATGCCGCGGACATGGGCCTCGTAGATCACGGTCTCCGAGTAGGGGCGCCGCGGCGGGCGGTCGTCGCCCCAGTCGAAGAACGGGTCGGTGACCACGCCGAGCATGGTGTGCCCGGCGCTGTCGCCGGGGTCCGGCCTGCCCTGGGCGCGTTCGAAGAGGGAGGGGTGGTTGTCCGCCATCCCGTCGACGGCCCGGGTGTACGGGTCGAGGAGGAGCTTCGCCGGGTTGCAGCGGTGGCCCACGGCCGGGGCCCACGGACCGTGGACCCGGTAGCCGTAGCGCTGCCCCGGGCCGACGCCGGGCAGGTAGCAGTGCCAGACGAAGCCGTCGACCTCGGGCAGCGGGACGGTGCTGTGGGTGCCGTCGTCGTCCACGAGGACGAGGTCGACGCGTTCGGCGACCTCGCTGAACAGGGCGAAGTTCGTGCCCTGTCCGTCGTAGGCGGCCCCCAGGGGGTAGGGGTGCCCGCTCCACACGGGCGACCCCTTCCAGTTCGGCCTGGCGCGGGTCACCGGGCCTCCTCCAGCACGCCGTGGGTGGTACTGGCCGGGCCGGCCACGCGGGCCACCGGCATGATCTCGCGCGGCACTTCCAGGCCCTCCTGGGTGATCGGCTCCGGCGCCGTGGGCACCAGCGGTACGCGTTCTCCGGCGCGGGCGCGCTGCGAGAACCAGATGACCTTCGCTCCCGTCTCGGCGGCGCAGCAGCCCCAGCCGTCGCTGTTGGCGGCGAGGTGCTGGAGACAGGTGCGCAGGTCCTGGTCGGGACGGAGCGCGTGGTCGTTGCCCCCTACGGCCGTGATGAGGTGCTGGCGGTTCCACCACATCTCGATCGACGTGTGCTTGTCGCTCGCGTGCTCGTCGATCGCCCGCAGCAGCATCTCGGCGCCGGAGCAGACGGGTTCGACGAGGTTCTCCAGGTCCCAGAACCTGAGGTGAGCGGCCAGGATGCGCCTGACCTGTCCGACCCGTTCCGGGCTCACTTCCACGTCGAGGTGGTAGTAGCAGGGCACTGCGGTCTTCATCGTCGTGGCTCCTCACCGCGAGAGCTCTCGCTTCTCCTCGCCCCTTGGGGGACGGGCTCCCCGTGCACGAAGCGTGAGCACTGGTCGCTTCTGAGTCACTCCAGCGTGGAAGCAGTAGTCCATTCGTGCAACACGAGCGGCCGGCGGCCCGCGCCGGGCGGAGAAAGCGGTTGAAGATCCAACAAGACGGGGAGTCACGGCCCGTGCACCATGTGTGAAGAACTAGCTCGTCCGTACCGGACCGTCCCGGAAGGTGACCGGCCATGCTGCTTCCTGCGAAGACAGAAGTCGCCCGGCAGCTACGGCGTTACCGCGCCTGGGAACGGATGATGCTCGCCTCCCCCGCGGACGTGGGAGTGCGGGCCACGTTCGAGGACTCCGGCTACACCCTGTGCGTGCTCATGGGAAAGCGGTGCGCGCGCGAGGCGGCGGACGCCGCCGAAAGGTATCTGCGGACGAACCTGATCACCTATTTGCAGGAACAGAGCGAGCGGCCCCGTACCGCCCGAGCGGCCCGGCGCGGCCCGCCGGCCGTGGCGGACCGGCTCTCCCCGTCGGGGCGGAAGACCCCCTCCGGCGCAGCTTGACCCATCCGGCCGGGCGCGAACCCGGCCTCGAGCACGGCGGAGGTGAGAACGGATGAGCGCGGCCGTGGAGATCGGGCGTATCCCGGTGCGGGACGTCCACCCGGTGGTGGAGTACGGCAGGCGCCCGGCGAAGGCGGTGGCGGGAGAGACGTTCGAGGTCACCGCGACCGTGTTCCGCGAGGGGCACGACGCCGTGGCCGCCAACGTCGTGCTGAAGGACCCGGAGGGCCGGCCGGGCCCGTGGACGCCGATGCGGGAGCTGGCCCCGGGCACCGACCGCTGGGGCGCCGAGGTCACCCCGGGCGCGCCGGGCCGCTGGACCTACCGGGTCGAGGCCTGGAGCGATCCGGTCGCCACCTGGAAGCACCACGCCGGGATCAAGGTGCCCGCGGGCATCGACACCGGTCTGGTGCTGGAGGAGGGGGCCGAGCTGTACGAGCGGGCCGCGGCGGGGGTCCCGGAGGACTCCGGGCGGGCCGTGGTGCTGGCGGCCGCGGAGGCGCTGCGCGACGACTCGCTGCCGGTGGCCACCCGGCTGGCGGCGGCGCTGACGCCGGAGGTGGACGCGGTGCTGGCCCGGCACCCGCTGCGGGAGCTGGTCACCACCTCCGACCCGCTGCCCCTGCT